>NZ_JAFAGT010000048.1 GCF_019237615.1 Roseateles sp. | reverse complement strand
GGCCGCGGCTTCGCGGTCGTCGCCGGCGAGGTGCGCCTGCTCGCGCAGCGCTCGGCCGAGGCCGCGCGCGAGATCAAGAGCCTGATCGGCGCGAGCACCGAGCGCGTCGAGAGCGGCACCGCGCTGGTCCAGAACGCTGGCGCGACGATGACCGAGATCGTCAGCAGCGTGCAGCGCGTGACCGACATCATCGGCGAGATCAGCGCCGCGGCGCGCGAGCAGAGCGAGGGCATCGCCGTCGTCAACGGCTCCGTCGTGCAGCTCGACCAGATGACTCAGCAGAACGCCGCGCTGGTGGAGGAATCCGCCGCCGCGGCCGAGAGCCTGCGCGAACAGTCGGCCCGCATGACCGAGGCCATAGCCGTGTTCAGGCTGGGCGGTTCGGCAGCCCGCGCGCCGGCCGCCAAGGCGCCGGCGATGACGGCAACAAAGCCCAAGCCCATGCCCAAGCCCACGCCAGCCAAGCCGGCCGTCAAGCCCGTCGCAGCGGCAACAATGGCCGTGACCGCGCCCAAGGCCTCGCCCGCTGCCGCGCCGCGGCCCGCGCCCGTGCCGGCACCTGCAGCGACCGCCAACGACGGCGACTGGGAGACCTTCTAAGGTCTGCGGGCTGTACACGACAAGGGCGCCCTTGTCGTTCAGCCCCCGAACACCGGGCTCAGAACTTCAGCGTTCTCACCCCGTCCGCGCCGCCCAGCAGGCAGACCTGCGCTTTGTGGCGCGCGAACACGCCCACCGTGACGACGCCGGGCCATTGGTTGACCTCGGCCTCGAAGGCCAGCGGATCAGTGATGGATAGGCCCGTCACGTCGAGGATGTGACCGCCGTTGTCGGTGACGACGCCCGCACGCAGCTTCGCGTCGCCTCCCAGCTTGGCGAAGCGCCGCGTCAGCTGGGCCGCAGCCATCGGGATGATCTCCACCGGCAGCGGGAACTTGCCCAGCGTGGCGACGAGCTTGGACGCATCGGCGATGCAGACGAAGGTCCGAGCCAGGTCGGCGACGATCTTCTCGCGCGTCAGCGCGGCGCCGCCGCCCTTGACCATGAAGCCCCGGCCATCGATCTCGTCTGCGCCGTCGATGTAGACGGCCAGCTCCGTCACCTCGGCCGCGTCGAGTACGCGGATGCCATGCTTGAGCAGGCGCTGCGTCGAGCGCTCCGAGCTGGACACCGCGCCGGGGATGACCACGCCGCTGCCGGCCAGGGCGTCGATGAAGCAGTCCACCGTGGAGCCGGTGCCGACGCCGAGGACCTGGCCGGCGGGGACGTATTCAAGGGCGGCGCGGCCGACGAGTTGCTTGAGCTGGTCTTGGTTCATATCGGGATTTTCGCGTGGATGCGCCGCTTCAGCCGCGGCGCTTCTGCACTGCCGCAGCCAGCTCGCGCAGCAACGGCTCGGTCTGGGCCCAGCCCAGGCAGGCGTCGGTGATGGACACGCCGGGCTTGAGGTCGGCCCGGGTCTGCCCCGCTGCCAGGTCCTGGCGGCCCGGCTGCAGATGGCTCTCGATCATGACGCCGGTGATGCGCGCGTCGCCGCCGGCGATCTGGCCCGCCACGTCGCGGCCCACATCCACCTGGCGCTCGTACTTCTTGCTGGAGTTGGCGTGCGAGAAGTCGATCATGACCTGCTCGCGCAGGCCCGAGGCCTTCAGCGACTCGCAGGCCGCGCTCACCGAGGCCGCGTCGTAGTTGGGCGCCTTGCCGCCGCGCAGGATGACGTGGCAGTCCTGGTTGCCACGCGTCTCGAAGATGGCGGCGGTGCCCATCTTGGTCATGCCCATGAAGGCATGGGCGCTGCTGGCAGCCAGCACGGCATCGCTGGCGACCTTGACGCCGCCGTCGGTACCGTTCTTGAAGCCCACCGGGCAGGAGAGGCCCGAGGCGAGCTGGCGGTGACTCTGGCTTTCCGTCGTGCGCGCGCCGATGGCGCCCCAGGCGATGAGATCGGAGATGTACTGCGGCGACAGCAGGTCCAGGAACTCGGTGCCGGCCGGCAGGCCCAGGCTGCTGACGTCCAGCAGCAGCTGGCGGGCCAGGCGCAGCCCCTCGTTCATGTGGAAGCTGCCGTCCAGCCGCGGGTCGTTGATATAGCCCTTCCAGCCCACCGTGGTGCGCGGCTTCTCGAAATAGACGCGCATGACGATGAGCAGGTCGCGCTTGAGCTCGTCGCGCGCCGCCTTCAGCAGCCGGGCGTAGTCCATCGCCTGGTCGTGGTCGTGGATGGAGCAGGGACCGACGATGACCAGCAGGCGGTCGTCGCGGCCGTGCAGCACGTTGCTGATCTCCTGGCGCGCCTGCTCGACAAGTTCCAGCGCCGCGTCGGGCACCGGCAATTCCTCGAACAGCAGCGCCGGGCTGATCAGCGCGCGCACCGCGCCGATGCGGGTGTCGTCGGTGCGCGTGATGTCGCGCGTCTCGTCGCGGGAGCCGGCTTCACGGTCGTGGCGGGGGTCGTCCAAAGGTTTCATCACAGGGCTCCAGGCAAGCCCGCCATTGTCACCGCTTGGCCGCCGCCCTGCACGGGCGGGCCCGGGCGACGCCCCTAGAATCCGCGCGTGCGCCGCTGGTTCCGACTCCTGGTCATCGCCCTGCTGCTGCCGGCCTACGGCCTGGCGGCCATTGGCACGCTGCCGTTCGTCGAAGACGACGGAGCCGCGCAATCCCGCACTGGGGCACCGGCCGCCGACGTCACGGTGCTGATCGCGGAACTCGGCGACACGACGGACGACGTGTCCGACCACTGCCTGCCGCATCCGGCGGCCGTCGCGGCACCGCAGCCGCCGGTCGCACCGCCCAGCCTGGGCCGGCGCCTCGCCCTCGACGCCCCGCTCGCGCAGCCCTTGCGCCCGCCCTGCCGGAACGACCGCGCCTGACGCGGGTGCGGCCCGCCCGCGCCTGCCTCTCGCCGTTCCCAGCGCCCCCGCCCTCCGCGGCGAGGGCGGCCCGCATGCGCACCTTTCGGGGCCCCGCCCCCTCCCCTCATGGAAATAGCCCTCCTGCTTGCCCTCATCCTGGTCAACGGCGTCTTCGCGATGTCCGAGATCGGCCTGGTCACCGCCCGCAAGGCGCGGCTGCAACGCCTCATCGACGAGGGCGACGGTAGCGCCGCCCTCGCGCTGCAACTCGGCGCCGACCCGACGCGCTTCCTCTCCACCATCCAGATCGGCATCACGTCCATCGGCGTGCTCAACGGCATCGTCGGCGAGTCCGCCTTGGCCGGCCCGCTTGCCGAGCGGCTGCTGGGCCTGGGCCTGCCCGCTGCCTATGCCAGCGGCACGGCCACGGGCCTGGTCGTCGTCGTCATCACCTATTTCTCCATCGTGCTGGGCGAACTGGTGCCCAAGCGCCTGGGCCAGTCGCACCCGGAGCTGGTGGCCCGCCTGGTGGCCCGGCCCATCTCGGCACTGGCCATCGCCGCCCGGCCCTTCGTCGCGCTGCTGGCGGGATCGACGAACGCGCTGCTGCGCGTGCTGGGCGTGCGCGACCAGGGCGGGTCCGCCGTCACAGAGGAGGAGATCCACGCGCTGCTGGCCGAGGGCACGAGCGCCGGTGTCATCGAATCCCACGAGCACACCATGGTGCGCAACGTGTTCCGCCTCGACGACCGCCAGATCGCATCGCTGATGGTGCCGCGCGCCGACATCGTCTGCCTGGACCTGGACCACGGCATCGATGACAACCTGGCCGTGCTGGCGGCCTCGCACCACGAGCGCTTCCCGGTCGTGCGCGGCGGCCTGGACGACATCGCCGGCGTGGTGAGCGCGCGCCAGATCCTGACGCGCCAGCTGCGCGGCGAGCCGCTGCTGCCCGAGGCCGGGATGGAGGCGCCGCTCTACGTGCCCGAGACGCTAACCGGCATGGAGCTGCTGGAGAACTTCCGCGGCAGCAACGTGCACATGGCCTTCGTCATCGACGAGTACGGCGAGATCCAGGGACTGGTGACGCTGCAGGATCTGGTGGAGGCCATCACCGGCGAGTTCCAGCCGCGCGACCCGGCGCAGGCCTGGGCCGTGCAGCGCGACGACGGCTCATGGCTGCTGGACGGGCATATCCCGGTGCCCGAGCTGAAGGACAGGCTGGCGCTGGACGCCGTGCCCGAGGAGGAGCGCGGCCGCTACCACACGCTCAGCGGCATGATGATGCTGCTGACCGGCCGCCTGCCGCGCGTGGCCGAGACCGTCGACTGGGAGGGTTGGCGCCTCGAGATCGTCGACATGGACGGCAAGACCATAGACAAGGTGCTGGCGACGCGGCTGCAGGAGCCGGCCACCGAGCCGGCCGTCAAGGCGGCGTGACGCGATGGCCGTCCTCCGTTACCCCATCACCGTCCGGCTCTCGGTCGCCGTCGCCGCGCTGCTGCTGTGCGCCTGCGACGGTTATCCCAGCGAAGACACCGTGCCGCCCAACCCCTTCGACATCGGCAACGCGCAGCGGCTGCAGGCGCTGGACGCGCTGGGCGCCAAGGCCTTGCGCGGCGAACGCAGCCGCTTCGCGCTGGACGAGGCGTGCACGCTGCGCGTCGTGCGAAGCGGCGGCCCGCAGCGCGAGCGCTTCGAGCAGGCGCTGGCACCGGGCATGCACGTCGGCATCAGCTTCGACAAGGCCGAGCGCGTCTTCGAGGTCCACCTGCTGTCCGACAGCGGCCCGCACGCCCGGCGCCTGGGTCTGCTGCTGCGCAGTTCGGCCTGGATGCAGGCCGCCCAGGCGGACCTGCTGGTGCAGTTGATGATCCGCGACTGCGCGGGCGTCGCGGCCCTCACCGCCGCGCCGCAGCCGCCACGCACAGGGCCGACAACGCAAAGCCCGCCAGCGCCAACGGCGACAACCGCTCGCCCAGGGTGATGAAGCCCATGAACGCCGACACGCCGGGGATCAGGAAGAACAGGCTTGCCACCTGCCCCGCCTGGCCGCGGCGGATCATGACGAACATCAGGCTGAAGGCGGCGATGGAGTTGACCAGGCCCAGCCACAGCCAGGCACCGACCAGTTCCGGCGTCCAGTCGACCACGAAATGCTCGCTGGGCCCCGCTACCAGTCCGACAGCCAGCGCGGACAAGGCCATCTGGATGCCGGCGCCGCTGCGCAGGTCCATGTGGGCGCAGTAGCGCTTCTGGTACAGCGTGCCGGCGACGAGGCCCAGCAGGCCCAGGCCGGCCGCCGCATAGGCGGGCCAGGCACCGCCCAGCGGCTTGTCCATTACCACCCAGGCCACGCCCACCAGGCCGCCCAGCAGGCCCAGGGCCTGGCGCAGGTTCAGTCGCTCGGCCAGCCAAAGGTGCGCACCCAGGGCGGTGGCCAGCGGCATCAGGCCGATCAGCAGCCCGGCCACGCCGGCGCTCAGCCCCCACTGCAGCGCGAAGTAGATGCAGGAGAAGTGCAGCACCTGCATGAGCAGGGCCACGATGGCCAGATGCCCCCAGGCCCGCGCGCGGTGCGGCCAGGGGGCGCCGGTGGCCAGCGCGACGGCGATCAGCACGGCGGCGGCGAGGCCGAAGCGCAGCGTCAACAACATCAGCGGCCCGGTATGCGGCAACGCCAGCTTGCCGGCCACGTAACCGCTGCTCCACAGCAGGATGAAGAGCAGCGGCAGGCTGGACGCGGCGACCGCGGCTAGCAGCCGCTCAAGCGGGCCGGGCGGGAACGAACGGGCCGGCAGGCCGGGCGTCAACGTGGACATGGCGCAACTCCTTGAAGAGGCAGGACGCGACTCTAGGAATCAACATTGCAGGACACAATCCAGCAAAAAGCATATTTAGAGTTTCCAAACGGAGCACAGTCATGGGGCGCCTCGAAGACCTGCAAGCCTTTGCCCGCGTCGTCGACGCCCGCGGTTTCTCGGGCGCGGCGCGGCTGCTGGGCACGACGAAGTCCGCCGTCAGCAAGCAGGTCGTGCGGCTGGAAGACCAGCTCGGCGCGCGACTGCTGCACCGCACCACGCGCAGCGTCAGCCCCACGGCAGAGGGGCGCGCCGTCTACGAGCGGGCCATACGGCTGCTCGACGAGTCGCTGGCGCTGGAGACCGAGCTGGCCGGCCGCCGCGACGAGCCGCGCGGCGTGCTGCGCATGTCGGTGTCCACGGCCTTTGGCAACCTGCAGTTCACGGCGCTGCTGGCCGAGTTCTGCGCGCGCCATCCGCAGCTGGACGTCGTGCTGGGCCTGAACGACCGCTACGTGGACCTGGCCGAGGAAGGTTTCGACGTGGTGCTCCGGCTGACGCGCAAGCCCTCCGACGGGCTGGTGGCGCGGCGGCTGGCGGCCATACGCTTCGTGCTCTGCGCGGCACCGGCCTATCTCGCGGCCCACGGCGAGCCGCAGACGGTGGCCGACATCGCCGGCCACCGCTGCCTGCGCTTTGGCTACCTACAGTCGCCCGACCGCTGGCGCTTTCACCACGCGGGGCTGGGCGAGGCCGACGTGCAGACCGGCGGAACGCTGCGCTTCGAGAGCGGCATCACGGCCAACAGCAGCGAGTCGCTGCGCGTGGCGGCGCTGGCCGGCATGGGCTTGGCTGTGCTGCCCACCTACGCCATAGGCGCCGACCTGCGCGCCGGCCGGCTGCGTGCGCTGCTGCCCGGCTGGCAGCCGGTGGGCGGCCTGGCCGACGCCGACACGCTCTACGCCGTCTACCTGCCCAGCCGCCACCCGGCACCCAAGGTGCGGGCGCTGATCGACTTCATGCTGGAGAAGATGGGTGAGGTGCCGCCCTGGGACCGCGAAGAGACAATGCCGGCATGCCCCTGATCCCCTACGCCCTCGCCCGCCCCTTCCTGTTCGGCCTGGACGCCGAGCACGCCCATGAACTGACGCTGGACGGCATCGCCCGACTGCAGAACACGCCTGCTCAATGGCTGTGGTGCGGTGAACGCGTCAGCGCCCCGGTGACGATCGCCGGCCTGCGCTTTCCCAACCGCATCGGCCTTGCTGCCGGCCTGGACAAGAACGGCCGCTGCATCGACGGCCTGGGCGCCATGGGCTTCGGCTTCATCGAGGTGGGCACCGTGACGCCCAAAGGCCAGCCCGGCAACGACAAGCCGCGGATGTTCCGCCTGCCCGAGGCCCAGGCGCTGATCAACCGCCTGGGCTTCAACAACGAAGGACTGCAGAGCTTCGTCACCAACGTGAAGCGTGCGCGCAGCTTCCGCCAGGCCGGCGGCATCCTGGGCCTGAACATCGGCAAGAACGCCGCGACGCCCATTGAAAACGCGGCCGACGACTACCTGCTGGGCCTGGAGGGTGTGCACCCACATGCCGACTACATCACCGTCAACATCTCCAGCCCCAACACCAAAAACCTGCGCGCGCTGCAGAGCGACGCGGCGCTGGACGCACTGCTGGGCGCGCTGCAGAGCGCCAAGCAGCGGCTCGACTTGCAGAGCGGCCGGCGCGTGCCGATGTTCGTGAAGATCGCGCCGGACCTGGAGGAGGACCAGGTTGCCGTCATCGCGCGCACGCTGACGGCCAACGGCATTGACGGTGTCATCGCCACCAACACCACCATCGCCCGCGACAAGGTGCAGGGGCTGGCGCACGCGGGCGAGACGGGCGGCCTGTCCGGTGCCCCGGTCTTCGAGGCCAGCAACCACGTCATCCGGCTGCTGCGTGCCGCGCTGCCGGCGGGCTACCCCATCATCGGCGTCGGTGGCGTGATGAGCGGCGCCGACGCGCGCGCAAAGATTCAGGCCGGCGCGGACCTTGTGCAGGTCTACACCGGCCTCATCTACAAGGGCCCGGGCCTGGTCGTCGAATGCGCGAAGGCCCTCGCCCAACACTGAGATCCGCCATGCGCCTCGCCGCCCTCGCCTTCTGCATCGCGCTGCTGGCCGGCTGTGCCACGCCCGACCGCGATGCACGATTGCAGCCGGGCAGCAGCCGCGAGGCCGACATCGTGGCGCTCTACGGCGCGCCGGTGCGGGTCTGGCCCGAGGCCGACGGCGGGCGCACGCTGGAGTACTCCAGCCAGCCCATGGGCAGGCACGCGTACATGGTGCGCCTGGGCGCCGATGGCCGGCTGCAGGGCGTCGTTGACGGCCTCTCGCCCGCCGGACAAGCACGCATCGAGCCGGGCATGACGCCCGAGCAGGTCAGCCGCCTGCTGGGCCACGAACGCACGCGCGTGTTCTTCCGCAACAGCGGCGAGGACGTCTGGGACTGGACCGTCGAGCCCGACCAGGTGGGCTACGGCCTGCGCTTCAACGTCCACTTCAAGGATGGCGTGGTCGTGCGCATGACGCACAGCATGGTGTTCCCGAGCCGGCGCTTCCCGGGTTTCGACGACTAGGTCCCCATCGAGGGATGAATTAGCCTTCGCCCCTCATCAGGGAGAAGACATGAGATTCATTGCACAGGCCGGTGCGCTGCTGGCCCTGCTTTCGTCCTTCGTCGCCAGCGCCCAGGCGCCCCGGCTACCCATTGAGGCCTTCGTGCAGCCCCCGATGTTCTCGGAGCCGCGGATGTCGCCCGACCTGAGCAAGATCGCGGTGCTGGTGAACCGCCCTGGCGAGCGGACCCAGCTCGCGATGGTTGACCTGAGCGACAACAACAGCACGCGGATGGTGGCAGCCGTGAGCACGCGCGATGTCGTCAGCGCCCACTGGATGACGCCCACGCGGCTGGTCTTCCACGTAGGACAGACGAACCAGCTGCGCGACGAGCCCATCACCAACGGGCTCTGGCTGCTTGATGTTCCCAGCGGCGAAGTCAGGCAGCTCATCGACGATCAGTTCAACCAGCGGCCGGGGCGGTCGGATTCGCCCATCAAGAGGGAAGGCGACCGCTTGCTGCCCTGGGAATGGAGTGTCGTTCGGGTACTGGACGACGGCAGCGAGGATGTGATGGTGCAGCGCATCCAGTGGGATGCCACCGGCGAGATCGACAACTTTGTGCTGGCTCGGCTGAACACGCGCACCGGCAAACTCAGGCTCGAAACCGAGAACGTTCCTGCACGCGTCCGCCACTGGTCCGTCGACCGCAACGGCAAGGCCTATGCGTGCATCACCTACGACGGCCCCAATTTCGGTGTCCACCTCTTCGACCAGGACACCAAGTCCTGGAAGCGATGGCTCACCGGTCGGCGCAACATCGACGAATGGCCCTTCCCGCTGGCCCGGCTGACGGGTGGCGATCTCCTTGTCAGCGCCTATGACAAAGGCAGTCCGAACGACAACATCCGTGTCGTGCGACGCCTCAAGACGACCGAACTCGGTGGCGGAGACACGCTCATCAGCATCCCCGGCTACGACTGGGACGGTGCAGCCATCCTGGATCCCAAGAGCAACCGGCTGCTGGGCTTGACCTACGAAGCCGATGCGGCCGACACGGCCTGGTTCGACCGCGACATGAAGGCGCTGCAAGGCGAGATCGACAAGAAGCTGCCGAACACCATCAATCGCATCCAATGCAACGACTGCCGCAACGACAACCGCATGCTCGTGCTGGCGCGCTCGGACCGGCAGCCGGAGGTCGTCTACCTCTACGATCGCAACGACGCGAGCCTCAAGATCCTGTTCCGCTCGCAGCCGACGATCAACCCGGCCGACATGGCACCTCGCGAGGTGCTGCGCATCACTGCGCGAGACGGCCTGTCGATACCGATCCAGCTCACCAAGCCGCTGGGCGCCAGTGGACCTCGCCCCGCCGTCGTGCTGGTGCATGGCGGACCGAGCACGCGAGGCAATCACTGGTTCTGGGAAGGGCAGGCCCAGTTGCTCGCGAATCGGGGCTATCTGGTCATCGAGCCCGAGTTCCGCGGCAGCACCGGCTACGGCGCGCCCCACGAGAACCGCGGTCGCAAGCAATGGGGCCAGGCGATGCAGGCCGATCTGGCGGACGCCGCCAAGTGGGCAGTCGAGAAAGGCTTGGCGGACCCGAAGCGCATTTGCATCGCCGGTGCCAGCTATGGTGGCTATGCCACCCTGATGGGTCTGATCCGCGACCCGGACATCTTCGCCTGCGGCTTCCAATGGGCCGGCGTCACCGGGTTGGAGTTCCTCTACAGCCGCAGCGGCACGGACATCGGCGACCTCTACAAGAGTTATGACCTGCCATTGCTGGTTGGTGATCCGGTCAGCGACGCGAAGATGTTGGCCGATAACTCGCCCATCAACTTGGCTGCAAAGCTGAAGCGCCCGCTGCTGATGGCTTACGGCGTCGAAGACACGCGTGTCGCCATCGGCCAAGGCCTGGGCATGAAGAAAGCCCTGGAAGCGGCGGGCTACCAGGGCCTGGAGTGGATCGTCTATCCCAACGAGGGCCATGGCTGGCGCTCGCTGGAGACGAACGTGGACTTCTGGGGACGCGTGGAGCGCTTCCTGGAGCGCCACATCGGCGGCGCTGCGCCCAAGCCCTGATCAGGCCTCGCGGCGGCGGCGCGAGACGACGAAGCCGATGACGCCGAGGCTGGCGACGCACCGCATGGTGTTCCCGAGCCGTCGCTCCCCGGGCTTCGACGACTAGGCCCCCATCGAGGGATGAATTAGCCTTCGCCCCTCATCAGGGAGAAGACATGAAATTCATCGCACAGGCCGGCGCGCTGCTGGCACTGCTTTCGTCCCTCGTCGCCAGCGCCCAGGCGCCCAGGTTGCCCATCGGGGCCTTCTTCAGCCCGCCGATGTTCGAGCAGGCTGTGCTGTCACCCGATCAGAGTCGCGTTGCGGTGCTCGTCAATCGTCCCGGCGAGCGCACCAAGCTGGCCCTGGCGCGGCTGGATGACGACAGCCCCACCGACGTCGTGGCCGCAGTGGACCGGCTCGACATCGCGAGCGTCCACTGGCTCAGCCCGACCCGCCTGGTCTTCCAGGCCGGGCAGCGGCACGAGCGGCGCGATACGCCGATCTCCGTGGGCCTGTGGGTGCTGGACGTGCCCAGTGGCGAGGTGAAGCAGCTGATCTCGACTCGCTTCAACATCAACCCCGGCCAGGCCCAGACCGGTTCGCGCGTGAAGGAGGCGGTGGACAAACTGCTGCCCTGGACCTGGCGCCTGCTGCGAGCGCTGGACGATGGAAGCGAAGACGTCATCGTCCAGCGCTACACCTGGGACGAAGGCGGCGAATTCAGCCATGAGGTACTGGGGCGTCTCAGCACCCGCACCGGCAAGGTGACGCTGATCACCGAGAACGTGCCCCACCGGGTGGCGCAATGGCTGGTGGACCGCAAGGGCCAGCCCCAGGCCTGCATCACCCAGGAGGGCGCCAGCTACGGCGTCCACCTGTTCGATGAGGACACCAAGCGCTGGAAGCTCTGGCGCTCGGGACGTCGCGGCATCGACATCATGCCCGCTCCCCTGGCACGGTTGCCCGGCGGCGACCTGGTGGTCGCGGACCACGACGCTGCCGAATCCGGTGGCGACATCCGCATTGTCCAGCGCCAAAGCGCCACCGGCGAGAAGCGCCAGACGCTGTTGAGCATCCCAGGTTACGACTGGAACGGCGAACTCGTGCTCGACCGCGAAGGCAGCCGGTTGCTGGGGCTGCGCTACGAGGCCGATGCGGCCGACACCGCCTGGTTCGATCGCGGCATGAAAGCCCTGCAAGCGGAGGTCGACAAACTGCTACCGGTCACGGTCAATCACCTCAGCTGCAGCGACTGCCTGACGGACAAGCGCGTGCTGGTCCGTGCCCTCTCGGACCGCCAACCCGTGATCATCTACGTCTATGACCGCGAAAGCCGCAACCTGAAGACGCTGTTCCGCTCCCGCCCGGGGCTGAACGCCGCCGACATGGCGTCGCGCGAGGTGCTGCGCTTGAAGACACGCGACGGGCTGGACATGCCCGTGCAACTGACCAAGCCCCTGGGCCCGCCGGGCGCACGACCTGCGGTCGTGCTGGTGCACGGCGGCCCCTGGGTGCGCGGCAACCACTGGTACTGGGACGAGATGGCGCAGTTTCTCGCGAACCGCGGCTATCTCGTCATCGAGCCCGAGTTTCGTGGCAGCGCTGGCTATGGCCGGCGCCACGAAAACCTCGGTCGCCGTCAATGGGGCCAGGCCATGCAGGCCGACCTCGCCGACGCAGCGAAATGGGCCGTCGACAAGGGGTTGGCGGACGGCAAGCGTATCTGCATCGCCGGTGCGAGCTACGGCGGCTATGCCACCCTGATGGGCCTTGCGCGCAACCCGGAGCTGTTCCGCTGCGGATTCGAGTGGGTAGGTGTCACCGACCCGGCCTCCATGTTCCTGCGCAGCCGCACCGACATCGAGAGCATGTGGGCGGAGAACGATCTCAAGCTGCTGATCGGCGACCCTCGGGAAGACGCTGAAATGCTGGCCGCCAATGCACCCGTCAAGCTGGCCGCCCAGATCAAGCAGCCACTGCTGATGGCCTATGGCGCCGAGGACCGGCGCGTCGAGATCCAGCAAGGCCTCGACATGAAAAAGGCCCTGGAAGTGGCGGGCTACCAGGGCCTGGAGTGGGTCGTCTACGCCAACGAGAGCCATGGCTGGCGCTCGCTGGAGACCAACGTGGACTTCTGGGGACGCGTGGAGCGCTTCCTGGAGCGCCACATCGGCGGCGCTGCGCCCAAGCCCTGATCAGGCCTCGCGGCGGCGGCGCGAGACGACGAAGCCGATGACGCCGAGGCCGGCGCCCAACAGGGCGTAGGTCTCGGGCTCCGGCACCGGCGCGGCTGCGGCCGCCGAGTTGATGGAATACGCCGCCGCGCCGGACGCGAGGCCGAAGACGGCGTAGTAGTAGTTGCCGGCAGCCAGCGACACGGTATGCACCGTCGGCGCACCACCGAAGTTCCAGGCGCCGAAGCCGATGTCATCGGCCGTGCCGAGCACGCCGTCCGCCCCCACCGCGAACAGGCTGTAGGTGCCTGCGCCTACGGCGCCCAGCGAACTCACGCTGCTCGCAACGTCCGACTGCACGGCGAGCGAGAAGGAAAAGGTATCAAAAATGACCCCGCCGGCCGTGAGGCCGAGGGCGCTCTCGAGCAGATCGTGCTGCCCCCAGTCCGTGCTGGCAGCGTGGCTGCTCAGTGCGGTCAATGCCACCACTGAGGCGGCGGCGATGGATTTCAACTTCATTGCGTAGCTCCTGACTTGACGGTCAAGCACAACCGCCGAAATTCATTCTGCGACGCAGCGAAGTCTCCAAGAACCTGGCGACACCCTTCGGCCTAGGGAGGGTTGCCGCCCGTCTTGTTGCGGCATGTAAATAGACCGCTAGCAACTGTCAGTTGTGCGCCCAGTCGCGGCTTGCTGACACGTTTTTCGAGCGCATCCTTCTTCAATCGACCGCGAGCCTGACGACCTTCTGCAGGCCGTCGACGGCCTTGCCCTTGCGCGCACGCTTGGCCGCGTGGGCTGCGAGCGACTGGTTCTTCAGCACTTCCTCGCGCGGCTTGCCGCCGCGGCCGCTGCCGAGCACGCGCAGCTGGGTCGTGAAGCATGCGATGGACGCGACGCTGTCCTTGGCCTCCAGGTCCATCAGCATCAGGCCCTTGCCGCCCTTGGGCTGGTGCTTGAGCTCGTCCAGCGCGAAGCCCAGCAGACGACCCTGAGCGCTCAGCACGCCCAGCTGCAGGGCCACGGCATCGCCCGGCACCAGGGCCAGCAACGGCGCTTCGCCATCGTCCAGCGCGAGGAACGTCTTGCCGGCCTTCTGGCGGCCCACCAGGTCGCCGATCTGGGCGATCAGCCCGTAGCCCGTCGAGCCCGCCATGACCAGGCGCTGCGTCGTCGCGCCAGCCACGTAATGCGCGATCTGCGTACCGCTTTCCAGCTCGATCATGGTCGTGATGGGCTGGCCGTCACCGCGCCCGCCCGGCAGCGTCGAGACGGGCACCGAATACACGCGGCCATTGCCGCCGACGACGATCAGCGGATCGACGCTGCGGCAGCGAAACGCCCCCCACAGCACGTCGCCGGCCTTGAAGGTCTGTGCGGCGACGTCCACCTCGTGGCCCTTCAACGCCCTCACCCAGCCCTTCTGGCTGACGATGACAGTGACCGGCTCGTCGACGATCTTGACCTCGGCGACGACGCGCTTCTCGGCCTGGATCAGCGTGCGGCGGTCGTCGCCGTACTGCTTGGCATCGGCCTCGATCTCCTTGATGACGGTGCGGCGCAGCGTCGCGGCGGAGCCGAGGATGTCCTCCAGCCTGGCGCGCTCGTCGCGCAGCTTGGACAGCTCCTGTTCGATCTTGATGGCCTCCAGCCGCGCCAGCTGGCGCAGGCGGATCTCGAGGATGTCCTCGGCCTGGCGGTCGCTCAGGTTGAAGCGCGCGATCAGCGCCGCCTTGGGCTCGTCCGACTCGCGGATGATGCGGATCACCTCGTCGATGTTCAGCAGCACCAGCTGCCGACCTTCCAGCACATGGATGCGGTCGTTGACATGCTGCAGCCGGTGCTCGGTGCGGCGGCGCACCGTGGTCTGCCGGAAGCCGATCCACTCGGTCAGCATCTGGCGCAGGCTCTTCTGCGTGGGCCGGCCATCGTCGCCGATCATGGTCAGGTTGACCGACGCGCTGCTCTCCAGGCTGGTGTGGGCCAGCAGCGTATTGATGAGATCCTGCTGCTCGACGGTGCGGCTCTTGGGCTCGAAGACGATGCGCACGGCGGCGTCCTTGCTGGACTCGTCTCGCACACCGTCCAGCACCGTCAGCAGGCTGGCCTTGAGCTGCAACTGCTCGGCGGTCAGCGTCTTCTTGCCGGCCTTGACCTTGGGGTTGGACAGCTCCTCGATCTCCTCCAGCACCTTCTGCGCGCTGGTGCCATGCGGCAGCTCGGTGACGACCAGCTGCCACTGGCCGCGGGCCAGGTCCTCGATCTTCCAGCGCGCGCGCAGCTTGAGGCTGCCGCGGCCCGACAGGTAGGCCGCGCGAATGTCCTCCGGCGCGCTGATGAGCTGGCCGCCGCCGGGGAAGTCGGGGCCGGGCAGCAGCTCGAACAGCGCGTCATCGGCGAGCTGGTCGTCCTTCAGCAGCGCGACGGCGGCGGCGGCCACCTCGCGCAGGTTGTGGCTGGGGATCTCGGTCGCCAGGCCCACGGCGATGCCGCTGGCGCCGTTGAGAAGCACCATGGGCAGGCGCGCCGGCAGCTCGACGGGCTCCTGCTGCGTGCCGTCGTAGTTGAGGCGGAAATCCACCGTGCCTTCGTCGATCTCGTCCAGCAGCAGGCGGGCGATGGGGGCCAGCCGCGCTTCCGTGTAGCGCATCGCCGCGGCGCCGTCGCCATCGCGGCTGCCGAAGTTGCCGTGCCCGTCGATCAGCGGGTAGCGCAGCGAGAAGTCCTGGGCCATGCGCACCAGCGCGTCGTAGACCGACTGGTCGCCATGCGGGTGGAAGTTGCCCAGCACATCGCCCACCACCTTGGCGCCCTTGACGGGCTTGGCGCCAGAGCTGCCGCTCCAGCCCAGGCCCAGGCGCTGCATCGAGTACAGGATGCGGCGCTGTACGGGCTTCTGGCCGTCCGCATAGCTGGGCAGCGCACGGCCCTTGACGACGCTGAGCGCGTATTCGAGATAGGCCTGCTGGGCGTAGGCGGCCAGCGTCAGCGCGTTGTCGTCGCCCTCGGTCGGGGCGGTGAAGTCGATGGTGGTCTGGGAACTCATGGATGCAAGGTCAAGCGCTGCGCGCGGGCCGGCTGGCTCTGCTGCAGCAGGGCCCAGTACAACTCGAGAACGAGATGCACGTGGGCCTGGGTTTCTTCGATGTCGGGCACGCGGTTGCCGGCGCGGCGCACGGCGCCCTCGCCGGCATTCCAGGCCGCTAGCGCGGCGTCGACGCGGCCGAAGCGGCGCATCAGGTCGGCCAGCATGCGTGCGCCGGTGTGGATGTTGATGCGCGGCTCGATGAGCCGCGCGGCGTCGGCCGGCGTCGCGTAGCGTGTGGCAGCCTCGGGCGTGATCTGCATCAGGCCCAGCGCGCCGCGCGGCGACACGGCGCCGCGCTGGTAGCCGGACTCCACCGCAATGACGGCCTTCAGCAGTTCGGCGTCCACGCCATGCCGGGCGGCGGCCTCGCGCACCCAGGGCTGCACGGCCTTGACCTCGGGGGCGATGTCCAGCCAGGTCAGCATATGGGCGCCGGCGTCGGTCTTGCCGGGCACGCGCAACGGGCCGGCGCTGCCAAGCACGGGGGCGTAGCGCGCGTCGAGCTGGCGCGGCGCGAAATGGGCCACGCCGCTCGCATCGACATAGCCCCAGAGGTCGGCATGGGCCGGCCCGGCGAGAGCGAGCAACAGCCCGGCGAGGCGCTTCATGCCGCCTCCATCCCGAGCGCGACGCGCGCCTGGTACTCGCGGTCCAGCAGCGACATGACGATCAGCGAGTCGTAGCCGTCGGCGCCATCTATGGTCACGCGCACGCTCTCGCGCAGCCGGCCTTCCTCGACAAAGCCTTCGCTGCGATACAGCTCGAAGGCCCGCGTGTTCAGCGACTTCACGTCCAGCCAGAAGCGGTGCGCCTTGAGTTGCGTGAACGCCATGACCTTGAGCTGACGCACTGCCGCCCGCCCCAGGCCCCGGCCCTTGTGCTGCAGCACCAGGCGCTTCAGCTCTACCGAGCCGTTGGGGTTGCGGCAGCCCTGCAGGATGACGAAGCCGATGCGCTCAAGCGCATCGCCCTCCTCGACCACGAAATGGCGCGAGTCAGGGAAACGGATGGCACCCTCGTGCTGCGGGCGCTCCCAGGGCGTGATGAAGGGCAGGTTGGCACCGTCGCGCTCGACAGAGACCACCCAGTCGAGGTCGGACAGCATGGTCGGACGCAGCCTCAGGTTCATGCGCCCTCGAAGCCTGTCAGCACGGCGACGACATTGCGGCCGATGGCCTCGGTCGCGTAGCCACCTTCCTGGATGAACAGCGTCGGCGCACCAAAGGCGGCCAGGCGCCGGCCCATGCGGCGGAACTCGGGCTCGTCCAGCCTGAAGTGGGAGATCGGGTCGCCGCCATAGGTATCGACGCCCAGCGACACGATGAGCAGTTCGGGTCGGTAGGCCGCCAGCCTGGCCAGCGCCTGCTCCAGCGCGGCGAACCAGTCGTCGTTGGCGACGCCCACCGGCAGCGGGAAGTTGGCGTTGCAGCCCATACCCGCGCCGCCCCCGGTCTCGTCGGCATGGCCGAGGAAGAACGGGAACTCGGTCCGCGGGTCACCGTGGATGCTGGCGTAGAAGACGTCAGCGCGGTCATAGAAGATGGCCTGGGTGCCATTGCCATGGTGGTAGTCCACGTCCAGGATGGCGATACGCGCCAGGCCGGTGTCGCGCGCCGCCTGGGCGGCGACCGCCGCGTTGTTGATGAAGCAGTAGCCGCCGTAGAAATCGGCGCCGGCGTGGTGGCCGGGCGGGCGCGTCAGCACATAGGCCGCGCGCTGGCCGGCCAGCACGAGGTCCAGCCCCGTCAGCGAGGCCTGGGCGCCGGCTTGGGCCGCGGCCCAGCTGCCAGCGGTCAACGGCGTGCCGCTGTCCATGGAATACAGGCCCATGCGGGCCGCGAAGCTCGCCGGCTCCACGTCGCTGCGCAGCGAGCGCACCGGCCACACGGCCGGGAAGGCATCACCCTCGCCGCCCAGCGCCCGCCATTCGGCATGGGCGCCCTCGACGAAGCGCAGGTAGCGGGCCGCATGCACGCGCTCCAGCGGCGCCCGGCCATGATCCACCGGCGCCAGCACCTCGCCCAGGCCGGTCGTCTTCAGTTCCTGCAGGATGTAGTCGGCCCGCGCCGGGACCTCGAACGCCGGCACGAGGCGGCCGCGGAAGAACTCATGCGTCGCCGCATGGGCCGCGTGGCCGGCGTTGTAGACGGTCTGCATCAGACGTCGATCTCCACGGCGTCGCCGTGCAACTCCATCAGCTCTCGGCGCGACGCGGCCTCGCCCTTGCCCATCAGCTTGTTGAACGCCTCCACCGTCGCGGAGAAGTCCAGCTGACCGTATTCGACTCGCGACAGGCGCCGCGTGTCGGGGTTCAGCGTCGTGTCCCACAGCTGCTCGGCGTTCATCTCGCCCAGGCCCTTGAAGCGGCTGATGCTCCACGAGCCCTCGCGGGCACCTTCCTTGCGCAGCTTGTCCAGTGTCGCGGTCAGCTCGCCGTCGTCCAGTGCATAGAGCTTGGCGGCCGGCTTCTTGCCACGCGCCGGCGCATCCACACGGTACAGCGGTGGGCGCGCAACGAAGACATGGCCGGTCTCGACCAGCTTGGGGAAATGGCGGAAGAACAGCGTCAGCAGCAGCACCTGGATGTGCGAGCCGTCCACGTCGGCGTCGGACAGGATGCAGACCTTGCCGTAGCGCAGGCCGGAAAGGTCGGGGCTGTCGTTGGGGCCATGCGGGTCCACGCCCAACGCGACAGAAATGTCGTGGATCTCGTTGTTCTTGAACAGCAGGTCTCGCTCGACCTCCCAGGCGTTCAGCACCTTGCCTCGCAGCGGCAGGATGGCCTGCGTCTCCTTGTCGCGGCCCATCTTGGCGCTGCCGCCGGCCGAGTCGCCCTCAACGAGGAAGACCTCGTTCAGCGTCAGGTCGCGGCTCTCGCAGTCGGTCAGCTTGCCTGGCAGCACGGCCACGCCGCTGCCCTTGCGCTTTTCCACCTTCTGGCTGGCGCGCTGGCGCGTCTGCGCCTGCTTGATGACCAGCTCGGCCAGCTTCTTGCCATGCTCCACATGGTGGTTGAGCCACAGCTCCAGCGCCGGCTTCACGTAGGTCGACACCAGCCGCAGTGCGTCGCGCGAGTTCAGCCTCTCCTTGGTCTGGCCCTGGAACTGCGGGTCCAGCACCTTCGCGGACAGCACGAAGCTGGCGCGCGAGAACACGTCGTCGGGCATCAGCTTGACGCCCTTGGGCAGCAGCGAATGCATCTCGATGAAGCCCTTGACGGCACCGAACAGGCCGTCCTTCAGCCCCGATTCGTGCGTGCCGCCGGCCACCGTCGGGATCAGGTTCACATAGCTCTCGCGCAGCGGCGCGCCGTCCTCGGTGAAGGCGACGCACCAGGCGGCGCCCTCGCCCTCGGCGAAGTTCTCGCTCTCGCCGGCCGTGGCGAAGCCTTCGCCCTCGAACAGCGGGATCAGTGGGTCGGCGTTCAGCGACTGCGCAAGGTAGTCGCGCAGGCCGGCCTTGTAGAGCCAGGTCGTCGTCTCGCCGGTCTTCTCCAGCTTCAGCGTGACGGTGACACCCGGCATCAGCACGGCCTTGGAGCGCAGCAGGTGCACCAGCTCGTGGCGCGGCAGCTCCGTGCTCTCGAAATACTTGGCCTCGGGCCAGACGCGCACGGTAGTGCCCTGCCTGCGGTCACCGCTGGCGGCAGGCCGCGTGGCGACCGGCTGGACGACGTCGCCATGCTCGAAGGCGATGCCGGCGACCTGCTTGTCGCGCCAGACCGCCACTTCCAGCCGCTTGGCCAGCGCATTGGTCACGCTGACACCCACGCCATGCAGGCCGCCCGAGAAGCTGTAGGCCCCCCCCGAGCCCTTGTCGAACTTGCCGCCGGCATGCAGCCGGGTGTAGACGATCTCGATGACCGACACGCCCTCTTCCGGGTGCAGACCGAACGGAATGCCGCGGCCGTCGTCGGCCACGGAGATGGAGCCGTCGACGTGCAGCACCACGTCGATGCGCTTTCCGTGACCGGCCAGCGCCTCGTCGGCGGCGTTGTCGATCACCTCCTGGATGCAGTGCAGCGGGTTGTCGGTGCGGGTGTACATGCCTGGCCGCTGCTTGACGGGCTCCAGGCCCTTCAGGACGCGGATAGAGGCTTCGCCGTAGGCGGCGGGTGACGTGGCGGGAGAGGTGGACGGACGGCTGGACATAGGAGCGGAATTCTAAGAAGGCGGTCGGGCTAGGATTCGCGGCCCCCGAAGACCGAGTTCCCGCGCTTGAGATTCCTGATTGCCTGCCTGCTGTTGACCTGTATTTTTTCACAGGCCCAGACCTCCCCTCCTCCGCAACAGCCCTACCAGGCCAGCGCCCCGCTGTCCTGGGAGCTGAAGAACGCCCGCTGGTTCGACGGCCACCGGATCCAGCGCGGCAACCTCTATGTCGAGCACGGCGTATTCGTCGCCAAGAAGCCGGCCAAGGTCAACCGCAAGATGGACTTGCGCGGTCAGCAGGTGCTCATCAACCCGCTGGCCGAGGCCCACAACCACAACCTGCAGACCGCCTGGGGCTGGGGCCAGTACGCTGACCGGTACATCGACGAGGGCGTGTTCTACGCAGCCATGCTGTGCGGAGACCCGGCCGGCGTCGCCGACGTGCGCCCGCTGGCTGCCGCGCCGGCGGCGCCCGAAGTCAGCTTCATCACCGCCTGCATCACCTCGCCCGACGGCTATCCGCTAGCCGCCGTGCTGCCGCAGGCCAGCGCCGAGGCCGCCACGGCGCAGGACCAGATCGTCCTCGTCGACAGCCCCGAGCAGGCACGCGCCCAATGGCCGGCCATCAAGGCGCGCGGCGGCAGCTGGCTACGCATCGTGCTGGCGCACAGCGAGCGGCCCGAGCTGCGCCAGCAGCCAGCGCTGTTCGGCCACCTCGGCCTGCGGCCGGACACGGCCAGCGAGCTGACCCGGCTGGCCCATGCCGACAACCTGCGCGTCGTCGCCCATGTCGAGACTGCAGCCGACTTCGACGCGGCGCTGGCGGCCGGCGTCGATGCCATTGCCCACCTGCCCGGCTATGCCAACACGGCCGACGAGGCGCCCGAGCACTTCGCCATCAGCGAGGCCGCGGCGGCCCAGGCAGCGCGCCAGCACACCGCCGTCATCACGACGACGGCCGCGACCGCGCTCTTCAAGCTGGACCCCGCGCCTCTGGCCGCGATGCGCGAGGTCCAGCGCGCCAATCTGGCGCGGCTGCAGGCGGCGGGCGCGCAGCTGCTGGTCGGCTCGGACGTCTTCATCGGCACGGCGCGCGCGGAGCTGCATGCGCTGGACTCGCTGGGCCTGGACCGCGCGATGCTGCTGCGCCTGGCCACGCAGGACACGCCGCGCGCCCTGTTCCCCGGCCGCCGCCTGGGCTGCTTCCAGCCCGGCTGCGAGGCCAGCTTCCTGCTGCTGGGCGGTGACCCGCTGGCCGACCTGGCCCAGGTCGACATGCCGCTGCTGCGCGTCAAGCAGGGCCGGCTGCTGACCCGGCTGGCGGACGTCGCCGCCTCCAGTTCGCAAGCCAGCGCCTCCACCGTCGACACGCCCAAGCCGGCGCTCAAGAAGGTGGGCAAGCCCAAGGCCCAAAGCAAGCCGTCGAGCAAGGCCAAGCGGCGCTGATTAAAGTGCCGGGATGAATTCCCCCCGCCCCACGTCCAGCGGACTGTCCGTCCAGCAAGTGCTGCTCTGCGGCGCCCTCATCGTCACGATGTCCATGGGCATACGCCACGGCTTCGGCTTCTGGCTGCAGCCCATCATCACGGAGCGCGGCTGGACGCGCGAGACCTTCTCCTTCGCGATGGCAGTGCAAAACCTGGCCTGGGGTGCTGCCGGCCCCATCGCCGGCATGCTGGCCGACCGCTTCGGCGCCTGGAAGGTGCTGGTGGCCGGCGGCCTGATGTATGCGCTGGGCCTGCTGCTGATGGCGGTGTCGGCAGACCCACTGAGCTTCACGCTCAGCGCCGGCGTGCTGATCGGCATCGCCCAGTCGGGCTCGACCTATGCCGTCATCTACGGCGTGCTGGGCCGCACCGTGTCGCCCGAGAGGCGCTCCTGGGCCTTCGGCGTCGCTGCGGCGGCCGGCTCCCTCGGCCAGTTCGTCATGATCCCGGTCGAGACCTGGCTGATCAGCCACCTCGGCTGGCAGGGCGCGCTGTACCTGCTGGCGGGCACGGCCCTGCTCATCGTGCCGCTGGCGCTGGGCATACGCGAGCGCCGGACTGCGGGCGCGGCGGCCGGCCACCAGAGCATCGGCCAGGCCCTGCGCGAGGCCTTCGGCTACCGCAGCTTCCAGTTGCTGATGCTGGGCTATTTCGTCTGCGGCTTCCAGGTCGTCTTCATCGGCGTGCACCTGCCCAGCTACCTGAAGGACCATGGCCTGGGCATCGGCGTGTCCACCGGCGCACTGATGCTGATCGGCCTGTTCAACATCTTTGGCACCTATGCGGCCGGCTTGCTGGGTCAGCGCTTCCCCAAGCGCTACCTGCTGTCGGCCATCTACGGCCTGCGCGCAGTGGCCATCGTCATCTTCATCTCGGTGCCGCTGACGCCGCTGAGCGTCTACCTCTTCGCGGCCGTCATCGGCTTCCTGTGGTTGTCCACCGTGCCGCCGACCAACGCCGTCGTCGTGCAGATCTTCGGTGCCCAACACCTGTCCATGCTGGGCGGCTTCGTGTTCCTGAGCCACCAGATCGGCAGCTTCCTGGGTGTCTGGCTGGGCGGCAAGCTCTATGACGCCACCGGCAGCTACGACGTCGTCTGGTGGCTGGCCGTCGCCTTGGGGCTGATGGCCATGCTGGCCAATCTGCCGGTCCGCGAGACGCCCATCCTGCGCTCCGCGCAGGCACAGCCGGCATGAAGCCGCGCCGCTGGATCCTGCCTGTCCTGGTCGTCGCCATCCTGGTGGCGACCCTGCTGGCCTACCGGCATCCGGCGGTCATGATCCAGCTCAGCGAGCAGATCTGGGCCTGCTTCGGATGACGGGCACGCCCTCGGCCTGGCTGCGGCGCTTTGCGCCAACCCCGCCCGGCACGGCGCTCGACCTCGCCTGCGGCTCGGGCCGCAACCTCGTCTGGCTGGCCGGCGCCGGCTGGCGTACGACGGGCGTCGACCGCGACGCCGCCGCCACGGCGCCGTTGCGCGAGCACGCCGAGATCATCGATGCCGACCTCGAGAACGCCGCCTGGCCATTGGCCGCCCGCCAGTTCGACCTCGTCGTCGTCTGCAACTACCTGTGGCGCCCGCTGTTCGACACCGTCAAGGCGGCCGTCAAGCCAGGTGGCTGGCTGATCTGGGAAACCTTCGCCGACGGCCAGCAGACCATAGGCCGGCCGTCACGGCCGGACTTCCTGCTGCGGCGCGGCGAACTGCTGCGTGTCTGCCACGACTGGCACGTCGTGGCTTACGAAGACCTGTTCGAGGACGGCGTCAACCCGCGCTTCGTGCAACGCGTTGCGGCGATTCGGCCTCCGCCGGCGGCCTAAAATCGCCCGACTCACTCAGACCTTTCCACCATGAAGCCCATCCTCGGCAGCATCGTCGCCCTCGTCACGCCCATGAACGAGGACGGCAGCATCGACTACCCGGCCTTGCGCCGCCTGATCGACTGGCATGTCGAGGAAGGCACGGCCTGCGTCGGCGTCGTCGGCACCACCGGCGAATCGCCCACGGTCAGCATGGAGGAGAACCGCGAAATCATCCGCGTCGCCGTCGAACATGCCAAGGGCCGCATCCCCGTACTGGCCGGCACCGGCGCCAACTCCACGGCAGAGGCTATCGAGCTGAGCCGCTACGCCAAGTCGGTCGGCGCGGACTGCACGCTGTCCGTCGTGCCCTACTACAACAAGCCCTCTCAAGAAGGCATCTACCAGCACTTCAAGGCCATCGCCGAGGCCGTGGACATCCCCATGATGCTCTACAACGTGCCCGGGCGGACCGTTGCGGACATGGCGCCCGAAACCGCGCTGCGCTGCGCCACGCTGCCGGGCGTCTTCGGCATCAAGGAGGCCTCCGGCAACATCGAGCGCGCGGCCCAGCTCATCAAGCATGCGCCCGAGGGCTTCCACATCTATTCCGGCGACGACGGCACCGCGATCGCGCTGATGCTGCTGGGAGGCCATGGCAACGTCAGCGTGACGGCCAACGTCGCGCCGCGCCAGATGGCCGAGCTGTGCCGCCTGGCCATCGCGGGCAACGCCGTCGAGGCCCGCAAGGTCCACCTCAAGCTGCTGGGCCTGCACAAGCAGCTGTTCTGCGAACCCAGCCCCGGCCCGGCCAAGTGGGCCTTGTCGCGCTTGGGCCGCTGTGGTGCCGCACTGCGCCTGCCCATCACGCCGCTGACGGCCGCCGGCCAGGCCAGCGTCGGTCAGGCCATGGTCGAGGCGGGTCTGCTCTAATGCGCGGCTGCGCCGGTTTCAGCCGGCGCCCTAGTTCCCCGGAGATTTCCAGCGTGATGTCTGTTCCCTTGCTTCGCCCCACGGCGACCCGCCTGGCCTGCACGGCCTTCGTTCTGTCGCTCGCCGGCTGCAGCACCTTCGACAGCATGTTCTCGTCGGACAAGGTCGACTACAAGGCCGCCTCGCGCCAGACCCAGGGACTGGACGTCCCGCCCGACCTGACCCAGCTCGCCAAGGACAACCGTGCCCAGGTCCAGGGCGGCTCCATCACGGCCTCCGCGCTGTCCGCGGTCAAGCCGGCGAACTCCACCAACGCGCAGTCCCTGGTGGCCGGCAGCGTCGCGGCCAACATGGCCGGCGAGGTGCGCCTGGAGCGCAGTGGCACCGACCGCTGGCTGCACACCTCGGCGACGCCTGAACAGCTGTGGCCGCAGCTGCGTAGCTTCTGGCAGGAGCGCGGCCTGGAAGTCACCAAGGAGCAGCCCGAGATCGGCGTCATGGAGACCAACTGGGCCGAGAACCGCGCCAAGCTGCCGCAGGACTTCGTCCGCTCCACCATCGGCAAGGTCTTCGACGGCCTGTACTCGACCGGCGAGCGCGACATGTACCGTACCCGCATCGAGCGCGGCGCCTCGGGCACGGACATCTTCATCAGCCACCGGGGCATGCAGGAGGTCTACACCTCGCAGGGTCGCGACTCGACCGCCTGGCAGCCCCGACCGGCCGACCACTATCTCGAAGCCGAGATGCTGTCGCGCCTGATGCTCAAGCTGGGCGGCAAGGAAGATGCGGCCAAGGCCGTCGTCGCCGAGGCCGGCCAGCCGGCACCGGCCAACACGGCCAGCACGCTCAAGATCGGCGGCGAAGCACCGCGCGCGCGCCGCGCCCTGTCCGAGGTGCCCGACAGCCTCAACGTCAACGATGGCTTCGACCGTGCCTGGCGCCGCGTCGGCCTGTCGCTGGACCGCCATGGCTTCACGATCGAGGACCGCGACCGCGCGGCCGGCCTGTTCTACCTGCGCTACGCCGACCCCGAGAAGGCCGGCCAGGAAGAGCCCAACTTCTTCCAGCGCCTGTTCGGCGCCAAGGCCTCCGAGCCGGTGCGCTACCGCGTCTCGGTCAAGTCCGAGGGCGACAAGAGCACGGTGCGCGTGCTGGACGACCGCGGCCAGCCGATCACCAACGACAACGCCAAGCGCATCCTGTCGCTGCTGATGGACGACCTGAAGTAATCAGAGCGTTCCGGACCCGGGGCTGGCCGCCATGATGCGCTTCTGCAGCCTCGGCAGCGGCAGCGGCGGCAACGCCACGCTGGTGGAGGCCAGCCAGGGCATCACGAGCACGCGACTGCTCGTCGATGCCGGCTTCAGTCTGCGCGAGCTCGTCAGGCGCCTGACGCGCGCTGGCTGCGCGCCCGAGGACATCGACGCGGTCTTCATCACCCACGAACATGGCGACCACATCGGCTGCGCACTGGCGCTGGCCGCGCGCTACCGCCTGCCGCTGATCATGAGCAGGGGCAGCTGGCGGGCCGTCGGCAGCACCGACTTCGACCCCGCCCTGCTGCGCATCGCCAAGGACGGCGAGGCTTTACCGCTGGGCGACATGGTGCTGCAGCCCTTCGCCGTGCCGCACGATGCCAACGAGCCCCTGCAACTGACGCTCAGCGACGGTGCGCGGCGCCTGGGCCTGGTGACCGACCTCGGCTGCGCGCCCGACGATGTCGCGGCCGCGCTGGCGGGCTGCCGGGCGCTGCTGCTGGAATGCAATCACGACGAGGCGCTGCTGCGTGCCGGGCGCTATCACCCGGCCCTGAAGCAGCGCATCCTCGGCAGCCACGGCCACCTTTCGAATGCCGCCGCGGCCGACCTATTGGCGCGCTGCCTGCATCCGGGGCTGGAAATGGTGGCCGCAGCCCATCTCAGCGAGCACAACAACACGCCGGACCTGGCGCGCGCCGCGCTGACCGAAGCCCTCGGCGCCAGCGCGCCGGAGATTCGCGTCGCCCATCCGACACAGGGTCTGGATTGGGTGGCCCTGAGCTGAACCCGGCGGCAAAACCCTGCCGCGCAAAGTTTTGTAATCGCGGCGCAGATCAGGCCGCCAACGTTGCAAAAAAAAAGAAAGCCGGCGCTGCTTGCGCAGCGCCGGCTTTCTTCATGGGGACGAAGCGATTACTTCGAAGCGGCGGACGCACCAGCGTCGGCAGCCGAAGCACCGGCGTCGGCTGCCGAGGCACCAGCGTCAACGGCGCTGGCGGCTTCCGAAGCGGCGGGGGCCACGACCGGAGCGGGGGCCTCAACCTTGGGTTCTTCCTTCTTGCTGCAGGCGCTCAGAGCAACAGCAGCCAGCACGGAAGCCAACAGGATCGACTTATTCATACTTGTCCTCAAACGTTTAAACGACGGTGCACACCATAATTTTGGGGCCGTGCACCAGTGCTCGCACCGACTGCCGACCCCGCAGTACAAGACGCGGAAAACCTCGAGCGCTTCCCTCGCCTAGCCGATGATTATAGGGGTCCGCATGTCGCAAACACTCACAACCCCAGCGTCGTGGGCGCAAATGAATCGCCGGAACGTTGTGCCAGGGCATCAAACCATTCCATGCAGCGCTGCCGCTGCGCGGCCTCAAGGCTGATTTCGCCCCGCCAGAGATGCCTGTCGAAGAGGCGCAGCGTCACTGCAGACTCGGCGCCAGCGGCCAACAGCAGGCTTTCAGGTGCCGCTTCCAGGCGCACTTCCGGCTCGACCGCCCGCGCGGTCACGCAATGCGCGTAGTCGCGCCGCCAGCGCACGAAGCGCGGGTGGCGCCGCGAGACGTCGTCGTATTGCAGGGCCAGCAGATGCAGCTGGCGGCCGGGCCGGGCCCAGGTGGTCAGCGCGGCCAGCGCCGGCGTGCTGGACAGCGGCCAATCGACGAAGCTGGCATCCCAGGCGTGCAGCTCGCGGCAACCCTGCTCGGAGGCCCAGGCCAGGGTCTCGACGAGCAGGTTCTCGAAGTCGGCACGCCCTGCAAAGCTCTGTGCGTTCATGATGCCAACGGCTGCACCCAGCCGTCCTCGGTCCACTGATCCAGCAGTTCGCGCGCCTCGGGCGACAGGCGCGCCACCTCGGCCGCGGTCAGCATGCGCCTGTCGGCCAGGCCGCGCATCAGCACCGCGTCGCGGCCGCCGGCGCGAAAGCTCTCGCCGTTCAGGAACACCTGGGCAGCGTCGTAGAGCATGCGGCTGCGCCGGTCGAGCATGGCGCCCTGCCCCGGCGGCAGCATGTCGCCGGGCTCGAACCAGACGTTGGCCTTGGGCTCGGTCAGCGCTTCGCCCAGCGCACGCTCCAGTGCCAGTGGACGCTGTACGGCGGCTTCGACGGCGCGGCGCGCGAAGTCCAACAGCGCCGCCGGCACCCTGGCCGGCTCAGTCGCGGCATCCTGTCGCGGGTCGGCGTAGAGCTTGCCGGCGCCATCGACCTCGTCGAGCAGGCGCGGCAGCAGCTCGGCGGCCAGGCCTTCTGCGGTCGAAGCTCGAAAACCCACCGAGCCAGTCACGCAGCCCGGGCCGACGGCGACGCCGTCATGCGCCCAGCCGGGCGGCAGGTAGAGCATGTCGCCGGGCTCCAGCACGAACTCCTGTTCAGGCTTGAAGTTGGCAATGATCTTCAGCGGCACGTCGTCGCGAAGCTGGGCGTCGCGCTGCGCGCCTATGCGCCAGCGGCGCCGGCCGGCGAGCTGGATCAGGAACACGTCGTAGGAGTCGAAATGCGGGCCGACACCGCCGCCGTCGCTGGCGACGGACAGCATCAGGTCGTCCAGACGCGAATCGGGCGCGAAGCGGAAGCGGTCCAGCAGCGCCCGGGCCGAGTCGAGATGCTGGTCGAGGCCCTGCACGAGCAGCGTCCAGCCGGGCTTGCTCATTGCCGGCAGGCGGGCGATGGGGCCACGCTTGAGCTTCCAGTCACCATCGAAGGCGGTGACAAGACGGCTCTCGACATCGTCGCGCGCGGCCAGCGCGGCGAGGTCCTTCAGCGACGCGGGCGGCGTCACGTCCGCGAAGGCCTGGCGCACCAGCAAAGGCTTCTTCTGCCAATGCTTGCGCATGAACTGCGCGGGGCTCAGGCCGGCGAGCAGGGGGGTCGGGAGATCGATCTGCATGCGAGCATTGTGCCGAGGGCCGCGTGCGAAAATCCGGCCCATGCAAGTGACCCGCCCCTGTGTCGTCTCCCTGCGCTGGAGACTCGACGATGCCCAGGGCCAGCTCATCGACGAGCTGGCCGAGCCCATGGAATTCCTGCTTGGGGGGGATGACCTGTTCGCCAAGGTCGAGGCCGCGCTGGAGGGCCAGGAGATCGGCTTCGAGACCGACCTCGCTCTACAGCCCGAGGAGGCCTTCGGCGACTACGACTCCAACCTGGTCTGCTTCGAGGCGCGCGGCCTGTTCCCGCAGGACGTGGAGCCGGGCATGCAGTTCGAAGGCCTGCCGGAAGGTGCCCTCACCGAGGGCATGCCCGACGCGGTCTACACGGTGACCGAGGTCTACCCGGAACATGTGGTGCTGGATGGCAACCACCCGCTGGCCGGCATCGGCCTGCGCATGCATCTGAAGCTGATGGACGTGCGCCCGGCGACCGAGGAGGAGGTGCTGGCCGGCTCTGTGGGCGAGCCTATCTTCATGGTGCAGACCGGCGCGCCGCCGGACGAGCCGATCCATTGAAACCAAGGGCGCCGGTGAGGCGCCCTTTCTGTTTCAGCCCTTGCCGGTGGAGCCGAAACCGCCGGCGCCACGCGCGGATGCGTCGAAGCTGTCCACGCGGCGGAAGGCCGCCTGCACGACCGGCACGACGACCAGTTGCGCGATGCGCTCGAAGGGCTGGATGACGAACTCCGACTGGCCGCGGTTCCAGCAGCTGACCATCAGCTGGCCCTGGTAGTCGCTGTCGATCAGCCCGACGAGGTTGCCCAGCACGATGCCGTGCTTGTGGCCCAGGCCGGAGCGCGGCAGGATGATGGCCGCCAGGCCCGGGTCGGCGATGTGGATGGCCAGGCCCGTCGGGATCAGCGTCGTCTGGCCGGGGGCCAACGTGATCGCCTCGTCGAGGCAGGCGCGCAGGTCCAGGCCGGCGCTACCGGGCGTGGCATAGGCGGGGATCTGCTCGGCCATGCGGGCGTCGAGCACTTGCAAGTCAATCGGGTGCATCAGGAAAGTCGTTTGGAGAGTTCGGCAATCAGCTCGCGCGCGAGGCTGAGCTTGTCCGCGCGGGGCAATTCGCGCCGGCCCTGCTCGTCGATGAGCAGCAGAGCGTTGTCGTCGCGGCCGAATGTGGCCGGGCCGAGGTTGGCGACGATGAGCGGGATGCCCTTGCGGCGGCGCTTGGCGTCGGCATGCTCGGCGAGCTTCTCGCTCTCGGCGGCAAAACCGACGCAGTAGGGCGGCTTGGGCAGCCTGGCCACGGCGGCCAGGATGTCCTGGTTCTCCGCCATCGCGAGGATCGGCGCCGTTGCGCCGCCTTCAGCCTTCTTCAGCTTGTGCTCATGCGTCTGCGCGGGGCGCCAGTCGGCGACGGCGGCCGTGGCGATGAAGGCGTGCTGATGGGCCGCCAGTGGCAGCACTGCATCGAACATCTGCCGGGCAGACTGCACGTCGATGCGCTGCACGCCGCGTGGCGTGGGCAGGTGCACCGGGCCGGCAACCAACGTGACCTCGGCGCCGGCCTCGGCCGCGGCGCGGGCGATGGCGAAGCCCATCTTGCCGCTGCTGTGGTTGGTGATGCCGCGCACCGGGTCTATGGGTTCGAAGGTGGGTCCGGCTGTGATCAGCAGCGTCTTGCCGCGCAGCGGCTTCGGCGCGAGGAAGGCCTCGACGTCGTCGAAGATCTCCTGCGCCTCCAGCATGCGGCCGTCGCCGATCTCGCCGCAGGCCTGGTCGCCGTTGGCGGGGCCGATGACGGTGGCGCCGTCGGCCCTGATCTGCGCGACGTTGCGCTGCGTGGCCGGATGCGCCCACATCTCGCGGTTCATGGCCGGCACGACCAGCAGCGGGCATTCATGGATGCGGCGGGCCAGTGCGGTCAGGCTGACGAGGTCGTCCGCCCTTCCTTGCGCCAGGGCCGCGATGGCATCGGCGCTGGCAGGCGCCATCAGCATCACATCGGCCTCGCGGCTGAGGTTGATGTGGGCCATGTTGTTATCGGGCCTGGCGTCCCACTGGCTGGTGTAGACGGGGCGGCCGGACAGGGCCTGCATGGTCACCGCGGTGATGAACTGCTCGGCCGCCTCGGTCATCATGACCTGTACGGTCGCCCCCCCCTTCACGAACAGCCGCGTCAGCTCGGCGATCTTGTAGCCGGCAATGCCGCCGGTCATCGCGAGGAGGATGTGTTTGCCGTGGAGGGGGCTCGTTGTCATCAGCGCTTCCTGAACACCAGGTCCCACACACCATGTCCGAGCTTGATGCCGCGGTTCTCGAACTTGGTCAGGGGACGGTAGGCGGGCTTGTCAGCATAGCCGGCCGCGGTGTTCAGGAGATGGGGCTCGGCCGACAGCACTTCAAGCATCTGCTCGGCATAGGGCTGCCAGTCGGTCGCGCAGTGCAGATAGCCGCCGGGCGCCAGGTGCCGAACGAGCTTCGCCACGAACTCGGGCTGGATCAGCCGGCGCTTGTTGTGGCGCTTCTTGTGCCAGGGGTCGGGGAAGAAAATGTGCACGCCGGCCAGCGCATCGGGGCCGATCATGTCGCGCAGCACCTCGACCGCATCGTGCTGGACGATACGGATGTTGGCGAGCTGCTTCTCGTCGATGAGTTTCAGCAGCGCGCCGACGCCGGGTTCGTGCACCTCGCAGCCGATGAAGTCGTGATCGGGCAGCGTGGCCGCGATCTCGGCGGTGGCGCCGCCCATGCCGAAGCCGATCTCCAGCACCAGCGGGGCCTTGCGACCGAAGACTGCTTCCGGATCGATGCGTTCGGGCTTGTAGGGCAGGACGAACTTCGGACCCAGCTCGGCCAGGGCCTTGATCTGGCCCGTGCCCATGCGGCCGGCGCGCGTGACAAAGCTCTTGATCGCGCGGCGCGGCGGCTGTTGCTGGTTGTCTTCCTCGGACATCAGCCCACCTCTGCCATCACCATGGGGGTTGCTGCGACATCGGCATCGCCCAGCGTGCAGGCGGCCAGGTAGGACGCGATGGCGCGATCGGCTGCTGCGTCGTCGGCAGCGTGGATCAGCGCCAACGGCTCACCGGCGGCGACGCGCGTGCCCAACGGCTTCACATCGGAGAAGCCCACGCGCATGTCGATGGCATCGCCCGCCTTGCGGCGGCCACCACCCAGCTCGACGATGGCAACGCCCAGCTCACGGGTCGACATGGTCGTGATGACACCGCCGCGCGGTGCCGCCACGGGCTTCACAACGGGTGCGGCGGTCAGGTAGGCGCCCGGGCGCTCCATCAGGTCGGCAGGGCCGCCCAGCGCGACGACCATCCTGGCGAACTTCTCGGCGGCGGCGCCGGAGTCCAGGGCGGCCTGCAGCTTCAAGCGCGCGGCGGCAGTGTCGGCAGCCAGGTTGCCCAGCACCAGCATTTCGGCGCACAGGGCCAGCGTGACTTCGTGCAGGCGCGGCTCGCGGTGTTCACCGGTCAGGTAGCGGATGGTCTCGATGACTTCCAGCGAGTTGCCGACATCGGTGCCCAGGATCTGGTTCATGTCGGTGATCAGCGCACGCGTCCTCAGGCCCGCGCCGCCGGCGACCGCGACGATGCTCTCCGCCAGTTCCTTCGCGAACTCGGGCGTGGACGCGAACGCGCCGTTGCCGCACTTGATGTCCATCGCCAGGCCTTCGAGGCCTGCGGCCAACTTCTTGGAGAGGATGCTGGCCGTGATCAGCGGCACGCTCTCGACGGTGGCCGTCACGTCGCGCGTCGCGTAGAAGCGCTTGTCGGCGGGCGCGAGGTCTGCGGTCTGGCCGATGATGGCGCAGCCCAGGGAGCGCACGATCTGGTCGAACCTGGCCGGCTCGGGCGTCGTCGTATAGCCCGGGATGGCTTCGAGCTTGTCAACCGTGCCACCCGTGTGGCCCAGGCCGCGGCCGGCGATCATGGGCACATAGCCGCCGCAGGCCGCCACCATGGGCGCCAGCATCAGGCTGACCTTGTCGCCCACGCCGCCGCTGCTGTGCTTGTCCAGCACCGGGCCAGGCATGTCGGGCCAGCGCATGACGCGGCCGGAGTTCATCATCGCGCGGGTCAGCAGCACGGCTTCATCGCGACCCATGCCTTTCAGGAACACGGCCATGCCGAGCGCGGCCACCTGGCCTTCGCTCCAGGAGTTGTCGACGAGGCCGCGGACGAAGTGGCTGATCTGCGCTTCGTTGAGCGCCTGGCCGTCGCGCTTGGCGCGGATGATTTCTTGAGCGAGCATGGTTCAGTAGGCGGCCGTCGAAGCGACGGATTCAGCGCCGGAAAGTACGGATTCGATATCGGTCAGCAAACCGCTGGCGCCAAAGCGCAGGCGTTGCGGGCTGAGGGCGTCGGCACCAAGGGTCGCTTCGGTCTGGGCGATATAGCCGGCGGCATCCGCCACCGAGCGCACACCGCCCGAGGCCTTGAAGCCGGCGGCCGGCAGGCCGCTAGCCGCGATCTCCTTCAGCATCACGGCGGCGGCTTCCGGCGTGGCGCCGGTGGGAGTCTTGCCGGTGCTGGTCTTGACGAAGTCGGCGCCGGCCGCCAGCGCCAGGCGCGTGGCCTGGGCAATACGCTGGGCCGTGCCGAGCTCGCCGGACTCGATGATCACTTTGAGCGTCAGCGGCCGGCTCGCATGGCGCACCTCGGCCAGGAACTCGGAGACCTCGGTGACCTTGTCGGCCAGCAGCGCGCGCCAGGGCAGCACCACGTCGACTTCGTCACCGCCGGCCTGCGCGATCTCGGCGACGTCCGCCAGCGCGCGCGGCAGGTCCAGCGCACCGTCGGGGAAGTCGGCCACGGCTGCGACCTTGATGGCGGCCGGCAGCGCGGCGCGCGCCTGGGCGACGAAGCGCGGCCAGACGCAGACGGCGGCCACGGGGCCGTACGCCGTCTGCGCGCGCTGGCACAGCGTGGCGATGTCGGCCGGCGTGTCGGCGTCGTTCAGGCTGGTCAGATCCAGGCAGGCCAGCGCCGTGCGGGCCGCGGACTGCAGGTCGATGGTCACAGCGGCACGTCCTTGAAGCTGGCCACCAGCGCGGACAGGAAAGCCGCGGCGCGCTCGCCGGACATCTGTGCCTGCTTCAGCGTCAGGTCATGCGTCAGCGCCTCGGCGGACAGGCCGGCGGCCATGTTGGTCATCAAAGCGATGCCCATGACCTTGAGGCCGGCGTGGCGGGCCAGGATGGTCTCGGGCACTGTGCTCATGCCGACGGCGTCGGCGCCCCAGGCCGCGAACATGCGGATCTCGGCAGCCGTCTCGAACTGCGGGCCCAACGCCCAGCAATAGGTGCCCTCGCCCAGCATCAGGTTCTCGCGCTTGGCCAGCGCCAGCGCGTGCTTGCGCAGGTCGGCGTCATAGGCGTTGACCATGTCGACGAAGCGGTGGCTGCCCTGCTCGCCGACGAGCGGGCTGCGCTGCGGGGCGTTGATGTGGTCGGCGATCAGCATCAGGCTGCCGGGCGGCATGTGGCTGCGCAGGGAGCCCGAGGCATTCGTCTGCACCACCACCTTGACACCCCAGCGCTTGAGCGTGCGCAGCGCGCCGGCCATGCCGGTGCAGTCGCCGCTCTCGTAGGTGTGGGCGCGGCCGCGCAGGAAGATGACGCGCTGGCCGCCGATCTGGCCGACGACGATCTCATTGACATGGCCTTCGACCTTGGGCTGCGGGAAGGCCGGCAGCTCGGTGTAGGGCAGGTTCTTCGCGTCCTGCACATGGCTGACGGCGCCGGCCCAGCCGGAGCCGAGCACGACGGCGACTTCGGGTGCGTTGCCGAACAGGGATTGCAGCTTGTCGACGCTCGCGGTGATCGCGACGTCGAGCTTGTTGTTGTCGATCATGGGAATCCTCAGAAATTCAGATGGGAGGGCCCAAAGCTGTGGGGCAGCAGTTCGGCCAGGGTCCAGCGTTGGCGGATGCCGCCCGGGTCGCCGGCGATGACGATGAGCTCCTCGGGCACGGCGAACTCGCGGAGCTTCTGGCGGCAACCGCCGCAGGGGGTGATGATGTCCGGCCCCGGGCCCGTGACCAGCACCGCCTTGGCCTGTTTGCCTCCGGCCATGATCATGGCCGTCAGCGCGGACGGTTCGGCGCACCACCCCTGAGGGTAGGAGGCGTTCTCCATGTTGGCGCCGATGTGGATGCGCCCCTGCTCGTCGAGGATGGCTGCGCCAACCTTGTACCTTGAGTACGGCGAATGCGAGAACTCGCGGGCGCGCAGCGACTCGGCCAGCAGGCGGTCCAGCAGGTCTTGGGAGAGGTCCATCAGCGTTCCTTCACGTAGGGTCGGCCCAGCGCCTTGGGCGCGATGGCAGAACCGATGAAGCCAGCCAAGAGGACCACAGTCAAGATATAGGGCAGCGCCTGGATCAGCTGCACCGGCACCTCGCCGATGCCCGGCAGTTGCACGCCCTGCAGCCGGATGGCCATCGCGTCCAGGAAACCGAACAGCAGGCAGGCGCCCAGCGTGGGCAGCGGCTTCCACTTGCCGAAGATCATCGCGGCCAGCGCGATGTAGCCGCGGCCGGCCGTCATATTGGGCGAGAAAGAGGCGTTCTGCGCCAGCGTCAGGTAGGCGCCGGCCAGGCCGCACAGCGCGCCGTTCATCAGCAGCGCCTGGTAGCGCAGGCCTTGCACGGACATGCCGGCCGCCTCCACCATGGCAGGGTTCTCGCCGACTGCCCGCAGGCGCAGGCCAGGGCGCGTGCGCTCCAGGAAGAACCACACCGCCGCGACCATCAGGAAGGCCGTGTAGACCAGCGCGTTGTGACTCAGCAGGCCATGGCCGAAGACGGATGAGAACCAATGGCCCGGCTGCGGCTCCGCGAAGCCCGGGGCGAGGGCCGTCAGGCGCACGTCGGGCTCGATGGGCGGCGTCTGGCCGCCCTGCTGGAACCAGGCGATGCCCAGTACGACCGTCAGTCCGGCGGCGATCATGTTCAGCGCGACGCCGGAAACGACCTGGTCGCCGCGGTTCGTCACGCAGGCAAAGCCATGCACCATGGACGCGAAACTGGCCACGACCACGGCAGCCAGCAGGCCCCAGGCCGCTGAATGCGTGACTGAGGCCACCGCCGCCGCGGCGAAGGCGGCCAGCAGCATCTTGCCTTCCAGGCCCAGGTCGATGACGCCGGCGCGCTCGGACAGCACACCCGCCATTGCGCACAGCAGCAGCGGCGCACTGACGCGCAGCGTGGACGCCAGCACCGAGGCAATCAGTACCTCATCCATCAGCGGCCTCCCTTCACGGCAGCGTAGAGGCGCGCAAACAGCGGCGCGCTGACGGTGGCCATCGCGCCCGAAAACAGCACGATCAGGCCCTGCGCCGTGACGACCATCTCGCGGGAGAAGCCCTGCAACTCGAACGACACCTCGACGCCGCCCTGGTAGAGCACGCCGAACAGCAGTGAGGCCAGCACGATGCCGAAGGGATGGTTGCGTCCCATCAGCGACACGGCGATGCCGGTGAAGCCGGCACCGGCGACGAAGTCGAGCGTCAGCTTGCCCTGCACGCCGGAGATCTCGTTGATGCCCACCATGCCGGCCAGCGCGCCTGAGATGGCCATGGCCAGCATGATCTGGGCACGCGGCCGGATGCCGGCGTAGTGGGCAGCACGCGGCGCACTGCCGACGGCGCGCACCGCATAGCCGGCGGCGCTCTTCCACAGGAACCAGCCGACCAGGACGCAGGCCACCAGCGCGATGACGAGGCTGAGGTTGAGCGGAGAGGACGGCAGCTCGACGCCGAATGCGGCGGCGATCTGGTGCAGCGCCGGCATGCGGGCGCTGTCGGCGAACTCGGCCGACTCCACCGCCATGCTGTCGGCCGGGCGCAGCCAGTTCACCAGCAGATAGCCGTTCAGGCCGGCGGCGAGGAAGTTGAACATGATGGTCGTGATGACGACGTGGCTGCCGCGCCAGGCCTGCAGGTAGGCCGGCAGCGCCGCCCACAGCATGCCGAAGCCGGCGGCCGCGACGACCAGCAGCGGCAGCATGATGATGGCCGGCAACTTGGCACCCAGCCACAGCGCGACCAGCGCCACGCCCACGCCGCCCAGCGTCGCCTGGCCTTCGCCACCGATGTTGAACAGGCCCGCGTGGATGGCCACGGCGACGGCCAGGCCCGTGAAGATGAAGGTCGTCGCGTAGTACAGCGAGTAGCCCAGGCCGCGCACGCTGCCCAGCGCCCCATCCAGCAGCACGGTCAGTGCCTGCCAGGGGCTGTGGCCAATGACCATGACGACGAGGCCGGCCACGACCAGCGCGATGGCGAGATTCCACAGCGGCAGCAGGCCGATGTCGATCCAGCGGGGGAGTTGCAAAGGCTGGCTCATGCAGCGGCCCGTTCTTCTTGCGCGGCCATCAGCAGGCCGAGGCGACGTTCGTCGCAGTCTTCAATGGCGAGTTCACCGGTGATGCGGCCGCAGTTCATGACGACGACACGGTCCGCCAGCGCCAGGATCTCGTCCAGTTCGCTGCTGACCAACAGCACCGCGCAGCCGGCGTCGCGCAGCGCGCGCAACTGGTGGTGGATGAATTCGATGGCGCCGATGTCAACGCCGCGCGTGGGCTGGCCCACCAGCAGCACGGTGGGCTGCTCGCCGATCTCGCGGGCCAGGATGAGCTTCTGCTGGTTGCCGCCGGAGAACTTGCTGGAGCCCAGATTCTCGTCGCGCGGGCGCACGTCGAAACGCTCCTGCATCTGCCGCGTGGCCTCACGCATTGCGGCGTGGTTCATGGATGCGCCCTTGCGGTACTTGGGCAGGCCCTGGTAGCCCAGCACGGCGGACTCCCAGGCAGGGAAGTTCATGACCAGACCGACGGCATGCCGGTCCTCGGGCACATGGGCCAGGCGCAGCGGGCGGGCCTGGACCGTGTCCAGCCAGGCCTCGGGCGTGAAGCTCTTGCCGCCCAGCGACATCTGCCCGCCCTCTGGCGCGCGCAGGCCCGACAACACCTCCAGCAGCTCGCTCTGGCCGTTGCCCGACACGCCGGCCACGCCGACGATCTCGCCGGCCTTCAGCGTCAGGCTGACATCCTTCAAGGCCGCCACGCCGTTGGCATGCTTGAGGTTGAGTCCGTTGGCCTGCAGCCGGACCTCGCCGGCTTGCACCTCCATGCCCTCGGGCCGGCCCAGCGTGACCTTGCGGCCAACCATGGACTCGGCCAGCGCCTCCTCGCTCCATTGCGCAATGGGCCGCGTCTCGACGACCTGCCCCTGGCGCATCACCGTGACGGCACCGCACAGGCTCATGACTTCCCTGAGCTTGTGAGTGATGAGGATGAGCGTGGTGCCCAGTTGCTGCAGCTTGCGCAGCGTGACGAAGAGCTGGTCGGTTTCCTGCGGCGTCAACACCGCGGTGGGCTCGTCCAGGATCAGGATCCTGGCGCCGCGGTACAGCGCCTTCAGGATCTCCAGCCGCTGCAGCTCGCCCACCGGCAGGTCGCTGACCAGCGCGTCCAGGTGCACCTGCAGGCCGGTCTCGGCCATCAGCGCTTCCAGCTTGGCGCGCACCTTGGCCTTGGACGGCGTCAGGAAGAAGCCGCCTTCGGCGCCAAGCATGATGTTTTCCAGGCAGCTCAGCGTGTCGACCAGCATGAAGTGCTGGTGGACCATGCCTATGCCCAGCTGTATGGCCTGCTGCGAGTTGGCGATGTGGACGGGCTGGCCGTTGACCTCGATGGAGCCCGAGTCGGCGTGGTAGTAGCCATACAGGATGGCCATCAGCGTGCTCTTGCCGGCGCCGTTCTCGCCGACCAGGCCATGCACGCTGCCCGCGGCGATGTCGAACGACACCTCGCGGTTGGCTTGCACGGCGCCGAAACGCTTGGAAATCGCCTGCAGGCGGACGGCGGGCGTGCTCACGCTGCCGCTCAGAACTTGCAGGCGTCGCCGGCCATGTAGTCCGACACCTTCACCTTGCCGGCGATGATGTCGGCCTTCACGGCGTCGACCTTGGCCTTCAGCGCCGGGGTCAGCAGCTTGGCGTTGTTCTCGTCGGCCGCGTAGTCCACGCCGGCCTCCTTCAGACCCAGCACCTGCACGCCCGGCTTCCATTCCTTCAACACGTTGTAGACGGCCACGTCCACGCGCTTGACCATGGAGGTCAGCATGGTGCCGGGCTGCAGGTGGTTCTGGTTGCTGTCCACACCGATGGCGAGCTTGCCGGCGTCCTTGGCGGCCTGGTAGACGCCTACGCCGGTGCCGCCGGCGGCGGCGAAGACCACATCCGAGCCCTTGGCAAACTGGGCCTTGGCCAGCTCACCGCCGCGGGTCGGGTCGTTCCAGGCGGACGACGTGGTGCCCGTCATGTTCGAGAACACCTCGATCTTGGGCAGGGTCGCCTTGGCGCCCTGCTCGTAGCCGCACTGGAACTTGCGGATCAGCGGGATGTCCATGCCGCCCACGAAGCCCACCTTGCCGGTCTTGCTGGTCAGGGCCGCCATCGCGCCGACGAGGTAGCTGCCCTCCTGCTCCTTGAACAGCACCGACTGCACATTGGGCATGTCGACCTTGGCGTCGATGATGGCGAACTGGGTCTTGGGAAAGTCCTTGGCCACCTGCTGCAGCGCAGAGGCCTGGGCAAAACCGATGCTGATGATGGGGCTGGCGCCACGCTCAGCCATGCGGCGGATGGCCTGCACGCGCTGGGTGTCGTTGCTGATCTCGAACTCGAGATAGGCCTTGCCCGACTCCTTCTTCCAGCGCTCGGCGCCCTGGTAGCCGGCCTGGTTGAACGATTTGTCGAACTTGCCGCCCATGTCGAAGATCACCGCGGGCTGCTGGGCCGCCTGGGCGGCGCCGCAGGCGAGCAACAGGGCCAGGGAGAGGCTGTGCAGAGCAAACTTCATGGAGTGGCGTTGGGCAAGGCGAAAGGGGCGCATTGTAGAAAACATCCCTCAAGTTTTACTGGCTAGGAAAATACCGATTCACCCGACCCCGGCTTGGCGCAACTTGCGGTGTGCGGCGCGGGCATGGGGCAACCACCCCAGTGTCGCCCAACGCCGCCACATCAGCAGGCCTCGAATCCACTCATCCGCCGCGTAGGCAATCCAGACGCCCACCAGCCCCCAGCCCAGGTGCAGGCCCAGGAACCAGCTGCCGCCCGCCAGCACCAGGGCCATGGAGGCGGCGCCGGCCGCTACGGGGTAGCGCGCGTCGCCGGCGGCGCGCAGCGCGTTGATGACGACGAGGTTGAAGGTGCGGCCGGGCTCCAGCAACACCGTCCACCACAGCAGCGTGCAGCCCAGCGCGATGATTTCGGGGTCGGACGTGAAGCGGCTCAGCAGCCAGGGTCCGGCCAGCGCGAAGCCGCCGGCCACGACGAGGGCGACGGCGAAGCCCAGGGCCAGCGACTTGCGCACCAGCCTGTGGGCTGCGTGCAACTCCCCCGCGCCAATCATGTGGCCCACCAGGATCTCGACGGCGAAACCCGTGGCCAGGCTGAACATCAGGATCACGTGCAGCAGCTGCATCGTGTAGGCATGGGTAGCCAGCGCGTTGGCGCCCAGCTGGGCCACGGCCGCCAGACTCATCATGAAGGCGGCCCGCCAGGCGATGTTCTCGGCCGCACCGGGGATGCCGATGTGCAACACCGTGGCCAGGGGCGCGCGCACCAGGCGCCACCAGTCCGGCGCGCGCAGGCGCAGGCCCAGCCGCGCGCGCCACAGCGTGATGTGCAGACCCAGGCCCATGCCGCGCCCGACGACGCAGGCCAGCGCATAACCGACCAGGCCCAGGTGGGGCATGACCAGCAAGGCCAGCGCCAGCGTCACCACCTGGATGACGACGACGACGAGCAGCGCCTCACGGCTGCGCAGATGGGCGCGCATGACGCTGGACATGTTGGCATTCAAGGCATCCAGCAGCAGGGCCGGGGCCAGCGCCTGCAGCAGCGTGCGGGCCAGCGGCGCCACCTCGGCCGGCGTGTTGACCAGGCTCAGCAGCGGCCCGGCCGCCGCCAGCGCCACGCCGGCGCCGGCCAGCCCCAGCCAGGTGCTGGCGCCGACGACGGCCCGGGCCACCGCGTCCGCCTGTTCGCGCCGGCCTGCGCCGAGAGCCTGAGTCACGGCCACGCTGACGCCCGCGCCGATGACACGGAACAGCACGAACAGGGCCGCGAAGACCTGGTTGGCGATGCCGAAGGCCGCGCCGCTGTTGTCCGACAGCCGCGCTGCCAGGGCGGTGCCGATGACGCCTATGCCTATGCCCAGCAGCAGCTCGAGCAGCAGCGGCCAGGTCAGCGGAAAGAGGCGCGGGCGAGCCAACCGGGCCGTCATGGCCGGGTCCAGAGGCCGGGATTCACACAAGTCACGACAAGCTCGCCAGAATGCGCGGGCATCCTAAAGGAGTAACCATGCCGAAACCCGCCGCCCATGCGTTCGCCAGCACCCAGGCCACCTTCAAGACCGCCTCCGGCAAGTCCGGCCAGCTGTTCTCCCTGCCCAAGCTTGCCAAGGCCTTCCCCAACGTGGCGCGCCTGCCGCTGTCCGTGCGCGTCGTGCTGGAGAGCGTGCTGCGCAACTGCGACGGCAAGAAGGTGACGACCGAGCATGTGGAGCAGTTGGCCAACTGGAAACCCAACGCCGCCCGCGTCGACGAGATTCCCTTCGTCGTGGCCCGCGTCGTGCTGCAGGACTTCACCGGCGTGCCGCTGCTGGCCGACCTGGCGGCGATGCGCAACGTGGCCGCCGGCATGGGTCGCAACCCCAAGGCCATCGAACCGCTGGTGCCGGTGGACCTGGTCGTGGACCACAGCATCATGATCGACCACTACGGCACGAAGAAGGCGCTGGACCTGAACATGAAACTCGAGTTCCAGCGCAACCGCGAGCGCTACGAGTTCATGAAGTGGGGCATGCAGGCCTTCGACACCTTCGGCGTCGTGCCGCCGGGCTTCGGCATCGTGCACCAGGTGAACCTGGAGTACCTGGCGCGCGGCGTGCACAAGACCAAGGGCGGCGCGCTCGCGACCTACTACCCCGACAGCCTGGTCGGCACCGACAGCCACACGACCATGATCAACGGCATCGGCGTGGTCGGCTGGGGCGTGGGCGGCATCGAGGCCGAGGCCGGCATGCTGGGCCAGCCGGTCTACTTCCTGACGCCCGACGTCGTCGGCTTCGAGCTGACCGGCCGGCTGCGCGAGGGCGTCACTGCCACCGACCTGGTGCTGACCGTCACCGAGATGCTGCGCAAGCACAAGGTGGTGGGCAAGTTCGTCGAGTTCTTCGGCGAAGGCACGGCCAGCCTGTCGGTACCGGACCGCGCCACCATCGCCAACATGGCGCCCGAGTACGGCGCGACGATGGGCTTCTTCCCGGTGGACGGCAAGACGGTCGACTACTTCAAGGGCACAGGCCGCAGCAAGTCCGAGATCGAGGCCTTCGAGGCCTATTGGAAGGCACAGCAGATGTTCGGCGTGCCCAAGGCCGGCGACATCGACTACACGTCCGTCGTCACGCTGGACCTCGGCACCGTGGCGCCCAGCCTCGCCGGCCCGAAGCGCCCGCAGGACCGCATCGAGATCACCCACCTCTCCAGCCAGTTCGCGGAGCTGTTCAGCAAGCCGGTGGCCGAGAACGGCTTCAACCAGCCCTCGACCAAGCTGGCGCAGACCTACAAGACCGAGTCCGGCCTGGAGATCCGCAACGGCGACGTGCTGATCGCCGCGATCACCTCCTGCACCAACACCAGCAACCCCGGCGTGCTGCTGGCCGCCGGCCTGTTGGCGAAGAAGGCCGTCGAGGCGGGCCTGCGCGTGCAGCCGCACATCAAGACCTCGCTGGCCCCGGGTTCGCGCATCGTCACCGAATACCTGGAGAAGGCCGGCCTGCTGCCCTATCTGGAAAAGCTGGGCTTCAACCTGGCCGCCTACGGCTGCACCACCTGCATTGGCAACGCCGGCGACCTGACGCCCGAGCTGAACAAGCTCATACAGGACAACGACCTGGTCTGCGCGGCAGTGCTGTCGGGCAACCGCAATTTCGAGGCCCGCATCCATCCCAACCTGAAGGCAAACTTCCTCGCCAGCCCGCCGCTGGTGGTGGCTTACGCCATCGCCGGCAACGTGACCAGGGACTTGATGACCCAGCCCGTCGGGGTCGGCAGCAAGGGCAAGCCGGTCTACCTCGGTGACATCTGGCCCAGCAGCGACGAGATCCACCGGCTGATGAAGTTCGCGATGGCTCCCAAGGCCTTCAAGGACAACTACGACCAGGTTGGCCGCAAGCCCGGCAAGTTGTGGGACGCCATCAAGGGCGTGAAGGGCCAGGTCTACGACTGGCCCAAGAGCACCTACATCGCCCAACCGCCCTTCTTCGAGGGCTTCGCGATGACGCCGCCGGCGCTGGAGCCCGGCGTGAAGGGCGCGCGCATCATGGCGCTGTTCGGCGACTCCATCACGACCGACCACATCAGCCCGGCCGGCTCCTTCAAGGAGACCACGCCCGCGGGCCAGTACCTCACCGAGCACGGCGTGCTGAAGGCCGACTTCAACTCCTATGGCGCGCGGCGCGGCAACCACGACGTCATGGTGCGCGGCACCTTCGCCAACGTGCGCGTGAAGAACCTGATGCTGCCCGCCCGGCCCGACGGCTCGCGCGAGGAAGGCGGATACACGCTGAAGGACGGCGTCAAGACCACCATCTACGACGCCGCCATGGCTTACATCGCCGAGGGCCGGCCCACCGTCGTCTTCGCTGGCGAGGAGTACGGCACCGGCTCCAGCCGCGACTGGGCCGCCAAGGGCACGCAGCTGCTGGGCATCAAGGCCGTCGTCGCCAAGAGCTTCGAACGCATCCACCGCAGCAACCTGATCGGCATGGGCGTGCTGCCGCTGCAGTTCAAGGCCGGCGATTCCTGGGAGAGCCTGGGCCTGACCGGCACCGAGCTCATCGACATCGCGCTTGCCGGCGACATCAAGCCCCAGGGCGACGCCACGATGACGATCACGCGCCCCGATGGCTCGACGCAGCAGGTGGCGCTCACACTGCGCATAGACACCGCCATCGAGGTGGACTACTACCACCACGGCGGCATCCTGCCTTTTGTACTCAGGCAGCTTCTCGCTGCCTGAGCACGCAGGCAAGCCTGCTGCCATGTTGATTGCCGCGCGACCGCACGTCGAGGAGCTGCTCCGGCTGCGGGCGACCTGACCCGCAGGCGGCATTTAAGGAACTTCCCGGGGCGGTCGCCCTCCCCTCGGGAGGTTCGCGGCACAGGCCGCCCACGCCCGAATTGGAAAACAACATGGCAGGTCAAGACATCACTTTCGACGAAGTAGCCGCCGCGGCCCAGGGCCTGGCGAACGAGGGCAAGCCGGTGACGATGGACGGCCTGCGCGGCGCGCTGGGCGCGGCCCCCGCGCAGGCTCTCCACCAGCATCTGGCGGCCTGGCGCGACGCCCAGGCCCAGCCGGACCCGGCGCTGGACACGACGCCGCCGGCGGCCGTCACGGCAGCGCTGGGCAGCTGGGCGCGGCAGCTGGCCGAGGAAGCGGCCGGCCGCGTGCAGCAGCGCCTGGCACAGACGGAGACCGACCTGGCGGCGCTGCTGCAGGCCAACGGGCAGGCCGAGGCCCAGCGCGACGAGCTCGATGCCCGGCTGGCCCGGCTCACCGCCGAGCACGAGCAGGCGCTGGCGCGGCTGACGGTGGAGCTGCGCCACGCACGCGACATCGCGTCCAACGCGCTGGTCGGCAAGGCCAAGGACCACCTGGCCATCGAGGGCAAGGACGCCCAGCTGGCCGAGCTGCGCCAGCAGCTGGAGCGACATGTCGCGACGTCGGCGGCCGAGTCCGACGCGCGTCTGGCCGCCGAGATGGAGTTGGTGGGCGCCACCACGGCCCGCGACAACCTGGCCGCAGAAGTGGCGGAACTGCGCGCCCAGCTCGACGCCCGCCGGACGGCCTAGGCTGAATCGACATTCCAGGGCGACCAGGAAGGGATGAGGCGGTGCAAGTCAGCCCGCATGTCATGTCCAAGCCGTGACGAGCTGACTGACGCCCAATGGCAAGCCTGGAGGGCTCGCTGCCCGGCAAGGAGGCGGGCGATCCCGGGGCGTGGCGGCAGTGACGGTCGCAGCTTCGTCAGCCCAGTGCCAGGGGTGTTGCGCTCGGGTGCGCCGCAGCGGCCTGCCTGAGCGCTTCGGCAAGTACAAGGTCGCGCACAAGCGCTTTACCCGCTGGGCTGCGCCTGGGGTCTGGGCAGGGCGCTTGCAATGCCGGTCAATGATCGGGGCAACCACTACCGGCGCTTCTCGAGCATTGCTCAGTCCCTGACCAGGTCGAACTGCACTGGTGTCGCGTGCCTGGTCCGGAACATCAGTTCGCTGGTCCGTCCGTTGACACGGATCGCCAGGCCATCAACCGGGCTGGCGAGTTTCCAGCGCCCTCGCAATGTCACCACCGTGTCTATCGGCCGAGACGGCTGTTCCATCCAGGACAGGCCGTAGACGATTCGTTCGCGGCGCGCGCCCGAGGCGTCGTACTGCTCCGGATCCCTGCCCTGATAGAGGTTCAGGTCGGGGTTCACGAACGATCCCGACAGCTTGTCCTTTTCCCCGCGCAGCATCAGCATCGCGGGGCTGGACACCGCCTGCAACAGCCCCCCGCTCTCCACGGCCCCCGGCTCGAACAAGGCATAGGCGATGAGCCCCGTGGCGCGGTCATGAACGATGTGCGCGCGACGCGAGCGGGCAATGACGGCATACGCAGCCTTGGCCGTGCCCAACTCGCTGCACATCTTGCGGCCGGTGTCGCCGGGCATGCCGACGAATGTTGCGTACTCGTAGCCGGCGTTGGCAGGTGCAACGCCGTGGTCGATCACCAGGCTGGCGAAATCTCCGCGCGTGGCAGTGCTGCCCGTCTCGTCCACCGATGCCTGTGTGCCGCGCTTGAATGCCACCGTCTGGCCCGGCGCCAGGCACCAGCCGTTGCCACGCTCGTCGCGAGCAAAGCGCGAGCCATCCAGGCGCAAACGCGTCTCGTTGGCGCTCCAAGGCGCGCCAACGCCGTCCATGCCTGCGCTTTCTTCGCCCGGCAGCAGCCGGTCCTGGAACAGAGTTGTCTGCACCGGAGACTGCCGATCGCTGGCGCTGATGCCTGAACCCAGGGCGACGATGCGCCCGTCGAACATGAAGACCGACTTGCGCGCAACCAGGTCGTCACCGTATTTCGGGTGACCTTGCAGCTTCATCGCAAACATTCCTTGCCAGCCGCGGAAATCGAGCCCGCCGGAATAGCTTTCTTCCGACAGGAGCATCTCCTCGACGCCGGCCGACGGCTCAACGTTCAGCACCTTGGCTTCGAGACGGGCCAGCGGCTGCTGGATCGCGGTGGTGCCAGGCCACCGATTCCAGTTCCAACCGTCCGCAGCAAATCCGCGCTTGGCCCCATCGGCGGGCATGATTTCAAGAGCACCATAGTTGATGGTGCGCCCGTAAAGGTTCTTCTTGTAGTACGACTCGTTGCCCGCCAGGTAGCGGCTGTAGCCGCGCGCGGCCGCCAGCCAGCCATCGCGCCGGTGCAGCGCCATCGACGAGTAGTTCATCGTCCAGCTGCCCTGCGGGTCGGCCTCGGGCTTGACACCCTTGGCAGCCAGTTCGCGCGCCAACTTTTGGTCGACTTCGGTCGGGCCCGAAGCCTTCTTTCCCGCCCAATCATCACGCACCAGCCGCAGATAGGCCGAAGCAAGTTCCGGGTCTGCGGCCCCCCTTGCCTGCGCCAATGAGCGAAACGGCGCGATCGCGATCGACTGGAAGCCGTCCGGGTGTCGGCCGGTCAGGCTCATTGGAATCAACCCGTCGCTGGAGTAAACGCGGGTGCGCAACACCGCGTCACGAATGCGCGCATAGGCCTGCTCGGTGATGGGGAATCGGCTCGCCTCCAGGTAGCGAACGACCGCTGTCACGCCCGTCAACCCGCCGTTGCCGTAGGCCACGTAGTGCTGGCCGTGATGGAAGACGCTTCCGTCAGGCTTGATCCCGCCGGCCAGCCCCTGCGACTTCAACGTCGAGGCCGACATCCATGCCGAGAGGTCGCCCAGCAAGGCGTCGCGTCGCGCAGCATCGGTATCCATCAGGATCGCGTACAGCGCAGGCTGGATCATCGTGTTCATCACATCGACGTTGAACTCGACGATCTCGGAAGTCGGCTCATAGACGCGGCCCAGGCCCGCGTAGTAGGCCAGCGCCTGCATGGTCTGGGCACGCTGCTCGCCCAGTTCGTCACGCATCAGGAACACCGCATCTGCCCAGTCGCGCAAGATGTAGCCCTGGTGATGCATCAGCCCCTGGCCGCTGCCGCGCACGAGGCCCTGGTCGGCCAGGTTCGAGTTCAGCTGCAGGAACAGGTCACGCAGCTTGTCGCGCGTGGCGCCGTCCTTGCCACGGCGGTAGGCCACGGCAAGCACCCGCATCGCGGCGCCGAATTCCTTCCAGGTGGCAGTGCTGGCGCGCAATGCAGCCATCGAGTTCTTGTCGACGCCGCTGGTGGTGTACATCTCCCACTGATGGGCGGTTTCTGCCAGCGCCTTGATCGCCCCGTTCGGCATCAGCACCTGACGCCTGGCGATCTCCAGCGCATCACCCGAACCGAGCTTGCCTTCAAGCAGCTCGCCGTCGATCAGCGCGCTGATGGGTTCAGTCGCCACAGGCTCCGGTGCTGCAACCGCTACGCGGCGAGCCTGCGCCTCCTGCAGCCAACGATCGAAGTGGATCAACGCAGTCCAGTGCCGGTTGGCTGAGCTGAGCGCGGTCTTGTTCAGGTACGGAAGCTGATAGTCGGCGGCCGGATGACGCATGTCGATCCGCATGTCCAGCCCGAGCTGGTCAATCCAGGCGGTGCCGCTTGCCGCGCCGACCGGGGGCGTGATCGTCAAGCGGTCCATGCCCACCAGCGGCTGGCCTTCCATGTCCATCTCGAACGAAACGACCGCAGCGCGCCAGCCCGTGAAGTTCGCGTTCATCACGAACGACGAAGCCGCCTGCTCACCCTTGTGGAACTGGAAGCGATATTGCCCTTCGAAAGGCCTCGAGCTGTAGATCCACACCGTGATGCCATCACGCCGCTGATCGGCGCCGTTGGCAACGAAGGGACGAAATGCGAACGGGTGCCGGATGACGAGGCTGTCGCCCTCACGCCAGTCCCACTTCAGCGAGTGGCTGCCGTCCTTGACGTGCTCGCCGGACACGCTGAGCTGCCCTTTCAGCGTCGAGAACCCTGCCGGAACGCCGTCTTCGAAACGCTCCAGCCGTGCTGGAGTGCGGTCGTCGGCGTGGGCCGTCGGATTGGCCGCCAGCAGAGGTTCGCTCAGCAGCATTGCTGCCAGCAGCAACGAAATTCTTGACACGAAATCACCGGTGGTATTTGTCATCGTGTGTCTGGGAGAGCCTTGGGTGGGAGTGGCGACCGTCCGGGAGACCCCTGGGTCTGCATCGGTGACGAATGCCGCAAGGCGCGGGCCTTGGCACAAGTCGGTGCCTGGAACGGGCCGGACGCAACCCCTCGGCCGGCGGTCGGTACAAAAAGGGCCCCTGTTGGAAAATCAGGGGCCGCAAGGTCTGCCCAATCGTGCCTTCAAGGTGCACTGACCAGGGCCGGACCAGGAGACTATTTACCGACTGCGATTGGCTGGGCGCCGAATCAGCGCTCCGGGCCCTGCGCGGCGTTCATCCGGAACGCTCTGACCGACCGCGAAGTCGTATCGAACTCGGCCGGCCGCCAGGGATCGCCGGTCTTTTCCAGCCAGGGCAGCAGTTCCCGCTCGATCAGTTCCTTCACGAGGGCCGGATGCTGTGCCGCAACGTCGCGCTTCTGCAGCGGATCAGCGACGTTGTCGAAGAGTGTGTAGCGCAGGGCCTGCCTGTCGGCTCGCTGGATCACAAGCGTGTGGCTTTCCGTTCTGACCCCTCGCTTGCCGAACGACTGGGCGCCGTAGGGGACGGAGAGATAGAGCTGCGAGCTGGCGGCAGCGCCATTCCCCGTCTGCACCCTGGCTGACCAGTCGGAACCTTCCACCGTTGCCGGAATCTTGTCGGCCAGGCCGAGCAGCCCCAGCACGGTGGGATACAGGTCGGGCAGCGACATCAGCGACGCATCCGTGCCGGCAACGATCCGGCCGGGGAGGCGGAACATCATCGGAATCCGCATGGATTCTTCGAAGGGATTGTTCTTGGTGGGCTCGCCGTGGGCGCCCAGGCAGCAACCGTGATCGGAGAAGAACACCACCAAGGTGTCGTCGCGCAGGCCACATTCGTCGAGGGCATCGAGGATGCGCCCGAACTGCTCGTCTACACCGCTGACCATGGCGAAGTAGGACTTGGCGTGCTCCGGGCCGTAGCCCTCCTCGTACTTCTTGGCCCAGTCGACGGTCTCGCGCCGATTGAGGTCGCGGCTGCTCATGCCCTCGTACCGGGCCAGGTACTTCTTCGGCACCTGGTCGTAGGGCGAGTGGGGCGGGTTCATCGACACCACCAGCGCAAAGGGCTTGGCGGGGTCGCGCAGCTTGCCGCCCTCGTTGCGCAGGTACTGGATGGCGACGTCGGCCTCGTGCTCAGGCCCCCATTGCCTGACATGGATGGGATGGTCGCGGTCACCGCTGTTCGTCCAGTACATGGGCGTCAGGTGCAGGTCGTAGGTTCCGTAGGCATGCCAGAAATCGAAGCCATGCCGGCGCTCCGGCGGCGTCCATTCGTTCCACTTCGTACCGTTGACGGGGTTGTTGTAGCTGGGAACGTAGGGCTCGTGCGGCGCGTCCAGATGCCACTTGCCGACGTAGCCGAGGGCATAGCCCTGGGCCTTCAGCACATCCGACCAGCAGATCGCATGCCGGGAAAGGTCAATGCCGACCAGTGCCCCGTAGTCATGGCAGTTGCCGGTCATCCCGTTCCGTATCGGGTACTGGCCAGTCATGATCATGCCGCGTGCCGGCGTGCAGAGCGGGTAGTTGGAGACGGCCTGCGTCATCACGCGCGACTCCCGGGCGAACAGGTCGACACGGGGCGTCAGCACCGGATCCGCGCGCATGAAACCCTGGGCCTGGGCACGCATCTCGTCCGGGAACACCAGCAGCAGATTCAGCGGCTTGGCGGCAGGCCCTGCTGTCGAGCAGGACGCCGCGGCCGCGGCCTGGGACGCCTTGCCGGACAACAGCAGGCCGCCGCCGGTAGCCACCTGCTTGACGAAGTTGCGACGAGAACTGGACATGGATTCTCCGAAGAATAGGGCGCAAGCGCAGCGCTCAGGGCTTGGACATTGCCGCGGGAAGGATGAACTCGGCCGCGAAGCTCGCACCGGCCGCTCCGGCGGTATTCACGCGCAGACGCAGCTTCGGCGCGGTTGCCAGGACCGTCACTCCGGCGTCCATCTGCCCGACCGATATCACCGGCTGCTCGAGCGTCAACTCCAGGGCAGCCTCTCTTTGCGTCGGCTCGGCCACGACCACTTTCATCCGATCACCGCTGCGCTGGATAAGCAGCGCCACCGGCTTCGAACTCGACACATAGGGCTTGCCATCCTTGGCCGCACTGCCCGCCGTCCAAAGATTGGCCGCATAGACACCCGCGCTCGGCACCTGAACCACCGCAGCCTGTTCATCATTGGCTTCGATGCGCAGCCCGGGCTCGGCGGCTGCAGCTCGCGTTTCGGCCTCACCGGCCCTGGGCAGCAGCAGGTAGGCGTACGCCGGGCTGCCATGCGGGATGGCCAGCACTTGGTAGCTGCCTTTCAGGTCTTGCTTGCTGGCGTAGGCATGCAGATCGTGCCAAGTGCCGTGGCGTTCGCTCCGCTCGGTCACGAGGTCGGTGCCCAGCGGGAAGACATAGCCGATGCTGCTGCCAGCCTTGTCGTCCTGCAGATGGGCCCAGTGCACATCGCTGCGCCTGCCGTTGGGCAGATCCTGGCCGTCGACCAGCAATCGGGCGCCGGACGCATCGGACAGCCGGCGGTTCTCGACGATAGTCTCGGCCGCAACCGCCCCCGGCGCGATGCCTGAGCCCAGCGCGAGGATGCGGTCACCGAGCAGGAACCAGGCCTTGCGCCCCCTCAGGGGCGAGCCGGTCACCTCGCGCATCGAGAAGGCCATTCCCAGAGCCGCCCACCTCCCCAGCGCGACACCGCCAACCCAGGCTTCGGGATTGGCATATTGCCTCCAGGCTTCGGGCCGACCTGCACCCGACCGGTCAGTGGTGGTGCCGGGCAGGCGCAGGATGTCCACTGTGGGCCAGTAGCTGTCAGCGAACTGCGCCACGTCGGCGTCGTAAAGCGCCAGCCTGCCCATGCCGGTCCACCAGCCTTTGAGGTTCTCGCCGTTGCCCATTTCAAAGGCACCCGTGCGCGGCGACGTCAGGCTGAGCACGGCGGCAAAGCCGCTCCCTCGCAGCACGGCGCGGTCCATGGCGGGGTAGATCCGTGCACCCGGAGCTTCCATGACGGGCTGGACGCTCGAGTCGGCGGCAATGGCCTTGAGCAGGCTCAGCTCATGCAAAGGCACGTTGGCGCCACCGCCCTCACCTGACAGTGAGGCCACAAGGTTGCGATCCTGCGCCATCCATCCCTTGATGGCGCTGCGCAGCGCGGCTGCGTCTGCAGGCGGCGCCTGCTCGGCCAGCGAAGCCAACGCGCCGATGACGGCGCGACCAGCGCTGCGGTCGGTATGGCTCGGCTGGCTGAGCTTGCGGCCGCGAAATGCGTCAGGCATGGCGGCATCGATCAGCAGCGGCGCGAAGCTCTCCCGCGCAAACGCGTAGACATTGGCAACGCGCGGATCGGTGACGGGCCAGAAGGAGCCGTGCAACAGGTACAGCAGCCGCGCATAGTCCTCAAGGGCCACCACACCGTAACTGCCGGCATAGGCGAAATAGTGGTGCTGGATGAACGAGCCGTCGCGGTAGAAGCCGTCGTCCGTGGTCACGTAGTCCAGCGAACCACTGATGGCGTCGCGGCCGGACGCGATACGAGCGCCGTCCTGGCCCAGCATGCCGCTGAGGATGGCCACCAGCGACTTGTCGAGCAAGTTGGCACCGGTCTCATGGACAAGCGTCCCGTCTGCACGAGTCTTTGTCCGAGGATCCGGGACATACCAGTTGATGGCGTCCAGGCAGCGTTGGCGCAGATCCGCAGGCACGGCGTCTCCCGCCAGTGTCAGGAGATCGAGCAGGTGCAAGGGCGTGCCGATCTGCCAGTGCCACCAGTTGCCCCACTCGCGACGGCCGGCGGTGTATTGCTCACGTACCAGCCAGTCCAGGCCGGCAGAGATGCCCGCGGCCAGGCGGACGTCTCGATAGGTCGGCGATCCGGGCGTGCCATAGGCCTGCGCCATCGCCAGCAGGCGCACGGCATTGCTGGTCACCAATGCCGACGCTGCCAGCGTGTCGGGGTTCTTGAAGTCGCCGATGTCGTCCCACAGCGCCTTGGCGCCGGGCTCACGGTGCATCTGCTGCAATGCTCGCAGCGCCGCGTCGGACTGGCTGCGCAGTCGGCTCGCCACCTGAGGCTCCCGGCGGTCCAGCGATGCCGGGCCAACCAGCTTCTGCAGCCAGCGCTGGCGCAGCGCATTGAATGCCTCGGCGGTTGCTGCCCTGGCGGCCACCTGCGTCGTCGAAGCCTCGGCCGTCGTCAGTTGCGCGGCCGGACATGCCGCGGTCAGCGCGGCGAGCAATGCCAGCAAAGCACGGCTCGCCGCGAGGGATGAGATGGCTTTCATGCAGGCGCCCTCGCGGTGATCTCAGGTTGGGTCGGACACGACATCTGCAGGATCTTCCGCCCCTCCACCCACACGCTCTGAACGTTGAGCTCAGCATCGAGCGAGACCACGTCGGACCAGGCGCCAACCTCTATGCGGCCTCGATCCGCGAGGCCAAGGTATTCAGCGGGAAACCGTGACAAGCGGTTGGACGCGTCGGCCAGGTCCAACCCCAGGGAGACGAAGTTCCTCAGCGCCTGGTCCATGGTCAGCGCACTTCCCGCCAACGAGTCGCCGAGTACGAGGCGAACGCAACCCATGCACTTGAACACGCGCTGGGTGCCCAGCGTGTATTCGCCATCGGGCATGCCCGTGGCTGGCGTGGCGTCGGTGATGCCGTAAGCCTTGGGGATGGCACGCAGAGCAGCCAGGATGGCGCCCGGCTGCACGTGCTGCAGATCCGGGATGATTTCAGCGAACTCGGCATGAGCCAGTGCGGCACAGGCAATGCCGGGCTGACGATGCGACATCTCGGTCATGCCGTTGAACAAGTGGGTGAAGCTCGTCGCACCTGCCTGCAAGGCCTTCACGCCGTCATCGTAGCTGCCGGCCGTGTGACCGAGCTGCACGCGCATTCCCAGGGCGACCAGCTCCGGGATGAGCGCCAGGTGGCCTTCAATCTCGGGCGCAAGCGTCAGCGCGAGGATTGGCGCTATCGCTTGCCACCGCCGGATGCGCTCCATATCGCCGCGCATGACCTGCGGCGGCTGGGCACCCAGGCGTTGCTCGCTGATGAACGGGCCTTCCAGGTGCACGCCCAGGATCCGGGCGCCATCCGGCGCAAGGGCGTCCATGCCGCGACGCACGCCGCGCAGTGCGCGCTCGATGTCGGCCTCGCAGGCCGTCATGGTGGTGGCGAGCATGGTGGTGGTGCCGTGCCGGGCATGGAAGCGGGCAACCTCGAGCGCCGCATCGCCGCCCTGCATCACATCCCGCCCCACGGCGCCATGCACGTGCAGGTCGATGAAGCCTGGCAGCACGAGGGGCAGTTCGGCCGGATCGAAGCCCGCCAGCTCGGAATCCGACAGCTCGCGGATCGACTCGATGCGCTGCGCCATGCTCACCTCGGCAAGCCGCCAGCCCTCAGCCGTCAGCACGCGTCCTCGCACCCTGTTCAACATGCGCGGGTGTCCTCTGACTGAAGCAGGCTCAGGGCCAGCACGGCCGCGCCGCGGGTGCCGCCGGCGTCGCCGAAGACCGGCGGCAGAATGGGCGGCGAATCCATGCCGCGCACCAGGTGGCGCGTCACCTGGCCTGGCAATTCCTCATACAGATGGCTCAACTTCGACAGCCCCCCGCCGAGCACGATAGCGTCGGGATCCAGGTGCAGCACCAGGCTGGCCAGGCTGCTCGCCAGGACGTCCAGATGCACCACCAGCGCCTGCCGCGCCGTCGCATCGCCGGCAGAGGCTCGAGCCATGATGCCCCGCCCGTCCAACTGCTCGCCGCTCAGATGCGTGTGGATCGCTTGCAGCCCTGAGCCCGACACATAGCGTTCCAGGCAGCCACGCAGCCCGCAAGCACAGTCGAAGATGGGCAGGCGATGCCGCTCCAGGACGGCGGCGGAGATGGGCGTGTGCCCGGTTTCGCCCAGCGCGCCATTGCGGCCCTTCAGCAGCCGGCCGTTCACGCAGTAGCCGCCCGCGGCACCCGTGCCGATGACCAACCCGAACATGGAGTCGAAACGCGCCGCCGCGCCGCCATGCGCCTCGGACAGCGCGAAGCAGTGGCAGTCGTTCGCAACGTTGACGGGCCGCTTCAGGCTCGCCTCAAGCATGCTGGGAACCCGTTGCCCGCGGAGCGCCGGGATGTTGGCGCTGACATGGCAGCCGGTCTTCGGATCGACGAAGCCCGGAATGCCGACCCCGACCGCCATTGCTGCCCCCAGCCGATCATCTGCCTCCTCGACCAGGCCGGCAACGGCCTCGATGAACGCCAGGATGCCTTGGGTCGGCGTGTCGATGCGGCGCCGATGCAGTGGCTGCAGAGCCTCGTCATAGCTGACAAGCTCGATCTTCGTGCCGCCAACGTCGATGCCGTGAATGATCCGGGTCATGCTCGGTAGCCGTCAGTGGACGGGGTGGATGATGACGCCCTGGACGACGCGGTTGACCGTGCCGGAGACGCTGGGGCTGTCGGGCTTGAGGCCCAGCGCCAGCGACTGCTGCAGCGCGAACCATTGCGCGAACAGGATGTACAGCGGCGCCAGCTCGACGTCCGTCAGGCCTTGTGCGTCGGCCAGGTCCAGGGTATCGCCGTCCGCCTTCAGGTCATCGCCCAGCATGCCGATGGCCAGCACTTTGCCGGCGCGGCCGTCGGCGCGCAGCTCGCGCAGCAGGTCGAGGTCGTACTTGCGGGTGTAGGTATCGGACGACAGGAAGATGACGACCAGCGTCGAGCCATTGATGATGGTCTTGGGACCGTGGCGGAAGCCCAGCGGCGAGTCGAAGAGGCTGACGATGCGGCCGTCGCTCAGCTCCAGCAGCTTGAGCGCAGCTTCGCGTGCCAGGCCCTTGAGTTCGTTGGAACCGAGATAGACGACACGGTCGAAGTGGCCAACCCACTGCGCGCATTGCTGCGGCACCTGCGGCATCAGGCGACGCGCGGCAGCCACCAGCACGTCGGCACGCTCCGCGACGCCGAAGCACCAAGCCGCCACCAGCAACATGGTGGTGAAGCTGGAGGTCATGGCGAAGCTGCGGTCGTGGGTGGCATCGGGCAGCACCACGGCGCGGCACGTGGCCTCGTCGCGCCGGGCCATCTCGCGCGCCAGCTCACCATCGGCGTTGCAGGTGATGACCAGTTGCCGGCAGTCCTTGACGAAGCGGTCGGCAAGCTGCACGGCAGCCACGCTCTCCGGGCTGTTACCGGAGCGGGCGAAGGATACGAGCAGCGTCGGCACGTCCTCGGCCAGGCACAGTCCGGGGCCGCTGACGATGTCGGTGGTGGCGATGGCCTCGACGCGCAAGCCGGTGGCGGCACCGATGGCCGGCGCCAGGCATTCGCCAATGAAGGCGGACGTGCCTGCGCCGGTCAGGACGATGCGCAGATTGGGCGTGGCGAGTTGGGCTTCGATGAAGCGGCGCATGCCGACGTTGTCGCCCAGCGCCTGCAACGCCTCGGCCCACACGGCCGGCTGCTGCATGATCTCGCGCACGGTCCAACGGGCGCCGCGCTGTTCGAGCTCGGCATCGGTCATGTCAAGAAGCGGCATGGTCTGCTCCCTCAATTCAGGTTCATGGGGTTGCATGCGAGGGCGTACTGCTGAAGCACGCGATGCACGCTCGAATCGAGCAAGGCCGCCGCGCTGTTCTTCAGTCGTCCTGCACGGATCTGCTCGTATTGCCAGGGCATGCACTGGCTGATCAAGGTCATGGGGATGCCCGAGGGCGAGGCGCGTTCCAGCCTGTCCAGCAGGCGACGGGCGGCTTCGACCACACGCGGGTGACTCCAGTAGTACCGAATGCGGTCGCTGAGGCTGTACTGCAGGTCCAGCCGGAGGCGGTCAGTTGCCTGGTAGTACTTCTTCCAGTGGACGGGCTGCTCCTGCATCACCGAGAGCACCGTCTGCCTCAGGTCGGGAAATTCGTCAGGCCCCAGCCACTCCCGCTCGATGTCGACGAGAGACCAGAGCGCCTCGCGCAGCGCGAAGGTCAGGCCGGGGCCGACCTTCAGGATCGCAAAGTGGTCGCGGACGAGGGCCGAGAGCGCGCCGGGGGTCTGGTAATCGGTCGAGTGCGCCTCGTACACCAGTCCCGGATGGTCCGCGATGGCGGCGCTCAGCTCGCGCGCCAGATCGGGGCGGTAGTCGATCACCTTGTCATGATCGAACTCCACGCCAGGCTGCACCACCAGGCCGATCACTCGTGCCCAGGCTGCGCCCGCGCCGGCTGCGGCGAAAGCCTCCTGGTGCACGGCCAGCGTGCGCTGCGCAGCCGCCGGTCGGGTCACGGCGAGGCTGTCGAGTTCTTCGTGGGCGCCGCCGGGAACGGGAACTTCGGTACCCACCACATAGACCGGCGCCTCGCCACCGACGCGAGCCCAGGCCGTTTCGGCCACGTGGGCCAGCCGCGCCGCGCGCGCGGCCACCACCTCATCGCTCAGCACGGCCGGGTCTCCGGCGCAGGGCATGGAGCAGTCCAGGTGGATCTTCCGGAAACCGGCTTCGACGTACTGGGCGATCAGCACTTCCGAGCGGGCCATGGCCTCGTCCGGCGTTTCAGCCTGCCAGCAGTTGGGACCCAGGTGATCGCCGCCGAGGATGAGCCGCTCGCGGGGCAGGCCCACCTCGTCGGACAGGCGATACACGAAGTCGCGGAAGTCTGCGGGCCGCATGCCGGTGTAGCCGCCGAACTGGTTCACCTGGTTTGATGTGGATTCGATCAACAGCGGCTGGGTGCCCGTCTGGGCATGCGTCATCGCGGCGCGCAGCACGTCCGGGTGAGCCGAGCACACCGAAACGATGCCAACAGTGGCGCCGCGACGGTGGCGATTGACGAAATCGAGCAAGGCTTTCATGAAGTCAACGTGAGGAAGGGAGAGCGCCTGTCGGGCATGAGAAGCCCGGTCGGAAAAGGTGGATCGCTGGCCGCGGGCGTGGACGGGATCCCAATCAGTGGCTGCCAGCAGCCCCCGAAAGGCCGCCAACACCCGAGGCCAGCCCAGCTTCAGAACTTCTGCGTGTACTCGATGTAGCCGTACCGATCGGGGACACCGAAGGCGGGGTTGAAGCTGCGGTCCGAGTTGACGACGAATGGCGGCTGCTTGTTGAAGACGTTGTTGACGCCAAGCTTGACCCGGCTCTGCGACGTCGGCTGGTAGAAGACGCTGAGGTCGTGAAGCGTGTACGCCGGAATGCGGTTGGCGCTGCCGCCCGCCAGGAAGGGCAGGTACTTGGCGGTGGCGGGGTTGTTCGGATCCGTCTGGGACTGCACCGGGCCAAGGTCATTGCACAGACCCACGACGCTCGTGCCGGTCAGCTTGCAGTTCTCGGTCTGACTCGAGAAGTAGCGCGCACCCCAGCGGGCACCCCAGGCCCCGCGGCTCCAGTTCAGGTTGAGGTTGGACCGCAGGCGATAGTGCGCGCCGGAGGACAGGGTGCCGCTGGTCAGAACGCCGACCTTGTTGACAGGCGTTGTCGGGGTATCGATGACCTTCGTGAGGATGGCGTTGGTCATATCGAAGCTGAACTTGCCGAAGCTCGTGGCCTTCGGGGCGTAGCGCCAGTTGAGATCGAAGCCCTTGAAGCGCTCGCCGCCCGGGCCGTTGAGCGCACCGACGCGGACGAAGGTGATCGCACCACCGGCGTCACGCTGCATCCAGCCGTCCGGGCACATCCGAGGGTCTCCGGGGTTGGACAGGCAGTTGAGCGCCATCTGGTTCATGTTCGGCTTGACGATGCTGTCGCGGAAGACGACATCCCAGTAGTCGAGGGTGAACTCCAACCCAGGCACGTAGTGGGGGCTGTACACGAAGCCGATGGTGCGGAAGATGTCTCGCTCGGGGCCCAGTTGCGGGTTGGCCGTGTTCAATTGCGTCGTCGGAGCCGCGAGTCGCGTGTCATAGCCACCTGCGGGAACGCCGGCGGCGCGGCACTGCGCCTGTTGCTCGGGTGTGAGCTGTGCGTAGCGGTTGGAGGCAATGGTGCCGTTGGTGTTGGTGGTGAACGAACAGGGGTCGGTCACGACGACCGTGGAGGTCACGGTGTTCTGGATGATGCCGGAGAGGTCCAGGCGATAACCCGTGCTGAAGCTGCCGCGCAACGCCAGGTCGTCGATGACCTTCCACTTCAGACCGAACTTCTTGTTGTTGACGTTGATGCCGCCGCCGTAAGACGATTGACGGCCGGCCACGCTGAGATCCAGCTTCTGGACGCCAGGCAGCCCCTTCAGCAGTGGCACGTAGAACTCGCCGAAGACGTCGGTCGAGCCATAGCCGCCACCGGTGATGCCACGCGTTCGCGACAGCGCATCGTTGTTGTCGAAGGCGATGAATCGCCCCGTATCACCCCACACGGTATGGCGCTCGATGCCCCCCGCGAATCCCAGCGGGCCAGCCGGCAGCTTGACCAGGTCGGGGGAGCTGATCTGGGCGAAGTAGTCGTGGTCGTAGAAGTTGTTCGTCCAGCCGACATCCTTGGGATCCAGCTGGGCGTACTTCAGCATTTCCGGCGTGATCGTGCCGCTGCCGAGCAGGTTCATGGGCACGCAGCCTGCAATCACATTGCCCGGCGTGCCGCAGACGATGTTGCCGTTGGCGTCCTTGAAGGACGGGCCCAAGGCGTTCGTCAGCCGGCTGATGCTGAAGTCGTTGTTGAGATGGGTCACCTGGTGGGTCGAGCCATGCACGGCGCCGACTTCCCAGTCGAAGCTGCGACCCCACAGATCGAAGTCGCCCGACAGCGTCGGCGAAATGGCGCGGGTCTTGGTGTCGGCAGCTCGCTGCAGCGGGCCCGCTTCGACGGCCGCTCGCTGGACGCGCCCGACAGCGACGCCGAACGGGTTGTAGTAGCTCTGTGGCGAAATGAAGATGCCGGCTCCGCCCACCGAACCGCCGGCACCCAGGTTGAAGTCCTGCGGCGCGTCAGACGTCGCCGAGGCTTGCATGAATTGCCCTGTAACGCGGAGCTTGATGCGATCGGTGATCTGGTAGGACATGTCACCCACCACCGACTTTTGAGTTAGCGGCACGATCAGACTGCTGACGCCAACGTTGTTGTAGCTGTCGGACGGCTTATCGTAGACGCGCCAGCTCGTGCCGGTCTTGCCGGGGTCGTAGGTGAAGAAGTTGGTCTTGACGCCGTTAGGGTCGGCGAGAGTGCTTGCGACGCACCCGCCCGTGGGCAGAACCGCGCCCTTGCACAGCTTGAAGCTGCCAGCCGGCGTGAAGTCCGTGTAGTTGAAGCTACCCGAGCCGTAAGGCGCGCGCTGCCGCGTCAGCTCGTAATCACTGAAGTGGACGCCGTCGCCCTGGTTGTACTGGAACGACAGGAGGCCGGAGAAGCTCTCGGTCGTGTGGCCAACGGTCAGCTCGACGCTCTTCTGGGCGCCCTTGCCCTCCGAGTAGCTACCGTAATAGGCGCGGAGATTGGCGCCGCTGAACTTGTCCTTCAGCACGATGTTGATCAGACCGACCATGGCGTCCGCGCCGTAGAGGACCGATCCGCCATCCTTCAGCACGTCAATGCGCTCGACGGATGCCAGCGGGATGGAGCTGAGGTCGGCCGTGCCGTTGAGGTCGGAGCTGCCGACCCAGCGATGGCCGTTGACCAGCACCAGCGTGCGGCCGAAACCGATGCCGCGCAGGTTGGCGTAGGAGATCTGATCCGCCCCCGTCGTGCGGTTGCGGGCATCTCCCGAGATTGCCATCGACTGGAGAACCTCATCCAGCGTGGTGGCGCTGGTGGCCTCGATCTGCGCACGCGTGATCGTCTGGACCGGGACCGAGGACTCGGCGTCGACGCCCTTGATCTTCGAACCGGTGATCTCGACGCGCGTGAGCGACGCCTTCTGTGCCTCGCCAGCGGACGAGGCGCCCTCGGACTGAGCCTGTGCCATGCAGACCGGGACCGAAACGGCCAGGGCGACGGCGTATGCCAATGGACTCATCCGATGGCGTTGCGGAAATTGAACAACCTTCACTCTTGTCTCCTCTTAGGGTTTGGTCAATGCGATTGGGTTCGGTGGTTCATCTGAGTGGGAGCTGGTCGCGCCGGTGTGTGCCTACCAATGCCCCTTCCAGTCACGAGCCGCCCGGGCGAGCGCTTCGAGATAGAAGTAGTCGCCCCACAGAGAGGCTTCGTCGATGCCCTTGCCGTGCGGCTTGCTGTAGACGCCGTGCAGCAGCAGGGCGTTGGAGCCGGCGGTGGCGCCGTTGCAGTGCTGGGCCAGGCCGGCCAGGATGCGCAGCGCCTCCTGGCGGTAGTGCTCGCCCTCGCTCGCCGGGAGGTGTGAGGCCAGTTCGATCAGGCCGCACGCGGCGATGGCCGAGGCCGAGCTGTCCCAGGGTTCGCCGCTGCCGTCACCGTAGGCGAGGTCCCAGTAAGCGACGCCGTTGCCGGGCAGGCGGGCCAGGAAGTAGTCAGCTTGGCGACGCGCGACGGGGAGCAGGTCGAGGTCAGGCGCGAAACGGTGATTGAGCGCGAAGCCGTAGATGCCCCAGGCCTGGCCGCGCGCCCAGCAGGAGTCGTCCGCGGCGCCCTGGGCGGTGCTGCCGCGCAGCGGCGCGCCTGTGGCGACGTCGAAGTGGTAAGTATGGAAGCTCGATGCGTCCTCGCGCACCAGGAAATCGCGCGACTTCACAAGGTGGCTGCGCGCGGCTTCGCGGTAGGCCTCGTTGCCACTGGTGGCGCTTGCCCAGAAGAGCAAGGGCAGGTTCAGCAGGCAGTCGATGATGATGCGGCCGCGCTGCTCGGGATCGGTCAGGTCGCCCCAGGCCTGGATGATGCCGGCCTGCGGCCAATAGCGCTGCAGCAGCCAATCGGCCGCGGCCAGTGCAGCGTCGCGCGCCAGCGGGTCTGCCGTCAGCTTCCACGCGGCCACGCAGGAGGGCGTGTAGAGGAAGCCCATGTCGTGGTGGTCGACGTTGACGCGGTTGCTGATACGGGTGGCAAAGCTGCTCACGTGCTCGGCGGCAGAGGCCTTGCAGGCCGCGTCATCGGCGAGCTCGAAGGCAAGCCACAGCAGGCCCGTCCAGAAGCCGGTCGTCCAGCCGACGTTCGAGCCGGGCGCGAAGCCGTACAGGTCGCGCGCCAGATAGCGGTTGTCCTGCGTCCAGCCGTGAGGGAATCCTTCAGGAAACTCGTCGCGAAGGCGGCGCACCTGCGCCAGGGCTTGCGACAGGGGCACATCGAAGCTGGCGGCGGTGGTCGTTTCAGTGGTTGTTTGCATGATCATGAGGAAACGTTTCCATTCTTTTTCAAAGAAATCTCCCTTGCACGGGAGGTTCGAAGACCTACTTCCTATCAATACAGGGTAACGTTTCCATTTCGAGCCAAATAAATCGTGACGTAGTCAGCGCGCCAGCCATCCCCCGTCCACGGCGAGCGCCTGGCCATGCACATAGGCCGAGGCGTCGGACGCGAGAAAGACGGCCGCGCCCCCGAGGTCCTGCGCCCGCCCCCAACGGCCGGCGGGGATGCGCTCCAGGATCTGGCGGTGACGCACCTCGTCGGCCCGCAGCGCGGCGGGCTGGCGATTTACGGTGATAGCGACCTGCGCCCCTGCCTGCGCCAGCGCCACAGCAATCGCCTGGCCGATGCCGCTGGCGCCGCCGGTCACCAAAGCGGTGCGACCCGCCAGTGAAAAGAGTTGTGCTGCCATGGTGTCGGTTGCTTCCGTTGCAGAGTCAGCCCAGGACCGCTTCGGGCGAGGGACCGCAGGAGTCGCGGATGACGAGCGCGCTGGGCAATTCGATCGGCGCGTCGTCCACCCCATCTGCCGGCGACTGGCCACGGATGCGCTGCAGGATCAGCCGCACGGCCTGCTCGCCGATATCCGACAACGGCTGGCGCACGGTCGTGAGTCGGGGGTAGACATGGTTTGACGCCGGGCTGTCGTCGAAGCCGACGACCGAGACGTCCCCGGGGATCTGCAGACCCTTCTCCTTGAGCGCATCCATGGCGCCGATGGCCATGGCGTCGTTGGCGGCGAAGATGGCCGTCGGGCGCTTGGGCTGGGCCAGCAGTTGCTGCGCTGCCTCGAAGCCACCCGATTGCGTGAAGTCGCCCTGCACCACCAGGCTCTTGACGGGCCGGATGCCGGCCTGCTTCAGGGCGTCCTGGTAGCCGCGCTGGCGCTCCTGGCTCTGGCCGGTGTAGCTCGAGCCGGTGATGAAGGCAATACGGCTGTGGCCCAGCCCGATCAGATGCCCGACTGCGGCGCGCGAGCCTTCGTAGTTGTCGCCGCGCACGGTGGGGAGCCGGGTCTCGTTGCGCCAGTAGTTGATGAGCACCACCGGCACGCTGCTCGACTCGAACTCGGCCAGCAGGCCTTCCTGCGCAGTGGGCAGCACCAGCAGAATGCCCTCGCACAACCCGCCCAGCACACGGTTGATGTCCTGCTGCTTGGGCGCACCCAGCTCGGTGCTGGCGTTGTAGATGATGAGGTCCAGCCCTGCCTGCTTGGCGGCAAGGCTGACGGCACTGATGATCTCGTTGATCACACTGGACTGCAGGTTGCTGACCGCCAGGCCCAGCAAGTTGGGGCGCCCACCCTTGAGGATCTTTGCCGACAGATTGGGTGAATAGCCCAGCGCCTTCGCCGCCGCGACCACCTTCTTGCGCGTCTCGTCGGAGACGAAGCCCGTGCCGTTCAGCGCTCGCGACGCGGTCACCAGCGCAACGCCAGCCTGCTTGGCGACGTCGATCAGGGTGACGGAGTTCTTGGACATTCGCTTTCCTCTGCTGGCTTGCTGACGGGCGGGATTGTGTTGCCACCCGCACGGCTGCACGCCGCCCTTGGAGTTGCTGCGACACCGGAGCCAGTCTTGGAGCCTCCAGCCCCCGGCGTCTTTCGTTGACCAAATGATATGCGGATTTCAGGAAACGTTTCCCTATGTGTTTACCCTTGCATTCGGGAAGATAGAGCACTGCATGCTGCATTTCGCGAGCGAAACGCCCCCGTGAAATCCCGGTAACGATGACAAATAGGGAAACGTTACCCTATGCGAACCAGGTCCATACGGCGGCATGCTGCCAACGCCTGGCGCCACGGCGCAAAGCGCCAAGGACCGAAGAGCGATGCAGTCTCAAGCAGTACCCACGACACCACACTCCGCCGAGCCCGACAGTCCAAAGCTGTCGGCGCGCCGCTGGCACCAGGGCAGCCTGACCTATACCGCGGGCGGCCTGCTCGCACTTTTCGTCTTCCTGTTGATCGGCGACTTCGCCTGGAGCGTGAAGGAGCGCGCCGCGATTCCCGTCGCGCAGGTCCTGCTCAAACAGATGGAGGCGAGCAACCTGTTCGTCGCGCTGGTGGTCGGCTCGCTGCCCTGGGGCCTGAGCATGGTGCTTGCGCCCTTCATCGCGGTGCGCTCCGATCGTCATCGCGGTCGCTGGGGCCGACGCATCCCCTTCCTGCTGGCGCCCACGCCGCTGCTGATGCTGGGCCTGATCGGCATGGCCTTCGCTCCCGAGGGCGGCGCTTTCCTGCACGGGCTTCTGGGCAGCGCTTCACCGGGCCTGCGCACCTGCAAGCTGGCCTGGTTCAGCCTGATGTGGATCGCTTTCGAGGTCGGCTCGGTGATCGCGAATGCCGTCTTCGGCGGGCTGGTGGCCGACGTCGTGCCCAGCAAGTTGACGGGCCGCTTCTACGGCATGTTCCGCGCGGTCAGCCTCATGGCGGGCATCATCTTCACCTACCAGATCGTGGGTCAGGCCGAGCGCTACTACGCCGAGATCTTCATCGGCATCGCGCTCGTCTACGGCCTCGGCTTCGCGACGATGTGCTGGTTCGTGCGCGAAGGCGCCTATCCGCCGCCGCCGCAGACGCCCGAGCCCCGGGCCGGAGGCTCTGAATCGGAGATCCGCCGCTACATGCGTGAGTGCTTCAGCCACCGCTTCTACGTCGGCGTCTTCCTTGCAATGATGCTGGGGCTGATCTCCTTCAACCCCGTCAACAGCTTTGGTGTGTTCTATGCGAAGCAGATCGGTCTGGGGCTGGACGGCTACGGAAAGGCGCTGGCGCTGACCTATACCTGCTCGCTGCTGCTGGCCCTGCCCATCGGTTGGCTGGCCGACCGCCTGCACCCCTTGCGCGTCGGACTGGGCTGCATCTTGCTGTACGCGGCCGCCATGCTGCCGGCCGGCCTGCTGGTTCAGACGGCGGCGCAGTTCCAGGCCGCGTTCGTGCTGCACGGGGTGTTCTCGGGACTGTTCGTTACCGGCACAGCGGCCATCGGCCAGTACCTGTACCCGCAGGAACGGTTCGCGCAGTTCCAGTCGGCGGCCAATATCCTGGCCGCACTCGGCTACACGTTGGTGCCGCCACTGGTCGGCGCCTGGCTCGACCTGACCGGGCAGAACTACCGCCACACCTTCTTGGCTAGCGGCTTGCTGGCCGCGGCATCGGCGCTGATCTTCGCCTGGTTGCTGCGCCCCTTCAACGCCCTGGGCGGCACCAGGAACTACCAGGCTCCGGGCTGAAGACCGGCAGCTTCTCAGGCGCCCTCCTGAAGAAGCAATGCATCCGACTCACGCTGAACATGAGCCCCGCCCTCTTCTTTGCGGCGCACCGCGCCGCACGGGCTTCGGCCTGCCGCCTTTCCTGCTGGAAGCCCGCAGGGCGCGGGACGCAGGCGGCTGGAACGACAAGTCCTTCATCGACCGGATCGGGTGGATGAAGCAGCACTCGGTGCAGTCCACCCGAGGCAGCCGCCCCCACTGGGGAACACTGTCCGACCAGCCGGCGGCTGCTGACCAGCGCAACGACTCCGACATGGGCGCGGCGGTCATGCGCTGGCGCGAACCGGTGTTGCCCCAGGTGGACGGTGGCGCCCTGCCCTGCAAGTTGGATGGCAGCAGTGCCAACGACTTCCGCGGCGGGCCCAACTCCAGCTGATGACGCTGTTCCCCAACGCAGCGGGCGACGGCGTTCCCGGCTGCTCTTGAGACGCAGGCGCCGCATCCAGCGAATCGGCAGCCGCACCCGTTTCGAATACATCCCTTGAAAGTCAACGACATGGCCGCCCACATCACCTCGAGTCGACTATCCATCGCAAACCGCCTGCTGGCGTTCGTCATCATCACCGCGCTGCACGCGAACGCGTCAGCGCAGGCACCCATAACCGCGGCCGACGGATCGCAGGACAGGCAATACTGGGCTGCGACGCTCTACCGGATTGCGGCACCGGTGATCCTGAACCTGGCCGGCGGTAGCCTGAAGGCCAACATGCCGGTCGAGGTACCGCCCGGCCAAGGCGACGCGTTCTTCCGTCAGGTCACCCACCTGGAGGCAGTCGGCCGCACGATGGCAGGCGTTGCCCCCTGGCTGGCCCTGCCCGACGACGACACGGCCGAAGGCAAGCTGCGCAAACAACTGCGCGGCGCATTCCTGAAGGGCATCGCCAACGGCGTGAATCCCGCCCATCCGGACTACCTGAACTTCAGGACCGAGAAGCAGCCCATCGTCGATGCCGCGTACTTGGCGCAGGCCTTCATCCGGGCACCGAAAGCCTTGTGGGAGCCGCTGGACAAGACCACCCGGCAGCGGCTGATCGACGAGTTCAAGGCCTTACGCAGCCGGACCGGGGCCTACAACAACTGGCTGCTCTTCGCCGGCATCAACGAGGCCTTCCTGCTGTCGATCGGCGAGCAAGCCGATCCGGTGCGCATCGAGTTCGCCAAGCGGAAGATGGCCGAGTGGTATGTGGGCGACGGCTGGTACAGCGACGGTCCGAAGTTCAGCATGGACTACTACAACAGCTACGTCATGCATTCGATGCTGGTCGACTTCCTCGGCATCCTCGTCGCCCACCATATGGCAGACCCCGCCGAGCACCAAGCCGCCGTGCAGCGCCTGGTCCGGTATGCGGAGTTCACCGAGCGGTTGATCGCGCCGGATGGCAGCTATCCCGCGTTCGGGCGCTCGATCACCTATCGCACCGGAGCCTTCCAGGCCCTGGCCCATGCGGCCCTGATGGAGAAGCTGCCGCCCCACGTGGCGCCGGCGCAGGTGCGCGGCGCGCTCACCGCGGTGATGCGCCGCATGTTCGACGGCTGCGCCAACTTCGACGACAAGGGCTGGCTGGTGCTGGGCTTCTGCGGCCATCAGCCCGGTGTCGCCGACATCTACACCTCGACGGGAAGCCTGTACATGGCCACGCTCGGCTTCCTGGCGCTGGGCCTGCCTGCCGACAACCGTTTCTGGACCGACCCGCCGGCCGACTGGACCGCGCGCAAGGCCTGGACCGGCAAGCCGCTGCACAAGGACTACAAGGTCGAGTATTGACCCATCAGGGCCCTGAAGCCCGCCTTGCCTAGCACCGGATCCTTCAGCCCTTGCCATTGGACGTCGGCCAGCTCGTAGCGGCCTGGGGGTGACATGCGGAAAGGCTCCCCCTGCCCGCATCGTCCCATCCCTTCCCGGTCACCCTTGAATGTCGATTGAGCCTGGACCTACGCCGCCCCGTCGCATTCCCAATGCGCACGGGCCGGCGTACAGGCTAGGCTTGCGGCCGCTACGCCACCCGCCGCACCCATGCACCGTCTTCCCGGCCTCGACCTGTTGCGCAGCATCGCCATCGTCTGGGTGATGCTCTTCCACGCCTTCCTTGTCGGCGGCCTGGGGCCGGGCTTCGAGTGGCTCTCGCGTTTTGGCTGGGCCGGCGTGGACATCTTCTTCGTGCTCAGCGGCTTTCTCATCGGCTCGCAGCTGCTGAGCTCCCTCCGGCGCGGCGAGGCGCTGCGGCTGGGCGACTTCTACTGGCGCCGTGCCTGGCGCATCCTGCCGGCCTTCGCCGTCGTGCTGGCGGTCTACGTCGCCTTCCCGGTGCTGCGCGAGACGCCCAGCCTCGAAGCGTGGTGGCAGTTCGCCAGCTTCACGCTGAATCTCCTCATCGACTACGGCCGCAACCAGGCCTTCTCGCATGCCTGGTCCCTGTGCGTGGAAGAGCACTTCTATCTGTTCTTCCCGCTGCTGGCGTGGTGGTTTGCGCGCCGGCCGTCGGCTGCACGCCTGGCCGCGCTGTGCGTGGTGCTGGTGCTGGGCGGCATTGCCCTGCGCGCGGGCGTCTGGCTGCACGACAACGCCCTCCAGCCTTCGCGCAACTGGTTCATCGAGGACATCTACTACCCGACCTGGATGCGCCTGGACGGCCTGCTGGCGGGCGTCATGCTGGCGGCCCTGCGCGTCTACCGACCCGGGCTTTGGGCCAGGCTGCTGGCGCGCCCGACACCGCTGATGCTGGCGGGCCTGGCCACCGTCACCCTCGCCTTCTGGCTGTTTCGCGACCGCACCGGCCTGGCCGCCAACGCCATCGGCTGGCCGCTGCTGTCGCTGGGCCTGGGCCTGCTGGTGGCGTCCGCCTGTGCGCCCAGGGGTCGGCTGGGCCGCCGCGCGCTGCCAGGCGCGGGCTGGCTGGCCGGCATCTCCTACAGCCTCTACCTGAGCCACAAGATCGCGATGCACGCCGTCCACGCCTGGATCGCCCCCGCGCTGCCGCTGCAAGGGCCTGCGCTGTTCCCGGTCTACGCCGCCGCCATCCTTGCGGTGGGCGCCGCCCTGCACCACCTCGTCGAGCAGCCCGGGCTGCGGCTGCGCGACCGGCTGGCCCGTTCACCGCGGGCGGTCCCGGCCGGGAGCATGCCGGCATGACCTGCCCGCCGGGCACCGACGTCCATTTGCGCGACCTCGCGCGGTTGCGTCGCGTGCGCGACCGAATCGACCGCGAGTATGCGCAAGCGCTGGACGTCGACGCGCTGGCCCGCGGGGTGCACATGTCGGGCGGCCACCTGAGCCGGCAGTTCCGCCTGGCCTATGGCGAGTCGGTCTACAGCTATCTGATGACGCGTCGCATCGAGCGCGCGATGGCCTTGCTGCGCCGTGGCGACCTGAGCGTGACAGAGGTCTGCTTCACGGTCGGCTGCTCATCGCTGGGCAGCTTCAGCACGCGCTTCAGCGAACTGGTGGGCCAGTCACCCAGCGTCTACAAGCGCGAGCAGGCGCAGGCAACCCAGGGCATGCCGGCCTGCGTCGCGCGCCAGGTCACCAAACCGATCAGGAATCGAGAAGCGCCTGAATCGAGCGAAACATAGACTGCCCGTCATGGCTCAACGATCCGACGGAGACCCCGCCATGAACATCTGCATTCACGCCAGCTTCCTGCCCCAGACCGATCCCGAGGCGTCGCTCACCTTCTACCGAGACACCCTGGGCTTCGAGGTGCGCAACGACGTGGGCTACAACGGCCTGCGCTGGATCACCGTCGGCCCCAAGGGCCAGCCCGACACGTCCATCGTGCTGCACCCGCCGGCCGTCACGCCCGGCATCACCGAGGACGAGCGCCGCACCATCAGCGAGATGATGGCCAAGGGCACCTTCGGCATGCTCATCCTGTCCACGCTCAACCTCGACGAGACCTTTGCCAGGCTGCAGGCCCGGGACGCGGAGATCGTCGAGGAGCCAACGCTGCAACCCTATGGCGTGCGCGATTGCGCGGTGCGCGACCCCGCTGGCAACCTGCTCCGCATCCAGGAGCGTCGCTGAACGATGCGCCCCCCCGACCTCCACGACCGCATCCGCGTGCAGGGCGCGCGCGAGAACAACCTCAAGGACGTCAGCGTCGACATCCCCAAGCGGCGTATGACGGTGTTCACCGGCGTGTCGGGCTCGGGCAAGAGCTCCCTCGTCTTCAGCACTATCGCGGCCGAGTCTCAGCGCCTCATCAACGAAACCTACAGCGCATTCGTACAGGGCTTCATGCCCACGCTGGCGCGGCCCGAGGTCGATGTGCTTGAGGGCATCACGACGGCCATCATCGTGGACCAGGAGCGCCTGGGTGCCAACGCCCGCTCCACCGTCGGCACGGTTACGGACGCCAACGCCATGCTGCGCATCCTGTTCAGCCGCGTCGGCAAGCCCCACGTCGGCCCGCCCAGCGCCTTCGCCTTCAACGTGCCGTCGGTGCAGGCCACCGGCGTCATCACGGTGGACAAGGGCAGCGCCAGCCAGGCCGTCAAGCAGAGCTTCTCGCGCACCGGCGGCATGTGCCCGCGCTGCGAGGGCATGGGCGCGGTGTCGGATTTCGACCTGACCCAGTTGTTTGATGCCAGCAAGTCCCTCAATGAAGGCGCCATCACCATCCCGGGCTACAGCATGGAGGGCTGGTACGGCCGCATCTTCCGCGGCTGCGGCTTCTTCGACGCCGACAAACCCATCGCCAGGTTCACCAAGCGCGAGCTGCACGACCTGCTGCACAAGGAAGCGACCAAGATCAAGGTCGACGGCATCAACCTGACCTATGCCGGCCTGATCCCCTCCATCCAGAAGTCCTTCCTGTCCAAGGACGTGGATGCACTGCAGCCACATATCCGCGCCTTCGTCGACCGCGCCATCACCTTCCAGACCTGCCCCGAGTGCCAGGGCACGCGACTCAGCGAGACGGCGCGCTCCTGCAAGATCGCCAGGCTCAGCATCGCCGACGTCTGCGCGATGCAGATCAGCGACCTCGCCGACTGGGTGCGCGGCCTGAAGGAGCCCGGCGTCGCGCCGCTGCTGCAGGCGCTTGTGCATTCGCTGGACGCCTTCGCCGAGATCGGCCTGGGCTACCTGTCGCTGGACCGGCCCGCCGGCACGCTGTCTGGCGGCGAGGCACAGCGCGTGAAGATGATCCGCCACCTGGGCTCGGCGCTGACCGATGTGACCTACGTCTTCGACGAGCCGACCACCGGCCTGCACCCGCACGACATCCAGCGCATGAACCGCCTGCTGCTGCGGCTGCGCGACAAGGGCAACACCGTCCTCGTCGTCGAGCACAAGCCCGAGGTCATCGCGATCGCCGACCATGTCGTCGATCTCGGCCCCGGCGCCGGCGCCGCCGGAGGCGAGATCGTCTACGAGGGCACCGCCGCCGGCCTGCGCAAGAGCGGCACGTTGACCGGCCGGCACCTGGACGACCGCGCCCAGCTCAAGCCTGCGGTGCGCAAGGCCAAGGGCGCGCTCAAGGTGCGCGGCGCCGATGCGCATAACCTGCAAAAGGTCAGCGTCGACATTCCTCTGGGCGTGCTCTGCGTCGTCACTGGCGTGGCCGGCTCGGGCAAGAGCTCGCTGATCCACGGCTCGGTGTCCCGGCTCGACGGCGTCGTCACGATCGACCAGGCGGCCATCCGCGGCTCGCGGCGCAGCAACCCGGCCACCTACACGGGCCTGCTGGACCCGATACGCAGCGCCTTCGCCAAGGCCAACGGCGTCAAGCCCGCGCTGTTCAGCGCCAACTCCGAGGGCGCCTGCCCCACTTGCAATGGCGCCGGCCTGATCTTCACGGACTTGGGGCCCATGGCCACCGTGTCGACCGTCTGCGAGGACTGTGGCGGCAAGCGCTTCCAGGCCGCCGTGCTGGACTACAAGCTCGGTGGCCGCGACATCAGCGAAGTGCTGGCCATGTCCGTCGCCGAGGCCAGCGAGTTCTTGGGCGCGGGCCCGGCCAGGACGCCATCGGCACACGCCATCCTGCAGCGCCTGGCCGACGTGGGCCTGGGCTATCTCAGTCTGGGCCAGCCACTGACCACGTTGTCCGGCGGCGAACGCCAGCGCCTCAAGCTCGCGGCGCAACTGGCCGAGAAGGGCGACACCTACGTGCTCGACGAACCCACCGCTGGCCTGCACCTGGCCGACGTCGAGCAGTTGCTTGGCCTGCTGGACCGGCTCGTCGACGCGGGCAAGTCCGTCATCGTCATCGAGCACCACCAGGCCGTCATGGCCCACGCGGACTGGATCATCGACCTCGGCCCCGGCGCCGGCCACGAGGGCGGCCGCATCGTCTTCGAGGGTACGCCGGCCGCGCTGGTCAACGCGCGATCGACGCTGACCGGCCAGCACCTGGCCGACTACACGCTCAAGCCACGACCGGCACGCTGATCTCGAACCAGAACCTGCTGCCCTGGGCGAGCCGGCTCTCCAGACGGACCTCGCCGCCCATCATGCGCACCAGCTGACGGCTGATGGCCAGGCCGAGGCCAGTGCCGCCCACGCGCTGCTCGGCGCTGCCGGCCTGCTCGAAGGGCTCGAACAGGCGCACGGCCTGGTCCTCGGCGATGCCGACGCCGCTGTCCTGCACCTCGAAGCGCAGCAACGCATGACCCACCTCCGCGCCGGTTGAGGCCAGGGCCTGCACGCGCAGCGTCACGCCCCCCACATGCGTGAACTTGACGGCATTGCCCAGCAGGTTCAACAGCACCTGGTTGAGCCGCTTCTCGTCAGCCAACACGACGGCCGGCAGCTGCGGGCCGAGCTCCAGGTCCAGCGCGATGTGCTTGTCCTCGGCCATCACGCGCACGATGTCGACGACGGCCTGCAGGCGCGGCACCAGCTCCACGGGCGCGATGCGCAGCTCGGCCTTCCCGGCCTCGATGCGCGACAGATCCAGGATGTCAACGATCAGTGTCAGCAGGTGCTGGCCGCTGCTGTGGATGATGTCCAGGCCGCTGCGCTGCTTGGCTGTCAGTCCGCTGTCCATCTTCAGGATCTGGGCATAGCCCATGATGGCGTTCAGCGGCGTGCGCAGCTCGTGACTCATGCGCGCCAGGAACTGGCTCTTGGCGCGGCTGGCGATCTCGGCGCGCTCCTTGGCGTCGCTGAGCTCCAGCGTGCGCTCGCGCACCAGGTCCTCCAGGTGGTCCCGGTGGGCGCCCAGCTCGGCCTCGCGCTCCTGCAGCGCTGCGATCATGCGGTTGAAGCTGTGCGCCATCAGCGCAATATCGTGCGGCCCGCCGGCGGGTGCGCGGGCATCGCTCTCGCCATGCTCGACCCGCGCCATCGCGTCGGAAAGCGCCGCCAGCGGCCGCGTCAGGCGCAGTGCCAGATAGCGCACCGCAACCAGGAAGATCAACGAGAACAGCAGCGCCACGCCGAAATTGGTGACGAACAGCGAGGCCTGGGTTCGATGCAGCGTGGCCTTGCTCTGGACCACGCGCACATGGCCCAGCAGCTGGGCCGGGCTCAGCGTGACGTCGAACGGCGTGGGCTCGGGGCGGGTCCAGACCGGCGCAGAGAAGGCCCAGCTCTCCTCGGTCTCCTGGTCCAGCCAGGCCTCGCTGGCGGCCGGCGCCGGCGGGGCGCCCGCCGTGGGCAGGCGATCGCGCTCCGGCCCCAACGCCAGCAGCAGGTGACCGCGCGTGTCCCGTATCTCGATGGCCATGACGTCAGGAAAGGCCAGCGATGCGCGTACCGCCTCCTCGGCGTTGTCGGCCGCGGCATAGAGCAGCGCCAGCGAGCTGTTGGATGCGAGATTGGTGGCGACACGGCCGCCCTGCTCCATGAGCATGGCCCGCACCTCGCGGCCGCCCTGCCAGGCGTTGACCGCGGCCACCATCAGGGCCAGGCACAGCGCACCCAGCGCGACGCCTAGGCTCAGCTGGCGGCGGAACGAGGACTCGCGGGCATGGCGCGCGTACATCCGCAACGGCCAGGGCCAGCGCCGCGGCGTGGCGCCCGCGCCCGCGTCCGGCGGCAGAGCGGGCGTCGGGCTGCGGGGTGGCGTGTGGGAGTCGTTCACAGCGTCTCAACCGTTAGGGTAGACCAGATCGAATCCGGCCTGCGCGGCAGCCACGTCCAGCCCCAGATGCGCGGCGGTGCGGATATTGATGGCAGCCCGGGTGTCGCGCAGCGGCGCCACGCCGGCGGCCAGCGCCCGTGGGTTGCCCAGTAGGCGCTGCGCCGCGGCGGCCAGGCTGCGCCCGAGTTCGGTGTTGTCGGGGTAGAGCGAGAACAGTGCACCCCGCTTCACATGGGCCAGGTGGCTGGAGAACACGGCGATGGAGCGGTTCCAGCCGTCCTTCAGCACCATCGAAAGCACGATGTTGTCGTCCACGGTCGTGGGGTCCTGCGGCAGCCACAGCGCATCACGCGCCGGATCGGCCGTGGCCAGCAGCTGGGCATATAGGCGCAGCGCACCGGCCTGGTCGCCGGCCTCCTGGGCCAGCAGTTCCAGGCCTTCGGCGCGGGCGGCCTCGCGCGCAAGCCGCACCAACCAGCCGTTCAGCCGCGGGTCGTAGACCAGGTGCACGCGCCGCACGCCGGGCATCAGCCGTTTCAGACGCGCCAACAGGAGCGCCGGATCTGGCGCCAGCGTGTAGACGGGAAAAGCCCGCGCCTCGCTCTCCTGCACCGACACCACGCAGCCGACCAGCACCGCCAGCTCGCCTGCCAGCGCAGTCGCGATGCGCATACCGCCGCGGCCCAGGCCGATGAGCACCTTCGCGTCACGCCGCCGCAGGTCCTCGGCGACCTCGGCCGGCTTGGCACTGTTGCTCACCGCGACGCTGGCGACGCTACCGCGCAGCTTCTCCTCTATGCCTTCGATGATGGCCGTGAAGATCTGCTTGAAGGGCTCGCCGAGGTCAGGGTAGACGACGGCCACGCCGCGACCGGACTCGGCCGCCATCACGTCGCCGCCGGCCAGCGAGGCCACGCCACCCAGGGCCTGTCGCAGCAGTGCGCGGCGCGTGGCTTGCGGGGTTCGGCCGTGGGAGATCAAAGTGGTGTCGGGTCGATGCGACGCTGTGCGCGGAGTGGCGCATTATGCAGACGCCCCCTCCCTTCCTCGTTCCATGCGCAAAGTCGCGCGGGCGGAGTTCACGAACCTGGCGCACACCTGCGCCGAACGTCTCGGCGACGCCCCACTGACAGCACAATACACGCCCATCACTCTCCACCTCGGGGACGCAGCACATGAGATCTATCCTCGGCCTGGCGATTCTGGGAGGCGCCTGCTGGGCAACGATGCAGCCGGCAGCCTTCGCGCTGCCACCGACCGAAGAGGAAGAGCTGGCCCAGGTCTATGGCGACAAGACGACCGTCTCCATCGCCACAGGCGCACCGCAGGCGCTGCGCCGCGCGCCGGCCGTAGCCACGGTCATCACGGCGCAGGACATAGCGGCCATGGGCGCGGCCGACCTGGACGAAGTGCTGGAGACGGTGCCCGGTCTGCACGTGAGCCGCAGCAGCGGTGCCTACTCGCCGCTCTACCAGATCCGCGGCGTCGCAAGCGACTTCAACCCCCAGGTACTGATGCTGCAGAACGGCGTGCCGATGACGACGCTGTACGTCGGCAACCGTGGCCTCATCTGGGGTGGGCTGCCGGTGCAGAACATCGCGCGCATCGAGGTCATCCGCGGGCCAGGCTCGGCGCTCTACGGGGCCGACGCCTACGCGGGCGTCATCAACATCATCACCAAGGGGCCGCAGGACCTCCCCGACACAGAACTGGGCCTGCGCGCCGGCTCCTTTGGCAGCGTAGACACGTGGCTCCAGCACGGCGGCAGGCTGGGGCCGCTGGCGATGGCAGCCTTCCTGCGCACGGGCCGCAGCGACGGCTTCCGGGAGTCCATCGGCTCGGACGCACAGACCGCCATGGATGCATTGTTCGGCACCCATGCCAGCCTGGCGCCAGGGCCAGTCAACACCGGCTACCACGCCGTCGACGGCGGGTTAGAACTGGGCTTGGACAAATGGCGGCTGCATGCCGGCCTGAAGAGGCGTAGCGACATGGGCACAGGCGCGGGCATCGCCGGCGCCCTCGATCCCGTGGGCCGCATGGGTTCGCAGCGCGTGGAAGTGGACACGGGCGTCGGTGACGTCGACCTGGCGCCGGGCTGGCGGCTGAGCATGAGCGGCAGTTGGCTGCATTACACGCAGAAGCTGTCCGTGCCGGTCCAGTTGTTCCCGCGCGGGGCCTTCGGCGGCACGTTCCCGAACGGCGTGCTGGGCTCACCCAGCACTTGGGAGCGGCAGTTTCGCCTGTCCACCGCCGTCACCTACAGCGGCTGGGCCGGGCACCAGTGGCGCGTGGGCCTGGGCCGCGACGATCTCGACCTCTACCGCACGCGCGAGTTCAAGAACTTCGACGTCATCACCTCCGGCCCCCTCACGGGCCTGCCGGTCCCTCTACCTGGCGGCCAACTGATCGAGGCGCCAGTGGCGGACTCCTTCCTCGCCCCGCACCGCCGCCGCGTGCACTACGCCTATGTGCAGGACGAGTGGAGCTTCGCGCGCGACTGGACGCTGACTGCGGGCGTACGCCAGGACCGCTACTCCGACTTTGGCCGTACGACCAACCCGCGTGTCGCGCTTGTGTGGGACGCGAGCCTGGACCTCACCGTCAAGCTGCTCTACGGCAGCGCCTTCCGCGCACCATCGTTCAACGAGCAGTACGGCGTCAACCCGGTGGCCAGCGGCAACGCGGCCATCCAGCCCGAGACCATGCGCACTGTCGAGGCGGCCCTGCAATGGCATGCCTCGCGGGAACTGCAGCTCAACGTCAACGTCTTCCGCTACGCGATGGGAGACATTATCAAGACCACGTCCAACCCAGCACCCGCGCCCGGCGCCACGTTCCGCAATGCCGGCTCGCAGCGCGGCCAGGGTGGCGAGGTCGAATGGGTCTGGGACGCGCGGCGCAATCTGCGTCTCGCCGGCAGTTACGCCTACCAGCGCTCCATCGACGAGCTGCACCATACCGATGCCGGCTACGCGCCCCGCCACCACCTCAACGCGCGGCTGGACTGGGCGTTCGCGAACGCCTCGCAGTTCAGCGGGCGAATCAACCACGTGCGCTCGCGCCTGCGCGCCTTCGGCGACACCCGGCCGCCCACGCCCGACTACACGACGCTGGATCTGACACTCAGGACGCTGCTCGCGCGCACGGGCTGGGAGCTGTCCGTCACGCTGCTGAACGCCTTCGATGCAGACGCGCGCGAGCCCAGCCTGCCAAGCACCAACATCGCGGGCGACCTGCCCATGGCCGGGCGCTCGCTGGCGGCCCAGGCCAGCTACAAGTTCTAGACGCCCCAGCGCCGCTTGGCTGCGCCCTCGTATGCGATGTGCTCGCAGGACAGTGGGAACAAGGTGCCGGCCGGGCGCCCCGCGGCCTCGATGTAGCAGGGCGTCATGCCCGCCAGCAGCATGGGCAACTGGAAGTGGTGGAACTCGGTGACCGACAGTCCGAGGTCCGCCGCCAGCCCGGCCGTCAGGGCCGCGTAGTTCATCTTCAGCCGTGCGTCGCGCGCCACCAGCAGGCGCTCTACCTCATGAGCCAGTGCGAGGTGCGGGCCGCCATCCAACCCCTGCTCGCGCGCGATGTCCAGCAGCCAGGGCAGGCGCTCGTCGGTCGCGTGGATGGGGCGGCCGTAGCCGTAGATGCGCCGCTGCGCCAACTCCTGCGCCACGATGTCCACCAGTGCCTCGCCGGCCGTCACGCGGCGCTGCGCACCGCTGAGGAAGTCAATGGCGCGCACGCAGGGATGGCCACCATAGACCACCGCCTCGGACATGCCCAACGCCGCCGACATGCCGAGCCCCGGCGTGCTGCGCGTGCTGCCGGCAAGCGCCGCGACGCGGTTGTTCCACAGCCGCGCGTCCGGGTAGCTGGTGCAGACCCACATCGCGTGCAGCAGGCGCAGCTCGCGCGCGCCGAAGCGGCGGCCCGTGATGGACAGAAGGTAGAGCTCGACCCAGTCCGCATGCCGCAGGTCTTCGTGCAGGTTATGGCCCAGGAACACCGCCCGCGTGCCGACGAAGGCCTTGCCGGCGCGAGTGGCGAGGCAGTCGGCGCCATCGCGCAAACGTTGCGGGCCGTTCATGTGGCCACCTCGGCCAACGGATCGTTCAGCAGGTCCAACTCGAAGAACGGGAACTGCTTAGGCCCCAGCGCGCGCTGCTCCAGCGCATGCGCGGCGGCGCCGGGCAGGCGCAGCAGCAGGTAGAGCATCTCACCCTGCTCCGGTGTGAAGCCGAGGTCGGCCAGCGCGGCGGCGGCGACACCCGTCATGGCCAGCGGCGCCATGGCAGCGGCCTCCAGCGCGGGCCGCTGGCCAGCCAGCCAGGCCAGTCGCCGGCTCGCGGGACTGGCGGCCAGGTGGACCAGTGTCTGCAGCGCCAGCGCCGCCATGCGCTGCGCATGGGCGTCGAAGCCCGCCGGATGGTCGCCGTCCGGCCAGATACCGGCGACGGCCTCGCCGCGCTCCTGCAAGGCCAGGACCCATAGCGCCAGATCCGTCCCGCAGCGCTGCCAGAGCTGCATCGCGTGGAAGACTTCGCGCGCGCCGCCCTGTCGACCGGCCCCTACGGCAAGTGCGGCCATCAGGCTGGCGGCGGCCGTCGAGCCGCCGGTACCGGCGCACATGGCCGCATGCACGGATGGGTCGCGCGGCCCCGGATTGGCAAGCGCGAGCGCAAGGTCGTCCAGCAGCGCAGCCCCTGCCGGCGCTGGCGCCTCGCCGCGGAACAGCAGGAACAGCATTTCCACCCAGCGCGCCCGGCCCAGCATCTCGCCGTAGACGTCGTAGCCATGGCAGAGCGCGCTGCGCGTGGCGAAGGCGTTGTCGGGCTCGGCCTCCTCCCGCCAGATGCGCGTTCGCACGCGCTCGCGGGGCACCGTCATCGCGCCGTCCCCAGCGTCTTCATGCGCAGGTTCATCGGCGGTACCTCCTCGCCATCGATGCGCACGTCCAGCAGCGTCGGCCCGCGGCGCGACAGCAAGGCCGGGAAGTCAAGCGCCTCCAGGTCCTGCGCCGAACGCACGACATGGCCGGGGATGCCCATGGCCGCTGCCATCGCGGCGAAGTCGACCTTTGGCAGCTGGAAGCCGATGGGCTCGGCGCCGGCCAGGCGCTGGCCATGCTTGACCATGCCCAGCGCGCCGTCGTTCAGCACGACATAGAGCACCGGCAGACCCAGCTCGGCGGCCACGGTGATCTCCTGGCCGTTCATCAGGTAACTGCCGTCGCCCGTCAGGCAGACGACCGGGCAGCGGCTGTCCGCCATCGCGATGCCCACGGCAGAGCCTATGGCCCAGCCCATGGGGGCGAAATCCATCGTCACGCGCAGCCAGTTGGCGTTGCGCTGGCGCCTGTCCTGGCCGGCCGCCGGCCGGTCGCCGGCGGGCGCTCGGCGCCGGTCCTGCGGCGCTAGGTAGTGAACGGCCCAGGCGGCACTGTTGCCGGCGTCGGCGACGAAACGCGTCTGCGGCGGGCAGCGCTCGCCCAGCGTCGCCATCAAGCACTGCGGCTTCACCGGCGCGCCGTTGTCGCGCAAGGCCTGGGGGTGGTCGACCATGGCCTCGTAGGCCTGGCGGGCTACCTGCGGGTGCAGGAAGGGCAGCAACTGCGCATCCTGCACTTGGCGCGCGGGAGCCAACAGCGCGATCAGCTGCTCGCAGACCGACTTGATGTGGCCGCGCACATGCAGCCGCGCCATCGGCGAACGCATCAGGTTCTCGTCGCTGTCGTCCACATGGACGAGGCGGCTGTTCAGCAGCGCCGTGGACCAGCCGCCGCTGTTGAACTCGCCGAAGCCCGTGCCCAGCGCGATGACGAGGTCGGGTTCGTCGCGCAGCAGGGCCGCCGCACTGCCATGGCCGCCGAAACCGAACACGCCCCGATAGCGCGGGTGGCGCGGGTTGACGAGGCCCTTGCCGTCAGGCGTCGTGATGAAGTGGCCGTCGGTGCGCTGCACCAGCTGCATCAGCTCGCTGACGGCGTCGCCGCAGCCGTCGCCGATCAGCCAGACCGGCTGGCGGGCCGAGAACAGCAGACGCGCGAGCTCGCGCGCGGCCGGCAGGTCGACGAGGGCCGGCGCGCGGCGCAGCAGGCCGCCGAAGTCGGGCATCTCCAGGTCGTCGGGCAGCGGCTGGCGCAGGATGTCCACCGGGATGGACAGGTGGCTGGGGCCGCTGGGCGCGCGCTGGGCCTGCATCAGCGCGTTGAAAAGCTTGGTGGGCAGTTGCTCGGCATGCGAGACCAGCGAGTTGTAGCGCGTGCAGGGGCGGAACATCGCCATCGTGTTGATGCCCGTGCAGCTGGACTCCTGCAGCGCGCCCTTGCCGAAGTTCTTGATCGGCGGCTGACCGGTGATGACCAGCATGGGCACGTTGTTGTCGTAGGCGCAGGCCACGCCGGTGATCAGGTTGGTTGCGCCAGGCCCCGAGGTCGCGATGCAGACGCCCAGGCGCCCCGTCTCGCGGGCATAGCCATCGGCCATGTAGGCCGCGCCCTGCTCGTTGCGAGCCACGACGGCCTGTGGGCCGCCCCGCCGGGCGCTGCGTGCCAGCGCGTTGTACAGCGGCTCGATGGCGCCGCCGGGCACGCCGAAGACATATTCGACGCCGAGCGCGGCGAGCGCTTCGACCAGCAGGTCGGCGGCATCACGGGCCGGTTCAGGCGTCAGGTCCGGGGCAAGGGCGAGAGCGAGGGCAGTCTTGGAATCCACGTTGCGAACAGGCGAGGCGCCGCAACGGACGAGGCGTGGCGCTGTTGAAGCGCCCGGCACCGGATGTCCGCACGGCAGGGAAACTGAATGAGCCCACCGACGGTGATGGGCCCTCTATTGGCCGACGGATTGAGATCCACCAGCCATGCTCCTCCTGCGTGCGCTTCGAACTTGACCTGTTCGGCGACATCTATGTCCGCGCAGAAATGCCGTTGGCAACTACGCGATGGACATAACTGTATCTAGTTGAAACAGAAATGCATCCCCGCAGATGCGGGCGGAAATACGTCACGAACTCAAGGTTTTATGCGCGCACCCGCAAGTTGCGCGACAGCCGCCAGCGTCGTCTGCGCGGCGTTGAGGCCCAGCAGGAAATCCTTGTCCGAATAGCTCGAGTACAGGTCGGTGGGTTGGTGCCAGTGCGGGTTCCAGCCGGCGCCGATCTGCATGCCGCGCTCGTTTTCGCGCACGGAGATGGCCGGCACGAGGTCCATGAAGGGCGTCGAGTCGGTGTTGGTCATGCGATTGCCCACCGCGGCCGGGTAGTCGGTCGCGTACTTCTCATTGGCGGCGCGCAGGGCCCAGGCCAGCTTGGCCGCGCCATCGGCCTGCTTGGCATTGGCCTGGAACTCGATGTTGACGTCGGCCTCGGCGCGCTGCTCCTTGGGCGCCGTATAGACCGGCTGGCCGCGAGCATCCAGCACGGGCCTGCCGGCCTCGTCCAGCTTGGGCACGGGCATGCCATGGTCGAACAGCAGCATGTCATGCTGGATCATGCCCAGCCATCTGGGCTCGGGGTAGCGGCCCGAGCCCTTGGGCGATTCGATGCCCTGCAGGTCCTGGCGCTGGGCCACGTAGGCATAGGCGCCGTTCAGGCCGGTCTCCTCGTTGTTCCAGAGGATGAAGCGGATGGAGCGCTCGGTCGTCACGCCGGGGCCACTGAAGATGCGCGCCAACTCCATGACCAGGGCCGTGCCCGAGCCATCGTCGTTGGCCGCCTCGCCGAAGCCTATGCCGTCCATGTGGGCGGAGACGATGTACATCTCGTCGGGCCGGGTGGCGCCGACCTTGGTGCAGTAGAGGCTCTCGCGCGGCGACGTGCCCAGCGGCGTGGGCTCCGCGTTCAGTGCGCGCAGCCTCTCGTCGGGCTGGGCCATGGGGTCGGTGTTGACGCCCGTGGGCGCACGCCGGCCGAACAGCGTGCCGCCGCCCTGGGCCGCAGGGCCGCCGGCGCGCCGCGGCTGCAACTGCACCGGGCCGCGCTTGGCCGGCTCGGTGAAGTCATAGCGCAGGCGCTCGGTGTTACTGCAGCCGTAGCTCTTCAGCTGCGCCTCGATCCAGTCCAGCGCCGCGCGGTTGCGCGCCGTGCCCTGGCGTCGGTCGCCGAACTGCGTCAGACCCTTGATGGTGGCCTTGTACCTCTCGAGCTCCAGGTGGTCGACGAGGGTGGCGACGGGGTCGGCGTCCTGGGCAGCAACCGGCGCGGCGAAGAGGGCGGCAAGCAGCAGGGAGAAGATGGTGGGTCTCATGGCACCAGCATAGGCCAGCCACCCCGCCCACCGCCTCAGGTCAGCCCCGCCTTGTCGAGGCCGAACATCTTGTCCTTGGAACCAGGCGGATTGCGAAAGGCCACGTTCATGCGATTCCAGCCATTGATCGCGGCGACGCGCCAGGTCAGCGTGGACAGATCCTCCTCGGAGAACTGCTCGCGCGCCTCGGCGTAGAGCGCGTCGGACACGCCCTCGGGCGCGACGCGCGTCAGTGCCTCGGTCCAGGCCAGGGCCGCGCGCTCGCGAGGCGTGAACAGCGGGGACTCGCGCCAGATGGCCACATGGTGCAGGCGCAACTCGCGCTCGCCATGGATCCGGGCCTGCTTGACGTGCATGTCCAGGCAGAAGGCGCAGCCGTTGAGCTGCGAGGCGCGGATGTCCACCAGCAGCGCGAGGGCCTCGTCCATCTTGAAGGCCATGCCGAAGTCGAGGTACTTCTTGAAGAGCTCGGGCGACTGGCGGGAGTAGTCGAGGCGGGAGGGGTGGGTGCTCATGGCGATCCTTGGAGTTGCGGGCCGGCGGAAACGCCGGCCTCACCCTCAAGACGAATCGGCCGCACCGGTTGTGACACGGCCCTCGAGCGCGGCCAGCTTGTCGGGATTGCGCTGGATGTAGACGGCAGCGACCTGACCCGGCTGCCTGCCTGGCGCCAGCGCAATGGTCTGCACCAGGCGGCCGCCAGCGGCGGCGTCGACGACCAGCAGGCCCGGCAGGCCGTTGACCGTGGCCGGCAGCAGGCGCCAGCCGCGGCTGGTGGGCAGTTGCGCAAAGCCGATGAAAGTCCGCGCGATCAGCGCGCCGCCCTGCAAGGGGCGCGGCACGGCGCTGACCTTGCCGCCGCCGTCGGCCAGCATGACGGCGTCCGCGGCCAGCAGGCGCGCCAAGCCCGTCACGTCCCGGCTGCGCACTGCCTGCATGAAGGCCTCGGCGAGACGCTCGCCCTCCTCCCGCGCCACCTCGCGCCGCGCGTAGTCGGCCTTGACGTTCTTGCGCGCACGGCTGACGAGCTGGCGGCAGGCGGCTTCGCCGCGGTCCAGGTGGCGGGCGATCTCGCCGTAATCCAGGTCGAAGACGTCATGCAGCAGGAAGGCCGCGCGCTCCAGCGGCGACAGCCGCTCCAGCGCCAGCAGGAAGGCGATGGACAGGTCCTGCGCAAACTCGGCCTGCTGCTCGGGATCGGGCGCCCAGCCAAACAGCGACTCGTCCTCGAGCAGCGGCTCTGGCAGCCAGACGCCCACGTACTGCTCGCGCCGCGCGGCGGCGGAGCGCAGTCGGTCCAGGCAGAGGTGGGTCACCAGCCGCGAAAGGAAGGCGCCCGCCTGCCCGACCGTGACCTCGTCCACCTCGGCCCAGCGCAGCCAGGCCTCCTGCACGATGTCCTCGGCCTCGGCGCGCGAGCCGAGCATGCGGTAGGCCAGCGCCCGCAGCCGGCGGGCATGGTCCGAGTCGAAGCGGCGGGCGCGGGCCGCGGGCGAGAGGTCGTCGGTCATGGCGGGAGTTTCGGGTGGCATCCTCAGCCAGACGCAACGGCTCGCGCGTTTGTGACATCAGCGCGCCGTCACCACCGCCGCCAGCAGCATCCAGGACGAATGCGGCAGCCACTGCTCCACCCAGCGCCATTGGGCGTCGTCCGGCCCCGGCCCGAAAGCGATCCCGGCGCCGGTGTCGCTGTCCGCCGCGCCGGTGATGCCGTTGGAGATGCCGCCGGCGAACATGTCGCCAGCGCTGGACGGCACGGCCGGGGGGTTGCGCTTGCCGAAGCCGTAGAGCATGGAGATGCCATAGGGGTTGCGGCCCAGGGTCCAGTCGAGCTGGCTCTGTGCATAGCCGGCCCAGCCGACCGGCATGGCCGCACCCAGCTGGCGGCTGGCGACGACCATGGCCGCGCTCAGAGAAGCCAAGCGGGCGCTCTCGCCCTGCCACCAGTAGCCGGTCTCATTGCGGTGCGGGATGAAGAAGCCCTCCATCACCTCGCCCTCGGCGCGGCCGTCCTTGCCGGCGAGCTGGAAGGCCTGGCGCGCATAGCCATACGGGTTGGCTACGCGCCCGGTGATGTCCAGCTCATGCTTCAGGGCCGCGGCGAGCACGGTGGCCACGCGGTCGCGGCGCTCCTGCTGAGGCTCGACAGCGAGGTAATGGGCCAGGCTCAGCGCCGGCAGGCCAGCCTCGACGGCATGGTAGTAGGGGCGCTTGCCGCCATCGCTGATGAAGCCGCCGTCGGCTCCCTGCCGGCCCATCAGGCGGCCGGCGCGCAGCCGCGAGGCCTCGAGAAAACGCGGCTCGCCGCTGGCGTGGAACAGCTCGACGGCGGCCATCAGCGCCGTGTAGTCGTCGATGATGTTCTCGACGCCGTCGGCGGTGTACTGCGCATTGACCTGCTCCAGGTGCTCGAAGGCACGCACCGCGTCGGCCAGATAGGTGGCGCCGCCGAACTCGCCCTGCCGGCCCGACTGCTTCGCCAGCATTGAGGCCCGGGCCAGCGATGCTATGGCCATGCCGGCGCCGGCGCGGTAGGCCGAGCGGTAGAGCCGGGTGTAGGTGCCCTCCTCGCCCTCGTAGCCGACGACCATGCGCTCGGCCTTCTCGTCGCCCCATTTGTCGAACACCGTCGTGTAGAAATAGCCGTCGGCGTCGAGGATGCGGTGCAGATAGTCCGCACCCCAGAAGGCCTCGTCCTGGACCCGTCCGAGCAGACCGGCGCGCCGGTAGAGATCGCCGGAGGTCTGCGCCGTATAGGCCAGCACCCAGGCCGCCATCGAGGTCTGCTGCGGGTTGAAGAAGTTGGCATAGCCGAGGTGGGACAGGTATTTGCCGGCGTCGCCGCCGGCGTCTTTCCAGCCGCCCCAGACGTTGACGAAGCGATCGGTCTCGAAGACGCGGATGCGCTTGTCGCCGGCACCGGTGTGACGGCTGCGGCGGAAGTAGTCCAGCGTCTTGTCGGCGATCGTGGTGAACAGCGCCTGGTCCTGCACGCGCACCGGCGCGGACAGCACGCGGGCGCCGCCCAGCGTGGCCTCGACGCGGTAGACGCCCGCCTGCTGCAAGGCGGAGAAGTCCACCTCGAAGTAGCGCCTGCCGCCTCCCCAGGCAGAGAACTCCGGCAAGGCGCTGAGCTCGCCCTGCGCGACGACCCGGCCGCCGGCCAGCACGCGGTAGCGCCCGGCCTGGGCCGGGCCCGTGTACTCGACGATGGCGCGCTTGGGGCCGGCACGCTCCAACGCCACCTGGTTCATCTGCACCAGCAGCGGCTGCGTCGGCAGCTGCACCGAGACCGTCGTCACCGGCGTGGGCGCCTGGGCCTGCAGGGCGCTCGAGAGCAGCGCCGCGCCCAGGCCGACGGCCTGCCGCCTGTTGATGGGATGTCGCTTCATTGCCATGCCATGTTCCTGGACCACTTGATCCCCGACGTCGGGCATTTGCCGCTGTTGTTCGGGTAGCTGCTGTTGATGACCTGATTGACCACGCCGACGCTGTCCATGGCCGGATTCTTCTTGTAGATGTCCAGGGCCATGCTGGCGCGCCAACAGTTGCCCGCATCGTCGCCCAGGCTCGCGGACTTGAGCCAGCGGATGTACTGGTCTGTCAGATAGGTGGCCAGGCAGGTCTCCGCGCTCAGGCTGCCGCAGTTGCCTGCCGACCGGACCGCGCCGAACGACGAGACGCTGGCGATCGAGCCGGTGTTGACCTGGACCTGGAAGGCCAGCCCGACGAGGTTGTATTTGTCGAAAGCCGTGAAGCCCAGGCCCTTGAGCGCGTCGAGCACCGGCAGCAGCTTGTCGTTGTTGATGTGCGCGTAGTGGCTCATCACATACTGGTCCTGCTGGGTGTCGAAGGTCGACTGCAGAGCCTTGCAGATCTTGGTCAGGGCCGCGCGCTTGGTCGCGTTGCCACGGCTCAGATTCGGATAGGGGTCCAGCGCCGTGTCGTCGGCCTTGAAATTGCCGGCCGACACGCCGGTGACCTGCACGCCCCAGTTCTTCATGTCCGCGTTGGTCGCGCCGATCTTGCCCAGTACATAGGGCGCGAAGGCGTTCTTGAAGTAGGCGGGGAAGTCGCCGACCGTCGTCACGCCGACCGGCCCGAAGGTGTTGCCGCGGTAGTCGGAGATGCCGACACTGGCCTCGTAGTCCACCTCGCAGTAGCGCCAGGGCCCGACGTCCTGATAGTTGGTGGTGCCGTTCTCGGGGTAGGCGTCCATGCTGAGCACCGCCTGCCACTGCGCCACCGTCAGCTTGCGGTTCTTGTCGAAGACCTTGCCGTAGACGCGCGCATCGCCCACCGGGATGACACCGCTGGCGACCGCCGGCTGGACAGCCGTCACCAGGGCCTGGCCACTGGCGGTCTCTGTGTTCGTGTACAGCCAGCCGTCGCGCACGAAGGCCGTGGCCTTCTCCGCGTGGCGGGCACTGCCGTCCGCCAGGGCCATCGATGAAGCGCCCAGCAACGCCAGCAGCGTGCAGGAGCCGATCCGGGAAAGACGGGGAGATTGCATGTTCGCCTCGACAGAAGTCAGTGGCTGGCGCCACGGGAGGGTCGTGCCCACGAGCGGCGCGACTGTAGGAGGGCTCACCCGGCGTCGTCAATACTTAAATCCAGTGGCTATATATATTTATTTCAAAGCCCTGACATGCGGCTCGGACACAATGCCGGCATCGGCCGTCCACGCGCGGCCACCGACCCGGCAGCAGCCTGCCCACTATCATCATGGCGCCATCCAGGGCGCCATCCGCACGCATGAGAACCACCGGCCGAGGAGCCACCCAACAGTCCAGCGCCCCCTACAACCGCCGCGTGGTGCTGGACTTCATCCGCCAGCAGGGCGCCGCCTCGCGCAAGGACATCGCCGACATGGTGTCGCTGAGCCCGCAGACGGTGGCCAACATCACCAACGACCTGGAGTCCATCGGCCTCATCGTGTCAAGGCGCCAGAAGGTCGACAAATCCCGGGGCCAGCCGCCCATCGCCTTCGAGCTCAATCCCCAGGCCGGCAACGCCATCGGCATCAGCCTGGAGCCCGGTCGCGCGTCGGCCGCGCTCGTCAACCTCGTCGGCGAGATCCGCCACCGCTGCGAGGTGGAGATGGACACCGGCGATCGCCAGCAGATGCTGGCCGCCATGCTGCAGTTGGTGGCCCGGCTGCGGCGCGAGTCGAACGAGCGGCTGTGGGGCATAGGCGTGGCCCTGCCCGGCCCGCTCGGCCATACCGAGATCAGCTTCGTCGGTCCGACGGCCCTGGAGGGCTGGCACGACCTGTCCGTCCTCGACGAACTCCACGAAGCCACCGGCCTGCCCCTCTTCTACCGCGTCGACAGCGTTGCGGGCGCCCTGGGCGAGACGCTGTTCGGCGTCGCCAGGCACCTGGACGACTTCTTCTACCTCCACCTGGGCCTGGGCCTGGGCGGCGCCCTGGTCATCGGCCGCTCGGCATACCCGGGCGCCGACGGCAACGCGACCGAGATCGGCCATGTGCCGGTCATGCCGGGCGGCACGCCCTGCTACTGCGGCAACCGCGGCTGCCTTGAGCGCTACCTGTCCATGCATTCGCTGGCCGAGGCCATCGGTGTGAGCGACCACGAGGTCTGGACCGTCGACCTCGCACAGCGCCTGCAGCAGCCCGGCGACACGGCGCTGCACCGCTGGTGCCGCCAGGCCGCCGACCGCCTGCGCGATGCCGTCTGCATGATCGAGAACATGCTGGACCCGCGCTCTATCGTCATCGGCGGCTCGGCGCCCAAGATCCTCGTCGAGCACCTGGTGAGCCTGGCCCTGCCCTGGCACCGCTCGGTGCGCGGCGGGATGGCGGCGCCCGAGACCCGCATCGTGCTGTCCGACCGCCAGGACGACAGCTCCCTCCTCGGCGCCGCCGTGCTGCCCATCTACGAGATGCTGTCGCCACGTCTGGAAGTGCTACAGCAGGACCGCCGCGGCGACGCCGACGTGGCCGAACTGCTGGGCCACCGGCCACCGCCAAAGCGGGCCGGATAAATATTTCAATCCACTGGATTTATTTATTGACACACCGTCCGATGGGCTCCTATAGTCGCCGCCCATGGACACGGATCGCGCACTTTTCAGCCCCCAGCTCAGCATCGTCGGCGACGTCGGCGCCGACCTCGTACTCGGCTCCCTGGACGGCTGGCCCACCATCGGCACCGAGCTGCTGATGCCCCGCAGCGAACTGCGGGCCGGCGGCTCCGGCGCCAACGCCGCGCTGGCAAGCCGCCACATCGGCCAGCGCACCCAGCTCATCTCCGCCGTCGGCCACGACCACTTCGGCCGCTGGCTGGCCGAGCAGTTCACGGGCCTGCGCACCCACCTCGAGGTCTGCGACGTCGAGACGACCATCTCCGTCGGCCTGATGCATGCCTGCGGCGACCGCAACTTCTTCACCACCCACGGCCACCTGCAGCAGCTGTCGGCCCAGCATGTGCTGAAGCATCTGCAGCCCGCCGAGGTGCCGGCCATCGCCCTCTTCACCGCCCCCTTCCTGCTGACCGGCCTGCGCGCCCGCTATGAAGACCTGCTCGCCGAGGCTTCGGCGCGCGGCTACCGGGTGGCGCTGGACACCGGCTGGCCACCCGAGGGCTGGGATGCGGACACCCTCGCTGAGGTGCGCGGCTGGCTGCAGCACTGCGACCACCTGCTCATCAACGAGCTGGAGGCGCGCAGCATTGCGGGCACCGAGGACCTGGACGCGGCGCTGGCGCTCATCGCCGGCGAGCTCAAGCCCGGCGCCAGCCTCGTCGTCAAAGTCGGCGCCCGCGGCGCCATCGGCTTCGAGGCCGGCCGGCGCACCGAGCATGGCGCCGAGCCGGCCAACATCTTCGACACCATCGGCGCGGGCGACGCCTTCAATGCCGGCTACCTCAGTGCCCGCCTGCGCGGCGGCACGCTGGACCAGGGCCTGGCCGCCGGCTGCCGCACGGCCCGCGCCATCCTGTCGCGCTTCCCGCGCAAGACCATACGCGCCGGCGAGTTCGCCGACTGCGTCGCCGCCTGAAGCCCAACATGAAGCACCGCGCCCTCATCGTCGGCTACATCCTGGTGATCTGGTTCGTGATCTCGTTCGTCACCAACCTGATCGGGCCGCTGATGCCCATCATCATCCAGGACTTCAAGCTCAGCCTGGCGATGGCGGGCTTCCTGCCCTTCTCCTTCTTCCTGGCCTACGGCCTGGTATCCATCCCCGGCGGCATGCTGGTCGAGGCCAGGGGCTCGCGGCTGACCATCCTGGTCGCCTTCGCGCTGAACTTCAGCGGCTCGCTCGCTATCGCGCTGTGGCCCGGCTATGCCACAGCCATCGGCGGCCTGTTCGTCATCGGCCTGGGCATGGCGCTGCTGCAGGTCGTCATCATCCCGCTGATGCGCACGGCAGGCGGCGAGGCGCATTTCGCCTTCTTCTCGGTGATGGGCCAGCTCATCTTCGGCCTGGCGTCCTTCCTCAGCCCGCTGGCCTTCAAGCTGCTGATGGAGCGGCCCGGGGCCGCCGCGCAAGGCCTGGCCTGGGTGCCCTTTTACTGGGTGTTCGCGGCGGGCTTCATCGCGCTGGTCGTCGCCAACCAGACCCTGCCGCTGCCCGAGGTCGAACTGACGGACGAAGAACGCAGCGGCGGCTGGGCCGCCTACAAGGAGTTGCTGGCCCGCCGCGACGTGCGCCTGTTCTTCCTCGGCGTCATGGCCTATGTCGGCACCGAACAGACGCTGGCGAACTGGATGTCGCAGTTCCTCGCCACCTACCACGGCATCTCGGCCACCGGCGACGGCGCCGACGCGGTGGGCGGCTTCTGGGGCCTGATGTCGCTGGGCTGCCTGCTGGGCCTGCTGCTGCTGAAGCTGCTGGACTCGCGCGTCGTGCTGGCCGCCTTCACGACGCTGGCCCTGGCCTGCGCGGGGCTGGCACTGTTCGGGCCGGCCGGCGTTTCACTGTGGGCCTTCCCGGCGTCGGGCTTCTTCCTGTCCGTGATGTTCTCGGTCGTCTCGTCGCTGGGGCTGAACTCCGTGCCACGCCATCACGGCGCGCTCTCCGGGGTACTGTGCACAGGCATCCTCGGCGGCGCCGTCATGCCGCTGCTCGTGGGCGTGCTGGGCGACCAGTTCGGCCTGCGCGCCGCCATGTCCACGGTCTTCCTGACCCTCGCCTACATCCTCGGCGTCAGCGGCTGGGCAAGGCCTCTCGTGCGCAACGAGACGGTATCGCTGGCGCAGTTGCTGTCCCCGACCAAGCCCAGACCGGGCGCCTGATTTCCCGACTCAACCCCGTCATGGCGGCCATGCCAGGACGGCGGCCGCCCAAACTACAAACAAGGAGCCAAGCGTGAAGAGATCGAACCGAGCAGGATGCCACCGAACCATGACCGCGGCGGCCGCCGCCTTGATGGCCTGCGGTCCCGCACTGGCCCAGGAAGCCGCCGGTGACAAGGACAACGCCAAGAACGAGCTACCCACCGTGGTCGTCAACGCGACCCGTGTCAGTACCAGCCTCCTGAAGACGCCCGTGGCCGTCACCGCCATCACCCAGGAAGCCCTGAGCCGCGAGGGCATCCACGACATGCGCGGCCTGTCGGGCACCGTGCCAAATCTGCAGATCTCTTCCGGCGCCGACTCGGGCATACAGATCAACATCCGCGGTGTCGGCTCCACCAACTTCACCGAGATCGGTGACCCCGCCGTGGGCCTGCACGTGGGCGGCCTGTATTCGCCGCGACCGCAGGGCGCGCTGGCGCTGATGTTCGACCTGGAACAGGTGGAGGTGCTGCGCGGCCCGCAGGGCACGCTGTTCGGCCGCAACTCCACCGGCGGCAGCGTCAACATCATCCCGGCCAAGCCCGAATTCGGCGCCACCTACGGCAATGCCGAGGTCGACTTCGGCAACTACCGCAAGCGGCAACTCAACCTCATCCAGAACATCGCGATCAACGACAAGCTCGCGCTGCGGGCCACGGTCAGCAAGATCAAGCGCGACGGCTGGATCAACCAGCAGCAGGACTTCACCGACGTCGACATGCCCGAGCATGGCTTCCATGCCGACGGCATTCCCGACGTGGACCAGCGCCGCAACACTCTGGTGTCCAAGAGCCGCTATTACTACAACCGTGACGAGTGGGCGGCGCGCATCGCCGGCCGGCTGAAGCTGACGAACGATGTCGAATGGCTGCTCGCCTACGAGAAGTTCCAGAACAACAGCGCCGGCGACATCGCGCTGAAGGACTGCGACCAGGCCGCCGGCACCGACTGGGCCTGCACCGGCGGCAAATGGGACGTGAAGATCAACGTGCCCGGCAAGACCGACATGTCCATCGCCACGCTGCGCTCCAACCTGGTCTGGAACCTCGGCCCGCGAAGCAGCATCGAATACGGCTTTGCACTGGCCAACCAGAAGCGCTCCCAGCAGTCCGACGACGACGCCGGCTACCACCCGCTGTCCCGCCAGGTGACGGTCACCCAGCCCATAGGCCCGGACGGCGACTGGGGCACCTGGCCTGTCCGCGACGAGACCTCCATCACGCTGGGCTCGACCTACAAGTCCAGCGTGCACGAGCTGCAGTTCAAGCACCACAACGACAGCCTGCAACTCGTCACCGGCCTGTTCTGGATGCACGAGAAGAACGCCATCGACTATGCGCAGGAACAGCTCGTCACGGCGCCCTACGGCTTCCCGACCAGCCAGTTCTATCACCAGCCCGACCGCCAGATCGACGCCAAGGCCGTCTTCGCCCAGGCCGACTGGAAATTCGCACCGACCTGGACGGCGACGCTGGGCGGCCGCTTCAGCCGCGACAAGAAGACCGACCGGGGCGGCCAGGTCTTCGGCGGCTGGGACGGCTCCACGCCGGCCTACTACAACGGCCTCTTCCACCCCGGCACGCCGGGCGAGCCGGGCTTCCGCGCCCACAACGGCCGCGACCTGACCGAGCAGATGGGGCCCTTCGCCGGCACCGGCGCCTATGCCGAATGGGGCCCTCCGGCGGGCAACGACCACGCGGAGAGCTGGAGGAAGTTCACCTACCGCCTGGGCCTGCAGAAGCAGATCACGCCGCTGGACATGGTCTACACCTCGCTGTCCAGCGGCTACAAGGCCGGCGGCTTCGGCGACAAGGATGACCGCTGCGGCGGTCATGAATGCGTGGACGGCCCGGCCGGCCCGCAGTACACCTTCTTCCCCTACAAGCCCGAGACCGTCACCAACTTCGAGCTGGGCTACAAGGGCCTGATGCTGAACAAGCGGCTGAGCCTGGCGGCAACCTTCTTCTTCAGCCGCTACAAAGACATGCAGGTCACAGGCGATTACTTCGCCGCCAAGGTCAAGCACGAGGGTCCCTGCCCCGACGACAACCCCACCTGCGACATCGTCACCAAGTGGCAGACCATCAACGTCGGCGTGGTCAGCATCCCCGGCCTGGAGCTGGAGGTCGACTACAAGCCCTGGGCCGGCGCGAGGCTGGGCGCGTTCTTCAGCTACATCAACAGCAAGATGAAGAACTACCCGTCGTACAGCGACGACTGGAACTGCGGCGTGCGCGCCGAGATGGGTGCGCCGGAATGCCCTGCCCCCTACAGCGGTCCCATCCGCGAGTTCGCCGGCCGCCAGATCTACGACATTACCGGCAACCACCTGCCGCTGTCGCCCAAGTACAGCTTCGGCATCAACTTCGCGCAGAGCTTCATGCTCGGCGACGGCTGGGAGCTGACGCCCTGGGTCAACCTGAAGTGGCAGGACAAGATGTACTTCACGCTGCGCAACCTCGACAACGCCCACATCTCCGACGCGCAGAAGGCCTTCACCAAGATCGATGCCAGCCTCAAGCTGCAGGCGCCGAAGTACTGGCGCGCCGAGCTCTACGTGCTGAACGCGACCAACAAGATGACCAAGAACTCGGCCCAGGACGGCGGCGGCTTCGTGCGTGGCTACTGGAACGACCCGCGGACCTACGGCATCCGCGTGGGCATCGACTACTGAACCGTCACGGGCAGTTCACGAAGACGCCCTGCACCGTGCAGCTCCCGCGCGGCCCGACCAGCGTCGGGCCGACGCGGATCAGCGTAGCGCCGTCGCTGCTGAAGCAAGCGGCCGACGTGCAATGCGTGACCGTGACGGGTGCCTCGACGCGCGGCATCGGCACGGTCACGGGGGCGGGCATCGTCACGCGCGGGAGCACGTCAGCGGACCGGGCCGGCAAGGCTGGCGCAACCCAGGTGTGCTGGGACGGTGGTGGCGAGGTGGTGAGCCCGCCCAGGCAGGCATCGGCCACGCGCAGGCGCAGCGGCCGCAGGCGTGCAGCGATCAGGCTCTGGCGCCGTGCATCGGGCGGGGCGGCGTCCGCGCTGTCCATGAGGGCGTCCTCCGCGTCGTTCAGCGCCTTGAGCGCCGCATGGCAGCCCGGCGAGTCCGGCAGCTCCTGGGCCTGCGCGGCGCCGCCGGCCAGCGCGCACAGCAAGCCGCACGGGCCTAGCGTCCGGGCAAGGCAGCCTGTGAGACCTGAGGTCATGGTTCGCCCATCTTGCGCCGTTTCGGGCCGCCGCGCCATGACCATGGCCTCATGTCCGGCACCAGCAGGGCCAGCAAGCCCGCCACCGCCGCCGCCGCATAGCCCAGCGCGCTGGCCACGCTCGCGTCACCCGCCAGGCCCAGCAGGTCCAGTGCCGGCACGCCGGTCCTCTGCAGACCCAGATAGAACGCGAACAGGAACAAGGCCAGGAAGCTGCGTGGCCCCTGGGTCAGCCGGCCCAGCAGCGTGGCTGCCGTGCTGAGGAAGAGCAGGCCAGCCACACAGGCCGGCGGCGCGGCGACGCCGTGGCGCAGCAACGCCGGCAGCGCCAGCAGCAGGCCCAGGCCCAAGGCCGCCACGGCCTTGCGCCAGCCGCGCTCGCGCGCGCCGCCGGGCACGGCGCAGGCCAGCGCCAGCGTGCCGCTCTGCAGATCGTGCGAGCCGATGTCGGCAATCGCCACGCCCCAGACACACAGCGTCGCCGCCAGCAGGCCCGGCAGCGCGGCCACGGGCGCGAAGGCGCAGGCCAGCGCGCCGGCCAACATCGCCAGTGCCGCCAGTGGCTGGCCGAGCAGCAGCAAGCCCAGGTCGCCCAGCCAGCGGCCCGGCACGCCGGGCAGCCGGGCACCGGCCCCCAGCAGCTGGCCCAGCGCGCGGCTCCAGGGGCGCAGCAGCGGGCCCAGCAGCCACCGCAGGGCCGCCGCGCCGCGCTGGCGGCCCGCCGCGTGCGGCCTCACGCGGTCGGGTGCATGGCGATGGAACAGCAGCACCGCGGGCAGCAGCGGCAGCAGGGCAAGCATCATGGAACCCAGGCGCAGCGCCACCAGCTCGCGGCTCCACAGGCCGGCCGGCATCCGCAGCACCGGCAGCGCGGCGTCGAAGGGGCCGCCGCCGACGCTGACGTGGCGCGTGTCAAGCAGTTGGCTCAGGCCGACGAGCAGCGGCGACACGCCATTGACGTCGAAAACCTGCCAGCCACTCAGCTCGACGGCGCCCTGCCCCAGCAGCACCGGGATGAAGGCGAACTGCAGCATCCACAACCCCCAGTACAGCAGGTCGCCGCGCCGGCCCATCAGCGGCGCCCAGGCATCAGCCAGAACGGCCAGGCTGGCGCACAGCATCAGGCCAGGCGCCAGGCCCAGCAGCAGCATCTGCAGATAGGGCAAGGGCTGCAGCGGCGCCTCGCCGCGCACCAGTTGCAGCACCCAGATGGTCAGCATCACCACCGTGCCCAGCGACAGCAGGAAGCCGAAGGCGCCCAGCCAGCGCGCGCCCAGGAGCTGCGCGTTCGTCACGGGCGTGGCGGCCAGCACGGCGGCGGTACCGCAGCGCAAGTCCTGCTGGCTGCGCCCGCGCGCAAGGTAGAAGCCCGCCAGGCTGAACAGCAGCGCAGCAATGAGGGTGGTACCGAAGGCCAACGCCTGGCTGTCGTAGGCGAGACGCTGCCGGCCCACGACCATCATGGCCAGGCCGGTGCGCGGGTCCAGCACCATCAGCCAGCTCAGCGCCACGACGGCCAGCAGGATGACGAGGCTGCTGACGCGCCGGCTGCGCAGCCGCCATTCGTTCAGCACCAGGGCCTGGCAGAGCGTCGAATTCATGCCGCCACCCGCGCGTCGGCATAGCGTTGCGCCATCAGCGCCTCCTCGAGGCTGGCGCGGGCCGGCTCGGCGCCGGCGCAGGGCCGCGACGGATGGGCCATGCGTACCTGCACCCGATCGCCCTGGGGCTGGGCCTGCAGCACCTGCACCTGATCACGCAGAGCCTCGTAGGCGGCGGGCGCAAGCAGCGCCGTCCAGACCTGGCCCGCGGCGCGCGCGAGCAAGGCGTCCGGCGTCTCGAAGGCCACCAGGCGGCCCCGGCGCAGGATGGCCAGGCGGGTCGCCATGTTCTCGACGTCGGAGACGATGTGGGTGGACACGATGACGAGGCGCTGGCGCCCCAGGTCGCCCAGCAGATGCCGCAGGCGCAGCCGCTCCTCGGGGTCCAGGCCGGCGGTGGGCTCGTCGACGATGAGCACGTCAGGATCGCCCAGCAGCGCCTGCGCGATGCCCAGGCGCTGGCGCATCCCGCCCGAGAACCCAGCCGCCGGCCGCTGCGCCTGCTCGTGCAGGTTCACCAGTTCCAGCACCTCGTGCAGGCGCCGGCGCTCCCGCACGCCCTTGAGGGCAGCGAAGTACTGCAGGAATTCGAACGCGGTGAGGTGCGGATAGACGCCGAAGTCCTGCGGCAGATAGCCCAGGCGCTGGCGCATCAGCTCGGGCCTGGCGACGATGTCCTGCCCGTCCAGCAGGATGCGACCGCGGGTGGGGCGCGTCAGCGTGGCCAGCATCTGCATCAGCGTGCTCTTGCCCGCACCGTTGTGGCCTATCAGTCCGACCACGCCGGGCTCAAGCCGCAGCGATACGCCATCCACCGCGTTGTGCTGGCCGAAGGTCTTGACGACGTCTTGAATGTGCAGCATGGCCGCCTCCTGTGCTGGGATGGCCTGCAGGTTAGGAAGGCGGCCACGGCGCGCCAACGGCCTTGCGACGGGCCGTGGGCGACGCGGGCCAATCCGGCGAAAACGCGGCCTGGGCCGTTGCGGACGGACGCCGCTAGGGCGCCAGGCCGCGCACCAGGCGCAGCGGCAGCCGCTCGCGCCGCGGCATGTCGCCGCGCGCCTCGCCGTTGCGCGGGTCCACCGCCCAGCCCACCTGCACCCTCAGCTGGTCTATGGGCGTCCCGGTCGCGCCGCGCTGCACGTTGCGGTAGGCATAGGGATTGGCGGCCTCGCTGTCGATGCGGGCGGAGCTCGTCCAATGCCAGCCCGCGGGCCCGGCCGGGGCCAGCGCGGCCGGCGCATGCGCCAGGCGGTCACCGAAATGCCTGAGCTCGGGCACGCGCGGCACGCGCCAGGCGCGCCCCTCGGCCTCGCTGCGCGCGCGGGCCATCGCCAGCGCCTCGGCATGCGTGAACAGCGCCGGCTTGCCCTGGCAGCTGCGGCCGTCCCAGCGCATGCCCTCGACGCAGCGCGACCAGGCGCGGCCGTTGGCTGCGTCCAGCAGTTCCTGGCCGTCGGCACTGGGCACGAGGGCCGCGTCGGCAGCCCGGGCCTGGAGGGCCAGGGCCGCAAGGAGAACGGCGACGAAACGGATGCTCATGGCGCCCGCTGCCTCAACGCCCGGCCGCCGTGACCAGCGCAAGCGCCTCGGCCACCGTCACCGCGCCCTCACCGGGCAGCTCGACGACGATCAGATAGCCTGCCAGGTCGTCGCGCCGGCCGGCCGCGGCATAGGTCTGGGCCAGCGTGAGCTGGCGGCTGGCCACGAGGCGCCCGCTGGCCGGGTCCCAGTCCTCGCCGGAAATCATGCAGCCCTGCTGCGGCGTGCCAGGGAAGTAGCTGGCGCCGGCGTAGTAGGCCGGGTTGAGGGTCGTGCCGTGGACCAGCAGCTCGTCGCGGCCGGCGCGGCCAGCCAGCCAGGCTTCCTTGATGCTTGCAGCGCCGCGCCAGCTGGGCGGCAGGAAGCTCTCGTAGGCGGCCTCGCTCCAGTCGCCGGCCGCATCGCCATGCTCGAACTCGGCAGGCGTCGCCTCGATGGGCAGCTTGCTGTGCAGATAGGGCGTAGGGCCGATATTGGGGTTGGTGGCCGTGCCGGCGCCGACGATGGTGAACAGGCCTTGCGGCGTATTGCCGTTGGTGAGGGTACCCGGCAGGCCGGTACGCGCGAGCGCGAGCTGGGGCGAGGCGAAGAGCTGGCCGGCAGCGTCACGTACGAAGCGGCCATCTGCGTCGCGCACCAGCACCAGGCCCATCTGCCGGCGGCCCGGCCGCTGCAGGCTGATGAGGGCGGGAAAGCCTGGCCTCAATGGAGCGGCCAGCAGCTCGGGCAGCGGCGGCGGCGCGTCCACGCCGGGGTTCAGGCGCTGCATCAGCGCGCTCAACCGCGCATCGTCGGCCCAACCCGGGAACTGCTGGGGCAGCAGCAGGCGCAGCCGCGGCGCGGCGCCCGCATCGGCCTGCAGGAGCGTGTAAGCTGCGATGGCAAAGGGCTTGCTGGCTGTCAGCTGCGGCAGCAGCGGCCAGATCAGCGGCGCCGCCTCCACCGGATAGAGCATGTGCGCGGCGGTCAGCAGTGCGCGCTGGGTCTCGGGGTCGCGGCCGCCCAGCGTCGGCAGCGCCTCGAGCAGCAGCGGCCGCGCGGTGTCGATCTCCAGGTTGTACTGGGCCACCGCCTCGAACAGGCGCGGCAGGGCCGCATCGCGCTCGGCTCCGGGCGGCAGTGCGATGCGGGCACGGATGTCGGCCAGCGCGGCCTCGCGCAGCGCGCGCTCGCCATCGGTCGACGCGGCCGGCCAGCTGAAGTCCGCTGGCCGCAGCGCCAGCAGTTCGGCGGCGGCGTAGCGTTTCTCGGCGGGTTTCTGCGGGGTCAGCGGCGCACAGGCTGCCAGGGTCAGCGCGAGCAGGGTGAGGAGGCAACGGGCGATCATGTCTGCATGCAAGGTTCCGGGCGCCTGTCGAATTCGCGGCGCGCGCTTCGTCGTAGTGTCAGGCAACCGCCCCCCTCCTCTTCAAACCCGATTCCAAGGAGCCCCAATGAAGCATCTGTCGCTGATCCCCGCCCTGCTCGCCACCGCTTTCGCCCAGGGCGCGCCCGTCGGCTACGAGATCGACCCGACGCACACCTACCCCAGCTTCGAGGCCGACCACATGGGCCTGTCGTACTGGCGCGGCAAGCTCAACAAGAGCGCCGGCCGCATCGTCTACGACAAGGCCGACGGCACTGGCAGCGTGGAGGTGACCATGGACCTGGCCAGCATCGACTTCGGCCTGGACGCAATGAATGCCTGGGCCCGGGGCAAGGATTTCTTCAACCTGGGCCAGAACCCGGCCAGTGCCCGCTTCACGGGCCGCTTCGACGGCGTGAGCGGCGGCGTTCCGAACCGGCTGGTGGGCGAGCTGACACTGAACGGCCGCAGCAAGCCGATGACGCTGGCCATCCATCAGCTCAAGTGCATGCCGCATCCCCTGCTCAAGCGGGACTGGTGCGGCGCCGACGCATCGGGCACGTTCAACCGCGAGGACTTCGGCCTCACTGCGGGCAAGGACTACGGCTTCAAGATGGACGTGGGCCTGCGCATCCAGGTGGAAGCCATCGCCAAGGAGTGAGGCCGGCGCTGCACGTGAAAACCGGCCCCGCGAAACCGGTTTTGCACGGGGCGCAGCGCCTTACTTGACGCCCATTTCTTCCAGCAGGCGCGTCGTCTTGTCGACCGTGCTCATCTGCCACAGCATGTAGCGCGCATCCAGGCAGATGCTGCGGACCATCTTGGAGTTGAAGTCCCAGTCCGAGATGACGGCGTCCAGCGTGCCGTCGAACAGCAGGCCCACCAGCTCGGCGTTCTTGTTCAGCACCGGCGAGCCGGAGTTGCCGCCCGTCGTGTCCAGCGTGGACAGGAAGTTCACGGGCACCGAGTCCAGCGACTTGACGTAGTACTTGCCGAAGTTGCGTGCCTTGATTGCGGCGAGCTGCTCAGCCGGCGCGTTGAACTCGCCACCCGCCTCGTCCGGGCCACGGTGCTTGGCGACGATGCCGCGCAGCGTCGTGAACGCCGTCCAGTTGCTGCCATCGCTGCCGGGCGTGCGGCCCTGCACCTTGCCGAAGCTGATGCGCAGCGTGCTGTTGGCATCGGGGTAGACGGCCTCGCCGCGGCTGGCGTGGTAGTCGATCATGGCCTGTTGAACGCCGGCGTAGGCCTTCTGCAGCCGGCCAGCCAGTTCCCTGTCGCGGTCCTCGCGGCGCTCGTCGTCCGCATGCAGCGCCACGGCCAGCTTGATGAAGGCGTCGTCGCTGGCCTTGAACGCGGCCGCCTCCTTGCCCAGCCAGGCCAGGCGCGTGGGCGTGTCGGACAGCTTGCTGCCGGCATAGACGGCGTCCAGGCGGGTGCGGATGGCGGCCTCGTCCTGGCCGGCCTTCAGGCCCAGCGCATCCAGCCAGGCGGCATTCAGCGTATTGACCGGCTGGGCCAGATACTGGGCCAGGAAATGGGCCACCAGGCGCTTGTCGGTCTGCTCGTCGTAGCGGCGGTCCAGCGACTGCTGGCCCGCGCGCAGGCGCGGCAGGTCACGCTCCTGGAAGCCGCTCTTGCGCTCGGCGTCGGGCTTGGCGCGCTCATGCGCCACCTCGTACAGCTGGCGGGCCGAGTTCAGCAGCGCGGGCGACATGTAGCCCATCAGGTACTCGGCGCGCACGGTGGCCTGGCGCTCGGCGATCAGGCTCTCCGCCGCGGCGATGTCGGCGCCATAGCGCTCCTTGCGCTTGGCGTCGGCGTTGACCCAGGCCTTGAGCTTGTCGAACTCGGCCGTCTTGCGGGCCAGGATGTCGCTGCCCTCGTAGCTCTGCTGCTGGCCGGAATAGTTCTTGAAGGTGTTCTGCAGCCCCTGCATGCGGGCGGCCATCTTGATCTCGCCTTCCCGGCGACCGGCCGTCTCGGCCTTGATCAGGTCGATGGACTCTCCGTAGGCCTTGATCTTGGAGGGCTGGTCGAAGCCGAAAGCGAAGTCCACCTCGGTGGGCAGGCGATGGCGGTTGGTGCGGCCCGGGTAGCCGGCCACCATGACGAAGTCGCTGTCGTTCAGCGGACTGCTCGCCATCTTCAGGTGGTGCTTGGGGACGTAGGGCTTGTTGTCCTTGCTGAAATCGGCCGGTTTGCCGTCCGGGCCGACGTAGGCGCGGTAGAAGCTGTAGTCGCCGGTGTGGCGCGGCCAGACCCAGTTGTCGGCGTCGCCGCCGAACAGGCCCACGCCGGTGGCGGGCGCATGCACCAGGCGCACGTCGCGGATCTCAAGCTGCTTGATGAGTTGGTACTGCAGGCCGCCGAAGAAGGCGTAGACGTTGCAGCGGTGGCCCTGGTCGGCCTCGCAGGCGGCCACGAGCTGCTTCTCGGTGGCCTCTATGGCGTCGGTGCGGGCCTTGCCGGTCAGCGCGCGGGTCTTGTCGTTCAGGATGTCGGCGCTGACGTCCTTCATGTCGACGGTGACGTAGATGCGACTGCCCGGCGCCGCGGGCAGCTCGTCGGCCAGCGTCGTCGCATAGAAGCCGTTCTTCAGCAGGTCGCGGTCAGGCTTGGAGTTGTACTGGATGCTGCCGTAGGCGCAGTGATGGTTGGTGACGACCAGGCCCTGCGGCGACACGAAGCTGGCCGTGCAACCGCCCAGCGACACGACGGCCCCCATCGGGAAGTCGGTCAGTTCCTTGAGCTTGGCCGGGTCCATGGCCAGGCCACCCGCCTTCAGGGGCTTGGCGATCTGTGGCAGTTGCTTGGGCATCCACATGCCTTCGTCGGCATGGGCGGCGGTCACGGCCAGCGCAGCGGCGGCCAGCAGCGAGAGGGAAGGACGATTCATGAGGCGGTTCGGCGAAAAGGCGAAACCGCAAGCGTAACCCGCACACCGGCATCCCTAGGCGTGCGAGAAGCCAGGGGCCGAGAAAGCCCCGAGGCCCGCTCAGGCCTTGGGCAGCGTCACCCCCACCTGTCCCTGGTACTTGCCGCCGCGGTCCTTGTAGCTGGTCTCGCAGACCTCGTCGCTCTCGAAGAACAGCACCTGGGCGCAGCCCTCGCCAGCGTATATCTTGGCCGGCAGCGGCGTGGTGTTGCTGAACTCCAGCGTCACATAACCTTCCCACTCGGGCTCAAAGGGCGTCACGTTGACGATGATGCCGCAGCGGGCATAGGTGCTCTTGCCCAGGCACACCGTCAGCACGTTGCGCGGGATGCGGAAGTACTCCACCGTGCGCGCCAGCGCGAAGCTGTTGGGCGGGATGATGCAGACGTCCTTGTTGACGTCGACGAAGCTGTTCTCGTCGAAATTCTTTGGGTCCACCACCGTGGAGTGGATGTTGGTGAAGACCTTGAACTCGGGCGCGCAGCGGATGTCGTAGCCGTAGCTGCTGGTGCCGTAGCTGACGATCCTGCGACCGTCGCGCTCACGGATCTGGCCGGGCTCAAAGGGCTCGATCATGCCGTGCTGCTCCGCCATGCGGCGTATCCACTTGTCGCTCTTGATGCTCATCTCGTCGTTCCTTGTTAGCGTGGCAGGACGCCATCGAAATACGTACCGCCGTCCAGATCCAGGATGAAGCCCTTGACGGCAGCGCGCTCCGGCACGGCAATGCGCCCGCTGGCTATCGGGGTCCAGGGCAGCTCCTGCATGGCGATGCGCTGGGCCTTGGCGTAAATGGCCTTGCGCTCTTCCTGCTTCAAGGTCTGGCGGGCTTCGGCCAGCAGCTTGTCGTAGGCCGGGTTGCACCAAAAGGTGCCGCTGTTGGCGCCGCAGGCGAGTTGGCCGAAGGTGTTGGCGGGTTCAGGGTCGCTGTTCCAGCCGCTCAGGGCCGCGTCGTGCTCGCCGGCATCGATGCGCCGCAGGTACTCGCCCCACTCGTAGGTGACGATGCGCGCCGTCACGCCGACCTTGGCCCAGTCCGCCTGGATCATCTGCGCCATGCGTTGGCCGTTGGGGTTGTAGTTGCGCACTACCGGCATGGCCCACAGCGTGATGTTCAGCGGCAGCACGCCAGCCTTCTCCAGCATGGCCCTGGCCTTGGCCGGGTCGTGGGGCGCAGGCTTGAGCGTCGCATCGTGAGCCCAGTTGGCTGCCGCGATGTTGCTGGTGGCCAGCGTGCCCGCGTCGCCGTAGACGGTGCGAACGATGGCGGCCTTGTCGATGGCCATGTCCAGGGCCTGGCGCACCTCGACCTTGGCGAGCGCCGGTCGCCGGGTGTTGTAGGCCAGGATGCCGATGTTCATGCCCGGCGCAGTGGCGAGCTTGATGGCCGGGTCCTTCTTCAGCTCGTCAAGCTCAGCAGGACCGACGGGGGCGGCGATGTCGCACTCGTTGCGCTTGAGGCGCTGGGCGCGCACGCTGGCGTCGGTGGTGACGGCATAGACGAGCTGGTCGACGACCGGGCGCTCGCCCCTGCGCCACCAGGTCGGATGCTTCACATAGCGGATGACGCTGTCGGCTCGGAAGCTCTTCAGCTGGAAGGGTCCCGTGCCGACCGGCATCTGTGCAATGCGCTGGGGCGTGCCGGCCTTGAGCAGTTGCGCGCCCAACTCGGCCGACTGCATCAGCGTGAACGTGAAGCTCAACGCCGACAGGAAGGAGGCGTCGCGCTCGGCCAGCGTGATGCGCACCTGATGGTCGCCGAGCTTCTCGACCTTGCGGATGAGCTTCTCCCAGCCGAAGGACAGCACATAGGGCGACACGCTCGGGAAGGCCTTGGCGAATTCGCTGTCACGATTGAGCAGGCGGCCGAAGGTGAAGAGCACGTCGTCGGCGTTGAACTCGCGCGTGGGCTTGAAGCCCTCGACGGTGTGCCAGGCGACCCCACGGCGCAGCTCGAAGTTGTAGGCCAGGCCGTCGGGACTGATGCTCCAGCTTGCCGCCAGGCCGGGGATGAGCTGATCGGTGCCGCGCTTGGGTTCGATCAGCGTGCCGAAGACGGGCGTGTGGGCCACATGATCGACATAGCTGTCGGTCATCGCCGGGTCGAAGGTCTTGGGGCTGCCGGCCGCGCAATAGCGCAGCGTGGTGGTATCGGCCTGCGCGATCAGCGGCAGGGCCAGCAGCAGTGTGGCCAGCTGCCTCACTTGGTGATCTCCGCCGAAGGCACGAAGGGCAGGATGCCCATGGCCTGGTAGAGCGCGGAAGGCGCCATGGCCTTGTCGCCCTGGATGACCAGCGCGATGCGGCGGATGGCGCGGATGTCGGCCACCGGGTCGCCGTCCACCAGCACCAGGTCGGCGCGCTTGGCCACCGCGATGCTGCCGATCTCGCCCAGCCGGTCGCTGTGCTTGGCGCCGTTCCAGGTGGCGATCTTCAGCACCTGCGCGGCCGGGATGCCCGCCTGCACATAGAGCTCCAGCTCGCGCTGGAAGGCGAAGCCCGGCGTCGCATCGGTGCCGGCCACCAGCGGGATGCCAGCCGCGTGCATGCGGCGCAGCAGCTCCATCATGACCTTCCAGCTCGCGCCCCAGCGCCTGGCCTTGGCGTCGTCCATGTCCACCTCGGCAGACAGGTAGCCGCGCTGGACCACGGCCGGCAGGTTGGCTGCCACCATCGCATAGCTGGGACTGGGCTGGCCCTGGCGCTGGGTGTAGGTGCCCTCGAAGGCGGTCATCGTCGCGTCGACGACGGTGCCCTTCTGCTTGAGCAGCGCGATGAAGTCCCGGGTGCGACGGTCGTTGAGCCTGAGGTCGGCCGCCTTGTCGCCCACCAGGTTGAAGCGCAGCAGCGTGCGCGTGTCGTCGCCCTTGCCGACGAGGAAGTTCAGCGTGACCTGGTTGATGTGGTGCAGCTCGTCGTAGCCGGCCTCGACGGCTTCGCGCGCCGTCATGAAGGCCGGCACATGGCCGCCGGTGCGCAGGCCCAGGGAGCGCGCGTGCGCCACCATGGGCTTCACCCATTCGGGCCGGATGGAGTTGTAGAGCTTGAGCTGGCGGTAGCCATGGGCGGCGTACCAGTCGATGGCGGCCATCGCGTCGTGCAGGTTGTCGGGCACGAAGTCAGCCTGCGACGAGAACGGGCTCTTGCCCTCGATGAAGCCGTTGGCCGCGATTAGCGGGCCCAGCACCTCGCCGCGCGCGATGCGGCCGCGCAGCTCGGCGAGGTCGGCATTGCTGTTGCCGACGTCGCGCACCGCCGTCACGCCCGAGGCCAGGTTGAGCAGCAAGGCGCTGGCGTCGAGGTGGGCATGCATGTCGACGAAGCCGGGAAGCAGCGTGCGGCCGCGACCGCTGATGCGCTGGGCCGGCCCGACATTACCGAAGCTGCCGGGCTTGGCGATGGCCGCGATGCGGCCCTCGAACAGGAAGACGTCCGACGGCCCGCGCAGCACGGCCGCCTGCGAATCGAACCAGCGCACGCCCTCGATGACCGTCAGGCCCGGCAGGGGCTGGGGCAGGGTCTTGGCCAGGCGCTCCAGCCGCGCCAGCTGCGCTGCCTTCTGCGCTTGCGACAGCCGGTCCATCTCGGCCTCGAAGCCCTGCAGCAGCGTGCCACCCCAGCCGGGGTCGACCTTGGCGAACAGCCCGTGGCCATCCTCACGCAGCCAAAGATAACCCGGCTCGAGGTCCAGGCCATCGACGGCATAAAGGCCCACGTCGAAGTCCGCACCGGCGGGCCTGAGCGTTTGCACGCGCTCGATGCCAAGTTGGCCCACCGGCAGCGCGGCGGCACGCTGACCAGGGCGCTGCAGCAGCGTACGCGCGATGCGCGCGGCCCAGGCCGGGCTGGCCTGCACCGGCAGATAGACGAGGTCCCGCCCCGCGTCCGGTCGCTCGCCGCGGTCCACCGGCGAACGCCAGCTGGCGCGGCCGTCCTTCAGCTCGAAGCTCTCGTCGATGCGTGCGCCGTAGGTGGACACGCCCTCGGTGCGGTAAGCCGTCCAGGCCCCGTCGGGCGCGAACTCCAGCACTTCCCGCTGGTCGGGGCCGCGGCCGTTGTTGCGGTAGCTGTAGTCCACCTCCAGCCGACCGGCCGACTCCGCGACCCTGAGCTGCCCGCAGGCCACCTTGGCACACATCACCGTGTAGGTCTGGGCCTGTGCAGCACCGGCCAGCAGCAGCGCGATCAGCGGGAGCAGGAGCTTCATCGGCGGGTTCCCTGAGGGTCTTAGGTGGCGCGGACTTTACCGATCGAGGCCACGCCCTTGTTGGCCAGCATGTCGGCGCGCTCGTTGCCGGGGTCGCCGGCATGACCCTTGACCCAGCGCCAGTCGACATGGTGCAGCTTGCGCAGCGCATCCAGCCGCTGCCAGAGGTCGGCGTTCTTCACCGGCTTGCCGTCGGCCGTTTTCCAGCCACGGCGCTGCCAGTTGGTGATCCATTCGGTGATGCCCTTGCGCACGTACTCGCTGTCCAGGTAGACGATGACGTCGCAGCTGCGCTTGAGCGAGGCCAGCGCCTCGATGGGGGCGGTCAGCTCCATGCGGTTGTTGGTCGTGCCCGACTCGCCGCCGAAGAGCTCCTTGTCGTGGCCGCCGCTGCTGAGCCAGGCGCCCCAGCCTCCAGGGCCGGGGTTGCCCTTGCAGGCGCCGTCGGTGTAGATGATGACCTGCGGCCGCTTGATCGCGACGGCAGGCTTGGTGGTATCGGTCATTTCTCGTTGTGATGGTTGTTCAGCGCGACGGCAGGCGCCTTCTTGGCCGCCGCGCGCGAGTTCTTGGCCAGACCGATCATGCGCATGCCCTGCACGCGCTTGACCGCCTGGATGAAATAGACCGCGCCCAGCACCGGCCACCAGCGCGAGCCGACGCCGTCGACCCAGCGCCAGCGCTGCAGCCAGGCCTCCGAGCGCAGCGGCGGGCGGTAGATGCCGAAGCGCGCCGCCTCGACGTCGAAGCCCAGCAGCTTGAGCCAGTCGCGCAGCCGCCAGTAGCCGATGGGGTCACCGTCGCGCGGCAGATAGGGCTCGCCGCGGCTGCCCAGGCGGCCGAGGTTCTGGCGCAGGCTCCACAGGCTGGCAGGGTTGAGGCCGAAGACGATGAGTCGCCCCTCGGGCCGCAGCACGCGCTCCACCTCGCGCAGCAGCGCATGGGCGTCGCGTGCCAGCTCCAGCGCATGCGGCAGCAGCACGAGGTCCAGGCTGGCGCTCTCGAAGGGCAAGGCGTCGAAGTCGCACAGCAGGTCGCGGCCGGCCAGCCAGCGGTGCGGCATGCGGTTGGCCTGCAGGCCGGCCAGCTCGGGCAGGCCCAGCTGCAGGGCGTGGAACCCGAACAGGTCGGCCACGGCCGCGTCGACCTGGGTCTGCTCCCAGGCCAGCAGATGGCGGCCGGGCGGGGTCTGCAGCCAGGCTGCCAAATCTATACTTGGCGCTTTATCTGTCATGGGTTGGCGCCACATTGACGCTCAGTTTGACGCTCACGCCTGTCCCCGCCTTCGACGACAACTACCTCTGGCTGCTCGACAACGGCCGCGAGGCCCTGGTCGTCGATCCCGGTGATGCCGCGCCGGTGCTGGCGGCCCTGGATGCCCGGGGCCTGACGCTCGCCGGCATTCTATTGACCCATCACCACGCCGATCACGTCGGCGGCGTCGACGCACTGCGCCCGCGCCTGCAGGGCCCCATCTATGGCCCCGTCCATGAGAGCCTGCCCGAGCCGGTGCGGCGCCTGCAGGGCGGCGACACGGTGGCGCTGCTGGGCCTGCGGTTCTCCGTCATGGACGTGCCCGGCCACACGGCCGGACACATCGCCTATTTCGCCGCCGATGCGGGCCTGGACGGTCCATTGCTGTTCTGCGGCGACACCCTGTTCAGCGCCGGCTGCGGCCGCCTCTTCGAAGGCACGCCGGCGCAGATGCACGCATCGCTGCAGTCGCTGGCCGCGCTGCCGCCCGAGACTCGCGTCTGCTGCGCCCATGAGTACACCTTGTCCAACCTGCGCTTCGCGCGCGAGGTGGACCCCGGCAATGCGGCGCTGGCCGGCTATACCGCCCGCTGCGAGGCCTTGCGCGCCGCCGGCCGGCCGACGCTGCCGGCCCGCCTCGGCACCGAGGTCCGCATCAACCCATTCCTTCGTTGTGCCGAGCCGGCGCTGCTTGAAGCCGCCCGCCGCCACGCCCCCCTCAAGCTCCCGGCCGTACCCAGCACGGTCGACGTGTTCGCGACACTGCGCGAATGGAAGAACGGATTCCGATGAAGCTGATCCACCGACTGACACCCCTCGCCCTGGCCACGCTGCTGGCCGGCTGCGCCACCAACCCGCCTGCCGAGCTCACCGCTCCGGCCCTTCCTCCCCCCCCGCCCCCGGCGGCCGCCGAACCCAGCCCGGCGCCCATGCCGCAGGCCGCGCCCGCGCCGACGCGCTCCATAGCGGCCGAGCTGCTGGAGGACAACCTGCGCCCCGGCGAGAAGGTCGACCTCGACGGCCCGGACGTCAATGCCGACCTCTGGGCCCGGGTGCGCCAGGGTTTCCAGCTGGAGGACCTGGACGATGAGTGGGTGCGCAAGGCCGAGGCCTGGTACAGCGCGCGGCCCGACTACGTCGAGCGCATGACCACGCGCGGCAGCCGCTACCTCTTCCACATCGTCGAGGAGGTCGAGAAGCGCGGCATGCCCACCGAGCTGGCGCTGCTGCCCTTCGTCGAGAGCGCCTTCGTCACCCACGCCGTGTCGTCGGCCAAGGCCACCGGCATGTGGCAGTTCATGCCCGCCACGGGCCGCGACTTCGACCTGAAGCAGAACATCTTCCGCGACGACCGTCGCGACGTGCTCGCGTCCACGCGCGCCGCGCTCGACTACCTCGGCCGGCTCTACAAGCAGTTCGGCGACTGGCATCTCGCGCTGGCCGCCTACAACTGGGGCCAAGGCAACGTGCAGAAGGCCGTGGCCCGCAACCTGAAGGCCGGCCTGCCGACGGACTACGCCAGCCTGAAGATGCCCGACGAGACGCGCTACTACGTACCCAAGCTGCAGGCCGTGAAGAATATCGTCTTCGCGCCCGAGCGCTACGCGCTCACGCTGCCGGCGATGGCCAACCACCCCTTCTTCCTAAGCGTAAAGGTGGACCGCGACATCGACGTGGCGCTGGCCGCCCAGCTCGCCGGCATCTCGCTGGAGACCTTCCAGCAGTTCAACCCGCAGATGAACAAGCCGGTCATCCTGGCCGCCGCCACGCCGCAGGTGCTGCTGCCCTATGACCAGGCGAGCGCCTTCGCCGCGAACCTGGCCCGCCACAGCGGCCCGCTCGCGAGCTGGACGGCCTGGGTCGTGCCCAAGACCATGAGTCCCGCCGACGCCGCCAAGCGCCACGGCATGCCCGAGGGCCTGCTGCGCGAGATCAACCGCATCCCGCCCAAGATGCTGGTCAGGGCCGGCTCCACGCTGCTGGTGCCGCGCGGCGAGCATGTGCACGACGATGTGTCCGAGCGCCTGGCCGACACCGCCAGCCTCAACCTCGCCCCTGACGCGCCGCCCGCGCGCAGGCTGACGCTGAAGGCCGGCAAGGCCGACACCGTCGCCAGCGTGGCGGCACGCTACAAGGTCGGGGCCGAGCAGGTGGCGCAGTGGAACAAGGTGGGCAGCAAGGCCCGCTTCAAGCCGGGCCAGGCCATCGTCGTCTACACGACCGTCAAGCCGACGGTCGCCGGCAAGCCGACACGAGTGGCCACCAAGCAGGCGCCCAGGCCCACGAGTGGCAAGGGCGGCAAGGGCCGCACCGTCGTGGCCGCAGCCACGCCCTGAACGGGTCGCGTCAGCGCACGACGAACAGTGCGACGCAGGCCAGCAGGCCGACGCTCCACAGCAGCGAACGCAGCGTGGGCTTGTCGGCCAGGTACAGGCCGACGTAGGCCAGGCGCGCCGCGATGAAGCCAACGGCCAGCGCATCCACGCTGGCCTGGGCGACCTGGTGCTGGTGGGCGACGAAGAGACCCGCCACGAAGATGGGCAGCGCCTCCCAGCTGTTGGCCTGGGCGGCGTTGGCACGCGCCTGCCAGCCGTCCAGCCGGGCCAGCCACTCGCGCGGCCGGTGGTTGTCGAAGCCGCCGTCGCGCCTGCGCTTGCCGAAGCCCCTGGACTTGGCCAGGCTGGCACAGCCCATGGGCACCAGGCAGGCAACCAGCAGGCAGATCTGGGCAATCGTCATCGTGTTCTCCGTCATCGGCGGTCGCTGAGTGCGTGGGCAATGGTGCCCAGGTCCACGTATTCGAGTTCGCTGCCCACAGGCACGCCGCGCGCCAACCTTGTTGCCTTGATACCGCGCGCGCGCAGCGCCTCGGCAAGCACATGGGCGGTGGCCTCGCCCTCGGCGGTGAAGCTGGTCGCGAGGATGACCTCCTCGACGCCCGCCTCGCCCGCCCGCGCGAGCAGCTCGGCCGCACCGATCTGGCGCGTGCCGACGCCGTCCAGCGGCGACAGCCGGCCGAGCAGCACGAAGTAGTAGCCGCGGTAGGAGCCGGTGCGCTCCAGCGCGGCCTGGTCGGCCGGCGTCTCGACGACGCACAGGAGCTGCGCGTCGCGCTCGGTGTCCGCGCAGACGCTGCAGATTGGCGTCTCGCTGAAGGTGTGGCAGCGCTCGCAATGCTTGATGCGCTCTCCGGCCGCCGTCAGCGCATCGGCCAGGCGCGGCATGGCCGGCCGGTCATGCTGCAGCAGGTGATAGGCCATGCGCTGGGCCGACTTCTGGCCCACGCCAGGCAGGCGCTTGAGCGCCTCGATGAGGGTCTCGAGCGCAGTCAAGTCGGAATCAGAACGGGAACTTCATGCCGGGAGGCAGCGGCATGCCGGCCGTCAGCTTGCCCATCTTCTCGGCGCTGGTGGCCTCGGCGCGGCGCACCGCGTCATTGAAGGCCGCGGCGACGAGGTCTTCCAGCATGTCCTTGTCGTCCGCCAGCAGGCTGGGGTCGATGGTGACACGGCGGACCTCGTTCTTGCAGGTCATGACGATCTTGACGAGGCCGGCGCCGCTCTGGCCCTCGACCTCGACGTTGGCGAGTTCTTCCTGCGCCTTCTTCAGGTTGTCCTGCATCGCTTGGGCTTGCTTCATCAAGCCGGCGAGTTGGCCTTTCATCATGGTGTTTTCCTTAAGAGTTGATCAGCGGCTGCACCGAACCGGGCAGGATGCGCGCCGAAGGGAATTGGGAAAGCAGCGTGCGCGTCATCGCATGCTGGGCGGCAAGGTCCTCGGCCGCGCGCTGCTGGGCCTCGGCACGGGCCACCGTGCGCAGCGCGATGGAATCCTCGGCCACGCCGACCTGGATGACCAGCTTCGCATTCAGCGCGGCCTCGAGCTTGCCGACCAGCGCCGGCGCGCGCAGCGACTCGCGCTCCACGCGCAGCGTCCAGACCTCGCGGCCGTCGACGCTGGCGCAGCCCAGCGCCTGGGCCTGGCGGGCCAGTTCGCCGGTCATGCCGACGAGACTCAGCGCCGCGATGCGCTCGGCCCATTGCGCACCCTCCTGCGTCTCTCGCAACTCGGCGCGGCGCGGAGCGTCCGCTTCGCGCACGGCGGCCGCAGCGACGGCGGGCGCGTCGTCGGCCTCCATCCACGGCGGCGGCGCATCGTCGGGCGGCGAGCCGTCGAAGTCCATCGCCTCGTCCTCGACCTGGGACTCGACGGGCTTGGGGCGCAGGCGATCGCTGAGCCTGGGCGCAGCCGACTCGGCGGACGCGACGGCCACCGGCGGCGCCACCTGGGGTGCCGCAACGGGGGGCGCACCCGGCGGTATCACCTGGGATGGCGCAACGGGGGCGGCAACCGACGGCATCACCTGGTGCACCGCAACGGGGGCGGTCACCGGCGGCGGCGCCACCTTGGGCAGCGGCACCGCGACGACCGCCTTGGCCACCGCAGGCGGGCGCACCAGGGCCGCGGCCTTCACCGGCTTGGGCTGGGTGCCTGCGGGACGAAAGGCCAGCATGCGCAGCAGCACCATCAGCAGGCCCGCGTACTCGTCGGGCGCCAGGTGCAGCTCGGCGCGGCCGTGCAGGGCCATGCTGTACATCAGCTGGATCTCGTCGGCCGGCAGCGCGGCCGCCAGGCGGCGGATCTCTGCGGTCTCGTTGTCGGCATCGTCCAGCGCGGTCGGCGCGGCCTGGGCCAGCGCCATCTGCTGGAACAGCGTGGCCAGATCCTCCAGCGTACCGGCGGCCGACAGGCCCGCGCCGCGCAGCGCATCGGCCTGGGCAACGACGGCCTCGCCACTGGCCGCCGCCAGCGCGTCGACGATGGCCGTCACATGGCCGCGGTCCACGCTGCCCAGCATCTGGCGCACGCCGGCCTCGGTCAGCGAGCCGGCGCCGAAGGCGATGGCCTGGTCGGTCAGCGACAACGCGTCTCGCATGGAGCCGCGCGCCGCGCGTGACAGCAGCCGCAGGGCGCCGCCTTCGGCCGGCACGCTCTCGGCGCCCAGCACGCTGCCCAGGTGGCTCTGCACGTCGGCCGCGGCCATGGGGCGCAGGTTGAACTGCAGGCAGCGCGACAGCACGGTGACCGGCACCTTCTGCGGATCGGTCGTCGCGAGCACGAACTTCAGGTACTCGGGCGGCTCCTCCAGCGTCTTCAGCATTGCGTTGAAGGCGGTATTGGACAGCATGTGCACTTCGTCGATCATGTAGACCTTGAAGCGGCCGACGACGGGCTTGTAGACCGCCTGATCCAGCAGTTGCGAGATCTCCTCGACGCCGCGGTTGGACGCCGCGTCCAGCTCCACGTAGTCGACGAAGCGGCCGGCGTCGATGTCGCGGCAGGCTGCGCAGACGCCGCAGGGCTGGGCCGTGATGCCGCCCTCGCCGTCCGGCCCGGTGCAGTTCAGGCTCTTGGCGAGGATGCGCGAGACCGTCGTCTTGCCCACTCCGCGCGTGCCGGTGAACAGATAGGCATGGTGCAGCCGCCCCTGCGTCAGCGCATTGGCCAGCGCCTGCACGACATGCTCCTGGCCGACGAGCTGCTCGAAACTCTGCGGACGATATTTGCGGGCCAGGACCTGATAGCTCATGGGGGGATTTTAGGGAGGGTCTGCGCGTGACGCCGGGAAGCTCAGCCGACGGCGACGGACTCGATGATTTCGTGCTGGGCCAGGCGGGTCGGTGCGGCGTCGCCGCGCTGCATCAGCACCTCGATGCCGTTGCTGTAGACAACCGCGCCATCGGGTGCCAGGTCGAAGCTCAGCACATGGCGGGCCAGCACCTCCCAGTCGCCGCCGCTACGGCGGCGCACCAACTCCCAGGAGGCCGGCACCAGCTTGCCGGCGTATTGAGGGTCGTCACGCACGCGCTGCAGGTCGATGAGGCGGCCCTGCAGCCAGATCTTGCCCACATCCTGGTCCAGCTCGGGCGTGCGCGGCCCACCGGCGGAGCGCAGCGGCTCCTTGCCGTAGATCATGGAGAACACGTTCAGGAAGCCGAACACCGCCTTCAGCAGCCGCACCGGGAACAGCAGCGTGTCCGTCAGCGCGCTGCCGGCGCGCTCGCCGGCAGGCTTCTCGATGGGGCGGCGGATGGCGTGGATCGCACCTGCTCCGTCGATGCGCGGCGCCAGGAAGTCGTAGCGGGCGTCGTCGGCCAGCACCTCCAGGCTGCCGCTGCGGTAGTCCAGCCGGCACAGCGTCGAATGGCCAACGGCCCTGACGAAGCCGCGTTCCGCGTGACGGGCAACGCCGCTGCTCTGGAACAACAGCGCGGAGCCCGCACCCGGCACGACGGAGGGCGCCGCATCGATGCTGTCGCCGCCGGTGACCGCGCCCTTGAGCGTGCCCTCCTCGTCGTAGACCTCGATCTGGGCCGTGCCGTCCTCGTGGCCGACGCCCAGGATCAGATGCCTCTGCGCCGCGTGGTAGGCCAAGCCGCGGATGTCGATCTTGGACTTGTGGAAGAGGCGGACCTCGCGCTGCTCCTGAACATGCAGGCGAAACAGCCCGACGGCCTCGCCGACGCGCTGCACGTAGTAGACGGTCTGCGTGTCCGGTCCGAAGCAGGCGTGCAGGAAGCGCGGCGGCGCCGTGATGCCGCCGGCCTGGCTGCCCCACAGCGAATGCGTGGGGATGACACCCGTCTGCTGCTCGCGCGGCGCATGCTTCCACGCCGAACTGCGCCGGCTGCGCTCGTCGCGCTCCATGACCTCGCGCGCGAACGGCGACGTGATCTGCTGCGGCGCAGTGCCGTCGGCATGCAGCCAGAGTTCCCCGTTGGCGATGACCAGGCTGGGCATGTCGTTCTCCCCCTCGGACAGGCGGCGGATGGTATCGAGTGAAAGGCCCACCGATAATTGCGGGATGACCTCCCCCGCTGCCCCCCTCACCTACGACCAAGCCGGCGTCAACTACGACCTGATCGACCCGTTGAAGATCACGGCCCAGCGCGCCGCCGCCGCCACCGCGACCCACCTTGCCGGCCACGGCTTCAGCGAGGTCAAGGCGTCGCGCGGCGAATCCGCCTATGTCGTGGACGTGGGGCCGTTCTACCTGGCGTCCATCGTCGAATGCCTGGGCACCAAGACCCTGGTGGCCGACGAGATGGCCAGGCTGACGGGCAGGAGCTTCTTTGCCGGCATCGCGCAGGACACCATCGCGATGGCCGTCAACGACCTGATCACCGTCGGCGCCACGCCGCTGGTCGTGCAGGCTTACTGGGCCGCCGGCGGCAGCGACTGGTTCGGCGACGCGCAGCGCGCGCAGGCGCTGGTGGCCGGCTGGAAGGCCGCCTGCGACACCTGCCAGGTCGCCTGGGGCGGCGGCGAGACGCCGGCGCTGGCCGGTATCGTGGAGGACGGCCGCATCGACCTGGCCGCCTCCTGCACCGGCCTCATCAACCCCAAGGAGCGCCTGTCGGTGGGCGACAAGCTGGGCGCCGGCGACGCCATCGTCCTGCTGGCCTCCAGCGGCATCCACGCCAATGGCCTGAGCCTGGCGCGCAAGCTCGCCGAGCGCCTGCCCCAGGGCTACCTGACCGAGATCGAGCCGGGCCTGACCTACGGCGAGGCGCTGCTGGCGCCCACCGCGCTGTACTCACCGGTGACCGAGGCGCTGTGGAAGGCCGGCATCGCGCCGCACTACTGCGCCAACATCACGGGCCATGGCTGGCGCAAGCTGCTGCGCCACCCCAGCAGTCTGACCTACCGCATCCACACCGTGCCGCCCAAGACCGCCGTGCTGGAGTTCATCCAGCAGCAGGCCGGCCAGGACGACCGCGAGGCGTACTCCACGCTGAACATGGGCGCCGGCTTCGCGATCTTCGTGAAGGCCGAGGACGCCGAGCGCACCGCGCAGGTCGCGCGCGACTGCGGCATCGGAGCCTGGGTGGCCGGCACGGTCGAGGCCGGCGAGAAGCAGCTGCTGATCGAGCCGCTGGACATCCGCTTCAGCGAAGACGACCTCGCGCTGCGCTGAGATGACTACCTGGCGTGAAGCCCCGCGGGCCGAACGCCGGGCCGCTCCCAAGCCGGCCCGCAGTGGCGCGGACATGAGGCACCCAGTGGGTGGGTCGTGCCCGGTGAAGAGCTGCAGCACTGCCGAAGCACGGCCTGCACGGCCGGCCAAGGCACTCCCTGGACGAGGGACCCCATGACCTGGTTCTACACGCAGATGGTCCAGTGGCATGTGCTGCTGGCCTGGTGCAGCGTGGGCCTGTTCTTCGTCCGCGGCCTGCTGTTCCAGTTCGGCACGCTGCAACTGCAGGCTGTATCCAAGGATGCGCGCCTGCTGGTGCTGGTGTTCGGCGTCAACGCCTGCCTCGTCGTCACGGGGCTGAGCCTGTGGGGCGCCATCGGCTACCACCCGGTGCGCAACTGGTGGCTGGGCGCCAAGCTCGTCGCGCTGCTGGGCTACATGGTTTGCGGCCACTGGGCGATGAGCCAGGCACGCCTGCACCTGCTGGGCTACCTCACCGCACTCGCGCTGCTGGCCCTGGCGATGGACTTGTCAATCAACCGACAGTTCCTACCCGGTTAGAATCTCGCTCGACGGGCCTCCCCGCATGGAAGCGCGCCCAACCGGGTCAGGTGGGGAACCAAGCAGCCCTAAGCGTTGCAACCAGTGCCGGGGGTAAGGCTCGTCACCCTCCCCCTCCTCTTCAAGCCTCAGCCGCCCGGTGACTTCGGGATGTCAGTGGAGCGCACGGTCAGTGTCGTCATCTGGCCACCGCCTTCGACGCTGCCGCTGACTTGCCCCTCCCGCACCCGCCGTTCGCAAAGCTCGCGATCCTCGCCATGCTGGGACTGGCAGCGCAGGAGCGCATTGCGGGCCCATTGCGCGGGTCCGCCATCGCTCGGCGGGGCCAGCCGGCCATGACGGGCCTGGGCATAGGCCGCGGCAGCTTCGCGCAGGCAGACGTTGCGCGGCTCGCCGGTGTGCCCGCTCATGCAGTCCGCCTTCTCGTGCTCGTAGCGCATGCGCAACTGGTCGGCATGGCCGGCCTTGGGGCTGGCGGCCTGGGCCAGTCCGCCCATGGCCATCAGCGCGGCGGCGAGCCAGATGGCGGCGCCGCGACTTCGGGGGGTGTGATGCAGATGGGTCATCTCGATCTCCTTTGATGAGTGATGACAGGATGCGGCCGTCAGCCGCGCGCGCGCACAGGCTGGTCGTCGTTCGAGATATAGACCTCGACGCGACGGTTCATCGCGCGGTCGGACGAACTCGAATTGCCGGCCACCGGATAAGCCTCGCCGTAGCCGCGCGTCGCGATGCGGGTCGGGTCGACACCGCGGGCGCGCAACGCATCGGCCACGGCCTGGGAGCGGCGCTGCGAGAGTGCCATGTTGACCGCGTCGCTGCCGATGCTGTCGGTGAAGCCCTCGATCAGCACGCGGCGATCGGGATGCTGGTTCAGGTAGCCGGCCAGCTTGCCGATGGCGCCCTGCGCCGCGGGCTTGATGTCTGCACGACCGAACTCGAACAGCACGTCGCCCAGCGTGACAAGCATGCCGCGGTCGGTCTGCCGGGCCTGCAACTCGGCCAGCTCCCGCTGCAGCGCAGCGGCCTGGGCCTGGGCCTGGGCGGCGTCCGCGTTGGCGGCGGCGGCCTGTTGGCGCGCGGCATTGGCGTCCGCGCTGGCATTGGCGGCCTGGGCCTGGGCGACATTGGCACGCCTGGCGTTTGCATCGGCTCGGGCGCGTTCGCGGTCGGCCTCGGCGGCCTTGATGGCCTCTTCGTCGGTCGCCGCCCGGCCTATGGCCATCGCGGTGCGGGCCTGGGTGGAAGCGACGTAGGCGGCAGAGTCGATGTCGGCCAGGGACTCGCGCCTGGCGCTGAGCTCCTCGGCGCGACGCAGCGAGTCGGCCGCCTTCTTGACGTCCAGCGAGGCGTACTTCAGCACGGCCGGGTCGGCCTCGGCGGCGCCGACATTGGCGCGCGCCTGCTGCAGCGCTGGGGTGACGGTGGGCGCGCCGGCGCAGCCGGCCAGCAAGGCCGCGGCCGCGGCGGCGGTCAGGGCGGAAGCGAAGCGGGCGGATTGCATGATGGCAGTCCTTTCGAGGGGGTCAGGAGGGGTTCAGCTGCGCCTGCAGCTGCTGGATGCTTTCGCGCACCTCGGCCAGCGCGCGGCTGGAGCGGGCCGAGCGGGCGCTGGCCTGGGCCAGGGCCGCATCGGCGGCGGCCTCGTCAGCCAGTTGGCGGGCGGCCACATAGTCCTTGCGGGCCATCGCGGCGTTGGCGCGGGCCAGCTTGTCACGAGCTCCGGACAGTTCGGCCGGCGCCTCGGCGGCGTTGCCGGTGGCCTGGTCAACCGCGGCGTTGGCCACGGCCAGCTGTGCCTTGGGCGCATCGCCCGTCGTCGAGCATGCGGCCAGCGCGGCGGCGGCCAATACCGCCATCACCCCCGCCCGGCCGTTCATCGAATGGGGATTCATACGAACTCCCGTGGTTTGCAGCCCCGGCGTTCGCGTATCGGCGGCCCGTCGGGTCTGGGTTCTTGCAGGATGCAAGTCCAGTATTCGCGACGGGCAGCGCCCCACCCGTCAGCGTGCGGCGGCACCGACTGTGGGAAATGCCCTACAGCCCGCAGGGTGTCATGCCCGCCTCAGCCCGTGGCCTGGCGGAAGGCCATGACAGCCTGGTTGCGCAGCGTGCGCAGCAGCGACAACTCCTTGTCGCCCAGCTGCACGGCGCCGGCCCGAGGATGGTCCGCGTAGATCAGCCCCAGCGGCGAGCCCTTGAGGAAGAGGGGCAGCAGCAGGAAGCTCTGCGCCTGCAGCTCGCCGCGGAACCAGCCAGGCAGCCGCGAGGTGATGTTGGATGTGCGGGCATCCTGGATCAGCGTGTCCACCCCCTTCAGGCAGACGGCGGCGATGAGGTCCGGCGGCTGGGTCGTCAGGTCCACCCGTAGCAACGGCGCGAGGCGCTCCACGTCGGCGCCGACGCCCAGCCGCCCCGTCAGCGCCTGGCCACGCGCGTCGCGCAGGCAGAAGATGACGCGGCGAAAGCCCAGCGCGCGGTAGATGGTCTCCAGGATCATGCGCAGCACGGCGTTGAGCTGGAAGTTGTCGACCATGGCGTCGGTGATGTCCTGCACGCCGGCTGCCAGCAGCTGGGTGGCCTGCTCCGCGGGCGAGGCGGCGGCGTCCTGTGTGCGCTCCATCACCAGCGTGGGAACAAGCTCATGCTCGGTCAGCGAGTCATGCATCGAGGGCGTCAGCGGCGCGAGCAGGCGCTGGGCGCGCGAGTCGCGTGGCAGGCGCAGGTCCAGTGCCTCGGTCATCTGCGCGAGATGCTGGCGCGCGGTGTCGGCGGCCTGCTCGAATGCGTCGGCACTCAGGCCCAGGGCCCGCGCATGGCGCTGGGCCAGGGCACGCAGCCTGGCATGGGCCTGCTCGGGCGGCGTGTCGAGGATGAGGTCCGCCATGTCGTTGCTCGCGCGCGCCAGCCAGCGCTGGCGCTCGGTGGCGTCTTCCAGCAGGCGCTGCGGCGCCTCGCCTGCGGGGCGATGCATGGCGCGCTGCAGGCTGGCGGGCAGGCCCCACTGGCGGGCCACGCCCAGGCCCAGGGCCTCGTAGCTCATGCCCAGCACCTGGGCCGATGCGGCCTCTTCGCTGGTGGCGGGCTGGCCGTCCTCCGTGGGCCCGACGAGGCGGCGCACGGCCTCGGCCTCCTCGGGAAAGTAGAACTCGGTCAGCGAGCGGCCGAGGTGGTGGAACATGGCGCCGAGGAAGGCCTCCTCGGCCTCGCGCGGGTTGCTGCAGAGCTCGCGCGCCAGCGACGCCGCCATCAGCGAGCGCAGGTAGTCCTCGCGCAGGCGCTTGGCATGGCCCTTGTTCTCCATGCGCTCCAGCAGCACCAGACTCAGCGCCAGGTTGCGGATGCCGGCAAAGCCGATCAGCGCGACCGCGCGCGACACCGTGCCTATGCCGCCGCTGCCCGCATGCCGGTACTGCGCCGTGTTGACCAGGCGCAGCAACTTCTGCGTCAGCGCCACGTCCTTCAGGATCTCGTTGGACAGGTTGGCCACGCTCTCGTGCTCGGACTGCGTCAGGCGCTGGATGCGGCCGATGGCATCGGACAGAGCCGGGAAGTCGCTCTTGTGGCGCATGCGGCGCAGCAGGAAGTCCAGCACAGGCGCGTCCTGCTGCGCATCGGGATCGGCGACGGGGCGCAGCCAGGTGGCGAGCGCGTCACGCAGCAGCGCGGCGCTGGGCCAGCGCGCCGACGCCTCCCGCGCCAGGCCGCGCTGCACGATGGCGCGCAGTGCGTCGTCCACGCCGGCGTCCAGGCCCGCAGGCAGCATGAGCTGGGTGGTCTGCACGCGCTGGACGGCGCGCCAGGGATCGGGGTCCTGGTTGAGGCGCTGACCGCTCAGCATCTCGGCCAGCATGACGGCGGCCGCGAACACGTCCATCAGCGGATGCGGCGGCGCGCCACGCGCAGCCTCGGGAGAGATGTAGCCGGGCGTGCCGACGATGCGCGAGGGCGCGCTGGCGTCGGTGGACACCCGCGCCGCGATGCCGAAGTCCATCACGCGCGGCCGGCCGCTGGCATCGAGCAGGATGTTGCTGGGCTTGAGGTCGCGGTGCACCAGGCCGGCGGCATGGGCGGCGGTGAGGCCGTCCAGGATGCCCAGCATCAACGTGACGGCTTCGGCAGCCGTTGGCCGCGGGCCGGCGCGCAGGCGCTGGCTCAGCGTGCCGCCAGACACGTACTCGAAGACGAGATAGGAATGCCCGGCCTGGCTGTCAGCCTCGAAGACGGGGACGATGTTGGGATGGGTCAGCCGGCTGACGGCACGGGCCTCGTGCAGCCATTCGTCGACGCTGCCGGGCTCGGCCGCGGGCTTGAGCAGCTTGACGGCGACCTCGCGGTCCAGCAGTGGGTCATGCGCCAGCCAGACCGTCGCCTGCGCGCCTTCCCCAAGGCGCTTCAGCAGCCGGAAGCGGCCGAGTTGGGGGGGCAGTTCGTCGGCCATGGTGCCAGCTTCAGGCCCCGCGGGCCGACAGCTGCTCGCGCGGCGAACCCGCCGGCGCGGCGCCTTCGGACGGCTGGGATGCCGCCACCGAGGGCGGCTTGGGTGCGCCCGGGTTGAGCGCCTCGGTGACCTCTCGCAGGCCTATGCCCAGCGCCTTGGCATAGCGTCGCGTCGCCGCCTCCAGCGCCGGGCGGCGGCGCGCGTCGGGCAGGTCCTGAGCGTCGACCAACTCGTTGGCGAGGCTGCAGGTCAGGCGGATGACGTCGGCATCGCTGCGGCTCGGGTGCACGGCTGCCCCCAGCGGCTGCCGGCGGATCATCTGCAGCAGCTCGTCGCCCAGTCCCCAATGCCGGGCCACGGCGGCACCGAGCGCGTCCAGGTCGCAGCCCAGCACGGCGTAGGCCGCCGCCTGCTCGCTCATGCCGGGCGGGTTGGGCTGGTCCTCGGTAGGCTCGGGCGGCACCATCAGCTGGCGGATCTGCTGGGCATCGTCCGGGAAGTGGTACTGCACCATCAGGCGGCCGAGGTTCTGCATGACGGCGATGAGGTGGACGACCTCGGCGTCATAGCCGGCCGGGCGCAGCGCCTGGGCAGCCAGCGCGGCCTTGCCGACCCGGGTCGTCAGCTGGCGCAGCAGCTCGGCGGCGGGCGGCAGCAGCGGGCCGGGCCAGGGCTTGAGCGCGTTGATGGCGTACTGCAGTCCGTCCAGGCCCAGCATCTGGATGGCGCGCTGCATGTTCAGCACGGTCTCGCCCGGGTGGCCCGCCTGCTTGAGTGCCAGGTTGACACGGCGCACCAGCTCCAGGCTGAGCGCCATGTCCTTCAGCACGAACTCGGACAGCGCGCTCGCATGCTGGGCCTCCAGGCTGGCGCCGGCTGCGAAGCGGTGCAGGCCGCCGACCGTCGTCGGCAGGTGCCCGATACGCTGCAGCTTGTCCAGCAACAGCACGATGGGGCCGCCGTCGTCGTACGCGGCCGCCTGCCGCCAGCCGTCCAGCGCGCGCCAGAAACTGCGTGCCAGGTGGTAGCGCTGGCGCAGCTGGCGGTCCGTCGCGCGGTTGCAGATGGCGCGCAGCGGATCGGGAATGGGGTGCGGCGTCTCCCAGCCCAGGCGCACGATCTCGCGGCCCGGGCGCGTGGGGGAAGGCTGCATCTGCTGCACGACCTGCTGCAGGTCATGCTCCTCCAGCACCGGCCGGCCGGTGAGGAGGCGATGCAGCAGCAGGCCGACGCAGAGCACGTCCTCCTCGGCAGAATCGCGCACCGCGCGGCGCGTGACGGTGCCGTAGTCGACGCCGGGGGGGAAGACCTCCTGCGCCACCTCGATGCCGATGAGGCAGACCTTGTCGCTGGCGTCGATGAGGACGTTGGCGGCCTGGATGTCGCGATGGGCATGGCCGGCCTCGTGCGCGAAGGCCAGGCCTTCGAGCAGCTGGGCCACCCAGCCTGCGGCGTCGACCGGCAGCGGCGCGGCCTGGCGCGCCAGGCGCTCGTCCAGCGTCTCGCCCAGCGTACGGTCGTAGGCCACATAGGGCCAGCTCTCGACCTGGCCGATCTCGAAGACGGGCGCGAGATTGGGGTGCTGCACGCGCTCGCCGGCCTGGGCCATGCGCAGCCAATGCTCCAGCGCCGCCACGCTGTTGGGCTTCTCGCGCGGCATGCACAGCAACAGCTCCTGGCCCTGGCGCGGGTCGAAGACGCGCCAGATCAGGCTGCGCGCGCTCTTGGACTGCAGCGCGCGCAGCTCGAAGCGGCCGAAGCTTCTCAGCGGTGGGGTGACGGGGCTGGTTTCAGGCACGGCGAACTGGGACACGCTGTAACAGTTGTAATTCCCGCATTGGACTCCAGCCTAGACGGGTCGAGCTTGCAGGCAGGCGTCGAAATGCGACGGATTTCCCGCTGCCGGGCGGCGATGGGCTGCTTGCGTGCATCAGCTCACGATCTGGGCCCAGACCTTGTCGAGGCGCTTCACGCTGACCGGCTGCGGCGTGCGCAACTCCTGTGCGAACAGGCTCACGCGCAGCTCCTCAAGCTGCCAGCGGAAGTCATCCAGCCGAGCATCGCGCACGCCCTTGAGCTCGGCAAGCCGGCGTGTGTAACGCTGCTCCAGCGGCTTGACCTCGCCCATCAGCTTGGTGTCGCGTGCCGCATCGGCGCGCAGCTTGTCCAGCCGGGCCGTGACGGCCTTCAGGTACCGCGGCAGGTGCTGCAGCTGGGCCCAGGGCGTGTCCAGCGCAAAGCGCTTTGGGACGAGGCGCTGCAGCTGTGCCGCGACGTCGTCGCCGACGTCCTTGGCCGGCCGCGAGTCCTTGAGCTTGCGGCTGGCGCTGGCCAGCTCCTGCAGCACGGCATGGACGGCGCGGGCCACCTCCTGCGCAATCAGGTTGAGGCGGCTGCGGCCCTCGTCGATGCGCTTCCTGAAGCCCATCGCGTCGGTCGGCAGCGGGTCGGCCAGGAAGGCGCGGTCCAGCGCGACGCCGATGATCTGGTCGCGCAACTCCTCGGCCGTTCCCAGGCCCATGAAGAGCACGGACATGCGCTGCAGGTCGGGAATGTTCTTCTCAAGGAACCTCAGCGGCTCCTTGAGCTGCAGCGCGATCAGCCGGCGCAGGCCTGCGCGGTGCTTGGCCGCCGCAACCTCGGGCTCGTCGAACACCTCGATCTCGACATGCGCGCCCTTGTCGATCAGCGCGGGGAAGCCGATCAGCGTCTGGCCGCCCTTTCGCACTTCCAGCAGCTCGGGCAGCTCGCCGAAGGTCCAGTCCGTGTAGGCCTGGCTCGCGTCGCGCGCCGGCTCCGGCTTCTTGACGACCTCGGCACGGATGCCCTTCCCCGCCACAGGTGCGGGCGCCGGCCTGGGCGCGTCTTCCCTGGTCGGCAGCTTGAGCGCTGCCAGCGCCTGGAAGGCCGAGCGAGCCTGCCCGCCCAGCTCCGCCTTCAGCGCGGCGAGCTGGCGGCCCTGGCCGAGCTGGCGGCCATGCTCGTCGACGACGCGGAAGTTCATGAACAGATGCGGAGCCAGCTGCTCCAGCTTGAAGTCGTTGCGCTGCACGGCGAGCTGGGAGCGCTCCTTGACGGCCTTCAGCAGCACCTCCACCAGGCCGCCCTGGGCGAACTGGTTCAGCTCGATGAACTCGGCGACGAAGTCCGGCAGGGGAGTCAGGCGCGCACGCGGCTTCTGATGCAGGCTTTTCAGCAGCGCCGTCACCTTCTGCGCCAGCATGCCGGGCACCAGCCATTCGGCGCGCTCCTCGCTGACCTGGTTCAGCGCAAAGATGGGCACGGTCACCGTCAGGCCGTCGCGCGCGTCACCAGGCTGGTGCAGGTAGGCCGCCGCGCAGTCCACGCCGCCCATGCGGATGACCTTGGGGAAGGCCTCGCTGGTGACGCCCGCGGCCTCGTGGCGCATCAGCTCGTCCTGGCTGAGCTGCAAGAGCTTGTCGTTGCCCTTGGCGGCCTCGCGCCACCACTTCAGCAGCGTGGCACCGGAGAACACATGGGCAGGCAGCTTGTCGTCGTAGAAGGCGTAGATCAGCTCGTCGTCCACCAGCACGTCCTGGCGGCGCGACTTGTGCTCCAGCGCCTCGACCTTGCTGATCTGGCGGCGGTTGTGGCCGATGAACGGCAGTTGCCGCGCGAGGTCCTCGGGCAGCTCGTCGTTCACCAGGCCTTCGCGGATGAAGATCTCCCGCGCCGCCTTGGGGTCCACGCGACCGAAGTTCACGCGCTTGTTGCTGTAGAGCACGATCCCATACAGCGTCGCCCGCTCGAGCGCCACCACTTCGGCGGCCTTCTTCTCCCAATGCGGTTCCAGCAGCTGGGTCTTGATCAGGTGGCCGGCGATGGGCGGCAGCCATTGCGGCTCGATGTTGGCCAGGCCACGGCCGTACAGCCGCGACGTGTCCACCAGCTCGGCGGCGACGATCCAGCGGCCCGGCTTCTTGCTGAGGTGGGCGCCCGGGTGGCGGTAGAACTTGATGCCGCGCGCGCCGAGATACCAGTCCTCGTCGTCGCTCTTCTGGCCGATGTTGCCCAGCAGGCCGGCCAGCATGGACAGGTGCACCTGCTCATAGGTGGCCGGGCTCTGGTTGAGCCGCCAGCCGTGCTCGGCGACGACGGTCTGCAGCTGCGAATGCACGTCGCGCCACTCGCGCACCCGGCGCGGGCTGACGAAGTTCTCGCGCAGCAACGCCTCGTGCTTGCGGTGGGAGAGCTTGTGCTCGCCCTCGCCGCCCTTGGAGTCGCCGAGCCATTTCCACAGCTTCAGGTAGCCCATGAACTCCGACTTCTCGTCGTCGAACTTCTTGTGCTTCTCGTCGGCCTCCTGGGCCGCTTCCTGCGGGCGGTCGCGCACATCCTGGCCACTGAGGGCGGACGCGATGACAAGCACCTCGGTCAGTGCCTCGCGGTTCTTGGCCTCCAGGATCATGCGGCCGACGCGCGGGTCCAGCGGCAGGCGCGACAGTTCCTTGCCAAGGGGCGTCAGCTCATTGACGTCGTCGGTGGCGCCCAGTTCGGCCAGCAGCTGGTAGCCGTCGGCAATCGCCTTGGGGCGCGGCGCTTCAAGGAACGGAAAGCGCTCCACGTCGCCCAGGTGCAGCGACTTCATGCGCAGGATGACACCGGCCAGGCTGCTGCGCAGGATCTCCGGGTCAGTGAACTTCGGCCGCTCGTTGAATTCCTTCTCGCTGTACAGCCGCACGCAGATGCCGTTTGACACGCGGCCGCAGCGGCCGGCGCGCTGGTTGGCGGCGGCCTGGCTGATGTTCTCGATCAGCAGCTGCTCGACCTTGTTGCGGTAGCTGTAGCGCTTCACGCGCGCCAGGCCCGGGTCGATGACGTAGCGGATGCCGGGCACCGTCAGCGACGTCTCGGCCACGTTGGTCGCCAGCACGATGCGCCGCGCGCCGTGGGGCTCGAAGACCTTGTTCTGGTCGGCCTCGGACAGCCGCGAGAACAGCGGCAGGATGTCCACGCCCGGCGGGTGGTGCTTGCGCAGTGCCTCGGCGGCCTCGCGGATCTCGCGCTCGCCGGGCAAGAAGACCAGCACGTCGCCGCCGCCCTCGCGCCACAGCTCGTCCACCGCGTCGGTGATGGCGTTGTTGAGGTCGTACTCGCGGCTTTCCTCGAACGGGCGATAGCGCTGCTCGACCGGGAACAGCCGACCCGACACCATCAGCACCGGTGCCGGTCCCTTGGCCGAGGCGAAATGCTGCGCGAAGCGGTCCGCGTCGATGGTGGCCGACGTGACGACGATCTTCAGGTCGGGCCGGCGCGGCAACAGCTCGCGCAGGTAGCCCAGCAGGAAGTCGATGTTGAGGCTGCGCTCATGGGCCTCGTCGATGATCAGGGTGTCGTAGGCCTTGAGCAGCGGATCGCTCTGCGTCTCGGCCAGCAGGATGCCGTCCGTCATCAGCTTGACCGAGGCGCCCTTGGACAGGCGGTCCTGGAAGCGCACCTTGTAGCCGACCACGTCGCCCAGCGGCGTCTTCAGCTCCTCGGCGATGCGCTTGGCCACGCTGCTGGCGGCGATCCTCCGCGGCTGGGTGTGGCCGATGAGGCCGCCACCGTTGTGCCGGCCACGTCCCATGGCCAGCGCGATCTTGGGCAGTTGCGTGGTCTTGCCCGAGCCGGTCTCGCCGCAGACGATGACGACCTGGTGCTCGGCCATCGCGGCCATGATCTCGTCGCGTCGCGACGAGACCGGCAGGCTTTCGGGAAAGGAAATGGAAAGAGCCGGCTGAACTGGCCGGCTCTCGGATCGTTCGGAATTCATTGAGGCGGGATTGTCCCGCAGCGCGTCACGCTGTCCGCGGGAAATAGCTGATGACCTGGATGACGGCGCCCTGCGGGTCCTGCAGCACGGCCATGCGGCCGACGGTGGGAATGTCGAAGGGGCCAGCCAGCACGCTGGCGCCCAGGCCCTTGGCCTGTTCCACCGTCGCATCGCAGTTCCCGACGGTGACATAGGCGCCCCAGGCAGCCGGGCCGGGCCGCTGCGCCGTCATCATGCCGCCGACGGAGACTCCGCCAACCTTGATGACGTGGTAGTCCCCGTCGCCGAGGTTCATGGTGTCGAAACTCCAGCCGAACAGCTGGCCGTAGAAATCTCGGGCGGCCTTGGGATCGGCGCTGGACAGCTCGTTCCAGCTGAAGGCGCCTGGGGTCATGTAGACGTCGCTGTAGTCTTTCATCGCAGTCTCCGTGTGGTGGAAAACGGATGCTCCGCGGCGAACATGACAGCGTCAAGTGCAGCCGCGCAGGCTCCACAATTCGGACATGACCGGCCTCGTCTTTCCTCACACCTTCGTGCCCTGGTTCCGTGCCGTGGCGCCCTACATCCACGCCTACCGCGGCGAGACCTTCGTCGTCGGCATGCCGGGCGAGCTGGTCGCGGCCGGCAAGCTGAACGCCTTCGTGCAGGACCTGGCCATCCTGCATGCGATGGGCATCAAGGTCGTGCTCGTCCACGGCTTCCGGCCGCAGGTCAACGAGCAGTTGGCCGCCAAGGGCCAGACGCCGCGCTACAGCCATGGCCGCCGCATCACCGACGCCGTCGCGCTGGACTGCGCCCAGGAGGCCGCCGGCCAGCTGCGCTTCGAGATCGAGGCCGCCTTCAGCCAGGGCCTGCCCAACACGCCCATGGCCAACGCCACCGTGCGCGTCGTGTCGGGCAATTTCCTGACCGCCCGGCCGGTCGGCATCGTCGACGGCGTGGACTTCCAGCATTCCGGGCTCGTGCGCAAGGTGGATGCCGCCGCCATCCAGCGCGCCATCGACATCGGCGCCATCGTGCTGCTGTCGCCGTTCGGCTTCTCGCCCACGGGCGAAGCCTTCAACCTCAGCATGGAAGACGTGGCCACGTCGACCGCCATCGCGCTGCAGGCCGACAAGCTGCTGTTCGTCTGCGAGGTTCCGGGCGTTCCCGAGAACCCGGGCGACCCGGAAAGCCCCATAGACACCGAGCTGGCCCTGGCGGACGCCGACCGCATGCTCGCCAAGGCCAGTCCGACGCCCGAGCCGACCGACGTGGCCTTCTACCTGCGCCATTGCGCCGAGGCCTGCCGCGCCGGCGTCGAGCGCACGCACATCATCCCGTTCGCGATCGATGGCGCACTGCTGCAGGAGGTCTACACCCACGACGGCATCGGCACCATGGTCGTGGACGAGAAGCTCGAGAGCCTGCGCGAGGCCACGTCCGACGACGTGGCCGGCATCATCAAGCTCATCGAGCCCTTCGAGCGCGACGGCACGCTGGTCAAGCGCAGCCGCACCGAGATCGAGCGCGACGCCGAGCTCTACACCGTCATCGAGCATGACGGCGTCATCTTCGGCTGCGCGGCCCTCTACCCCTATGTCGAAGCGCGCACGGCCGAGATGGCGGCCCTGACCGTGTCCAACGAGGTGCAGGGCCAGGGCGACGGTGACCGCCTGCTCAAGCGCATCGAGCAGCGCGCCAAGGCCACGGGCCTGGACAGCATCTTCGTGCTGACCACGCGCACCATGCACTGGTTCATCAAGCGCGGCTTCCAGCAGGTCGACCCCGAATGGCTGCCCGAGGAACGCAAACGCAAATACAACTGGGACCGCCGCTCGCTGGTGCTGGTCAAACGATTCAACTAAGCCCCCGCCGGGCCTGCCCATACGGTCGGCGCGCTAAAGTGCCGGCCGTTTTTCCATTTCGTGTCTCAGGAGTCCGCCATGCCCCGCGTCGTCCAATGCGCCTATCTGAAGAAGGAAGCCGAAGGGCTGGACTTCCCGCCCTACCCCGTCCACACGGAACTCGGCAAGCGAGTTTGGGAAAACGTCAGCAAGGAGGCCTGGGCCGCCTGGATGAAGCACCAGACCATGCTCGTCAATGAAAACCGCCTCAACCTCGCCGATCTGCGCGCCCGCCAATACCTGATGCGTCAGGCGGAGCAATTCTTCTTCGGCAGCGGTGCGGAGCAGGTGGCGGGCTACGTGCCGCCGTCGAACTGAGCCCGGCCTATTTCTGCCCCCTGCGCCCTACCGTGGCATTAGTCATGGCAATTACTGGCGGCCTGCGTGGCCGGCCGCCGGCGCAGGGGTATCGAGCCCCGGTTCCAGGGCGCGCCTAGCGGCGAAACCCATTGACACCGGGTTTTCCTCATCGAATCAAAAACCGTTGCCGCCGGCCCAAGAAAACTCTTGCCTGAATCTCCAGTCCGCGATTTAATTCGCTGGCGGAGATAATTGCCGGGCCTCGCGCCCCGCACCTCCGAGGCCTCGATGCCCGCCATCGGGAGTCTCACCGGTCAAATCGCAAGAGGAATAGCAGCATGTCCAATCTCAAGGAACTCCTGGCCCAACGCGCGGCGCTTGATGAGCAGATCAGCCAAACCAAGGAGCGCGAACGCGGCGAAGCCGTTGCCAAGGTCAAATCCCTGATGAGCGAATATGGCCTGACGGTGGCCGACCTCAGCATGCGCACGCCCAAACCGGCCAAGGTCTCCAAGGTCGCTGCCAAATATCGCAACCAGGCCACCGGCGAAACCTGGAGCGGTCGCGGCCTGCAACCCAAATGGCTCAAGGCCGCCGTCGCCGGCGGCGCCAAGCTGACCGATTTCGCGGTCTGAGACATCCCATCCGGCGCCACTGCGGCGCCATATGACCAGCAGGGCCATCTACGGGATGGCCCTTTTCCTTTGTGGCGGACGCGGCGACTAGACTGCGCCATGCCTTTCGTCATACCGTCCGCGGCCCGCCCTCACGGGTTTCCCCCGAGGCTCGCGCAGGCTCTGCTCGACGAAATTCGCCCCATGCCCGCCCCATGCCGCCGCCGGCGCCACCACAGCCCGGCCGGCGCAGGCCGGATGACGGCCTGAGCCATGGATCTGCATGCCGGCGCGCCCGAGTCCTCCGCCCATGGGCAGGAAGCCGACCTGAGCGCCCCGGCGCCGCCGTCCACCAGGCCGCCCTCCGGTCCGCGTCGCATCCATGACCGCAGCAGCGGGCGCCGGCTGCGTCGGGTCGGTCTTGCCGCGCTGGCCGGCCTGGGCGGCGGCCTGCTTACCGCCTGGGGACTGGCCAGGGACATCTTGCCGCCGATGCTGCGCCTGCCCCAGCCGGCCGGCGCGATGCCGGCCCAGGACCTGTTGATCCCCATGCTGCTGGCCGCGCTGGGCCTGCTGGCGCTGTGGCGGCTCAACGCCTGGACGCTGCCCCTGGTGACGGCCGGCCTGCTGCTGGGCGCCGGCCTGCCGTTGCTCTTCGAGGCCCGACCCGGCGCCGGGCTGGAGCTGCTGCTCTCCGCCCCCGTGCTCAGCGCGCTTGCGCTGCCGCTGCTGGCCCTGGTGCTGAACCGGGCGCTGCTGCGCCGGCTGCGCCTGACCGGCCGGCTGACCGGCTGGCGCGAGGTGGGCCTGTTCGGCCTGCTCGCCGGGCTCGCCGCGCCGGGCCTGGCCGGACTGCTGGCGCTGGGCATCCTGCATGCGGCGGGCCTCTCCGCGGGCGCCGCCGGCGCCGGCGCGCTGGAGCTGGCGGCCGCCTGGGCGCTGGCGCTGCTGAGCGCGGGCACCGTGCTGCAGGCCAGCACGCAGCAGCCACGCCGCGGCAGCCGCCGGCCCGGGTACGGGCTCGCGGCAGCCGCCATCGTGGCACAGGCCGCCCTGGCCTGGTGGCCCCAGGCCGGCGCGCTGCTGTTGCTGCCGCATCTGCTGCTGTGCCTGCATGCGCTGCAGGCCGCGCCGCGCATCAATGCCGCCCTCGGCGCCGGCCTGCTGGGCCTGTGGGCACTGGGCGCGCCAGCCACGCCAGAGGCCTATGCGCTGGGCGCGGCACTGGCCCTGCTGCCACTGCTCGTCGCGGGCCTGACCCGGCATCAGTTGCGCGACCGCGACGGCTGGCGCAGCGCCCTCGATGCCCAGGGGCTGGCGCTGGCCGAATGGCGGCTGCCCGAGGGCCGCCGTCATGCCTCGGCGCGCTGGGTGGCACTGACGACACCGGTCGACGGCAGCGCGACGGGCGGCGCGCCGCTGGACTGGATACGCCTGGCCCATCCGCGCGACCGCGAGCCCGTGCGCCGGGCCCTGCGCGAACTGCTGGCCGACCGGCAGCGCAAGCAGCTGGGCCTGTCGCTGCGCCTGGCCGCCGACGGCGGCGACTGGCGCTGGCACGAGCTGCAGGCCCATGTGCCGTTGCGGGACCGCCGAGGCCGCCCGCGCGGCCTCATCGCGACGCTGGCCGATATCAGCTGGCGCCACACGGCCGAGGAGCGCGAGCGCCTGGCGGCCACGCTGTTCCAGCAGGCCGGCGAAGGCCTGGCCATCATCGACATGCATTGGCGCATCGTCGAGGCCAACCCGGCCTACTGCGACATCCTGCATGCACCGCGCGAGGCCTTGATCGGCCGCCCGGCCACGCCGCTGAGCGTGGCCAACCTGCAGCGCAGCGGCTACGAGCCCGCCGAGCTGCAGGCCGAGCTGAATGCCGGCCTGAGCTGGAGCGGCCAGCTGCAGGCCGAGCTGGACGACGGTGGCCGCCACGTCTTCGCCGTGAAGCTCAGCCCCGTGCCCGAGCCGGACGGCGTCGACCCGCGATGGCGCCTGCTCAGCCTGAGCGACCTGGGCGAGAGCCTGCGCCAGCAGGACCTGCTGCGCCGCAGCCTGCGCTACGACGTCGCCACCGGCCTGCCCAACCGCGACGAGTTCATGCGCCTGCTGCAGCAGGCGCTGGCCGCCGCCAACCGCGACGGCTTCAAGCTGGTGGTCGGTGTCATCGACCTGGACGACTTCGGCCGCGTCAACGCCGAGCAAGGGCAGCTCGTCGCCGACGCCGTGCTGCTGCAGCTCGGCAGCCGGCTGCAGGCCGCGCTTCGCGGCGCACGCGGCGCGGCGCCGGACACGGCCGACCAGCTCGCCCGCCTGCATGGCGACGAGTTCGCCGTGCTGATGCGCGCACAGACGCCCGAGGAGGCCCAGCGCGGCATCGACCGGCTGCTGGCCGTCCTGTCCACGCCGGTGGCCGTCCGCGAGAGCCGCGTCGGCAACAGCCTGGCGCTGGAGATCGGCGCCAGCATGGGCGCGACCCTCTACCCCCAGGACGACGCCGACCCAGAGACGCTGCTGCGCCACGCGGGCCACGCCCTCTACCGCGCCAAGCATGCCGGCCGCAGCCGCGTGCAGTTCCACGACCCGACGCTGGACCAGCGCGACGAGGCCAGCCTGCTCGCGCTGGCCCGCCTGCAAAAGGCGCTGGACGGCGACGAGCTGCTGCTGCACTACCAGCCGCAGATCGACCTGCGCACCGGCCAGGTCATGGGCGTCGAGGCCTTGCTGCGCTGGCAGCACCCGGAGCGCGGCGTGCTGGCGCCGGCGCACTTCCTGCCGCTGGTGGAGACCACCGGCCTGGCGGTGCAGATCGGCGACTGGGTCATCGAACAGGCCCTCGCGCAGACCGCGACCTGGGCGCGTGCCGGCGTCAACGGCGGCAAGGGGTTGCCGGTCAGCGTCAACGTCGGCGCCCGCCAGCTGAGCCGCCACGACTTCCCGCAACGCCTGCAGGAGCTCATGCAGCGCCAGCCACCCCAGGTCGCACAGCTGCTGCACCTGGACGTGCTGGAAGCCGACGCGCTGGTCGAGACGGCGGCGACGCAGGCGCTGATCCAGCGTTGCATGAGCCTGGGCGTGGGTATCGCGCTGGACGACTTCGGCGCCGGCTATTCAAGGCTCGGCTCGCTGAAGCGCCTGCCCGTCGACACCCTCAAGCTCGACCGCAGCTATGTGCAGGGCATGCTGGGCGACGCGCAGGACCTGTCCCTCGTCGAGGGCGTCATCGGCCTGGCGCGCAACATCGGCTGCGCGGTGCTGGCCAAGGGCGTCGAAAGCCGCGCCCATGCCCGCGAGCTGCTGCGCCTGGGCTGCCGCCTGGGCCAGGGCAACGGCATTGCCCCCGCCATGCACCCCATGGCGCTGCCGGGCTGGATGGAGTCCTTCGCCAACAGCGACTGGGCCGGGCAGTTACGCAGCCCGACCCAGACCCCTCTCTAAAATCCCGGGGGTGATTCCCCAAGGCTTCATCCAGGACCTGCTGGCCCGCGTCGACATCCTCGACGTGGTGGGTCGCCACGTCGAGCTGAAGAAGGCCGGCAGCAACCACAAGGGCCTGTGCCCCTTCCACGGCGAGAAGTCGCCCAGCTTCAACGTCAACACCGTTCGCCAGACCTACCACTGCTTCGGCTGCGGCGTGCACGGCAATGCCATCGGCTTCCTGATGGAGCACACCGGCGCCAGCTTCGTCGAGGCGGTCGAAGACCTGGCCCAGCAAGTCGGCATGGTGGTGCCGCAGGACGACCGCAGTCCCGAGCAACGCGAACGTGCCAAGGCCGAGAAGGCCCGGCAGCACAGCCTCACCGAGGTACTGGCCCGCGCCGGGGACTACTACAAGGCCCAGCTGCGCGCGTCGCATCGTGCCATCGAATACCTGAAGGGCCGCGGCCTGACCGGCCAGATCGCCGCGCGTTTCGGCCTGGGCTACGCGCCCGAGGGCTGGCGCTCGCTGGCAAGCGGCTTCCCGTCGTATGACGACCCGCAGCTCGTTGAGTCGGGCCTGGTCATCACGCCCGATGTGGAGCCCGGACAGGAGGCCAAGCGCTACGACCGCTTCCGCGATCGCGTCATGTTCCCCATCCGCAATGTGCAGGGCGAGGTCATCGGCTTCGGCGGCCGCGTGCTGGACAAGGGCGAGCCCAAGTACCTGAACTCGCCCGAGACGCCGGTCTTCCACAAGGGGCGTGAGCTCTACGGCCTGTACGAGGGTCGCCAGGCCATGCGCCAGCGCGGCTATGCCCTTGTCGTCGAGGGCTACATGGACGTCGTGGCGCTTGCCCAGTACGGCATCGGCAACGCCGTCGCGACGCTGGGCACGGCCTGCACGGCCGAGCATGTGCACAAGCTCTTCCGGCACACGGACATGGTCGTCTTCAGCTTCGACGGCGACGCCGCCGGCCGCCGCGCCGCCGTGCGTGCGCTGGAGGCGGCGCTGCCCCACGCAACCGAAACCCACACCGTCAAGTTCCTCTTCCTGCCGTCCGAACACGATCCCGACTCCTATGTCCGCGAACTCGGCGCAGAGGCCTTCGAGCGCTGCGTGGAGACGGCCGTGCCGCTGTCGCGCCAGCTCAGCCTGGTCGCCGCCGATGGCTGCGACCTCGGCACCCCCGAGGGGCGCGCCCGCATGCTCAACCAGGCCCGGCCGCTGTGGAACCTGCTGCCCGAAGGCCTGCTGCGCCGCCAGTTGCTCGGCGAGCTGGCCAGGCAGGGCCAGATGCCCGAAGCCGAGCTGCAGGCGCTATGGCTGGGCGAGCCGGCTCCGGCGCCGTCCATGGCCTCCTCGGCGCCGGCCGCACCGGCGGAGAAGCCGCGCTGGCAGCCCAAGGGCGACTGGAAGGGCAAGGGCGACTGGAAGGGCAAGGGTGACTGGAAGGGCAAGGGTGACTGGAAGCGCAAGGGTCGTGACGAGGAGGCCCGCCCCGCCGGCCCGCGAGCCGCGCCGTCGACGCCCATGGACAACGCTGTGCGGCTGCTGCTGCAGCACAGCGAGCTGTGGGAGACGCTCGCGGACGAGGACCGCGCCCTGCTCCACGAGCTGGCGGGCATGCATGGCGCACTGGTCCATTGGCTGGAACGCCAGCTGACCCACCACGGCCCCAGCCCCTGGGCGGCGATCCAGGCGGGGCTGGCGGCGGACGGATTCGGCGAGGCGGTGGGCCGCCTGACCGGCCACATCCAGGCGCTGGGCATCGAGGAATCCGACCCCGCCGGCGACCTGGCGCGCGCCGTCGCCGACCTGCGCTCGCGCGCCTCGACGCCCCTGCCCGGCGGCGGCGGCGCCACTGACGAGGAGCGCCGCCGCGCGCTGGAAGCCCTCGCCCGCATGCGCGAGCGGCATGGGGTCGCGCCGCCCAAACCACCCGATCTTTGACCTCGCGATGAATTTGGCCGATAATCTTGTGTTTTCCGCGCGCGTCAACAAGAGTGACGGCAGAGAGATGCCGGGCCCGGCCACCTTGCGAAACAAGGCAACCGACGAGTTTTGAAGGCCACTACATCCGCCACCTCTGCACTCCAAACGATCACGCCAGCTTGTTCGCGCCACGCCAGGGTCCCTCGGCCGATACGGTTGACACCCGGCGACGAAAGCCACCGCTCCCATGCCCCGCCGGTTTGATGCCGAGCCCGGGCAGGCCGCGGTGGCTGCTGCATTTCTGAATTGACCGCGCAAACCCGAAGGACCTGCATGACCGCCAAGAAGCCCGCGACCAAGGCCAGCCCCGCTCCCGCCGAGGAGCTCAAGAAGAAGCCGGCCGCCAAGGCCGCCGCCGAGGCGCCCGCGAAGGCGGCGAAGGCGACCGCCAAGCCGGCCGCGAAGGCGGCCAAGGCTGACGAGGACAAGCCCAAGCGCGGTCGCAAGCCCAAGGCGGAAACCACGTCCAAGAAGGCCGGCAAGAAGGACGCCGAGGACGACGAGGACTTCTCCGACATCGATGCCGAGATCGAGGGCGAGGAGCCCGAAGCGGAGGAAACGGCCGCGGTCGCGGAAGAGACACCCAAGGCCAAGCCGCTGCGCATGAAGGTCAGCCGCGCCAAGGAGCGCGCGCTGATGCGCGAATTCGGCCTGGAGGAAACCGCGCTCACCGAAGAGGAGGCCAGCAAGCGCCGCAGCGAGCTGAAGACCCTCATCAAGATGGGCAAGACGCGCGGCTTCCTGACGCACCAGGAAATCAACGACCACCTGCCCGAGAAGCTGGTCAGCGAGGAAATCCTCGAGGCCATCATCTCCATGCTCAACGACATGGGCATCGCGGTCTACGAGCAGGCGCCCGACGCCGCCACGCTGCTGATCCAGGGCAACACGACGGCCACGTCGACCGAGGAAGAAGCCGAAGAAGCCGCGGAAGCCGCGCTGTCGACGGTGGACTCGGAGTTCGGCCGCACGACCGACCCGGTGCGCATGTACATGCGCGAGATGGGCACGGTGGAACTGCTGACGCGTGAAGGCGAAATCGAGATCGCCAAGCGCATCGAAGGCGGCCTGCAGGCCATGATGCTGGCGATCTCGGCCTCGCCGACGACCATCGCCCACATCCTCGAGTACGCGACCAAGATCCGCGCCGGCGAGATGCAGATCTCCGACGTCGTCGATGGCTTCGTCGCCGAGGACGAGGCCGACGACTACGTGGCCGAGGAAGACTTCGACGAGTTTGACGAGGAAGACGACGACGACGGCAACGGCGGCTCCAAGGCGCTGACCAAGAAGCTTGAAGAGCTGAAGAACGCCGCGCTGCTGAAGCTGGACTCGATGAGCACCAGCTTCGACAAGATGCGCAAGGCCTTCGAGAAGGACGGCTACAAGTCGCCGTCGTACAACAAGGCCCAGCAGGCCATCAGCGGCGAGCTGATGACCATCCGCTTCACGGTCAAGACGATCGAGAAGCTGTGCGACATCCTGCGCTCGCAGGTGGACGACGTGCGCCGCTACGAGCGCGAACTGCGCAAGATCGTCGTCGACAAGTGCGGCATGCCGCAGGAACACTTCATCAAGACTTTCCCGCCCAACGCACTGAACCTGAAGTGGGCGGAGAAAGAGGTCGCGGCGGGCAAGAACTACAGCGTCATCCTGAGCCGCAACCTGCCGCCCGTGCAGGAGCTGCAGCAGAAGCTCATCGACATCCAGGCCAAGGCCGTGGTGCCGCTGGACGACCTGAAGGACATCAACAAGAAGATGAACGAGGGCGAGAAGGCCTCTCGTGACGCGAAGAAGGAAATGATCGAGGCCAACCTGCGCCTCGTGATCTCGATCGCCAAGAAGTACACCAACCGCGGCCTGCAGTTCCTGGACCTGATCCAGGAAGGCAACATCGGCCTGATGAAGGCGGTGGACAAGTTCGAATACCGCCGGGGCTACAAGTTCTCGACGTACGCGACGTGGTGGATCCGCCAGGCCATCACGCGCTCCATCGCGGATCAGGCCCGCACCATCCGCATCCCGGTCCACATGATCGAGACGATCAACAAGATGAACCGCATCTCGCGCCAGCATCTGCAGGAGTTCGGCTACGAGCCGGACGCTCCGACGCTGGCCGAGAAGATGGAGATCCCCGAGGACAAGATCCGCAAGATCATGAAGATCGCCAAGGAGCCGATCTCCATGGAAACGCCGATCGGCGACGACGACGACAGCCACCTGGGCGATTTCATCGAGGACACCAACAACACGGCGCCCATCGAGGCCGCGATGCAGGCCGGCCTGCGCGACGTGGTGAAGGACATCCTCGACAGCCTGACGCCGCGCGAGGCCAAGGTGCTGCGCATGCGCTTCGGCATCGAGATGCAGAGCGATCACACGCTGGAGGAAGTCGGCAAGCAGTTCGACGTCACGCGCGAGCGCATCCGCCAGATCGAGGCGAAGGCGATCCGCAAGCTCAAGCACCCCAGCCGCTCGGACAAACTCCGCACCTACCTGGACAACCTGTAAGGTTGGCCGGGGACGTTGGCCGCCGCAAGCGAAGCCCGTCGTCCTAACGGATCCAAGGCCGGCTCGTCCGGCCTTTTCCATGCCCGATAAACTTTCGACATGACCGCGATCCGCGAACGCACCGTCCTCTTCGCCGACCTGCGAGGCAGCACCGGGCTCTACGAGTCCCTGGGCAATGCCGAAGCCAGTGCCATGGTCACGCAGACCGTGGGCCAGGTCAGCGAAGCCGTGCTGGAGAGCGGCGGCCAGCTCATCAAGACGCTAGGCGACGGCCTGATGGCCGCCTTCGAGACGCCGCGCGACGGCGTGCGCGCGGCCCAGCGCATGCAGGAGCTGCTGGAGAAGACCGTGCAGCGCGCCCGCCGCCAGAACGACCTCGCCCTGCTCGCACTGCGCCTGCAGGTGGCGCTGGCGCGCGGCGAGGTCGTGGAGCTCAACGGCGACTGCTTCGGCGACGCCGTCAACGTCGCCGCCCGCCTCATCGACCATGCCGGCGACGGCGAGATCCTCATCACGGCCGAGGTGCTGGCCGGCCTGCACCACGCGTCCAAGGGACGCTTCCGCAGCCTGGACCGCATCTCCGTGCGCGGCCGCGTCGAGTCCGTCCATGTCTACCGCATGGACGCCACGCCGCTGCCCGGCGCCGACGCCGCCGCCACGCAGTTCGGCGAGCCGATGCGCTCCAACGAACCCGAGGGCATGCGCCTGATCTGGCAGGACCTGGACCGCGTCTTCGACATAGGCGCCATGCCCATCGTGCTGGGCCGCAGCGTGCAGGCCACCTACTGCATCACCGACGCCCGCGTGTCGCGCTCGCATGCCCGCATCGACTGGCAGGGCAGCAGCTTCGAGCTGACCGACCTGTCCTACAACGGCACCTATGTGCGCTTCGGCGACTCGGGCGAACTGCTCAGCCTCAAGCGCGGCAGTTGCACGCTGCACGGCAGCGGCACCATCGGCCTGGGCGGCCCGCCGGGCGACGAGCAGTCGCCCAGCGTGCGCTTCGAGGTGCTGCACTTCTACGACACCGAGCCCCAGCCCTTCGGCCCGCGTTCGCGGCGCTGACATCACCCATGCGCTTCCTCCCCGAACCGCCGCAGCGCCACGGCGCCGCGCCCGCTGGCCCCGCGGGCAGCGACGTCGCCATCCTGTTGTGCAACCTCGGCACGCCCGACGCGCCTACCGCACCGGCGCTGCGCCGCTACCTGGCCCAGTTCCTGGCCGACCCGCGCGTCGTCGAGATCCCTCGGCTGCTATGGCTCGCCATCCTGCACGGCGTCATCCTGCGCGTTCGGCCGGCCAAGTCGGCCGCCAAGTACGCCACCGTCTGGACGCCCGAAGGCTCGCCACTCAAGGTCTGGACCGAGAGGCAGGCCAAGCTGCTGCAGGGCTACCTCGGCGAGCGCGGCCTGCGCGTGCGCGTGGCTCCCGCGATGCGCTACGGCACGCCCGCCATCGCCGCCACGCTGGACGCGCTCAAGCGCGACGGCGCGCGCCGCGTGCTGGTGCTGCCCGCCTATCCGCAGTACTCGGGCGCCACGACCGCCAGCGTCATCGACGACGTGGCCCGCTGGGTGCTGCAGACCCGCCATGTGCCGGAGCTGCGCTTCGTCAACCGCTACCACGACGACGCCGGCTACATCGGCGCGCTGGCCCGGAGCGTGCGCGAGCACTGGCAGCGCGAGGGCCGTGGCGGCAAGCTGGTCATGAGCTTCCACGGCATGCCCGAGCGCACGCTGCACCTGGGGGACCCCTACCACTGCGAATGCCTGAAGACCGGCCGCCTGCTCGCCGAGGCCCTCGGCCTGAAGGACGGCGAATGGCAGGTGACCTTCCAGAGCCGCTTCGGCAAGGCCAAGTGGCTGGAGCCCTACACCGAGCCCAGCCTCGTCAAGCTCGCCAAGGACGGCACGAAGTCCGTCGACGTGATCTGCCCCGGCTTCGCGGTGGACTGCCTGGAGACGCTGGAGGAGATCGCCCAGGAGGCTCGCGCTGCCTTCCTCGCCGCCGGCGGCCAGCGCTTTGCCTACATCCCCTGCCTGAACGACCGCCCCGACGGCATGCGCGCGCTGGCGGACCTGGCCGAGCGCCATCTGCAAGGCTGGCCCACCGAGGCGCCCCATCCCGACACGCTGGCGCTGCGGCGCGTGCGCGCGCTGACCGCCGGAGCCCGGGAATGAGCGAGGCCCCGGCCAGCATGCGCCTGGACAAATGGCTCTGGGCCGCGCGCTTCTACAAGACCCGCGCGCTGGCCGTCGACGAGATCAACCTGGGCCGCGTGCGCATAGGCGGCCAGCCGGTCAAGCCGGCCCGGGATGTCAAGGTCGGCGACCTGCTCAGCATCCGAATCGGCACGCTGGCGCGGGAGGTCTCGGTCCTGGGCCTGTCCCACCAGCGCGGCCCGGCGCCGCAGGCGCAGGCGCTCTATGCCGAGACACCGGCCAGCATCACCGCCCGCGAGGCCGCCGCCGAGGCGCGCCGCCTGGCGCCGGAACCGGCCGCGGCCATTGTCCAGGGCCGCCCGACCAAGCAGGACCGCCGCCGCCTGGTGGACTGGGAGCGCTGGTCGGCCTCGCTGGACGAGGACGATCCGGGTTGACCCGGATAATCCGTTTCGAATCCCCCTCTTGAAACCGGGACATCGCGCCTCATGTCGACGCGAACCCCATCCTGGATGCCATGACCACCGAGACCCCCCTGCCCGAAGATGCAGCCAACGCCCCCGAGCCCACGGCTGCCGAACTGAACCCCGAGATCAAGATCGCCGAACTGGAAGGCCGGCTGGCCGAGATGAGTGACGCCTATCTGCGCGCCAAGGCCGAGGTGGAGAACACCCGCCGCCGCAGCGAGGAAGAGCTGTCCAAGGCCCGCAAGTTCGCCGTCGAGGGCTTTGCCGAGGCCATGCTGCCGGTGATGGACAGCTTGGACGCCGCCATCGCCACGCCCGGCGCCGCCGTCGAGACGGTACTGGAGGGCGTGCACGCCACGCGCCGCCAACTCACCAGCGCGCTGGAGCGCAACAAGGTCGTCGAGGTCAACCCGGCCCAGGGCGCCAAGTTCGACCCGCACCAGCACCAGGCCATCTCCATGGTGCCGGCCGAGCAGGACGCCAACACGGTGGTCACCGTGCTGCAGAAGGGCTTCCTGATCGCCGACCGCGTGCTGCGGCCCGCACTCGTGACGGTCGCCGCGCCCAAGTAATACAGACGCTGCCGCTCCCTTGAAACGGCGCAAGTTATCCACAACTCGAACACATCACCAAATCCTCAGGAGCACCCCATGGGAAAGATCATCGGCATTGACCTCGGCACCACCAATTCGTGCGTGGCGGTCATGGAAGGCAACACGACCCGCGTGATCGAGAACGCGGAAGGCGCGCGCACCACGCCGTCCATCATTGCCTACCAGGAAGACGGCGAGATCCTCGTCGGCGCCTCGGCCAAGCGCCAGTCGGTGACCAACCCGAAGAACACGCTGTACGCCGTCAAGCGCCTGATCGGCCGCAAGTTCGCCGAGAAGGAAGTGCAGAAGGACATCGACCTGATGCCGTTCACGATCGCCGCCGCCGACAACGGCGACGCCTGGGTGGAAGTGCGCGGCAAGAAGTACGCACCGCCCCAGGTCTCGGCCGAGGTGCTGCGCAAGATGAAGAAGACCGCCGAGGACTATCTCGGCGAGGAAGTGACCGAGGCCGTCATCACGGTGCCGGCCTATTTCAACGACGCGCAGCGCCAGGCCACCAAGGATGCCGGCCGCATCGCCGGCCTGGACGTCAAGCGCATCATCAACGAGCCCACCGCCGCGGCCCTGGCCTTCGGCCTGGACAAGCATGGCAAGGGTGACCGCAAGATCGCCGTCTATGACCTCGGCGGCGGCACCTTCGACATCTCCATCATCGAGATCGCCGACGTTGATGGCGAGATGCAGTTCGAGGTGCTGTCGACCAACGGCGACACCTTCCTGGGCGGCGAGGACTTCGACCAGCGCGTCATCGACTACATCATTGCCGAGTTCAAGAAGGACCAGGGCGTCGACCTGACCAAGGACGTGCTGGCCCTGCAGCGCCTGAAGGAAGCTGCCGAGAAGGCCAAGATCGAGCTGTCCAACTCGTCGCAGACCGACGTCAACCTGCCCTACATCACGGCCGACGCGACCGGTCCCAAGCACCTCAACGTCAAGCTCACCCGCGCCAAGCTGGAGAGTCTCGTTGACGAGTTGATCGAGCGCACCATCGCCCCCTGCCGCACTGCGGTGAAGGACGCCGGCGTGTCGCTGGGCGACATCGACGACGTCATCCTGGTCGGCGGCATGACCCGCATGCCCAAGGTGCAGGACAAGGTCAAGGAGTTCTTCGGCAAGGAGCCGCGTCGTGACGTCAACCCCGACGAGGCCGTGGCCGTCGGTGCCGCCATCCAGGGCCAGGTCCTGGGCGGCGAACGCAAGGACGTGCTGCTGCTGGACGTCACCCCGCTGAGCCTGGGCATCGAGACCCTGGGCGGCGTGATGACGAAGATGATCAAGAAGAACACGACCATCCCGACCAAGTTCAGCCAGACCTTCTCGACAGCCGACGACAACCAGCCTGCCGTAACCATCAAGGTGTACCAGGGCGAGCGCGAGCTGGCCCAGGCCAACAAGTCGCTGGGCGAGTTCAACCTCGAAGGCATCCCGCCGGCACCGCGCGGCGTGCCGCAGATCGAGGTCAGCTTCGACATCGACGCCAACGGCATCCTGCACGTCGGCGCCAAGGACAAGGGCACCGGCAAGGAAAACAAGATCACCATCAAGGCGAACTCGGGCCTGTCCGAAGCCGAGATCGAGAAGATGGTGAAGGACGCCGAGGCCAACGCGGCCGAGGACAAGAAGAAGGTCGAGCTCGTCGGCGCCCGCAACCAGGCCGACGGCATGGTGCACAGCGTGCGCAAGTCGCTCGCCGAGCATGGCGACAAGCTCGAAGCCGCCGAGAAGGACAAGATCGAGGCCGCCGCCAAGGAACTGGAAGAGGCCATCAAGGGCGACGACAAGGCCGACATCGAGGCCAAGACCGAAGCGCTGATGACCGCCAGCCAGAAGCTGGGCGAGAAGATCTACGCCGACCAGCAGGGCGCGCAGGCCGCTGCCGCGGCGGCGGCCGGCGCCGAGCCGCACCAGGCAGAGCCGCAGGGCGAAGCCAAGCGCCCTGCCGACGACAACGTCGTGGACGCCGAGTTCAAGGAAGTCAAGGACGGCAAGTAACCCTCCTATGACTTCACGGCCCGGGAGCGCTCGCTAGCGCCCTCGGGCTTTTCCCCTTGAAAAGAGAAGCGGCAAGCATGGCTTCCAAGCGCGATTACTACGAAGTCCTCGGCGTCGCCAAGAACGCGTCCGAGGACGACATCAAGAAGGCCTACCGCAAGCTGGCCATGAAGTTCCACCCCGACCGCAACCAGGGCGACGGGGCGAAGAAGGCCGAGGAGCAGTTCAAGGAGGCCAAGGAGGCCTACGAGATGCTGTCCGACGCGCAAAAGCGCGCGGCCTACGACCAGTACGGCCATGCCGGCGTTGACCCCAACATGGGTGCGGGCCGAGGCGGCCCGGGCGCAGAGGGCTTCGGCGGCTTTGCCGAGGCCTTCGGCGACATCTTCGGCGACATCTTCGGTGGTGGCCAGGGCGGTGGCCGCCGCGGCGGCGGCCAGCAGGTCTACCGCGGCAGCGACCTCAGCTACGCGATGGAGATCACGCTGGAGGAGGCCGCGCGCGGCAAGGAAACGCAGATCCGCATCCCCAGCTGGGAAGGCTGCGAGACCTGCGGTGGCTCCGGCGCCAAGCCGGGCACCAGCGCCAAGACCTGCGGCTCCTGTGGCGGCTCCGGCACGGTGCACATGCGCCAGGGCTTCTTCAGCATCCAGCAGACCTGCCCGCATTGCCACGGCACCGGCAAGATCATTCCCGAGCCCTGCACGACCTGCAACGGCCAGGGCAAGGTCAAGAAGCAAAAGACGCTGGAGGTCAAGATCCCGGCCGGCATCAACGAGGGCATGCGCATCCGCTCGGCGGGCAATGGCGAGCCCGGCGTGAACGGCGGCCCGAGCGGAGACCTCTACATCGAGATCCGCATCAAGCAGCACGACATCTTCGAGCGCGACGGCGACGACCTGCATTGCACGATGCCGGTGTCCATGGTCACCGCGGCACTGGGCGGCAACATCGAGGTGCCGACGCTGGGTGGCAAGGCCGAGATCGAGCTGCCCGAGGGCACTCAGCACGGCAAGACCTTCCGCCTGCGCGGCAAGGGCATCAAGGGCGTGCGCTCCAGCTACCCCGGCGACCTCTACTGTCACATCGCCGTGGAGACGCCGGTCAAGCTGACCGAGCACCAGAAGAAGCTGCTCAAGGAGCTGGACGAGTCGCTGAAGAAGGGCGGTGAGCGCCACTCGCCCAATGCCAAGAGCTGGACGGACCGGGTGAAGGACTTGTTCAAGTAAGCCCACCTCTCGCCATCAGGCCGCGGCAACCCGTCAGGGGCGCGCGGCCTTTTTCATGCTCGCCGCGGAAGTCACAGCCCTGTACCCCGGGCGCGCGAGAATGCGCCCCCGGCCTCCCCTGACCGCCCGAATGCTCCTGCTCAAGCGCCTGCTGGCCTGGTTCCAGCCCGACATCTCGCGTCCCCTGACCCAGGCCTGGCTGGCCGCCCTGTGGATGAGCCTGCTGGCCAACTGGCCGCTGTGGGAGCAGTTGCGGTCCCTGTCCCTGGGCACCGGCTTCCTGCTCGCCTTCGCCGGCATGGTCACGGCCGCCACCGGCGCGGTGCTGAGCCTGCTGGCCTGGCCGCGGCTCATCAAGGGCGTTCTGGTCTTGCTGCTGCTGGCCGGCGCCGCGCTCGCCTATTTCATCGGCACCTACGGCATCGTGTTCGACCCGAGCATGGTCGTGAACATGGTGCAGACCGACGCGCGCGAGACCCGCGACCTGCTCAGCTGGCGGCTTCTGGCGAACCTGCTGGTGCTGGGCGCCCTGCCCGCCTGGTGGCTGCTGCGCCGGCCGCGCGCGCCGCACCAGGCGTTCAGGCATCGCCTGGGCGGCAACCTCGCAGCCTTCGGCCTTGGCCTGGCCGCGATGGTGCTGCTGGCGCTGAGCGTGTTCGCGACGTTGTCGTCGACGATGCGCAACCACAAGAGCATCCGCTACATGGTGACGCCGCTGAACGCCGTCTATTCGGTCGGCGCCGTCGCCGCGCGCAACCTCGCCGGCCCCAAGGGCCCGCCGGCCGTCATCGGTGCGGACGCCCGCCTGCTGCCGCGCGCCGAAGGTGCCAAGCCGCCGCTGCTGCTGCTCGTTGTCGGCGAGACGGCGCGGGCCATGAACTTCAGCCTCAACGGCTACGCACGGCCCACCAACCCCGAGCTGTCCAGGCTGCCCGCGACCCAGCTCTTCAGCCTGGGTGACGTCACCTCCTGCGGCACGGCGACGGCCGCGTCGCTGCCCTGCATGTTCGCGCCTCAGGGCCACTCCGCCTTCGACGCCGACAAGCCGCAGGAGAACCTGCTGGACGTGCTGCAACGCGCCGGCCTCGCCGTGCTGTGGCTGGACAACCAGAGCGGCTGCAAGGCCTTGTGCGACCGCGTGCCCAACGACTTCACGACCCAGCTGCCCGCGGGCGCCACGCCGCTGCCGGCAGGCATGTGCAACGGCGAGGAATGCTTCGACGAAGCCCTGCTGCACGCGCTGGACCGGCGCATCGCGGCGCTGGACCCGGAGCGCCTGCGGCGCGGCCTGGTGCTGGTCATGCACCAGATGGGCAGCCACGGCCCGGCCTACTTCAAGCGTTCGCCGCCCGACCTCAAGCCCTTCCAGCCCGAATGCCGCAGCAACGAGCTGCAGCAGTGCCCGCGAGAGCAGGTCGTCAACGGCTACGACAACACCCTGGTGACGACCGACCGGCTCCTGTCCCGCGCCATCGCCTGGCTGCAGACGAAGCAGGCCCGCTTCGACGCCGGCATGCTCTACGTATCGGACCACGGCGAGTCCCTCGGCGAGAACGGCCTCTACCTGCATGGCATGCCCTATGCCATCGCGCCGGCCGAGCAGACCCATGTGCCCATGATCCTGTGGCTGCCCGAGGATGGCGCGCTGGCGACGTCGCTCCAGCCCGGCTGCCTGGCCACGCTGCGCGACAAACCGGCATCGCACGACAACCTCTTCCACACCGTCATGGGCTGGGTCGGCGCGCGCGCCGACGTCTACAAGCCCGAGTGGGATCTGCTGGCCGGCTGCCGCTAGCACGCCGGCAGCGGCGGTTTTCCACATCCGGCGCAGGGTCGGCAGGCGTCATCCTGCAGCTTCTGCCGCTAGAGTCCGCCCTCGCAATTCGCCAATGCGCTCGGGACGAACCGGAACGTCGGGGGCTGCGTCAACGATCTTCCCTCCCGATGCCCGCATCTCGTCAAATCATCGCCTGCGCGCTGCCCGGCCAGGACCCCCGAGTCCTGGCCGAACGGGCCCTGGACAAGGCCAGGGCCCTGGACGCCTCCTGCACGCTGCTGGTGCTCACCCGCGCGGGCAGCGACGACGATGCCGCGACGGCGCAGGCCCTGGCGCAGGCGCGCGCGGCTGGCATCGAGGCGCAGCAGGTCACGCTGGAGCGGATGACGGCCGCGGCGGTCCTCGACACGCTGAGGCCCTGGCTGGGCCGCGGCCAGCGGGCCGTGCTGATGCTGCAGCGACAGCACGACGGCTTTCTCGGCGCCGCCTCGCTGTCATCCCGCCTGGCCACGCTCTGCGCGGACGAACTGTCCCATGTCCGCCTCCACGTCGTGCGCGCGACCGCCGAGCGCCGTCACCCGCGCGGGCTGGGTACCTACATGGGCGGCGCCTCCCTGAAAGCCTGGTGGCTGACACTGCTGACGCTGCTGGCCTGCACGCTGGCCGGCGAGTTGATGCGGGAGCACTTCGAACCGGCCAACACCGTCATGATCTACATGGCCGGCACGACGTTGGTGGGCCTGCGCGCCGGCATGGGCCGCGCCATCGCCTTCGTGCTGGGCAGCGTGCTGCTGTACGACCTGGTCCTGCTGCCGCCCTACTGGACCATCGTCAAGCTCCGGCCCCAGTATTACTTCACCTTCGGCGTGATGCTGGGCGTGGGCTGCCTGATCAGCTGGCTGGTGTCCAACGTCAGCGCCAAGAGCGACGAACTGGCGGCGCGCGCCCAGCGCGCCCAGGCGCGCAACGACCTGTCCTACGACCTGGTGCGTGCGTCCACGCCGCAGGACGTGCAGCTGGCGCTGCGGAGCGCCATCGACAGCAGCCTGGACGGCTGGGGCGAGTTGCTGCTGCCCGATGCCGAGGGCCGGCTGCGGCCGGTCGATGTGGCCGGCCTGCAGTTCGCCGATCCCGGCACCGCCGCCCGGGTGTTCGCGACGGGAGATCACGTCGCCACCGGTGACAGCCCGATCGTGCTGCACCTGCCTATGCAGGGCACCCACGAACGGCTGGGCGTGCTGGCCATCCGGCTCAAGGCGCCTCTGCGGGATGACTCGGGCGACGCCAATCTGCTGCGCGCCTTCGCCGACAAGGCGGCCGTCGTGCTGCAGCGCCTGCAGCTGGAGGCCATGAACACCAGCTCCGCGCTGGAGGCCGAGACCGAGCGTGTGCGCAACACGCTGCTGGCCGCGATCTCGCACGACTTCCGCAGCCCCATGACGACCATCGTCGGCTCGGTCAGCAGCCTGCTGGAGCAGCGCGACGTGATCTCGCCGGCCCTGCGCGAGCGCCTGCTGCGCGGCGTGCTCGGCGAGGCGCGCCGCGTCCACACGCTGATGAACAATCTGCTCGACCTGACGCGGATCGAGGGCGGCGCCGTGCCGCTGAGCCTCGAGTGGTGCCCTGTGGACGAGCTCTTCTCCGCGGCGCTGACTGCCCAGGGCGCGACGCTCGCGGAGCATCGCGTCAGCATGGCCTGCGACCCGGACGCGCTGCTCTGGTGCGACCCGCGGCTGATCGAGCAGTTGCTGGGCAACGTGCTCGAGAATGCCGGCCGCCACGCGCCGGCGGGCTCCCGGATCCGCCTCGGCTTCACGGCCGAGACGGCCGCGGCGCGGCTGGTGGTGCAGGACGACGGCCCGGGCTTCCCGCCCGGCCGGGAGCAGGACATGATGAAGAAGTTCACGCGCGGCTCGCAGCAGTCCAGCGGTGGCACCGGGCTGGGCCTGGCCATCTGCGCCGCCGTGGCCAAGCTGCATGGCGGCCGGCTGGAGCTGAGCAACCAGTCGGGTGCCCAGGTGATGCTGTGGCTGCCGCAGCCGGACTGCGCGCCCATCACCGACGACGACGAGGCACCGTGAGCCGCGATGCCTGCACCGTGCTGGTCGTCGAGGACGACCCGGCCATCCGCTCCATGCTGGTCGGCGCGCTGACCGCGGGGGGCTACCAGGTCCACGAGGCCGACTGCGCCGCCAAGGGCGAGACGCTGGCGGGCAACCGCCGCATCGACGTCTTCCTGATCGACCTGGGCCTGCCGGACCGCGACGGATTGGAGCTGATACGGGGACTGCGGCGCTGGACACAGCGCCCCGTCATCGTGCTCTCCGGCCGCACGCAGGAGAGTGAGAAGGTCGAGGCCCTCGACAGCGGCGCCGACGACTACCTCATCAAGCCGTTCGGTGTAGCCGAGCTGCATGCCCGGCTGCGCGTGGCGCTGCGGCATGCCGCCCAGACCAGCCAGGCCGGCCGGACATCGCTGCGCCTGGGCGCGGTCGTCATCGATCTCAGTGCCAAGACGGTAACCCGCGACGGCGAGGCCATTCGCCTGACCGGCACGCAGTGGCGCCTTCTCGCCTTGCTGGCCAAGCATGCCAACCGCGTCGTGACGACGCGCCAGCTGCTGCAGGAGGTCTGGGGGCCAGGGCAGTCGGAGCACGCCCACTATCTGCGCGTCTACATCCACCAGTTGCGCCGCCGCCTGGAGCCGGACGCCAATCCGCCGACTCGGCTGTTGACAGAAACTGGCGTTGGATACCGTCTAGTTGTAGACGACTAGAGTTTTTACGCGGACTTTACGCAACAGGCGCTATGGTGTGGGCATGGTTGTCCGCGCCAGATCGGGCGTGGGCGACCTGGCGTTGGATCCGACGCTCTGGCGCGCCCCGCCGGCCGCGCCCGGCGCTCCCGCATTTCGGCCAGGCCCGGGGCGCCGCGGCGGATCCAGCGCCTGTTGCGCAAATTTCACAGCTTCTTAGACCACGGACGTCATGGCGGGAGACCTGCCCCACCCCCCTCCAGCCCTCCGCTGGCCCGCATGTGCGCACCGCCGGCCTCTCCGCGCCCGTCCGGCGGCCAAGGTGCGCTGATGACACCTGGCTATCGCCATACGGTGCTGGTCGTCGAGGACGAAGGGCCGATCCGTCAGCTCCTGGTCGCGACGCTCGCGGCTGAAGGCTTTCTCGTCCAGGAGGCGGGCAGCGCCACCGAGGGCATCGCCATCGCCGCCACCCGGCGCATCGACCTTTTCCTGGTCGACCTCGGGCTCCCCGACCTCGATGGCCAGGTGCTCATACGCCGCCTGCGCGCCTCGTCGCAGCGACCCATCCTCGTGCTGTCGGCCCGCTCCAACGAGACCGACAAGGTCGCCGCACTGGACGCCGGCGCCGACGACTACCTCGTGAAGCCCTTCAGCATCCCCGAGCTGCACGCCCGCCTGAGGGCGGCGCTGCGTCGCACGACGCGCAACGATGCGGGCCTGCAGCAGTTGCGCATCGGAGACGTGCTGGTGGACCTGGACGCGATGACGGTGATGCGCGCCGATGTGCCGGTGCGGCTCACGGCGACGCAGTGGCGGCTGCTGGCCGTGCTCGCCAAATCCGCCAACCGCGTCGTGACCTCGCAGGCCCTGCTGCGCGAGGTCTGGGGACCGCACCAGGTCGAGCAGGGCCACTACTTGCGCATCTACATGCGTCAGCTGCGCCAGCGGCTGGAGGCAGACGCGACCCAGCCGCGCTATCTGCTCACCGAGCCCGGCCTGGGCTACCGGCTGGTCATCGACGCCTGACAGCGCTGTAACTGGTCGCGGCAGCGGCCATGCCGGCGCGCCGCGCAAGGTGGTCGGCCGTCAGTGGAACTGCCGGGTTTGCATTCACGCACGGCCGGACGGGCCTGCAAAGCGTGAACGCCGTCGCAACTAATCCACAACCGTCGGCATCGACGCGGAATTTTTATACGGCATTAACGCCGCCCTGGATAGCCTGCGGCGGATGCACCCGTCCGGGGCAAGCCCGGCGGAGTCGGGCGCGGGGCCGTTTCGGTCTCGCCGTCGCGATTGCACATGCCCCTGAGCCCTCTGCGGAGGGGCGGGACGAACCGCCGCCCTCCCACATGTCCAAATGATGACATCGATACCCATTTCCACCGTCCTGCGGCGCGCGGCGCCAACCGAACGTCGCGTTATTGCTGGCATGCTGGCCGGGACCGCGCTGGCCGCCGCAGCAACGGCCATCGGGCCGGCCCTGCCGGCCATGGCCAGGCCGGTGCTGGCCGGCGCGCTGCTGGTCGGCGGCCTGTGGCTGCTGTGGAGCTGGCTGGCGGCGCTGCGCCAATCCCAGCGCCAGTTGCAGCGTTACGTCGACAGCCACCGCGACTTCAGCGCCGCGCTCGCACCGGTCTGGTCACGCCAGATCGACATGTCGCGCGGCCAGATGGAGACCGCCGTCACCGAGCTCAGCACGCGTTTCGGCGGCATCGTCGGCAAGCTGGACCAGACGCTTGCCATCACCGAATCCAGCCTGCAGCCCACGGCCGGCGCCGACGCTGGCCGCCCCGCCGTGTTCGCGCTCTGCGAGCAGCGCCTGGTGCGCCTGGTCGATTCCATAGAGGAGGCCATGCAGGGCAAGGCCGCGCTGGCCGCACAGATCGGCGAACTCACGACGCTGATCACGGAGCTGCGCGGCATGGCCAACCAGGTCGCGCAGATCGCAGCGCAGACCAACCTGCTGGCCATCAACGCGGCCATCGAGGCGGCGCATGCCGGCGAGACGGGCCGCGGCTTCGCGGTGCTCGCTCAGGAGGTCCGCAAGCTCTCGGCGCTGTCCGGCGAGACCGGCGCGCGCATCGCGGCCACCGTGTCGCGGGTCACCGACAGCATCACCGCGACGCAGCAGGCCTCCGAGGCATCTCGGCGCGACGACCAGGCCGCAGCCCAGCAGTCACGCACGACCATTGCCGCCGTGATCGGCGAGCTGCGCGGCCTGACCGAGGCCATGGCGGACGCCACCCGCCAGCTCCAGCAGGAGAGCGCCGGCATCCAGGGCGAGGTGTCCGAGGCGCTGGTGCAGCTGCAGTTCCAGGACCGCGTCAACCAGATCCTTGCCCATGTGCAGCAGAGCATCGAACGCCTGCCCGGGCAGATGTCCTGCGCGAGCGACGACTACGAAAGCCGCGGGCGACTGGAGCCGGTCAGCGCCGCCGAGATGCTGGAGGAGCTGGAGCGCAGCTATGCGATGGCCGAGGAGCGCGGCCGCGTCGGCAAGCCGTCGGGCGGTGGCAAGGCCCAGGCCGCACAGCCGGCCGACAGCGAAATCACTTTCTTCTGAGGAACGACATGGCCAAGACCATCCTAGTCGTCGATGACTCCGCCTCGCTGCGCCAGGTCGTCGGCATCGCCCTGCGGGGTGCGGGCTACGACGTCATCGAGGCCTGCGACGGGCAGGACGCGCTGAACAAGCTCACGGGCCAGAAGGTCCACCTGATGATCAGCGACGTCAACATGCCCAACATGGACGGCATCAGCTTCGTCAAGGCCGTCAAGCAGCGCCCCGCCTACCGCTTCACGCCCATCGTCATGCTGACGACGGAGTCGCAGG
>NZ_JAFAGT010000063.1 GCF_019237615.1 Roseateles sp. | reverse complement strand
GCGGCCGTCGGCCAGCTCAGCCAGACCACGCAGCAGAACGCCAGCAGCTCCGAGGAGCTCGCCGCCACGGCCGAGGGGATGAGCTCCCAGGCCGAGCAGCTGCAGCAGGCCATGGGGTTCTTCAAGCTGGGCATGCCGCAGGGCTTGGCAAGCCCGGCGCCCGCGCGGCGGCCCATGGCCGCGGCGCCGCGGGGCCGGGTCGCAAAGCCGCACCGCAGGTCCACCATCGCCGACGCCGATGAGTCCGATCTGGTCGACGAGTCGCAGTTCGTGCGCTTCTGAGGTGGCACGATGAGCACTGTCACGAATGCGCTGGCGCTGGCGGCTCCACCGTCTGCCGGGCTGACGCAGTACCTGAGCTTCAACCTGGCCCGCGAGGTGTTCGCGATCGGCATCCTGGCTGTCAAGGAGATCATCGAGTTCAAGGCCTTGACCGAGGTGCCGATGATGCCGGCCAGCGTGCGTGGGGTGATCAACCTGCGCGGCGCTGTCGTGCCGGTGGTGGACCTTGCGCAGCGCTTCGGCCGCGCTGCCAGCCAGGTCGGCAAGCGCAGCTGCATCGTCATTGTCGAGACGGGCACGGAGGAGCAGGGGGGCGGCGTGCTGGGCGTGCTAGTGGATTCGGTGCGCGAGGTGCTGGACATCCCATCCGCCGACATCGAGCCCGCGCCGAGCTTCGGCGCGCAGATCCGGCGCGATTTCATCGCCGGCATCGGCAAGGTCCGGGGCGACTTCGTCATCCTGCTCGACCTGAGCCGGGTGCTGTCGCTGCAGGAGATCGGCGCACTCACCGATGGCGCCGTGGCCGACTTCGACCCGGTGCGAGCCTAGCGCGGGTCCGACGATGAGCGAGCTCGCCATCTCGGGCGCTGCCTCCGCCGGGTTCCGGCGCAGCCTCCGCGACACCGTCGGCCGCGTGTCCGGGCCAGAGGTTCCGATGATTCGCGCCCGCGTCACCACCCTACTGGCCCCCGGCGACTATGTGCTGGGAGGCCACGGGGGCGACGTCTGTACCCTGCTGGGGTCCTGCGTTGCGATGGCACTCTGGCACCCACCGTCGCGAGTGGGCGCCCTCTCGCACAGCCTGCTGGCCCGGCGCCAGTCGACGGTTTCGGCGGCGCTCGATGCCCGTTACGTCGAGGATGCGCTCGAGTTGATGTTGCGCGCGCTGGCACGGCGCGGCATTGCGGCGCGGGACTGCCGGGCCAAAGTCTTCGGCGGTGGCGACATGTTCGGTACGGCGGAGCGAGGTCATGCGCCCACGGTGGGTCAGCGCAATGGCGAGGCCGCCCTCACGTTGCTGCAGGCTTCGGGCATCCCGGTGGTCGCCTGCTGCCTGTACGGGGCGGGCCATCGGGCGCTGCGATTCGAGCTGTCCACCGGCGACGTCTGGCTGCGGCGCCACAGCCGAACCTGCAGCACCTCAGAACCGGGCAGGGGAGTCCGATGAACGATGTCTTGACAGGAATCCGCTCGGTGCTGATCGCCGAGGACAGCGAGGTGCAGCGGGCGTACCTCGCGCAACTGTGCCGTGCGATCGGCATCCAGGCCGTGCACGAGGCCGGCAACGGCCGTGAGGCGCTGGCCCTGCTGGACGCGCTGGCCGAGCCACCGGACGCGATGATCATTGACCTGCTGATGCCGGTGATGGACGGCATCGAGCTGATCCAGCAACTGCAACAGCGTACGGATGCCGCACCCTTCGTCATCGTGTCGGCCCGTGACAGCGCCCTGGTGGCCTCGGTGCTGGAGATGCTGCGGGCATCGGGCCAGGACTGTGGACATGCGCTGGAGAAGCCAGCGTCGGCTGCCTCGCTGGCACGGGCGCTGGAGCGCTGCGTCGCGGCCCGCAAGTCCCGGCATGGCGCTGCGGTCCGGGCCCGTCGCGAGGTGTCCGCCGCCGAACTGGGGCGCGCTCTGCGCGAGGGCGCCATCGTGCCGCATTTCCAGCCGAAAATAGACTGCGGCAGCGGCCAGCTGCGCGGTGTCGAGGTGCTGGCCCGCTGGTTCGACGCCGAGGGGCGTTCCCTGCCGCCCGACCAGTTCGTCCCGGTCGCCGAGGCCAGCGGGCTGATCCATCCACTGACGCTGTCCATGTTGGAACAGGCGTTGTCGCAGGCTTTGAGCTGGAAGGCCAGAGGGATGCAGATCCCGCTGGCCGTCAACCTGTCACCCCGGCTGCTCGAGCTCCCCACGCTGGTGGACGACATCGGACGGTTGGTGCGACGCTACGGCCTGCAGCCGCCCGAGCTGACCTTCGAGATCACCGAGAGCGGGGTGATCTCGCGGCTGGGGACGGCATTGGGGACGCTGGTCCGGCTGCGCATGCGCGGCTTCGGCCTCTCCATTGATGATTACGGAACCGGATATTCCTCCATGCAGCAACTGTCGCGCATCCCCTTTACCGAACTGAAGATCGACAAGTCCTTCATCAACGGCGCCTATGCAAACGAGCGCCTGCGGGTCATCCTGCAGTCCGCCATCGACATGACGCAGCGCCTGGGCCTGGCCTGCGTCGCCGAAGGCGTCGAGACCGCCGAGGACTGGGCGCTGCTGCGCCGCGCCGGCTGCGACCTGGCCCAGGGCTGGTTCTTCGGCCGCGCAATGCCGGGCGACGAGCTGCCGGCATGGAGGGTGCAGCACGAGGCCCGACTGGACGAGCTGTGCGCCACCCATCCAACGGCGTTGTCGCGCGGGCATGAGGGCTCGACGCTGTCGGACCGTGCCTGCGCTGGCCGCCCTTGCTGAATCTCCGTGATGCAAGGCCATCGCTCATCTCCAGCCCCGAGGCTGCTGATCGTGGACGACGAAGTCGCCCACCTGCAGGCGTTGGAGGGCGCGATCGGCGGTCTGCATTACGAAGTGAGCTGCCATGCCAGCCCGCTCGCGGCCCTCGAGATGCTGGCCAGGCATCCCTTCGATGTGCTGCTGAGCGACCTGCGCATGCCGGAGATGGATGGCATCGAGCTGATGCGGCGGGCGATGGCGATCGACCCCGACCTCGTACCGGTGCTGATGACGGGCTACAGCAGCATCGATTCGGCCGTGGAGGCCATGAAGGTCGGCGCGCTGGACTACATCCTCAAGCCTTTCCGCATCGGCACACTGCGGCCGGTGCTGGAGCGGGCTCTGCAGATGCGGCGCCTGCGTCAGGACAACCGGCGGCTCAGCGAGCAGCTTGAACGCCGGGCCCGTCAGCTGGAGGCGGCCAACGCCGAGCTTGACTCCTTTGCGGCCCGCGTCGCCCACGACCTGCGCGCGCCGCTCAACATCGTTGTCGGCTTTGCAGGGGCGCTTGCCGAGTCGGCGACTGAGCGACTGCAGGAGCGCGAGCGGATCTTCCTGCAGCGCGTGGAGGATGCCGGCCGCCGTGCCGACCGCATGGTGACCGGCCTGCTGTCGTTCGCCCGCCTTGGCGACGGCCCGCTGTTGCGCGATCCGGTCGACCTCGGCCTCGTGGTCCAGCGCGCCCGGTCCGCGCTCGTGATGCCCGGCGACGAGCGCGTGGAGGCCGTTGACTGGCAGATCGCGCCCCTGCCCAAGGTGCGGGGTGATGCAGTGCTGCTGGAGCAGGTCTTCACGAACCTGCTGTCCAACGCGCTGAAGTTCATGCGCGGCGTTGAGGCTCCGCGCGTCGAGATCGCCGCAGAGCGGGTGGACGGCGGCGTGGAGGTGTTTGTGCGGGACAGCGGCATCGGTTTCGACGCCGCGCGCGCGAACATGCTGTTCACGCCGTTCGTCCGCCTGCACGATCCGCGACAGTTCGAGGGTACCGGCATGGGCCTGGCCAATGTGCGTCGCATCATGGAGCGACATGGCGGGAGCGTGTCTGCAATATCTGCACCGGGGCAGGGGGCCAGCTTTCGGTTGCGCTTCGCCGACGACATGCCGCAATGAGCGGCGGTGACTGGGCTTGGGGTGCAGGGTGCCCGCGCCGACAAGGTCGATGTCACCTCGCCCATAGGGCAATCCACAGCTCTGCACCGAGTGGCTCGTTGATGTCGCGGGTCGAGGTTAGGATCCGAGCCATGAGCTTGAAGGCGTCCTCCCTGGTGCAAGCCGGTGCAACCCGCGTGGTCCGCACCGGAAGTCCGGCGCGCCTGCTCCAGCCGGCCGCACATCCCTAGGCCCGGCGATCAACTTCCTCCTTCTGCGCAAACCATCGATCGCCGGGCCCCACCGCCCAGCGCTTCGGTGCCCGCTCGCGTCGCGCGGGCGGCACCCCTCGACAGGATGGCCTCATGGAAGTCTCGACCCTCGACGAACGCACGCTCACCGAACTGGACCACGTCCGCCTCTCACGACTGATCCGCGGCCCCGGTGACGCCTCGCAGCTCCCGCGTGAAAGCCCCATCGACGACGTCCTCGATGCGGCGGACCTGGTGCCCTCCCGCGCCGTCTCGCCCGACATCGTGACGATGTACTCGCAGGTGGAACTGGCCGACCTGGCCACCGGACAGCGGCACAGGCTGACGGTCTGCTACCCGGCCGATGCCGAGCCCACCCGCGGCTTCGTCTCCGTGCTGTCGCCGGTGGGTGCCAGCCTGATCGGCCGGCGCGTCGGCTCCATCGCACGCTGGCGCACGCGCGCTGGCGAGCAGGGCGCGGCGGAACTGGTGGCGTTGCTGTTCCAGCCCGAGGCCAGCGGCGACTTCACGACCTGACGCGCAGGCCGCTCGTTGCGCGTCAGCTCCGCGGCTGCAGTGGCGCGGGCAGTGGCTCGCCTGCCTGGCGGCGGCGGAACAACGCGGCCCGGGCCAGCACGATGGTCGTCACCGGCGCCGTGATGGACAGCACGATGATGATCAGCCACACATGCAGCGCCAGGCCCGCGCTGCGCGCGCTGAAGTGAACGATGGACGCGAAGGTGACCAGCCAGGCCGCCAGCGTGGAGGCCAGCGCCGGCGCGTGCATGCGCAGGAAGAAGTTCGGCAGCCGCCAAAGGCCCAGCGCGGCCACCAGCACGATGATGCCGCTGGCCAGAAGCAGCGCGGCCACCAGGATCTCAGACAGTGCAGGCATTCAGATCACCTCGCCGCGCAGCAGGAACTTGGCCAGGGCCATGGAGCCGACGAAGCCGAACAGCACCATCAGCAGCGCGCCCTCGAAGTACATCTCGCTGTCGTAGCGGATGGCCAGCGCGAGCATCACCAGCATGCCGACCACGTAGATGAAGTCCATGGCCAGCACGCGGTCCTGCGCACTGGGGCCGCGGAACAGGCGCGCCAGGCCTATGCCCATGGCGACGGCGTAGAGCACCAGCGTGGTGGTAATGGCCAGCGACAGCGTAGTGCTCATTCGAAGATCTCCTTCAGCGGCTGTTCGTAGTCACTCTTGAAGTGCCTGATGAAGGCGGCCTCGTCGTCGAGGTCAAAGACGTGGATCAGCAGCGCGCTGCGGTCTGGCGCGAGCTCCGACCAGACCGTGCCAGGCGTGACGGCCGTGATCATGGCCAGCGCAGCCAGCGCATGCTCGTCACGCAGTTCCAGCGGCACCAGGACGAAGCTGCCACGCGGCGGGCGCGAGCCGGCGCGCAACACGCCGGCGGTCACCTTCACCCCCGAGCGGACCACGTCGGCGCCGACGCGCAGGATCAACCGCGGCAGCTTCCACCAGCGCCGCAGCGGGCCCGGCCGAGGCCGCAGCGGCGCCATCAGCAGCGGCATCGCCACCGCCGCCGCGAGGCCCAGCAGCAGCTGGCCGACGCTGAAGCTGCGCGTCAGCAGCAGCCAGCCGGCCAGCAGGCCCAGCGACAGCCAGGGGGAGGGCAGCAGGCGCTTCATGGCCTGCTCCCCGCGTCGCGCGGCCGCGGCCTGGCGCCCATCACGGCGTCGATGTAGAGGCCCGGAGCCTGCAGCGACTTGGCTGTGGCACGGGCGTAAGTGAGCATGGCGTCGCCCTGCAGCACCAGGGTCACTGCGGCGGCCAGCAGCGCCGCGATGGGCAGCGTCTCGATGACGCGCAGGCGCGGCGAGGGGCGGTCCTGGGTGGTCCAGAAATGCCGCATGCCCACGCGCATCAGCGCGATGGCGGCGCACAGGCCGGACAGGATCAGCAGCCCGAACAAGGCCCAGGCGGCTGGTGCTTGCAGGTCCAGCAGGGCCGACAGCATGGCCAGCTTGGCCACGAAGCCCGAAAGCGGTGGCAGGCCCGCGGTCACCATCGCGCAGACTGTGAAGCTCACGCCCAGGAAGACCAGCGCGGCGGGGATGGCGCGGCCGGTCAGCGCCTCCTCGTTGTCGTCGAGGTTGGTGCCGGCTGGCGGCTCGGCGTCCAGGAAGGCCGGCAGCGCATGGTGGCCGTCGTCGATCTGCTGCGGCCCAACCTCGACCTGCCGTGCCCGCTCCAGCAGCTCCACCAGCAGGAACATCGCACAGCCCGCCAGCGTGGAGCTGGCCAGGTAGAACAGCGCGCCGCCGCTCAGGGCCGGCGCCGCGAAGCCTATGGTCGCCACCAGCGTGCCTGAGGAGGCGATCACCGAGTAGCCAGCCAGCCGCGCCAGTTGCTGCGAGGCCAGCATGCCGCAAGCGCCGAAGGCCAGCGTGACGATGCCGCCCCATACCAGCACCCCGCCGCCGAAGCCGGCCGACGCGCCGGCGTCGGCCGGGAAGCACAGTGTCCACAGCCGCAATACGGCGTAGACGCCGACCTTGGTCAGGATGGCGAAGACGGCGGCCGCGGGCGCGCTGGCCGCGGCATAGGCCTGCGGCAGCCAGAAGTTCAGCGGCCACAGCCCCGCCTTGGCGAGAAAGGCGATGGCCAGGATGGCGGCACCCGCGTGCAGCAGGCCGCGGTCGCTGGCGGGCACGGCGGGCAGCTTCTGCGCGATGTCGGCCATGTTCAGCGTGCCGGTGACGCCGTACAGCACGGCCACACCAATCAGGAACAGCAGCGAGGCGACCAGGTTGATGGCGATGTAGTGCAGGCCGGCGCGCACCCGTTCGCCGCCGCCGCCGTGCAGCAGCAGGCCGTAGCTGGCGGCGAGCAGCACCTCGAAGAAGACGAAGAGGTTGAACAGGTCGGCCGTCAGGAAGGCGCCGTACAAGCCCATCAGCTGCAGCTGGAACAGCACGTGGAAGTAGACGCCCGCATGCTGCCAGCGCGCCAGCGCGAACAGCAGCGCGGCCAGTCCCACGCAGCCGGTCAGTACCGCCATCAGGGCGGAGAGCCGGTCGGCGACCAGGACGATGCCGAAAGGCACCGGCCAGTTGCCCGGTAGGTAGACGCCGAAGGCGGCTGGCGCGCCGCGCTGGGCCACACTCAGCAGCAGGTAGACGGCGATCGCCAACCCCAGGGCGGTCGACAGCACGTTGAACATGGCCTTCAGGCCGCGCCGGCCCTCGCCCAGCAGCAGCATCAGGGCCGCCGTGGCCAGGGGGAGCAGCACCGGGGCCACCAGTAGATGGTTGGGCAGGTGTTCGGTGAGTGCCCTCATGGGTGCTCCTCCTGCCCGTCGACATGGTCGCCGCCGGACAGGCCGCGCAGTGCCAGCAGCACCACCAGGAACAGCGCCGTCGTCGCGAAGCCGATGACGATGGCCGTCAGCACCAGCGACTGCGGCAGCGGGTCCGTGTAGTTCACCAGGTCGGCGGCCACGCCGGGCCGGGCGATGGGCTCGCGGGCCACGAACAGGCTGCCGACGCTGAAGATGAAGAGGTTGACCGCATAGGACAGCAGCGCCAGGCCGATCAGCACCTGGAAGGTTCGCGGCCGCAGCACCAACCACACGCCGGCGCTGGCCATCACGCCGATGGCGATGGAGATCACGATTTCCATCAGGCCTCCCTCCCTTCGGCGCCGGCCGCGCCCTGGCGGCGGCGCGCGCGCAGCGACTGGTGGGCGATTGCGATCAGCAGGAGCAGCGTGGAGCCGACGACGACGCTGAATACGCCGATGTCGAACAGTGCGGCGCTGGGCAGGTGCACCTCGCCGACCAGCGGCCAGGTCACGTGCGCGGTGTGGGTGGTCAGGAAGGGGAAGCCCACCGCCAGCGAGCCCAGCCCGGTGGCCAGCGCGACCAGCAGCCCCACTGCGATCCAGCGCGTCGGCCGCGGCAGCAGCCGCGCCTCGACCCAGCGCGTGCCGCTGACCATGTACTGCGCGATGAAGGCGATGGCCACGACCAGGCCGGCGACGAAGCCGCCGCCGGGCTCGTTGTGGCCGCGCATGAAGAGGTGGAAGGCGAACAGCCCCGCGAGCGGCAGCAGCAGCCGCACCAGCACGGCAGGAACTTCCAGGTAGGGTGGCAGGTGGGCGTCGCCGTCGCCATCGCGGTCGATCAGGTCGGCGCCGGCGGCGTCGGCCGACTCGCGCTGCTGCGGCGTCAGCTCCACCGTCTCCAGCGCCGGGCGGAAGCGCCGCAGCAGCGCGTAGACGGTCAGGCCCACGATGCCCAGCACGGTGATCTCGCCAAGCGTGTCGAAGGCGCGGAAGTCGACCAGCATGACGTTGACCACGTTGCTGCCGCCGCCCTCGGGCAAGGCCTTCTCGAGGAAGAAGGGCGAGATCGACAGCGGCGCCTGGCGGGTCAGCAGCGCGTAGGACAGCGCGGCCAGGCCCACGCCTATGGCCAGCGCCAGCACCAGGTCGCGGCGGCGACGCCAGCGCGTGCGTGCTACGGTGCGCGGATCGTCCTGCTCGAGGCGCTTGGGCATCCAGCGCAGGCCCAGCAGGAACAGCACCAGCGTGACCACCTCGACGGTGAGCTGCGTCAGCGCCAGGTCGGGCGCTGAGAACCAGGCAAATGTAAGGCACATCGCCAGGCCGACGATGCCCAGCATGATCAGTGCCGCCAGCCGGTGGAACTTGGCCTGCGCGGCCGCGCCGACCGCACAGGCGCCGGCGATGACCCACAGCAGCACGAACTCGGGCGTGGCCGGCACGCGGGCACGGTCGCCCCAGGTCAACGGCACGATGAGCGCGGAGCCCAGGCCCGCCAGGCCGGCGATGGCCAGCATCGCAAACAGCTGCGGCTGCAGCCGGCGCGTGCCGAGCCGGCGGACCAGCGCACGCGCGCCGGCCGAGACGCGGGCCAGCGCGTGCTCGAACAGGCGCTTGCCGTCCAGCCCCTGCAGCAGCGGCGTGCTGCGCGCCCGGCGCTGCTTGAAGCGGTCGGCAAAGCGCAGGTAGACGAGCAGGCCACCCAGCGTCGCCACCGCGCTCATCAGCAGCGGCGTGTTGAAGCCGTGCCAGACCGCCAGGCTGTACTCGGGCAGCGTGCCGCCGACCACCGGCTGCGCGGCCAGCGCCAGCACAGGCCCGATGGACCAGGCAGGCAGCGTGCCGACGACCACGCAGGCCAGCACCAGCAGCTCCACGGGCACGCGCATCCAGTGCGTCGGCTCATGCGGGTGGCGCGGGCAGTCGGTGGCCGGCGGGCCGAAGAACACGTCGTGGCCGAAGCGCAGCGAATACACCACCGCGAACACGCCGGCCAGCGTGGCGGCCGCGGGCAGGCCGTACTCGATTGCCGGATGGGCGCTGACGTAGACGGTCTCCGCGAAGAACATCTCCTTGGAAAGGAAGCCGTTGAGCAGCGGCACGCCGGCCATTGCCGCGCAGGCCACGATGGCCAGCGTGCCGGTGATGGGCATGAAGCGGAACAGCCCGTCGAGGCGGCGCATGTCGCGCGTGCCGGTCTCGTGGTCGATGATGCCGACCGACATGAACAGCGAGGCCTTGAAGGTCGCGTGGTTCATCATGTGGAAGACGGCGGCCACGGCCGCCAGTGGGCTGTTCAGGCCAAGCAGCAGCGTGATGAGGCCCAGGTGGCTGATCGTCGAGTAGGCGAGCAGGCCCTTGAGGTCGTTCTGGAACATCGCCACATAGCTGCCCAGCAACAGAGTGACCAGGCCGGCGCCGCCGACGATCCAGAACCAGGCCTCGGTGCCCGACAGCACGGGCCACAGGCGTGCCAGCAGGAACACGCCGGCCTTCACCATCGTGGCCGAGTGCAGATAGGCTGATACCGGCGTGGGCGCCGCCATCGCATGCGGCAGCCAGAAGTGGAAGGGGAACTGCGCGCTCTTGGTCAGCGCACCCAACACCACCAGGCCCAGCGCCAGCGGGTACAGCGGGTGGGCGCGCACTGCGTCGCCGGCCCGCAGCACGGCGTCCAGCTCGAAGCTGCCGACGATGTGGCCCAGCAGCAGCACGCCGGCCAGCAGCGCCAGCCCGCCCGAGGCCGTGACGGTGAAGGCCATGCGGGCGCCGCGGCGGGCGTCCTTGCGGTGCGTCCAGTAGCCGATCAGCAGGAAGGAGAAGACGCTGGTCAGCTCCCAGAACACGACCAGCTGCACCAGGTTGCCGGACACCACGACGCCCAGCATGGCGCCCATGAAGCCCAGCAGCAGCGAGTAGAAGCGCGCGGCCGGGTCGTCGGCCGACAGGTAGTACCGGGCGTAGACGATGACCAGCAGGCCCATGCCGCTGACCAGCATCGCGAACATCCACGCGAAGCCGTCCAGCCGCACGACGATGTCCATGCCCAGCGTGGGCAGCCACGCAAGGCGTTGCGAGACCACGGTGCCGGCGCTGATGTCCGGGTACAGCGCGGCCAGTTGCAGGCCGACCACCAGTGCAATGGCCGCGGCCCACAGGGATTCGAGGTTGCGGGCGCTGGTCGGCAGCAGCGCAGCGATTGCGCTGCCGATGAAGGGCAGGGAGAGCAGCAGGAGCAGGGACATCGTCGCGGAGTCTACTTTCGGCCCCGGGGCGAACCGACGAGGTCGGCGGGATTCAGTCCGGTCCGAGGCGCGAGAACCGCGGTGCAGGCGCCGGCTGCCAGTGGCCGTCCTCGGTCTGCACGAAGCTGCCCCTGGCCTGAGCATGCGCGTGCAGCGGCGCCTCGGCCAGCGTCAGCACCGGCGCGAAGCAGACGTTCGTGCCCTCGAGCAGCACGGCCCAGTCGTCGCGAGTCTTCTCGTGGATGCGGGCGGCCACGCGTGTGCGCAGCGCGGGCCATTGAAGGCGGTCCTGCTGGGCCGTGGGATCCACGTCGTCCAGTCCCAGGCGCTGCAGCAACTCTGCGTAGAACCGCGGCTCCAGCGCACCCAGCGACACGTGGCGGCCGTCGGCGCATTCGAAGCAGTCGTAGAAGGGCGAGCCGTGCAGGAAGAAGTTCTGCGCCGGTTCGTCGCTCCAGCGGCCCGCCGCGCGCAGCGAGTGCAGCAGGCTGGACATCAGGCCCACACCGTCCACCATGGCTGCGTCCACCACCCGGCCGCGGCCGCTGCGCCGGGCTTCCCATAGCGCGGCCATCAGCCCGAAGGCCAGCAGCATCGCGCCGCCGCCCATGTCGCCGATCAACGTGGCCGGGACGCTGGGCGCCACGCCTGCGCGGCTGGCGACTGACAACACGCCGCTCAGGGCGACGTAGTTGATGTCGTGGCCTGCCGCCTGCGCCAGCGGACCGGTCTGGCCCCAGCCGGTCACGCGGCCGTAGACGAGGCGGGGGTGATCGGTTGCGAAGGCTTCCGGGCCCAGGCCCAGGCGTTCCATGACGCCGGGGCGGAAGCCCTCGATGAGCGCGTCGGCGCCCGCGATGAGGCGGCGCGCCTCGGCCATGTCCTGGGCCGTCTTCAGGTCCAGGCAGAGGCGCCGCTTGCCGCGGTCCAGCGCGGTGCCGGTGTCCAGCACCTGGCCGCCGGGGCGCTCGATGACGACGACATCCGCGCCATGATCGGCCAGCAGCATGCCGGCCAGCGGGCAGGGGCCGATTCCGGCCATTTCGATGACACGGAGACCCGTCAGCGGGCCGGCTGCAGGAGTGGCTTGCATCGGACAATGCTCGCATGGTGCGTCACGAAGCAAAAGCGACACGTACCCCGCGGGGGCGAAGTGAAGCCGCTGCATGCTGCGCCCGCGCACCGGGTGAGGGTCTCGCCCTGGTACGCGTCGCAGCGTCGGGCAGCAGGCCCCTGGTCGTGGACGGAGACCTCCGCGCCCGAGGGAGTTGTCAAGGGCCCTCAAGGCAGCGAGGGCTGTCTGGCGGGGCGCAAGCACGAGGGCCGCAACATGAAGTGAAGCCAGCAGCCTCGTCACATTTGCAACCCGCGGGCCGAGCCGCTCATGTCACGGTGATGACAGCATTGCTCGCGCAAGAGCCGAAGCGCGCTGGGGGCTGCTTCGAAAGCCCGGGCTTGCACCGACTGCGCGGGACGAGCCGCTGCTCCGGCAAAACTCCTGCTAACGGGAGATCTGCGCAATGCTGCGAGCCGACGGATCACCGGCAGGCCGTGTGCGGGACATCCGCATGCACGGCTTGAAATGGGGCGCCGGCTTTGAAACTGGCCTGCGGGCCTTACCAGGAACCAACTTCCACCTATGAACAAGGCCTTCACCAAGGAATCCGACGCCGCCGACGATGACGACGGCGATGGCCCCTCGCTGCCAGCTTTGCCGGCCGGTACTCGCAACTACATGACGCCGGAGGGTTATGCGCGGCTGCGCGCGGAGTTCATGCAGCTCATCGACGTGGAGAGGCCCAAGATGGTGGAGACGGTGTCCTGGGCCGCCAAGAACGGCGACCGATCGGAGAACGGCGACTATCTCTACGGCAAGAAGCGGCTGCGCGAGATCGACCGCCGGCTGCGCTTCCTGACCAAGCGGCTGGACATCGCCGAGGTCGTGGACCCCAGCGCCCACTATTTGTCGGAACAAGTCTTCTTCGGCGCGACGGTGACCTATGCCAACGCTCGCGGCGATGAGAAGACCATCACCATCAAGGGCATCGACGAGTCCGACAGCCTGGCCGGCGAGGTCAGCTGGATCTCGCCCATCGCGCGCACGCTGCTGAAGGCGCGCGTGGGCGACGAGCTGCAACTGGTCACGCCGGTGGGCGTCGAGAGGATCGAGGTGGTGGACGTCCGCTACCCACCGCCTACGGCTTGACGCGCCAGACCCGCTGCACCGGCGGCGTGCGGCGCAGCACGCGCAGCACGTCGGCGAGGTGCAGGCGGTCGCGGACGGCGATGAGCAACGTCATCTCGGCCGTCTCGCGGAGTTGCGCCTCGTCGCTCATGGAGATGTGCGTGATGTCGGCCTCGGCTTGGGCCACGGCCTGGGCGACCTGTGCCAGCACACCCTTGCCGTTGGTCATCAGCAGCGCGATGCCGGCTTCGAAGCTGCGCGCAGGCTCCTCGGCCCATTCGACGGGAATCCAATGCTCGCGGTCGCGCTGGAACAGGCGCCGGCCCACTGCGCATTCGCAGGTGTGCACGATGAGGCCCTCGCCGCGGCCGAGATAGCCGCGCACCTCGTCGCCGGGGATGGGGCGGCAGCAACTGGCCAACTGCACCGACGCGCCCTCGCTGCCGTCGATGGTGATGCCGCGCTGCTCGACGGGTGCGGCGGCGAAGCGGCCCAGCGTCAGCGCCAGCGCGCCCGGCTTCTGGCCCTGTTCGGCCATCAGCCTGGCCAGCTTCTTGGCGATGATGGCGGCGATCTTGCGGCCGGCACCGATGTCGATGAAGAGCTGTTCGGTGTTGGCGTTGCCGGCCCAGGCGGCCAGATCCTGCCAGAGCGGAGCGGCGGGGTCGTCCAGCTCCAGGCTGGGCAGGGCCAGGCCCTCGCCGCGCATGGCCTGGGCCAGCATCTTCTCGCCCAGCTCGCGCGATTCCTCCTGCTCCAGGTCCTTCAGGTAATGACGGATCTTGGAGCGCGCGCGGCCGGTGCGCACGAAACTCAGCCAGGCCGGGTTCGGGCTGGCGCCGGGGGCGGTGATGATCTCGACGATGTCGCCGCTCTTGAGCTCTGCGCGCAGCGGCACGGCCTCGCCGTTGACTTGGGCGGCCACGCAATGGTCGCCGACGTCGGAGTGGATGGCGTAGGCGAAGTCCACCGGCGTCGCGCCCTTGGGCAGGGCCATGATCTTGGACTTGGGCGTGAAGACGTAGATCGCGTCCGGGAACAGGTCGATCTTGACGTGCTCCAGGAACTCGTTGGCGTCGCGCGTCTCGTCCTGGATGTCGATGAGGCTTTGCAGCCAGCGCGCATTGGCTTGCTGGGCGATCAGTGCCGAGGTCTGCTTGCCGCGGTTCTTGTAGATCCAGTGTGCGGCCACGCCCTGTTCGGCGATCTGGTGCATGCCCTCGGTGCGCAGCTGGAACTCCAGCGGCGTGGCCAGCGGGCCCATCAGCGTCGTGTGCAGCGACTGGTAGCCGTTGTCCTTGGGCGTGGCGATGTAGTCCTTGAAGCGCCCGGCCTGCGGCTTGTAGAGCTGGTGCAGCACGCCCAGCGCCGTGTAGCACTGCAGCGGCGCCTCGGTGAGGATGCGGAAGCCGAAGATGTCGCTGACCTGGGCGAACGACAGGCCGCCCTTCTCGCGCATCTTCTTGTAGATGGAATAGACCGTCTTCTCGCGCCCCTGCACCTCCACGCGCAGGCCGGCCTTGGCGAAGGCCACGCGGATCTCGCCCTCGATGCGCGACACCAGGTCGCGCCGGTTGCCGCGCGCCTTGCCGACGGCCTTGCTGAGCACCGCATAGCGCCAGCGGTGGAAGTACTGGAAGGACAGGTCCTGCAACTCGCGGAAGGTCTGGTTCAGGCCGAGGCGGTGCGCGATGGGGGCGTAGATGTCGAAGGTCTCGCGCGCGATGCGGCGTGCCTTGTGTGGCGCCATCGCGCCCATCGTGCGCATGTTGTGCAGGCGGTCGGCCAGCTTGATGAGGATGACGCGCAGGTCGCGCGCCATCGCCAGCAGCATCTTGCGGAAGGACTCGGCCTGCGATTCCTCCTTGGTAGAGAACTGCAGCTTGTCCAGCTTGGTCAGGCCGTCGACGAGGTCGGCCGTCGTCGCGTCGAACTTCTCGATCAGCTCGGCCTTGGAGACGCCGCAGTCCTCAACGACGTCGTGCATCAGCGCCGCCATCAGCGCCTGGGCATCCAGCCGCCATTCAGCGCAGATGCCGGCGACGGCGATGGGGTGGGTGATGTAGGGCTCGCCGGTGGCGCGCTTCTGGCCCAGGTGGGCCTCGTCGGCGAACTTGTAGGCTTCACGCACGCGCTTGACCTCGGCCTTGCTGAGGTAGCCGAGCTTGGGGGCGAGGGCGTCGAAAGAGGCTGCCTCCGCCGGCGTCGGCGGAGCCGCCGGGCGCAGGCCGGGCAGCGTGAACCAGGCAGTGAGGGAGCGTTGGGCCATGCGCCCGAATTTATCCGATGCCGTGATGGTGCCCCTGGTCCAAGGAGTACCTTGGCCGGTCCACCAAGGGCGGCGTTGCCTGCGGCATGGCGCCGCGAGCACATCGCCACGGCGTGTCGATTCGGGAGCAGCCGGCGCTCGGCCCGGAATCCGCAAAGCAAACGGGCGCCCGAAGGCGCCCGTTTTGCGAGGAGGGGGGTCGCTTAGACCGGCACTTTGCGCAGCATCTCCACGCCGACCTCGCCGGCAGCGATCTCGCGCAGCGCGGTCACGCCGGGCTTGTTCTTGCTCTCAATGCGCGGGCTGTGGCCCTGGCTCAGCATGCGGGCGCGATAGGTGGCGGCCAGCACGAGCTGGAAGCGGTTGGGGATCTTGGTCAGGCAGTCTTCGACGGTGATGCGGGCCATGGTGTTCCTTGTGATGTGCGCGATCAGGGCAGATCGAGCGCCTGAAAGACGGCCGAGCGGTTTCGGCGCTGAGCCGCGTATTTTAGCCGCTGCGCGTGGACGATGGTTTTCAGGTCGAAGACGGCCGTGTCGAACACCGCGTTCACGACCACGAAGTCGAAGTGCTTGGCCTGGGCCACCTCGATGCGGGCGTTGTTCATGCGCTTGGCGATGACCTCGGGCTCGGTGTCGCCGCGCCGGTTCAGCCGCAGGCGCAGCTCGTCCCAACTGGGCGGCAGGATGAAGATCAGCACGGCATAGGGGAAGAGCTGCTTGATCTGCAGGGCACCCTGGTAGTCGATCTCCAGCACGACGTCATCGCCATGCTGAAGTCGCTCCTCGATGCCGGCGCGCGAGGTGCCGTAGAGGTTGCCATGCACCTCGGCCCACTCGAAGAACTCACTGCGCCCTGCCATGGCGCGGAACTCGTCGGACGAGATGAACCAGTACTCTCGGCCATGCTGCTCCTGGCCGCGCGGTGCGCGCGACGTGTGGGAGATGGAGACGGCCAGCTTGGCGTCCAGCTCCAGCAGGGCCTTGACGAGACTGGATTTGCCGGCGCCGCTGGGGGCGGCGACGACGAAGAGATTGCCGGGATATTCCATGTAATAGGGGGACCTGTTCGACGCCCGGGCCGTGGGCATCCGGTGCGGGTTCTAGGGCGCCACTTTAGCCTGCCGCCGCCTAGGGCTGCCGGTCCCCTTGGGACTGGCGGGAACAGAAATACTGTATATATTGACAGTATGCCGCCTTCTCCCACCCGCATTGCCGCTGCCCAGCCAGCCCTGGTTCCGCTCGACTCGATCAAGGGGCGCGGCAGCGCCACGGCCATGCCGCACCGTTTCGAGACGCGGGAGCGGGAACAGTACGACGACGGCTGGGGTTCGCTGGACCAGGACGCCGCCGAGGAACATCTTGCGCCGGCCACGCAGATCATCGAGGAGCGGGCCCGGACGATCGTCACCCGCAACCAGTCGCCGGACATCGCGTTCGACTACTCCATCAACCCTTACCGCGGCTGTGAGCATGGCTGTATCTACTGCTTCGCGCGGCCCACCCACAGTTACCTCAACCTGTCGCCGGGACTTGACTTCGAGACCCGCATCGTGGCCAAGGTGAATGCGGCCGAGCGCCTGCGCGAGACGCTGGCGGGTGCCCGGTACGAGCCGCGCTCGCTGGTGCTGGGTACGGCGACGGACGCCTACCAGCCCGTCGAGCGCCGGCTGGGCATCACGCGCCGAATCGTGGAAGTGCTGGCCGAGACCCGGCATCCCTTCTCGGTCGTCACCAAGTCCTCGGGCATAGAGCGCGAGTTGGACCTGCTCGCGCCCATGGCGGCGCAGGGGCTGGTGTCGGTCTACCTGTCGGTGACGACGCTGGACAACGAGCTCGCCCGCATCCTGGAGCCGCGCGCTGCGGCGCCCGCGCGGCGGCTGCGCACCATCCAGGCGCTGGCGGAGGCGGGTGTGCCGGTGGGGGTCAGCGTGTCGCCCATCATTCCCTTCATCAACGAGCCCGAGCTGGAGCGCATCCTGGAAGCCGCTGCGCAGGCCGGCGCCAGCAGCGCCTTCAGCATCCCGGTGCGCCTGCCCTGGGAGGTGAACCCGCTGTTCCAGGACTGGCTGGCGCGCCATTTCCCCGAGCGCGCCGAGCGCGTGATGGCTCGCATCCGCGACATGCGCGGCGGCAAGGACAACGATGCCCGCTTCGGCACGCGCTTCACCGGCGAGGGCATCTGGGCCGACCTGCTGCGCGCGCGGCTGCGCCGGGCGGTGGCCAAGCTCGGGCTGCGCACGCAGCGGCGCCCGGTGGAGCTGGGCCTGTTCAGGCGGCCTGCGAAGCCGTCGGCCCCGTCTGCGCAGGGCTGCCTGTTCTAGCGGCGCTGTGCGACGATCTCTGCGCCGATCTGCCCGAGGGCAACCTGGCGCATGACGGCGCCGCGCTTGACAGCCTCCTTGGGCATGCCGAAGACGACGCAGGAGGCCTCGTCCTGGGCCAGCGTATGCGCGCCGGCCTGGCGCATCTCAAGCAGCCCCGCCGCTCCGTCGTCGCCCATGCCGGTCATGATGATGCCCAGCGCGTTGGCGCCGGCATTCTTGGCGACGGAGCGGAACAACACGTCCACCGAGGGCCGGTGGCGGTTGACCAGCGGGCCGTCGACGACGTCGACGTGGTATTGCGCACCGCTGCGCTTGAGCAGCAGATGCCGCCCGCCCGGCGCGATCAGTGCGCAGCCGGGCACCACCCGGTCGCCCGAGGCGGCTTCCTTGACGACGATCTCGGACAGGCTGTCCAGCCGCGCCGCGAAGGCGGCCGTGAACTTCTCTGGCATGTGCTGCACGATGACGATGCCAGGGCAGACGCGTGGCAGCCCGGTCAGCACCTGCTCCAGGGCCTGGGTGCCGCCGGTGGAGGTGCCAATGGCGACGATGCGCTCGGTGGTTTTCACCATCGAGCTGGGCGAGCTGGGCGAGCTGGGCGCCAGGATGGCGTCGGCGTTGAGCTTCTGTGTCACCGGTGCTGCCCGGCCGGCAGCGCGCGCCGCCAGCTGGCGCACATTGGCCCGCGACGCGGCTCGGACTGCGGCCACCAGCTCGTCGCCCGACTGGAGCAGGAATTCCTTGAGACCGATGCGCGGCTTGGTGACGATGGCCACCGCCCCGGCGGCCATGGCCTCGATGGTGGTGCGTGCGCCCTGCTCGGTCAGCGTCGAGCAGATGACGACAGGCGTCGGCCGCTCGTCCATGATCTGGCGCAGGAAGGTGATGCCGTCCATGCGCGGCATCTCGACGTCCAGCACGATCACGTCAGGCCAGTTCAGCCGCATGCGCTCCCGCGCGAGCAGCGGGTCGGCGCAGGCCGCGATGACTTCGATGCCGGGTGCACGCTCGAGCAGACCGGAGACGACTTGTCGCACGACGGCCGAATCGTCGACGACCAGGGTTCGGATGGGTTTCATATTGAGTGAGGTCCTGATGCCGCCGCGGGGCGGGTGAAGGGCGCGGACCGAAGCTCCGCCAGCCGCGCCTGATGGCTGCGCAGCCAGGCGGGCAATTCGTCGCCCGGCATCGCGCGCCCGATCAGCCAGCCCTGGCCGACATCGCAGCCGTAGCGGTGCAGCCAGGCCCAGTCGTCCAGGCTCTCGACGCCCTCGGCGACGCTGGTCAGGCCCAGGCGCGAGGCCATCTCGATGGAGGACTGCAGCATCACGCGCAGGTGCTCGTTGGCATGGGCACCGTGCACGAAGCTGCGATCTATCTTCAGTTCCGTGAAGGGAACGCGCGCGAGCTGCTGCATGGAGGAGAAGCCGGTGCCGTAGTCGTCGATGGACAGGCCGTAGCCCGCCATGCGCAGCCGCGCCAGCGTGCCGAGGGCGAGGCCCTCGCAGCTGATCAGCGCGTTCTCGGTGACCTCCAGCACCAGCTGCTCGGGGCGGATGCGCGCGCCCTGGACGATGGCGTCGATCTCGCCCACCAGGCGGCTGGAATCGAGCAGCTTGGGCGACAGGTTGACCGCGACGGACAGCGTCAGCCCGCGCGCCTGCCAGCCGGCCACGCGCGTGACGGCCTGCTGCAGCACGGACAGCGTCAGCGCGTGGATCAGGCCCTCGGCCTCGGCCACGGGGATGAAGCGGTCAGGCGTCACCGGGCCGGCCGCATCGTCGCTCCAGCGCGCCAGCGCCTCGACGCCGCGGATCAGGCCGCTGCGCACGTCGACCTTGGGCTGGAAATAGGGCTGGATGGCGCCCCTCTCGATGGCCAGGGCGAGCTGGGACGGCTGCACGCAGACCAGCTGGCCATCGTGTCGGTCGGCGGGGGCCTGCAGGCAATCCGCCAGCGCCTCGCTCAGCACCTCCAGCGTCAGCGGCTTGTGAGCCGCGCGCGACACCTGCTGGCCATGGGCGCGGGCCATCTCCAGCACGGCGCTGACGAGGGTGGACTCGCGTGTCGACGCGACGACGAAGGGGATCCTCAGGTCGCGGGCCTGCAGATGCTGGATCAGCTCGACGCCGTCCATTACCGGCATGTGCAGGTCGATGACCATGGCGTCCGGCAGTTCCGTCAGCGTCTCCAGCAGCGCCAGTGCCTCGGCGCCGTTGGCCGCCTGGTGCACCCGGCCCACACCCAGCAGCTGCAGCAGGCTGGCCAGGTGCGCGCGCTGCACACCGCTGTCCTCCACGATGAGCACGGCCTTGACGCGGCCTTGCAGGCTCCCGTTCATGCCTCCTCCAGCTGTGAGGGCCGGGTCATGCCCGGCCGCGCCGGCGCCATCTCGGCCTGGCGGGCCCAGACGTCGCCGGAGGCGATGTCGAACAGGATCACCCGGTGACCATAACCGTAGAGGCAGCTGGACACCAGCTCGATACCGAACTCCTGCAGCAGCAGCAGCGCCGCGTCGCCGTTGCGCTGCCCTACCTGGTGGCGCATCTCGGTCCAGCCGGGGAACATGTGGGCGCCGCCGAAGACCTTGGCCTCGCAGTCGCGCGGCTCTATGCCGCGCCGCTCCAGGCCCTGCAGCATCAGCAGCAGCGCCTCGGTGCCATAGCGCGCGTCCAGCGGGGCCTGGCGCAGGTCGCCGCTGCGGTCGGGGCGGTCGGCGAGCAGAAAGTGAGACATCGCGCCGACGCGCGAGCGTGCATGCCACAGCGTGATGGACACGCAGGAGCCGAGCAGGGTGCGGACGCGATGACGTGCGTCGCCGACGAAATGCTCGCCAGGCGCGAGGTGGACCAGCCGGCGTTTCAAGGCTGGCCTCCAGGCTTGCGATAGACCGACGGCGCCACGGCCGTCACCTGGTCATTGATGCCGTTCAGGTTCTCCGAGTGGCCGATGAGCAGATGGCCGCCTGGCTTGAGCACGCTGAGCACGCGCGAGACCACCTGCCGCTTGGTGTCACCGTTGAAATAGATCATCACGTTGCGCAGGAAGATCAGGTCGTAGCCGGCGGCCTTGGGCAGCGATTCCATCAGGTTGAGATGGCAGAACTGCACCCGGTCGCGCAGCGGACGCTGGATCAGCAGCGAGCCCTCATGGTCGCCAAAGCCGCGCAGGCAGTAGCGGCGCAGATAGTCCAGCGGCACCTGGCGCGTGCGCTCCAGCGGGTAGTGGCCGGCGCGTGCGCGCCTGAGCATGCGGGTGCTGATGTCCGAGCCCATGACTTCCCAGCCCTGCGCGCCCATGATGTCGTCCAGCACCATGGCGATGCTGTAGACCTCCTCGCCACTGGAGCAGGCGGCGCTCCACACGCGCAGCGGCCGGCGCACCTCGACGGCGTGCTGCGCATGCTTGCGCAGCAGGTCGAAATGCTTGGGCTCGCGGAAGAAATAGGTCTCGTTGGTGGTCAGCAGGTCCACGGCGACCTGCAGCTCGCCGGGCGCCTGCGTGCCCAGGATCAGGTCCAGGTAGGCCGCGAAGCTCTCGCAGCCATGCGCCGCCACGCGCTTGCTCAGGCGGCCGCTCACCAGGGCCTTCTTGGAGTCCGACAGCGTGATGCCGGCGGCGTCGAAGATGAAGTCCCGGAAGCGCGTGAATTCCTTGTCGGAAATCGTCACGGTCATTTAGGGTTCCAGTCAGGCGGCATCCAGCAGACCCTCCGGGGAGGGGCGGGCCAGGCCCGCCAGTTCGTCCAGCGATAGCGTTCGCGACACTTCCAGCAGTACGACGAACCTGCCGCGCACCTTGCCGATGCCGGCGATGAACTCGCGCTTGATCGAGGCCCCGAAGCTGGGCGCCTCCTCGATCTCGTCCGGCGGGATCTCGATGACCTCGCTGACCGCGTCGACCATGACGCCCAGTACCGGGCTGTCGCCGCCATCGGCAATCTCGACGATGACGATGCAGCTGCGCCGCCCGGCCGTGCTGGCCGGCTTGCCGAAGCGCAGCGCCAGGTCGACGACCGGCACCACGGCGCCGCGCAGGTTGATCACGCCGCGCACGGCGCGCGGCATCATGGGTACCTCGGTCAGGCCGCGGAACTGGATGATCTCCTTGATGGACAGGATGCCGATGGCGAAGGTCTCGCCGGCCAGGCTGAAGGTCAGGTACTGGGAGGGCAGCCCGGAGGCTGCGCGGGTAGGCGGGCTCATGGAGGTTCCTCAGAAGCGCGCGAACTGTGTTTCGTCTATGCCCAGGTCGTCGTCGTCGGCCTGCGCGGCCTGCGCGGAGGCATGGCCCAGCTTGCTGCGCCGCGGCGCGGCCGGCTTGCTGGACGCGCGCCGCAGGCTCTGGCCTGGGCGGCTCGCGCTTGCCAAGCCCTGCGGCATGCCCAGCTTGAAGAACCCCATGGCCTGCTGCAGCTGCTCGGCCTGGGAGCTCATCTCCTCGGCCGTGGCGGCGAGCTCCTCGGAGCTGCTGGCGTTCTGCTGCGTGGTCTGGCTGAGCTGGCCGACGGCCGCGTTGATCTGTCCCACGCCCGAGGACTGCTCCTCGCTGGCCGCCGTGATCTCCTGCACCAGGTCCGAGGTCTTGCGGATGCTGGGCACGATCTCGTCGAGCAGCCGCCCGGCCCGCTCGGCCAGCTCCACGCTGCTGGAGGCCACCTCGCCGATCTCCTGCGCCGCCACCTGGCTGCGCTCCGCGAGCTTGCGCACCTCCGCCGCGACCACCGCGAAGCCCTTGCCATGCTCGCCCGCGCGCGCCGCCTCGATGGCCGCGTTCAGCGCCAGCAGGTTGGTCTGGTAGGCAATGTCGTCGATGATGTTGATCTTGCTGGCGATCTGCTTCATCGCCGCCACCGTCGACTTGACCGCTTCGCCGCCCTCGCTGGCCTGGCTGGACGCCTGCGACGCCATGCCGTCGGTGACCTTGGCGTTCTCGGTGTTCTGCGCGATGGAGGCCGTCATCTGCTCCAGCGAGGCGCTGGTCTCCTCCACGCCCGCGGCCTGCTCGCTGGCGGCCTGCGCCAGAGACTGGGCGGTGGCGCTGACCTCCTCGGAGGCGCCCGCCAGTGCCTCGGCGCCCGAGTTCACCTCGGCCACCACCTGCGTCAGCCGCTGCGTCATGTGCTGCATCGCGCTGAGCA
>NZ_JAFAGT010000058.1 GCF_019237615.1 Roseateles sp. | reverse complement strand
CGTGGGCGCCATTGGACGCCTCAGGAGGCTCGCCGGCTCAAGCCTAAGCCGACTCGCACGCCGACGCGCCGACGCCGCCAGCCGTTACAGCGAGAGCGCCGTTCGCGGGCTCGATGGAGAAAACGGATTTTGCAGGGCCGACTACCTAAGTCATGCCAGCTGCCCGCGAGCCCTGCCCAGAGCGTGTCACCCCATTCGGCGGAGAACTCGGCGGCAAGTGCGGCTACCTTGTCGAGATGAGCTGTCAGCCCGTGCCAATCCCCCGCGTCGTTCAGGCTGTGTGCGATCAACATCCCTGTTCCTTGATGGCCGTTTTGTGGCCAGCTTAGGCGGATGGTGGCTCGCTGGATGAGCTAGGGGCAGGATTGTTGTTCGTGCTTTCCCGATGTAAACGGAAAACCGACTCTCTGTCATAGGCGTCCCCAGCCGTAGGCTCGGGCTCGTCAACTCCAGCAGGTGCCGCACGTCACCATCTCCGCGCTGCCAGCCTCTGTCGCCGCTAGCAGCCGCGCGCCACCGAGGATAGTGCTACGGTGTTCCTCGCAGACTTGCTGCCAAACGATGAACTGCGTAGGCGTGCCGGTAGGTCATCGCTGAACTGCGCGGGCAGACTTGATACGTCGTGGGATGACCGGGCCGCAAAGTATGGGTGGCTTCGCATTTGTGTAGTCGCGGTCAGCATGCAAGCATGCCAGCGATAGTGCGGATGATTGGCAGCTTGATCTGCTGGCGTGGGCCTCGCCGCCTTCGGACGTGCGGGTTGTGTTTCAGGTGCCGTTGGCCAGCATCACGATGCGCCGCTCGCCAATGCCGGTCTCGTAGGTCTGAACGCCCGGCCGCAGGTGCCATACCAGCAGCGCTGCACAACCAAGAGCCGAAGACGCCAAGGCGGCGCAACGCAAGCAGGCGCGGTCCGTCACGACGTCGGGCCGTTGCACGCGGTTGGCCACGCGGGCGTACGTGCTGAGCGTGACGCGCGGGACGATCGGTCAGCTCTGGTGCACCGTTCAAAGGCAAGCCGGTGCGCAACAGAGCACCTCTGCCAAGCCAGGCACTCCCGCTCCATCGCGCGACCGGTCATGGTCGCGCAGGCGGGCAACCCACACCGCTGCTTCTGCGGCGACCTCCGGGGCCACGAGCGGCGATGTCTTGACAGGGGTGTCCGGAGCCGCCGAGGCTCCCGGTGATGGCACGGCTACCAGTCTTCCATCCAGGTGGTGAGTTGCAGCGTGGCCTTGGCGACGTGCTTCTGCACCGTGCTCACCGTGATGCCGCGGTCGCGTGCGATCTCGCTGTAGGGTAGCCCGTCAACGCGATGCGCCAGGAAGACGCTGCGCGTGGTCTCGCTCAAGCGACTGATGCCTGCGCTCAGCCGCGCCATGCGCTCCCTGGCAAGCACCACGGCCTCGGTCGTGGGGGCGATATCGATGATGACGACGTCTTCGGCCAGGACTTCTTCGCCGCGCGTCTTCTGCGCCCGGTGAGCGTCGATCGAAAGATTGAGCGCTGCACGCATGAGGAAGGCTTCGGGGCGTTCGACGGCCTGCTCTCGCTCGTAGCAAGCCAGTCGAACCCACGCCTCCTGCACCAGGTCCTCGGCGTCGTGCTCGCTGCGCCCGCGGCGCATCAGCGCACCGCGGACGCGGACGAGGACTTCTTGCCAGCCGTGGACCAGCGGCAGCTTCATGCGTTGAAGAAGCGCCGGTCGGCCTTCTGTAGCATCTCGGTGAGGAATGCAGCGGCAGCGGCCTCATCGGAAAAGGGCGCGCGGCGTTTGATGGCCCGGGCAATGCGCGATTGAATCTGCGCGGCCGTCGCGACGGCGGACTGAAGCACAGCGCGACGACGACGCCCAAAGGGATGCAAGGCGGCCGTCGAGCCAGCCTCTTCGGGCGCAACCGCTGGTGGCCAGATGACGGCACCGGGGAAGCTTGATCTGCAATCAGTGCGGCCGTGTACGGCGACGATTCGTTCAACGCCCCGCGCATGTAAATCACGGGCGACCTGCTCATGCGTGGACTGGGGAGGCCACGCACCGAGGACCTCGTACTCGTCCTGCCTGAACAGGCCAAGTGCCCAGCGCCACGTCGCGTCCGTGACGACATCGCCAACGCGGACGGGCAAGCGCAGGGTCTTGAAACCCGCGAAGACGTACCTGCAGCAGAGGGGTTTGGAGAGCCAGGGCGTATGTGGGCAGATCATGATGCCTCCGGGTTGGCCAGGCAATGCCCATCGAAAGCTCGAAGCTCGGTGGACAGTCGTATGCTACCAAAACGGTAGTGTATTGGCGAGGGCTGTCCGACACGATTTGCGCTTTTCGCAAGGCGTGCATGTCGGTGATTGGGAGACGGTTGAAAGAGGCGCGCCAGCGTGCCGGGCTATCTCAAGAGAGGCTTGGGCTGGAAGCAGGGCTTGAGGCCGAGTCAGCAAGCGCCCGCATGAACCGGTACGAAACAGGAGCCAGATCGCCGACTCTCGAACTGATGGAGCGCATCGGCGCAGTGCTGAAGGTGCCGGCCTCGTACTTTTACGAAGCCGACGATCTAACGGCAGAACTGCTGCTGACGTTTCACAAGCTGCCGAAGTCGGCAAAGGTGAGGACGCTTGAGGCGCTGAAGAAGGGGAGCTGAGTTCGCCCTTCGTGGATGAAGGCGCTTCCGCAGCCTGCTACATCAGGGCGGAGGCTCGATTGCTTTTCACCTGCGGCACGTTTTTGCGGGTAGCTTTGAGGACAACCTCAGGTGAAAGTGCACCGTCTCCGTAGGGGATCCGAGTGCTGGAGGCCACCCAAATGTCGAACCGGATCAACGACCGAGGCTGTTACTCCGGTTTCTTTTGGCCGTCGGAGATACCGACGCCCAAGGCCGGCTTACCCGCCTTCCGTTTCGTGCCCCAGTTCTCGCCGCGCAGGCGGCCTAAGGCAGCGGCCGGATGCTGCCGCTCAGGCTGCCCGGTGGATGGTTGTCGCTGAGCAGTTGCCAGACTCGCCCGGACCGGGCCACCTGCGTGAATGCCTGGCGGAGCTGCCGGCGGTCGGCATCGCCCAGCGTGCGGCGCGACAGGTAGACGCCGCTTTCCGACCAGCCCAGTTCGTCCAGCGGCTCGATGCGAACCTGCTTGACCAGCGGTGTCAGCTCGGCCTCCTGGGTCAGCGTGCCGATGAAGATGGATGCCGTCATGATCGTGCCCTGCGCCAGGCCCTGTCGCAGGGCACGGGCGACGCCGGCGACGTTGGATTCCTCGATGAGGCGCTTCTGCTGGCGCAGCGCCGCCACCGCGCCCTCGTAGGCCGACCCGAAGCTGAAGCCGCGCACGACGGCAAGCTTGAGATCGGGCTGGGCGATCAGCTCGGCCAGCGAGCGTGGCACAGCCTCCTCGCGTGCCAGCGTCACCAGGCTGGCGCGAACCTGCACCAGAGGCACGAACTCGCCATCGCGGTCGCGCGACGGCGAAACCGAGGCCGGCATCAGCAGGTCGGCCTGGCCGGACTCGAACATCTTCTGCAACCGGGCGCGTGGCACGCGCTGGATCTGGAACTCGCAGCCCGTGGAGGTGCCGAGTTCGCGCAGCAGCGTCGGATAGATGCCGCTGCTGCGGTCGCCGTCGAAGCTGACGCTGACCCCGACGGGCGCCATCGGCACTTCGATGGCGCGGGAGCAGCCGGCCTCGGCGGCGGACGCTGTCGCCAGCATGCAGACCGCCCACAAGCCCGATGTCACCTTGGTGTTCATGCCCCTCCGCCCCTGGAATTGCGGCCGCCATTGTGCGCGACGCGCCGTTCCAGCGCGTCGAAGAGCAGTTGCACGACGATGGCCAGCGCCGCGGCGGGCAGGGCGCCGGCCAGCATCAGCGTGCTGTCGTTGACGGCCAGCCCTGCCACGATGCGCTCGCCCAGGCCGCCCGCGCCGACGAAGGCCGCCACGGTGGCGGTGCCGACATTGGTGACGGCGGCCGTCTTCACGCCGGCCATCAGCGTCGGCAGGGCCAGCGGCAGCTCGATGGCGCGCAGCGTCTGGCCGCGCGTCAGGCCCAGCGCCAGCGCCGCCTCGGTCAGGCCGGCGGAGACCGCCTGCAGGCCGGCATGCGTGTTGCGCACGATGGGCAGCAGCGCGTAGACGAACAGGGCCAGCAGGGCTGGCGCGAAGCCGATGCGGCCGACGAAGGCGATCAGGAAGGCCAGCAGGGCCAGGGATGGCAGTGTCTGCAGCAGGCCTGCCGCGGCCATGACCGGCGCTGCCAGGCGCGGCAGGCGGTGCGCTGCGATGCCCAGCGGCACGGCCACGGCGATGGCCAGCGCGAGCGAGGCCAGCACCAGCGCCAGGTGCTGGACAAGCAGCGTCGCCAGGTCGGGCGCCAGCAGCCGCTCCATCAGGCCCTGGCGTGCCGTGGCACGGGCATCCGATTGCAGGAAGCGGCGCGCCACGTCGGCAAACGGCCGGCCGTCCAGTTCGGCGGCCGCGTTAAGGCGGGTCATCTCGGCCTCCGGCAGCCGCCCGGCCAGGCCCAGCAGCGGCCGTTCGTCCACCGTTGCGCGCATCAGCAGCACGGCGTCGTAGCGCGGGAAGAAACCGCGGTCGTCGCGCAGCACGCGTACCGGCTGGCGGGCGAGCTGGGCGTCGGTGGTGTAGACGTCGATCAGGTCGACCTGGCCGCCGGCCAGGGCCGCATAGGCCAGGCCGTGGTCCAGGCCGGGGCCCGGATCGAGCTTCAGGCCATAGGCGCGTCGCAGCGCCGGCCAGCCGTCCGCGCGGGCCAGGAACTCGTGCGACAGGCCGGGCCTTGTTGGCGGCTTGCCCTGGCCGGCGCTTGCAGCCAGCTCCGAGATCGTCGCGATGCCCAGCCGTGCAGCGTCGGCCTCGCGCATCGCGAGCGCATAGCTGTTGTTGAAGCCCAGCGGCACGGCGGCCTTCAGGCCCAGCGGCTGCAGCCAGGTGTTGAGCTGCGCCAGCGGTGCCTGGGCATCGGCAGGCGAGTCGCGCTTGAGCAGCTCGCGCACGATGGTGCCGGTGTACTCCGGGTAGAGGTCGATCTGGCCCTGCTGCAGCGCCGCGGCCAGGATGGCCGTGTTGCCCAGGCCGGGGCGGTGTTCGGCGGCGATGCCCTGGGCCACCAGGGTCTGCGTGACGATCTCGCCCAGCAGATAGCTCTCGGTGAAGCGCTTGGAGCCGACCTGCAGCGTCGGTGTGGCCAGGGCGCTGCCGACGAGGCATGCCGCGAGGAGAGTGAGCAGCCATCGCAGCCGCCGGCTGGTTGTCATGCGCGCATGGTGCCTCATGTCGCGCGCGGGCGGTCTAGCGGTGGCTGCGCAGCCGCTGCGCCAGCTTCTCGATGTCGGGCGCCACGCGGGCGGCGCGGGCGTCGGTCAGGTGGGCGCGCAGCACGCGCCGGAGCGTCTCGGGCTGGGGCGTCAGCGGACCGGCGAAGCGCACATGGGCGTCGTCGGCGATCAGCAACGTCGGGAAGGTCTCGATGTCGAGGTCGCCCACCAATTCGGCCTCGTCCTCGATGTCTATCCAGTGCACGCGCAGGCCGGACTGCGGCAGCTCGGCGCAGGCGGCTTCGAAGACTTGGCTGTAGGACTCGCAGGTGCGGCACCAGGCGGCGCACAGGCAGGCGACGTGAAGGGTCATGGGCCGGCATGGTGCCATGGGCCGCAGGTGGCCCGAGGAGCAGGGGAAAACGGGCGCAGTTGCGCCGTTCGGACCAGCGCCGCGGCGGCAAGATGCCAGCCGTGGTTTCCAGCATCAACAACCCCCTGCTCAGCTACCTGTCGGCCCAGGGCCTGGACAGTGCGGCGACGAATGCCAAGACGGCCGGCAAGGCTGGCGCCACCGCGCTGCCGCAGGCTGCGCTGGATCGCGCCGCAGGCATGGCCAAGTCGGCGACGGCGGTCAGCAGCCTGGACACGGCCCAGAAGGCGCTGGCCACGGACCTGCGCACGGCCATGGCCAAGGCGGGCGTCAAGCTGGAGGGGCCTGTGGAGTTCGCGGTGAAGAGCGACGGCAGCGTCGAATTCAAGGGCTCTGACGCCGACCGCGCGGCCGCCAAGGCCTTCCTGAATGCCGACACCAGCCAGCCCAGCTTCGCGGCGCGCATCGCCAACCAGGCGCGCGATGCGCTGAAGCTGTCCACCAGCATCCAGCAGAGCGCTGCCATCTCGCAGGCCGCCAAGCTGGCCAAGAGCGCGGGCGGCGTGATGTCGCTCTACACCTCGTTGATGCAGCAGACGGCCACGACCAGCGTCGTGTTCTCGGTGTCGGCGGATTCGAGTTCGCTGACCTATCCGGGCTCGCTGGCGGCCAAGGCCTAGGGTGCCACGCCCGCGGCCCGCGCCGCCAGCGTGCCCAGCTCGCCATACAGCGGCAGCACGTTGGTGCCGGCCGCCGGGTGAACGCGGTTGGACAGCAGCACGTAGAAGCTGCGGCTCGTCGGATCCAGCCACAGCACGCAGCCGGTGAAGCCGGTGTGGCCGTAGCTCGTGGCCGGGTAGAGGCTGCCGCGGGGTCTCGCGTAGGGCGAGGCGATGTCCCAGCCCATGCCGCGCTGCTCGGTCAGCCCGGTGGGCGACTGTGGCGTCGTCAGCAGCGCCACGCTCTCGGGCGACAGAAGGCGCCGGCCGTCCTCGGCCAAGCCGCCGGCCAGCAGCATGCGCGCGAAGCGAGCCAGGTCGGCTGTCGTCGTGAACAGGCCAGCATGGCCGGCAACGCCGCCCATGCGGCGCGCCGTGGGGTCGTGCACCTCGCCACGCAGCACCTGGCCGTCCGGCTGGCGTTCGGTCGGCGCGATGCGGGCGGCGGCCATGCGCTGCAGCGGCAGGTAGCCGCTGTCGGCCATGCCCAGCGGCTTGAACAAGGCCTGTTCGGCGAAGCGCTCCAGCGGCATGCCGCTCTGCCGCTCGACGATGCGGCCCAGCAGGATGAAGTTGACGTCCGAGTAGCGGAACAGCGTGCCTGGCGCAGCGGTCGGCGCCAGGCCGCAGGCGGTGCGCTCGGCCTCCGCAGCGCCGCTCCAGCCGCCCAGCGGGCCGCTGCGCGGAAGACCTGACGGCAGGCCCGAGGTGTGGGTGAGCAGATGGCGCAGCGTGATGCCGGCGTTGTCGGCGCCGCCGCAGTCGGGCAGGTAGCGCTGCAGCGGTGCCTCCACGTCGAGCTGGCCGCGCTCGCGCAACAGCTGCACCAGCGTGGCCGTGACGACGGGCTTGGTCAGCGATGCGGCGTCGAAGACGGTGGTCTCGTCCAGCGGCTCGGGCGTCGGGGCGACGGCGCGCTGGCCGTAGGCGCGGTGGTAGCTGCCCTGGCCGACGCGCTCCATCCACAGCGCCGCGCCCGGCAACTGGCGCTGGTCGATGAAGCGTTCGACGGCCGCATCGGCCTGGGCCAGGGGTTGCGGGGCGAGGGCGGGCGGATGGGCGCAGCCGGCCAGCAGGCCGGCTGCGAGGGCGAGGCAGAGCAGGGTGAAACGCATGCGGGCAGTGTGCCCGACGCGAGGCGGGTCAGACCTGGGGCGGCGGCGCCAGGATGTGCCGCAGCACCCGGTCCTCCAGTTCCGCGAAGCCGGGCGTCGTGCGTGCACGTGGCCGTGGCAGGGCGACGCCGGCGTCCAGCGCGATGCCGCCGCGGTCGATGAGCAGCACGCGGTCGGCCAGGGCCACGGCCTCGGCCACGTCGTGGGTCACGAGCAGGGCCGTGAAGCCGTGACGGCGCCAGAGCTGCTCGATGAGGCGGTGCATCTCCAGCCGCGTCAGGGCATCCAGCGCGCCCAGCGGTTCGTCCAGCAGCAGCAGGCGCGGACGGTGCACCAGCGCGCGCGCCAGCGCCACGCGCTGGCGCTGGCCGCCGGACAGCGTGGCCGGCCAGTCGTCGCTGCGGCCGGCCAGGCCCACCTGGGCCAGCGCCTCCAGCGCGCGCGCCCGGGCGTCGGCACCGTCCAACCCCAGCGCGACGTTGTCGACGACGCGCTTCCACGGCAGCAGGCGGGCGTCCTGGAACATCAGCCGGCGCTCGTGCGCGGCACCGGCCTCGACGCGGCCGGCGCTGGGTGCGTCCAGCCCGGCGATGAGGCGCAGCAGCGTGCTCTTGCCGCAGCCGCTGCGGCCCACCAGCGCGACGAACTCGCCGGGAGCGACGTGCAGGTCCAGTTCCTGCAGCACATGGCGGGCGCCGAAGGACTTGCTCACGCCGTGCAGCGCCAGCGCCAGGCCCGGCGTGCGGCCGCGCGCCGGGGCGGCCTCGGCCGCGGGTTCGCGCGGCAGCACGGGGGCGTCGAGTTCGGTGAGCCACATGCTCATGCTCCTTCGGTGGCATAGCCCTTGTGCCAGGGCAGCCAGGCGCGCTCCAGAGCGCGGGCGACGACGTCGGCCAGCTTGCCCAGCACGGCGTACAGCAGGATGCCGACGAGGACGATGTCGGTCTGCAGGAACTCGCGGGCGTTCATCGTCAGGTAGCCGATGCCGGCCTGCGCCGACAGCGTCTCGGCGACGATGAGCAGCACCCACATCAGCCCCAGCGAGAAGCGCAGGCCCACGAGGATGGACGGCAGTGCGCCGGGCAGGATGACCTGGGCGTAGAGCCGCCAGCCCTGGAGGCCGTAGCTGCGCGCCATCTCGATGAGGTCGCGGTCCACGTTGCGTATGCCGTGGAAGGTGTTCAGGTAGACGGGGAAGAACACGCCCACCGCCACCAGCACCAGCTTGGCTGCCTCGTCGATGCCGAACCACAGGATGACCAGCGGGATCAGCGCCAGCGCCGGGATGTTGCGCAGCATCTGCAGCGTGGTGTCGAGCAAGGCCTCGGCGCGACGCCAGGTGCCGGTCAGCAGGCCCAGCAGCAGGCCCAGGCCGCCGCCCAGCGCCAGCGCCGAGAAGGCCCGCACCGTGCTGACCGCGACGTGGTGGGCCAGCTCGCCCGAGCGCAGCAGCTGCCAGAACGCCGCCAGCACGGCGGCGGGCTCGGGCAGGATGCGCGCGGACAGCCAGCCGCTGCGCGAGGCCAGCTCCCAGGCGACGAGGATGGCTGCGGGCAGCAACCAGGGGAGGGCGCGGCTGGACCTCATCAGCTCGCCGCCACTTGTTTGGGCACAAGGCCGTGGGCCATGAGTTCGCCGGCCGGGCCTGTCAGCCGTTCCCGCAGCTGCAGCGGCAGCAGCGGGAACACCAGCTCGGCGAAGCGGTGCGCCTCGTCCAGGTGTGGGTAGCCGCTGAGGATGAAATGCTCCAAGCCGAGGTCGGCGTATTCGCGAATGCGCTGGGCCACCTGCTGCGGGTTGCCGACCAGGGCCGTGCCTGCGCCGCCGCGCACCAGGCCCACGCCGGCCCACAGGTTGGGCGAGATCTCCAGGCCTTCGCGCACATTGGCCTTGTTGAAGCGGCCGCGGTGCAGCTCGGCCATGCGGCGCTGGCCCACGGAATCCATGCCGGCGAAGCGGGCCTGGGCGGCGGCGACGGTGGCCTCGTCGAGCTGGGAGACCAGTTCGGCCGCGGCGGCCCAGGCCTGGTCCTCGGTCTCGCGCACGATGACGTGCAGGCGGATGCCGTACTGCAACCGGCGGCCCCGGGCGGCGGCACGCTCGCGCACGTCGGCCACCTTCTTCGCCACTTCGGCGGGCGGCTCGCCCCAAGTGAGGTAGGTGTCGGCTTGGTCCGCCGCGAGATCGTGCGCCGGGCTGGACGAGCCGCCGAAGAACACCGGCGGGTAGGGTGTTTGCACGGGCGGGAACAGCAGCTTGGCGCCCTTGACGCCGAGGTGCTCGCCATCGAAGTCAAACGTTTGGCCTGAATGCGACCGCGCGATGACCTCGCGCCAGATGCGGATGAACTCGGCCGACTGCGCGTAGCGCTGGGCATGGTCCAGGAACTGGCCGTCGCCGGCCAGCTCGCTGGCGTCGCCGCCGGTCACGAGGTTGACGAGAAGTCGCCCGCCGGAGAGGCGGTCCAGCGTGGCGGCCATGCGAGCGCTCTGCGTCGGCGCCACCAGCCCCGGTCGCAGCGCGACGAGGAACTTGAGCCGCCGGGTCGCGTCGATGAGGCTGGCCGCAACCAGCCAGGAATCCTCGCAGGACTGACCGGTGGGGATGAGCACGCCCTCATAGCCCAGGCTGTCCGCCGCGATGGCGATCTGCTTGAAGTAGGCGTGGTCGGCCACGCGGGCGCCGCGCGAGCTGCCGAGATGGCGGCTGTCGCCGTGGGTGGGGATGAACCAGAAAATCTTCATGCTCTGACCTGTACGAGGGCGTCGGCGACGCGGATGGGTCGGGGGATCAGCCCGAGCTCGGCGAAGGCGTCGGCGACCTGCTGCTGCTCGGCGACGAGCTGTGCGGTCAGCGGACCCACAGGTGCGGCGCCGCGGCGCTCGACCATGCGCTGCACGATGGCCGCCGGCAGGCCGGCGAACTCGGCGTAGCGCTGCACCGCGTCGCGGCGGTCGGCCTGCACGCGGGCATCGGTCTCGGTCAGCGCCTGGAACAGCGTCTTCAGCAGCGCCGGCTGCTGGCTCAGCGTGCGCGACGCGAGGTAGAAGGTGTTGTTGCTGGTCAGCCCGCGGCTGGTCGCCAGCGCTCGCAGCTCGCCGCTGATCTCGGCCGCCGCGTAGTAGGGGTCCCACACGGCCCAGGCGTCCACTGCGCCGCGCTCGAAGGCCGCACGGGCCTCGGCCGGCGGCAGGTAGACGGGCTGGATGTCGGCCCAGGCCAGGCCGGCGCGCCTGACGGCCTGCACGGTCAGGAAGTGCGCGCTGCTGCCCTTTTGCAGAGCGATGCGGTGGCCCTTGATGTCGGCCAGCGCCTTCAGCGGCGAGTCCGGCTTGACGAGCAGGGCCGAGCTGTCGGGCTTGGGTGGCTCGGCGCCGACGTAGACGACGTCCTTGCCGGCCGCCTGGGCGAACACGGGTGGCGCGTCGCCGGTGGCGCCGAGGTCGACGCTGCCCAGCGCCAGCGCCTCCAGCAGCTGCGGCCCGGCGGGGAACTCGGTCCACTGGATGCGTGTGCCGGGCAGCCGCTGCGCCAGCAGGCCGTAGCTCTTCAGCAGAGCGAGGTTCAGCGAGCCCTTCTGGAAGCCGATGCGAAGCTGCTGCAATGGCGCGGGCGACTGGGCTTGCGCCTGGCGCCAGGCGGCGGCCGTCGTCGCAAGGATGGCGAGCGCGGCGCGGCGGGTGGTGTTGTGCGTGCTCATCGCGCAGCCTCCGCGACGCTGGCCGTGCCAGGCAGCGCGTCGGTCACGCGGATGGGCCTGGGAATCAGCGCGAGGGCATGGAAGGCGTCGGCGATCTTCTGCTGCTCGGCGGCCACGGCGGCGGTTAGCGGCTTCACGCCGAACTGGTAGCGCGTGAGGCTCTTCTCGACGACCTCCGGCTCCAGCCCCTGCAGCGGTGCGACGGCGGCCGCCGCGGCCTTGATGTCGGCTTTCAGCGCGGCGGCCTGGGCCTGGGTGTCCTCGAACAGGGCCTGGATGACGCGGGGCTGGTTCTGGGCATAGCCGCGCTCGGCCAGGTAGTAGGCGTAGTTGTTGACGAGGCCGCGGCCGTCCTGCAGGACGCGGGCGCCGCTCTGCTTCTCGACGGCGGCGAGGAAGGGGTCCCAGATCACCCACGCATCCACCGCGCCGCGCTCGAAGGCGGCGCGCGCGTCGGCCGGCGGCAGGTAGACGGGCTGGATGTCGGTGGGTTTCAGGCCCTGCTTCTCCAGCGCCTTCACGAGCAGATAGTGGACGTTGCTGCCCTTGTTGAGCGCCACCTTCCGGCCCTTCAGGTCGGCGACCGACTTCAGCGTCGAGTCCCTGGGCACCACGATGGCCTCGGCCTCGGGAGCGGCCGGGTCGAAGCCGATGTAGACGAACCTGGCGCCGGCGGCCTGCGCAAAGATGGGCGGCGCCTCGCCGACATAGCCCACGTCGACGGCGCCGACGTTCAGGCCTTCCAGCAACTGCGGGCCGGCGGGGAACTCCACCCATTTCACGGCGACGCCCAGCGGCGCCAGGCGCTTCTCGAGCGAGCCGCTGGACTTCTGCAGCGTCAGCAGGCTGGCGGACTTCTGGAAGCCGATGCGCAACGTGGTCGTCTGCGCGGCGGCATGGAGGCTGAAGACGGCCAGCAGGGGCAGGGCGGTCCAGCGGAGCAGGGAACGGAGGGTCATGCGATGTCCTGTGCAAAAAGATCCCGGCACCCGGGCGCACCCGATCAGCGCCCGAGCGCCGGGATGAAGTCGCCGATCCCGGGCGGGTGGCGAGGAGACAAACGGTGGTGGGTTGAGCGGCTCGGCGGCGTCAACAGCTGAGCGCCGGCTCGGGCCGCGCCGGCATTCGCGGGGTGCGCGACGCCAGCGGCGCGAGGGCGCGGTCCAGGCGCGCGATCAGGTCGGGCTCGGGGACAAAGCCGCCGGCTTCATGGCGGCGTAGCTGCGCGTCGGTGGCGAACACGCCGTCCAGCAGATGGCGGGCTCCCAGCGCCGAAAGTACGGGCTTGAGGGCGTAGTCCAGCGCCAGCAGATGCGCCGGGCTGCCGCCGGTGGCCAGCGGCAGCACCAGCTTGTCGCGCAGCGCATCGGGCGGCAGCAGGTCGAGGAAGACCTTGAGCAGGCCGCTGTAGGCGGCCTTGAAGATGGGGGTGCCGACGACGACGAGGTCGGCCCGCTCGACAGCCTGCACGGCAGCGGCGATCTCGGGGTCCTGCACATCGGCCGCCAGCAGAGCCGCGGCGGGCAGCCGGCGCACGAGGATGTCGTCGTAGCGGGTGACGCGGCTCTCCAGGCGTGTCAGCGCGAACTGCGTGAGCCAGGCGGAACGCGAGCGTTCGCTAGGGCTGGCGGAGAGGCTGGTGATGTGCATGGCGACCTGTTCGGGTTCAGGCCTTGCACGATAGGGAAACGCGCTTCGTCGCGGAACGAAGGAAAAAGGGGATGCTTATGCGCGGCGCGACAGCAGCGCGCCGGTGGCCCACAGGCCGGCAGCGAGCGCAGCGGCGGCGCCCAGGTCTGCCACCGCGCCGAGGTCATCGGCGAAGCACAGCCAGGCGCCGCCGGCCGCCGCCGTCAACGCGAACAGTGCCACGGCGGCGAGACGGGCCCCGCGCGTCGCGGGCGGATCGAAGCGGGGCTGGGTCAGGCGGGTGTCGAGCGCCGCGCCCTGTGGCGCCGCGCCGGGCGGCATCCATCCGGGCGACTTGACGAGCACGCGCAGCTTGTCGGCCGGCCGAGGGGTGGCGCGCATGCGCCGCCACAGCTCGGCGTAGGACTGGCCCACGGCGGTCAGCGGGTTCCAGCTCGCCAGCGGCTTGACGGTGCCGTAGACGCAGGGCTCCACCTCCTCGGTGAAGCTGCCGAACAGGCGGTCCCAGACGACGAGGACGGCGCCGTAGTTGCGATCCAGGTAGCCCGGGTTCACGGCGTGGTGGACGCGGTGGTTGGAGGGCGTGGAGAACACGCGGTCCAGCCAGCCCAGGCGGCCGATGTGCTCGGTGTGGATCCAGAACTGGTAGAACAGCACGACGATGCCGGCCAGCGCGTATTGCGCCGTCGGCACGCCCAGCAGAGCCATGGGCAGGAAGAAGGGCGCGCCCATCACCGAGTACAGGCTTTCCTGGCGCAGCGCTGTGCTGAGGTTGAAATGCTCGCTCTGGTGGTGCACGGCATGGGCGGCCCAGAACAGTGCGCTCTCGTGGCTGGCGCGGTGCAGCCAGTAGTCGCAGAAGTCGTACATGACGATGCTGGCCATGATGCCGAAGGCGCCATGCCAGAGCGTGCCCGGCAGCAGTGCCAGGCGACCGTGCACGGAGGCGTAGAGCCCGGTCTGGAACAGTGGCGTGACGGCGGCCACGGCCTGGCTGAGCAGGCCCTGGCTGAGGCTGCTGATGGTGTCGGCCAGGCCATAGCCCTGGCGCCCGCGCCAGCGGCCCCAGGCCCATTCGGCCAGCATGCACAGCGCGAACACGGGCAGCGCGTAGAGCAGGACCTCGTGCATGCCTTCAGCCGTTCAGAACCGATGCCACAGGCTGAAGATGAAGGAGGGTTGGTCGCGGCTGTGCGTCAGCGGCGAGGCGGCGGCCTGGCCGACCAGGCGGGTGTGCAGCCACTGGCCGTTGACGGACCAGTCGGCCGAGAACTTGTGCTCGGCGCTCAGTGCGACGCTCCAGTCCTGCCAGCCGCTGTGCGGCTGGAACATGGGCAGGCCGCTGGCCAGCGACTCGCCGGGCCCGATGCCGAAGTTGCCGCGCAGATGCGCCGCGTTCGCGTAGGTCGCAGCCAGGCTGATGGCCAGCAGCTCCTGGCCGATGGGGATGCCGCTGGTGGCTCCGAGTTCGAGCTGGTCGCCGTTGTGGTGGCGTCCGCTGCCCCAGGACAGGCCGGACTGCAGCAGCAACTCCGGCGTTGCCTGCACGTTGGCGAAGAGCTGGGTGATCAGCCGCGAGCCCAGGCTGTTGATGCCGGGCGGCGATTCGCGCCGCGATCGGCCGGACTGGGGCCACAGCCGGGCGCCCAGCTGCCAGGTTTTGGCCGCGTCGCCGTCCAGCAGCTGGGGCGCGAGGTTCCAACCCAGGCCGGTGTCGGTGGCGGCGAAGATGCCGCTGGGGGATTCGTAGTCCAGCGCCGGCAGCAGGGCCTCGCGCTGGCGCGCGCTGCCTGGCGCACGCGGCCAGCCGCGTACCGACAGCCCGCCCGACCAGGTCGTCTCCGCCGGCGGAGCATCCAGCAGCAACAGGCTGCCGCCGGCGGTTGCGTCGAGGGCGGTGCAGGCCAGAGCGATGCACACGGGCATCGAGGCTGTCAGGCGAGGAAGGCGGGGGCGGGTGACGGGCATGGCGTGCCCTGTACCGCGGGCTGGCGAGACCACCCGGGCTGGGCGGCTCGTCCACTCTAGCCGCGTGGATGGCGGCGGATGGCCTCGGGCGTCGGCGTCACAGCGCCATGTCAGCCGCTCGCAAGTCTTGTGCAAGCCGGCCCGCCCGCTGGCCGGCGCGGCTAGCGCACGCCCTGCAGCGCCGCGCCGCGGGCGCGCACGACGGGCCAGTTCGCGACGATCCGGGTGCGGGTCAGCTCGACCTCGCCCTTGTCCTCGGCGGCCAGTACGGCCTCCTCGGAAGTCAGCGTGCGCGGCGTGATGCCGGGCTTCCATCGCACCATGACGAGCACCCACAGCGGGCTGTAGGTGGGGTCGGCATTGCCGCCGCCGACGGGGCGCGGGATGGAGGGCAGCACCGTGGCCTGCTCGTCATTGGGGAACTTGTAGGCCCGCTCCACGGGCATGCCGGGCTTGAGCGTGTCGGCCAGCGTGGGCACGTAATTGATGCCCTGCTTCTTCGCGATGCCGGGGTCTGAGATGTCGGTGCTGACGTAGTGCACGATCTGGCCCTCGAACCAGGCCTCCTTCAGGGGCAGGGTGACCGTGTCGTCGGCCGCCTGGCTAGCAGCGGCCATGCCCAGCAGCAGGGCGCCCAGGGCGCGGCGGGCGGTGGATGTAGGCATCGCGGTCTCCTTGATGAAGGCGAGATGCGATTCTTGCGCCGCGCGGCGCCGAGGCAAGGGCAAATTGCGCAGGCCGGACCGAATTGGGGCCTGGTCCCTAGTGCGGCTGATTGCAAAGGCGATCGTGCCGTCCTTCGAGACCAGCACGCTACGGTTGCGGTCGCCATCGGTCCTGATCAGCCCGACGTGCCAATCGAGCGCCGCTTTTCGACGTCTTTGCACTTGCAGCGCGAACCGCTTTTGCCCCAGGCCTCGAGGGGCATCCATTGGGTCGACTCGCTTGTGCGCGGCGCGGAAGATTTCGCTGCGCTGTGCGGCTTCAATGAACTCGTCGTCAGGTTGAACTGCATCCATCACCTGTCTCCCACTGGCCACGCCGCCTTCACTCCGCTCTGTCGGCAGGTTTGAACTGACGTATGACATGCCCCGAACAGATTGCAGACCGTTCTTGTGTGGTTGTCTACGCCTGACTGTCGTCGGCCGAACGAACTCAGGGTTGCTCTTTGAAAGCGCCGTTGTGTCCCGTGATGTCCCAGTCGGCCTTCGTAGCCGAACATTCAATAGGAAGTTCAGTTAGTCTTACTGTGTCACAAGAGTAGTCGTGCGCTTGTGCGACCGCAGCAGGGGCACTGTCCGAGCCTGGCGATCAACTGGTAGCTCAGCCGGTGGCGCAGCGTTGTGATCGAGGTCG
>NZ_JAFAGT010000056.1 GCF_019237615.1 Roseateles sp. | reverse complement strand
CGTGGGCGCCATTGGACGCCTCAGGAGGCTCGCCGGCTCAAGCCTAAGCCGACTCGCACGCCGACGCGCCGACGCCGCCAGCCGTTACAGCGAGAGCGCCGTTCGCGGGCTCGATGGAGAAAACGGATTTTGCAGGGCCGACTACCTGGCTGGAATTGCCAGACATGCCAAGCAAGCCGGTTCCAATTGGGCTGCGGGTAATTCGCAGCGGGCATCTTGTGAGCGGCATATATGTTGGCACTTCGAGCCCGACCGAAGTGCGGAGGCAGCTTGGCGCTCCTGAGGAAAGCGGCGCCAATTGGATTTCCTACCGAGGCCTCGCGGAAATCTGCAGCGACAAGTTCACTTTCAAGTTTGCCAACGGCGAGCTGAGCGAGGTGGAGTGGCAATGGTGCACGGACTGAATCGGAGCCGGAGGCGTAGTCGGCCAAGAGCCGCCATCGGCTCGTGCGCGTCGTGCAGGTGTTCGGTGTCGCCCAGGCCTACCACGGCTACCTCCGCTCCCCCGGGCCCCCAGCATGGCCGCCGTGGCGCTGCTGGGCCGCACGGCCAACGGCTGGCTGAAGTGGAAAACCGAGGGCGGGCAGACGCTGGATGCGGTGAAGCGGCAGGCGATTGAAGCAGAGTCCCCGAAGGCGTCCTGACTCGGGCGCCGGGCAGGTCTTGGGCGCCACTTCTGGCAAAAATGAACGATCGCCATGGTCAACTGGCAAAAAAGATCTGCCGCTGAGGATTTTCTGGCCGCTGCTGGCGGTGCGGCATGGCCTGCGCTGGCTGGTTTGAAGAAAAAGTTTATCGGAAAGTAGATTCTGGCAATAATTCTTGCGAGCTGAGTTTTTTTCAGCGCGTGAGGCCTCCACTGACATGAACGACATTGGCTACGCCTGGATTCAGGATGCCGTGGGCGCACCCGACTTCCTGGGGCCGCAACGGGCTCGCCTGGCTTCTGTGACGCGCATCGAGCGGCAGCCGGACGGCAGCCTGCTGGTGCCGCACAAGCTGGCGCCTGAACCCAACCTGGGGCAGCAGGCGCTGTTTGCCCTGAAGCACGAAGGGGTGAACCTGGCGCTGCTATTGAGCGCTGTGCAACGCATGCCGCCGCAGGAACTGGCGGCTTTGGTGCAGGCGGCGCCCAACAGCCTTTACGGGCGCAAGCTGGGGCATTTGTGGGAGCGGTGGCATCGGCGACGGCTGCCGGGCCTGGACGGCTTCAGCGTGGCCTCGGCCTATGCCCCGTTGTTCGACCCCGAGCAGTATTTCGTGGGCCCGGTCCAGCGCGACGCCCGCTGGCGCATCGAGTTCAACGGCCTGGGTGAACTGGACTTCTGCCCGGTGGTGCGCAAGACCCCGGCGCTGATGGCCCGGGTGCAGAAGGATGTGCTGGGCCAGGCCCAGGCATTTGCCGCCGAGGTGGGGCCGGCACTGCTGGAACGCGCCATGACCTGGGCCTACCTCAGCGAAACCGAGGGTTCATTTGCCATCGAGGGTGAGGCGCCGACGCACGACAAGGCCACCCTGTTCGCAGCCCTGCTACGACGCGCTCATGAGCAGCGCCCGCTGACGGAAGACCTTCTCGTGGAGTTGCAGAACGCGGCCATCTCCAACCCGTTCGACAAGGCTGCGCAGTTCCGCACCGAACAGAACCGCTTGCAGAAGGACGTTCCTGGAGCCGCCGGCGTTACCTACGTGCCGCCGGCTCCAGAGCTGGCTGTGGAGTTGATGGAATGCCTGATGCGCCTGGCCAACCAGCGCCCACCGACGCTGGATGCGCTGGTGCACGCGGCGGTGGTGTCGTTTGCTTTTGTGTTCATCCACCCATTCATGGATGGCAACGGGCGCTTGTCGCGCTTCCTGATTCACCACTGCCTGGGGCAGTCGGGCCTTCTGCCGCCGCAGTTCCTACTGCCCATTTCGGTGGCCATGAAGAAGCACGAGGCCGACTACCTGAAGGCCCTGACCGCGTTCAGCAAGCCGGCGCGCGGGCTGTGCCAGGTGACGTGGGCGGGAGACGAGCATTACGCCTATGAGTGGGCAGCTGATGCGGATGTCTGGTTCCGTTGCATGGACCTGACCGAGGCAGCCGCCTTTACGCTGGACATGGCCGAGGCGTCGCTGGACACGCACATGCGCCAGGAGGTGGCATTCCTCGGCATCTTTGACCGGGTGAAACGCCACATCGATGCCCGGCACGACCTCCGCGGCAGCGACCTTGCGACGCTGATCGTGACCATCTTCCAGAACGGCGGCACGCTGTCGATCAACCGACGCAAGCGCTACGCTGACCGCGTGCAGCCTGAGGTGATGGACGCCATTGAGGCCGCCGTGCAACGTGCCATGAACGGCCAGACACTGAATGACGAAGCGCCGGATTGAGGCTGCCGTGTAGCCTACGCCGCAAATAACACCAAACAGGGTGTTTGAGTGCCGCCCCTTCACCGAGAGGTCCATTTCGAGGCCGAGATCTGCGCTTACCAGGGCCACCCTGCTAGGTAAGCGTGCGGCGAAATCAGGTTGACAGGCTCTGACGGCAGCGATCCGGTCAATCCGTTGTCAACGGCCGTCGAGACCACGAACGGCCGCGGGGAGACGCAACTAAGCGTTGGGGCCAGGTTCGGCTGAGAGCGCTGAATGCCAACAGACCCGCTCAATGCTTCGAATCCAACTTGCTGGACAGAGAAGTTGAATCGCCTTCATAGGAGATGTCCTTGATGCGCCACTGTGCTTGTTCGAGCTTCAACAAGAAGGTGAGCATGTGTGTCCCCGAGCCCTGGCGAACACGAGCTGATTTCACCATCAGCTAAGAACTACGTTTTTCGGGGGCAAGGTCAGTCTCGGTGCAAGCGCGCATGTCCAACGCGAGCCACACGGCGTCGATGCGGATCAACGCAGCAGCTCGCGCATCCAGGCTGCGCACGCATCGGCAGCACCTGCCGGCCAGGTCACCGCAACGACGGTCGAGCCGCGGCGGACTTCGATGCGGATGGGCTCAGCGCTCGGCGCAGGCGGCACGGATGGCGCCGGCATCGGCAACGAGATGAAGCCCACGGGCTTCTCGCTGACGGTCACTGCATCGACTTGAGGCTGAGCTCTCTCATGGACCCAGCGCCGCAGCAGGTTGGCGTTGATGCCGTGAGCCATGGCCACAGCCGCCATCGAGACTCCCGGCTGCTGCGATGCTTGCACTGCCTGGACCTTGAACTCGGCGCTGTGAACTCGCCTCCGGCGGCCTGGGGCTGCTTGGTCCATAGTGCGTACGTACCCATCAAGTCGTTGATGGACACGAGCATCCTAAACACGGGTCAGCGGATCAACATGACTTGCCTGGACGCTTACCCTGTTAGCGCATTTTTGCGAAAAAGCAAAATGTGGCGGACCGTCGGTTAAGCCAAAAGCTGTCATTTAAGGACACCTTATGGTTAACGGAACACTACAGGTGGATCAACGACTTACTTGAGATTGGCGGAAGCGGTGAGATTCGAACTCACGGAAGGCTCACACCTTCGGCGGTTTTCAAGACCGCTGGATTAAACCACTCTCCCACGCTTCCGGAGCCCCGCATTCTACGGGTGCGGGCTCAGGTGCCCGGCCTCTGCGACTGCGCGCACTCGACCTGGATGATCTCGCGCTGCACGCCGTCCACGCGCGCCGCCGTCAGCCGCCCGCCCCAGACGCAGCCGGTGTCCAGGCCCAGCAGGGTGGGGCGGTCAAGCAGGCCCAGCGTGGACCAGTGGCCGAAGGCGATGGGCGTGTCCGCGCTCCGCCGGCCGGGCACCTCGAACCAGGGCAGGAAGCCCGGCGGCGCGCCTCCGGCGCCGTCCTTGGTCTTGAAGTCCATCGCGCCGTCGGCGCTGCAAAAGCGCAGCCGCGTGAGCACGTTGACGGTGAAGCGCAGGCGCGCCGTGCCGGCGAGCGCCGGGTCCCAGCGGGCGGGTTCGTTGCCGTACATCTCGCGCAGGAAGCCGGCCAGGTCCGGCCCGCGCAGCACGGCCTCCACCTCGGAGGCCAGCGCCAGCGTCTCGTCACGGCTCCATTGCGGCACGACGCCGGCATGCACCATCAGCCAGCCCGCCTCGAAGACGGCCATGCGCTGCCGGCGCAGCCAGTCCAGCAGTGCCCCGCGGTCGGGCGCGGAGAGGATGTCGTCCAGTGTGTCGCCGCGGTGGGCGTGACGCACGTCATGGGCGGCGGCCAACAGGTGCAGGTCATGGTTGCCGAGCAGGCAGGTGGCGGCCTCGCCCAGCCGCATGAGCCGGCGCAGGGTGGACAGCGAGCGGGGCCCGCGGTTGACGAGATCGCCCAGTAGCCAGATCCGGTCGCGCGACGGGGAGAAATCCAGGCGTTGCAGCAGCCGCTCCAGGGCGTCGCAGCAGCCCTGGACGTCGCCGATCAGGTAGTTCATGGTGCGATTGTCCCCGCCCTGGCCCCTGAGCGAGGGATCGCACGATGGGCCGGGGGCCGGCCTTCTGATAGTCTCCCGGCCTTCGTTTTTGACCGCGCGCAGATCCGGCTTCCCTGGATTGGCGCCTTCGATGGACACCGCTCTCGTTCTCTTCCTGATCCTTCTCAACGGCTTGTTCGCGATGTCGGAGATGGCGTTGACCGCCAGCCGCAAGGCGCGGCTGCAGGTGATGGTGGAGAGCGGCGAGGGTGGCGCGCAGGCCGCGATGGATCTGCACGACAACCCGACCAAGTTCCTGTCGACGGTGCAGATCGGCATCACCGGCATCGGCGTGCTCAACGGCATCGTCGGCGATGCGGCCTTCTCGGGCCCGCTGTCAGCGTGGCTGAGCGCGACGTTTGCGCTGAACCCCAACGCCACGCAGATCGCGGCCACCGCGATGGTGGTGGTCATCATCACGCTGCTGACCATCGTCTTCGGCGAGCTGGTGCCCAAGCGCATCGGCCAGATCTATCCGGAGACGGTGGCGCGCCTGGTGGCGCCGACGATGACGTTCATTTCCATCATCGCCCGCCCGCTGGTGCGCACGCTGAGCATTTCGACGGAGGCCACGCTGCGCCTGCTGGGCCTGCGCAACAAGGGCGCGCGCGGCGTGACGGAAGAGGAGATCGCGGCCAGCCTGGAAGAGGGGCTGGACGCCGGCGTCATCGAGGAGCACGAGCACCAGATGGTGCGCAACGTGTTCAGGCTGGATGAGCGCCAGATCGGCTCCATGATGATTCCGCGCGCCGAGATCGCCTGGCTGGACGCCGACGCGACGCCGGCCGAGGTGCTGGCCGTGCTGCGCGAGCATGGCTTCAGCCGCTACCCGGTGTGCCGCGGCGGCCTGAACGATGTGCTGGGCGTGGCCAGCGCGCCGGCGCTGCTGGCGGGCATGCTGGAAGGGCGCCCGCTGGACCTGACGGCCGGCCTGGAGCCGCCGCTGTTCGTGCCCGAGACGCTGTCGGGCATGGAGCTGCTGGAACATTTCCGCGTCTCGGACGCGCCGCTGGTCTTCGTCGTCGATGAGTACGGCGAGGTACAGGGCGTGATTGCCGTGCGCGACGTACTGGAAGCCATCGCCGGGGAGTTCAACGCTCCCAGTGATGGCGATGCCTGGGCGGTGCAGCGTGAGGACGGGAGCTGGCTGATCGACGGCCTGATCCCCGTGCCCGAGCTGAAGGACCGCCTGGAGCTGAAGGAACTGCCCGAAGAGGACCGTGGGCGCTACAACACCCTGGCCGGCATGATCATGCTGCTGCTGGGGCGCTTGCCGCGCACGACCGATGTGGTGGAGTGGGACGCGTGGAGATTCGAGGTCGTGGACCTCGACGGCAAGCGTGTGGACAAAGTGCTGGTCAGTCGCCTGGCCGAACCTGGAGAGAAAGAAACATGAGCAACCCCCCGATGTACGGCGAACTGCTGCCGCTGGACCGTGAAGTCCACAAGAACCTGAAGCTGGACACCGAGCAGCCCGTCGTCGGCCGCGTCGCCGACCAGAACTCGGTCTTCCTGGCCGCCGTCGAGTTCGCCGACGCCTGCAAGGAATACCCCATCGTCTTCGTGCGCGCCGGCAACGTCGCGGCGGAGGCCAAGCCCGCCGTCGCGCCGCTGGCCGTGCTGGGCCTGCGCGCCGGCTCCAACCTGTTCGTCGACGGCGACCGGTGGACGGGCAACTACGCGCCCGCCTATGTGCGCCGCTACCCCTTCGTGATGGCCCGCCTGGACGACAGCTCCAACAACCTGGCCGTCTGCTACGACAGCAAGTGGCCGGCCTTCAACGAGACCACCGGCGAGGCGCTGTTCAAGGATGGCGAGCCGACCGAGTTCCTGCTGAACGCCAAGTCCTTCCTGGAGAACTTCGAGCAGGAGGCCGAGCGCACCCGTCTGATCTGCAACCTGCTGGTCGAGATGGAGCTGCTGCAGGACATGCGCTTCGAGGCCACGCTGCCCAACGGCGAAAAGTTCGACGTCGAGGGCTTCCTGGCCCTGGATGAGAAGAAGTATGCCGAGCTGCCCGACGCCAAGGTGCTGGAACTGCATCGCAACGGCCTCATCGCGCTGATCGAGATGCATCGCCTGTCGATGACCAACATGAACCGTCTGGTGGCCAAGTACGCCGTCTGACGCGGGGCGCTGCGCCCCTCTCCAAGGCCACGCGATGCGTGGCCTTTTCTCTTGAAGGGCGCCGGTATGCTCGCCCGATGACTGCAACCCCCGGGCCCATGCGCAGGGAGGCTCAGATGCCCGTGCTGACCGACGACGATCGTCGCGACGACTTCGACCACGGCCTCGCGCGCCGCCGCGAGGTGCTGGGCGACGTCTGGGTGCGCCGCGCGACGCTGGACGCCACCGCCTTCAACGCCGACTTCCAGGACCTCGTCACCCGTCATGCCTGGGACGCCGTCTGGAACCGCCCCGGCCTTCCGACCACGACACGCCGCCTGCTCGTCCTCGCCTTCACGATGGCCCAGGGCCGTTGGGAGGAGTTCGACCTGCATTGCCGAGCGGCGCTGGCCGCGGGCCTGCCGCCCGAGACCCTGCGCGAGGTGCTGATCCAGGGCAGCATCTATGCCGGCATGCCGGCCGCCGACACGGCCTTCAAGCGCGCCGCGGCGCTGCTGGCCGAGCTTGGCATCAAGCCCGAGCCGGCGCCGCTGATGCCGGCCGCGCGCCCGCGCCACCATACGACCTTCAGCCGCCCCCAGCTCGCCGTGACGCTGCAGGGCGAGGGCGACAAGGTGCCGGTGCTGCTGGCCCACCCGCCGGGCCTGAACGAAGCCGTCTGGCAGGGCCTGGCCGCCCGCCTGGCGGCCCTTGGCCACCCGACGCTGCGCTACGACCTGCGCGGCCACGGGCGCTCGCCCAATACCCGCGGCGACTGGGGCCTGGCCGAGCTGGCCGAGGACGCCGCCCGCCTCGTTGCCGAATGGGGCTGCGGGCCCGTCGTCATGATCGGCCTGTCCCTCGGCGGCCTGGTGGCCCAGCATCTCGCGGCCACGCGGCCCGGGCTGCTGCGTGGCCTGGTGCTGGCGCACTGCGATTCGCACTACCCCGAGGTGGTGCGCGCCGGCCTCGATGGCCGCATCGATGCGGCGCGCAGCCAAGGCATGGCGGCCGTCGCCGAGACCGCGCTGGCGCGCTACCTGAGCCCGGCCCTGCGCGCGACCCGTCCCGACGTCGAAATCCTGCTGCGCGACATCCTGCTGGCCCAGGACCCGGCCGCCTATGCGCTGGCCTGCGCCGCCGTCCGCGACGCCGACCTGCGCGACGCTCTGACCCGCTGGGCGGGGCCGACCCTGGTCATCGGCGGTGCGCTGGATGGCGAAGTGCCGCCCGAGCGGGTGGCCGGGCTGGCGGCCGTCATCCCCGGCGCGCGGCTGTGCCTGCTGGACGGGGCCTCTCAGCTCGGTCCGGTCGAGCAGCCGGCGGCCTTTGACGGCGCTGTTGTCACCTTTTTAGGTGACATATAAACCCGAAAATTGGCAAAAATTCAGTTGTATCGGTCTGTGAGCCCCAACGAATTGTCTCGTTTCATTCCCTAGACTCCGCGGCTTGGTGCGTTGGGCGCCAAGGACGTAGTCGATGATCCCGATCTTTGAAGAAAGCCGCCGTACGCCGCTGAACCCCCATGGCGGACCGCCGCTTGAACTGGACAGCGACTTCGGCGCCCTGGACGGTGATGCCTACGATCTGGTCGAGCGCCGCTACGGGGATCGCGGCCTGGCCGTCACGCGGGAGCGCTTCAACAGCCGCAACGAGGACGGCGACATCGTCTGCACGGCGCGCAACGGCGACCGCATAGTCGGCACCATGTCGGTGCGTTTCGATGGCATCGGCGGCCTGCACACAGACCTGCTGTTCGAGGCCGAGCTGGCCGAATGGCGGGCGGCAGGCGTCAAGCTCTGCGAATTCGGTCGCCTGGCCGTGGACCGCGACGCGCCGGATTCCCGGGCCCTGCTGGCCCAGATCTTCCATCTGGGCTATCTCCATGCCCATCGCCGCGCGCGCTGCCAGCGGCTGGTCATCGAGGTGAATCCGCGCCACGTGGCCTTCTATCGCCGCTGGCTGGGACTGTTGCCGTACACGACGGCTCGCCACAACCCGCGCGTGGATGCGCCGGCCGTCCTGATGAGCATCGATTTCGAGACCATCCGCCAGCAGATCGCCTTGTGGGCCGGCCGCGCCGACATGCTGTCCTCGGCGCGCTGCCTGTATCCGTTGTTCTGGGACGAGGCGACCGAGGCCTCCATGCTCGCCAGGCTGCCCTGAGAGGCAGGGCGGGAATCAGCAGCGGTCGTTCGCGACCTTCTGCGTGAACAGGTTGGCCGGCGCCGTCCGGCCGGGTGCATGGCGGGCCATGCGGTCGGCCACATAGGGCGCTGTGGCGAACTCCTTCTGCAGGCGCCGCAACAGGTCCTCCCGGTTGGGCCGCGGCGCGCCGCAGGACATGCGCGACGCGATGGCGCGGTCCAGTGCACCTTCCAGGCCGTTGCACTGCACCGAGAACGAGGTGTGATGCGGCTGGCCCAGACGGTCGGTCCAGGTCGCGACGACGCGCAGCACCGGCCCGATTGTGCGCAGCACCCATTCGAAGCGGATGCCGGCCGTGCGCGTGCGGCTGCGCTTCATCAGTCGGCCCATGCGGCTGCCGCCGGGGCGGCGCGGGTGGTCCGGGTGCAAATCGTCGAGGCGAGGTTTGGCGGTCGCCGCGAGGGCGCCGTCCATGGTTTCGGTCGTCATGGCGTGACTCCAGAAATGCCGCGAACGCGGCGCGGCCATGCCGGAAATTGCTTGCCCAAGGTGGTCTCCTGGTGAAGGATGTGGGCTAAGCTTGGTCGCCGCGGGCGGCGCCGGGCAGCGGACGAGACCCGGCGCGGTCGTAGGAGGAGCGGCAGTGGGGGGCCGCCGCTCTGTCGCGGCGCGTAGGACAGGGCCCACCGCCCGACCCGGCCCAGGATGGCGAGGCGAAGTCTGGCCCGCCGTTAGGCTGACGCAGCTCCCGGCATCTCGCCAGGAGGGCACCGCAAAGGAGCGAAGCCATGGACAGCGATCAGATCAAGGGCAGTGCGAAGGACATGGTCGGCAAGGCGCAGCGCAAACTGGGCGTGGCCATGGGCAGTACCCGACCGCAGCTCAAGGGCGTGGCGACCCAGGTCGAAGGCAAGATCCAGAGGGCCGTCGGCGATGTCCGCAAGGCCATCAAGGATGCCCGCGGTGGCCGCAAGGCCTGAGCCCCCAATATCCCCCGTGAAGAGGTTTTCCATGCGTGTTGTATCCAATCCCTCCCATCCCGCCCTGCGCCGCACGGCCGTGGCGGCTCTCGTCGGTGCTGCCCTGCTGGCCGCCGGCTGCTCTTCCATGAGCGAGCGCGAGCAAGGCACGGCCAAGGGCGCTGGCGCCGGCGCGGTCGCTGGCGCCATCCTTGGCTCCGTGACCGGCGGCAGCGCCGGGCGGGGTGCCGTCATCGGTGGCGCGGTCGGCGCGGTGGCCGGCAACCTGTGGTCCAAGCACATGGAGGACAAGCGCAAGGCGCTGGCCCAGGCCAGCCAGGGCACGGGCGTTGAGGTGGTGCGTACGGAGGACAACCGTCTCAAGCTCAACGTGCCTAGCGACGTGTCCTTTGACACCGGCCGCGCGGACATCAAGCCGCAGATGCGCCCGGTGCTGGATGAGGTCGGTCGCAACCTGGACCCGACCGTGCGCGTGACCGTCGTCGGCCATACCGACAGCACCGGCAGCGACGCCATCAACGACCCGTTGTCGCGCGAACGGGCAGCTGCCGTGCGCGACTATCTGGCCTCGCGCGGCGTGGCCGCGTCACGGGTCAGCATCACCGGCCGCGGCTCGCATGAGCCGGTGGCCAGCAACGACACCGAGGCCGGCCGTGCGGCCAACCGCCGCGTCGAGATCTTCCTGGCCGAACAGGGTTAGCGCGGCGCCGAGTTGGCCGAAGGGCACAAGGGGGCGACGCCGGAGGGCGTCGACCCTTTGACTTGTTTGGTGCCGGCACCCGACCGCCCGTGCTGCGTGCAGTCTGAAACAGCAAGAAGAGCCTTAGCTGTTGACCTTGCCGCCCGACATGCGGGCAAGGCCAGCACGCAATGCAGGGCCGGGTCGGCCAGCGCGGCCTGCGGTGCCATCCGATAGCGCGGCGAGAGCGTGGGCCCCTTGGCGCTGGCGGTGGGTGCGCTCAAGCGGGCGCCTCCCTGGCGGCCACCGTCAATCGACTGGCCAGGGGCTCGACACCGAGTGCCGTAGACACGCCATGCTTGAGCGGTAGCGCACGCCGTGCAGGATGAACTCCAGCAGGTTGGGCCTGACCGACGACCTTTCGCCGGGATCGGGCGCCACCGCTATCGACGCGAGCGGTTGCTTTCCGTCGATGCGTGCGCAGAGAAGTCCTGGGTCAGACTCGAAGGAATCGAAAGTCCCCAAGCGTCAAAGCCGGCGATTGCTGCTCAGGGAAGGCGCGAGTACATACCCAGAACGATGTTCCGGCTACGTTGCGCACCACAGATAAATCATGGCCAACCGGCACTGGGCAGTTGGTCCCGTAGAGGGACTCGGCACTCCCAGCCAGCGATGGGGTCGCTGCATGTGTGCTTGACGCTCTGGTCAAGCCGGCGGAGGGTGAAGTGGTCAGCTACCGCTGGCTTCACTACGGGGCGGTGGCCCCACACGTCGATTTCGGCCGACGCCCGGTCTGTGATCTAGAACTCTCAGTGTCTCACGGCAGTGCCGAATGCGACCTAACAGTCACCGTAAGACTGTGCCATCTGTGCCACCGACAAACAAAAAGCCGCGCATGGCGGCTTTGTAAGCTGTTGATCTACATGGAATTTTGGTGCCGGCAAGAGGAGTCGAACCCCCGACCTTCGCATTACGAATGCGCTGCTCTACCAACTGAGCTATGCCGGCCTATGGCTGATTCAGTAGTGCTGTATCGCCAAGCCCGCCATTATAGCGGTTATTTTTGCTTCTCGGCGAGATGGTAGGCGGTGAACCGTTCCACCTCGTTGCGGGAGCCCAGCGCGACGGCGACGCGCTCGTGCAGCTTGCCCGGCTTCAGGTCCATGATGCGCTCGGCGCCATTGGTTGCCGCGCCGCCGGCCTGCTCGATCAGGAAGGACATCGGATTGGCTTCGTAGAGCAGGCGCAGCTTGCCGGGCTTGTCGGGCTCTCGCTGGTCCCAGGGGTACATGAAGACGCCGCCCCGCGTGAGGATGCGATGCACGTCGGCCACCATGCTGGCGACCCAGCGCATGTTGAAGTCCTTGGCGCGCGGGCCCGTGCTGCCGGCCAGGCATTCGTCGATGTAGCGGCGCACCGGCGGCGCCCAGTGGCGCATGTTGGACATGTTGATCGCGAATTCCTTCGTGTCCTCGGGAATGCGCACCTGGTCCTGCGTCAGCACCCAGGAGCCGGTCTCGCGGTCCAGCGTGAACATCGCGACACCGTCGCCCACCGTCAGCACCAGCATGCTCTGCGGGCCGTAGACGCAATAGCCGGCAGCCGCCTGCTGCTTGCCCGGCTGCAGGAAGTCCTCCTCCGAAACGCCGCGCGCATGGCCCACCTTGCGCAGCACGCTGAAGATGGTGCCGATGGACACGTTGACGTCGATGTTGGACGAGCCGTCCAGCGGGTCGAACAGCAGCAGGTACTCGCCCTGCGGATAGCGGTTGGGGACGACGTAGATGCCGTCCATCTCCTCGCTGGCCATGGCCGCGAGGTGGCCGCCCCACTCGTTGGCCTCGATCAGCACCTCGTTGGCGATGATGTCCAGCTTCTTCTGCACCTCGCCCTGCACGTTCTCGCTGCCGGCGCTGCCGAGTACGTCGCCCAAGGCGCCCTTGTTGACGGCGATGGCGATGCGCTTGCAGGCGCGCGCGACGACCTCGATCAGCAGGCGCAGCTCCTGCGGGATGTGGCCGTGCTCGCGCTGCTGCTCGACGAGGTACTGGGTCAGGCTGGTCTGGCGGGTCATGCCGAAACTCCTGCCGTGCCGTCCCAAGGGAGCGAAGCGCCGCCTCGGGGCGCAGCGAACGAAGTGGGCGAGGGGGTCAACATGTCATTCTCCCGAGGCGAGTGCGCGCTCGACGATCTCGCGCACGTCGCCCGACAGGTCGGGCTTGGCGGCGACGCGGGCCACGGCTTCGCGGGCCGCCGCGCGGTAGGGCTCGGCCAGTTGCGCCCAGCGGTCCATCGCGCGGGCGATGCGGCTGGCCAGCTGCGGGTTGATGGCGTCGATGGCCAGCACCTGGTCGGCCCAGAACACATAGCCAGCCGCATCCGCGCGGTGGAAGGCGGCCGGGTTGAACATGCACAGGGACGCCAGCAGGCTGCGCGCGCGGTTGGGGTTCTTCAGCGTGAAGTCGGCATGCTTGGTCAGCGCCTTCACGCGGGCGAACACCCGGCCTTCGGCTTCGGGCGCGCGGGCCTGGAGCTGGAACCATTTGTCGATGACCAGCGCGTCGTCCTTGAACAGCGCGTGGAAGCGCTCCAGCGCAGGGGCGGCCAGCGCGGCGTTCGCGTTCACGAGCGCGACCAGTGCACCCATGCGGTCGGTCATGTTGGATGCGTCCTTGAAGCGCTGGTAGGCCTTGCCGGGCCAGACCGTGTCGCCGCTGGACTGCGCATCCAGCACCAGCATGGACAGCGCCAGGTTGGCGAGCGCCCGCTTGCCGGAGGAGACCGGGTCGGGCGTGTAGCCACCCTGCACCTGGTGGGCCTCGAAGGCGGCGGCCCAGTCGTCGCGCAGCGCGCTGGCGAGCTGGGTTTGCGCGGCCATCACGGCGGCGTGGATGGCCTGCGGGTCGACGACGTCCAGCTGCTCGGCGATGTAGCTCTCGCCCGGCAGTGTCAGCGCCAGCTCCTTGAAGGCCGGGTCCAGCTCGGGGTGGTTGAGCACGCCGCGCATCGCCTCGATGAAGGCGGTGCTCAGCACCAGCGGCTGGCCGTCGCGCAGTGCGTGCAGGATGCGGTTCAGCGCCAGGCGCTGGCCGGCCTCCCAGCGGTTGAAGGGGTCGCTGTCGTGGCGCATCAGCACCAGCAGGCCGGCATCGGACAGGCCGTCGTTCAGCACCACGGGCGCCGAGAAGCCGCGCAGCAGAGAGGGCACGGGCTCGCTGTCGATGTTCTCGAAGACGAAGCTTTGCTCGGCCTGGTCCAGCACCAGCACCTGCTCCGTGTCGCCGTTGGCGTTCAGCGGCAATGCGACGCCATGGCGGTCCAGCAGGCCCATGACAACGGGGATGACCTGCGGCTGCTTGTCACCCTGGCCCGGCGTCGCGGGCGTCTGCTGCGTGAAGCGCAGCGTGAAGGTGCGGGCGGCGGCGTCATGCTCGCCGCGGGCGGTCACGCGGGGCGTGCCGGCCTGCGAGTACCAGCGCTTGAAGGCGTCCAGTCGCGTGGACAGCTGCGAGCCCGGGTTGGCGTCGGCGATGGCGGCGGCGAAGTCGTCGCAGGTCACGGCCTGGCCGTCGTGGCGCTCGAAGTAGAGCTGCATGCCCTTGGCGAACCCATCGCGCCCGACCAGCGTCTGCATCATGCGAACGACTTCCGCGCCTTTCTCGTAGATCGTGACGGTGTAGAAGTTGTTGATCTCGATGTAGCTGTCGGGCCGCACGGGGTGGGCCATGGGGCCCGCGTCCTCGGGGAACTGGGCGGTGCGCAGCACGCGCACGTCCTCGATGCGCTTGACGGCGCGGGCGCTGGCCTCGCCGGCCAGATCCTGGCTGAACTCCTGGTCGCGGAAGACGGTGAGGCCTTCCTTCAGGCTGAGCTGGAACCAGTCGCGGCAGGTGACGCGGTTGCCGGTCCAGTTGTGGAAGTACTCGTGGCCCACCACGCTTTCGATATTGGCGTAGTCCACGTCGGTGGCGGTGGACTGGCTCGCCAGCACGTACTTGGTGTTGAAGATGTTCAGGCCCTTGTTCTCCATCGCGCCCATGTTGAAGTCGCTGGTGGCGACGATCATGAAGCGCTCCAGGTCGAGCGAGAGGCCGAAGCGCGCCTCGTCCCAG
>NZ_JAFAGT010000002.1 GCF_019237615.1 Roseateles sp. | reverse complement strand
CTTGATCGTCGAGGCCCAGCTGCCGATGTAGAAGCCACTGGGGTCGGCGTAGTCGATGCCGCCCTGCAGCGCCGGCTTCAGGCGGGTCTGGCTGATGCCGCGGTAGCGGTACTCGCTGACCACGCCGACGTTGAACGACAGCGGATCCGGTGCCGGCTCATCGGCGGCGAAGGCCGGCAACGCCGCGAACAGCGCCAAAACGAGCGGCGAAGGGGACAACTTCATGGCGGGGCTCCTGGTCAAAGTGGGGATGGCATTCCCCCGAGCCGTTGCAGCTTCCGTGCCAAGCCTGACACCTTGGCCACCCGCACGAATCTGGGCCGCCCGCGCCCGCCGACCGGGGGGGGCGCACCAAACTGGACCGGATCGCGGCCGAAATGGCACCTCGGGAGTGCATCCTTGGGAAAGGCAACCGCCGGGCCGGAGGGGGCCAGGCTGCCCGCCTCAGCTCCAAAGCCGCCCCCTTCCCCGACGCTGCCGGGATTTCGGCGGCTACGGCGATGGGTCCTCTGGCCAACGGCGCGTCTGCAAATGCGTTTGTGGCAGCGCCCCAGTCGCGGCACTGCGGCCGAACAGGGTCTGTCGTTGCTCAGCAAGCGTCAGCGCAAGGATGCCGAGGACGTGTTGGCCAGCCGTCGGACGGCGCGCAGTCTCTGGGTCGTCCAGAAGGGCGATCTGGCCACACCTTCACGCCCAACAGGACGTCGGAGTACGACCAGGTGCGCACAGGATGGTGAAACCTCCCAAAGGCGGGGCTGACCTCGTTGCCTCGCGCTGCCCTTGCATCGATCCCGTTGTTGGGCAGTCCTGTGCTGGTCATCCCGTCGTGCGAGCTGCGAGGCCTGGCGCCCGGCGCAATCGCCACCGCGCGAGCGGCGGCGGCGCGGGCGAAGACCTTGCTGGAGCGCTCGGCCGAGCAGCTAGGCTGGTCGGCGCACAGCGTCCATCGCGTGCTGCTCGGCGCCGCGGCCTAGCTACGCACGAAACCGTTCTCGGTGAGGCGGACCTCGTCGCCGACACGCAGGCCGGGGTCGGCACTGCGCTCGAAGCGGCGCATGCGGCCATCGGCCTCCTTCACGTGCACGACCCAGACGGTGTAGGTCTTCTGGTTCTTCTCGATCTCGTTGCCTGCATAGCCGCCGGCGACGGCGCCGCCCACGGTCGCCAGCTTGCGGCCAGTGCCGCCGCCCACCATGTTGCCCAGCAGACCACCAACCACGGCGCCGCCCACGGCGCCCACGCCGCTGGCCTTGCCGTGGCGGCTCTCGGTATGCACATCGGTCACACGGCCGCAGCTGCGGCACAGAGCCGGCTGGGCCTGGCTTTCGACGATGGGCGCCGCCGGCCTGACGTCCGACCTGACTTCGGGTTTGGCATCACGCAGGGTTTCGCGCGCGGGCTCGGCGCTGGCAAGGCGCTGGGCCGCAGGGGGCGGCGCCTCGACCACGGACTCGCTGCCCTGGGAACGCCCCACCGCGTAGGCGGCGCCCAGCAGCGCCAGCACGACGGCCACAGCGGCGACGATCTGGGTGGACTTGGCAGGAAGGGTAGTGGTCGACATGGGGCCTCCGCGATGTTTTTGAGATAGCCCCAGCATGCCCAGGCGGGGCCGGCGCCCGCGTAGGACGATGCCGCGGCGCCGCGTCGGCAAGGTAAGCAGATGCTGCCGGCGCGGCGTCAGCCCAGCAGCGGCGCCAGCGCGCGGCGCGCTTCGGCGTCGCTGAGGCCGCAGCGGGCGGCCCAGTCGGCGAGCTGGTCGTCGGCTATGCGGCCCACGTTGAAGTAGGCTGCGTCGGGGTGGGCCAAGTAGAAGCCGCTGACGCTGGCAGCCGGCGTCATGGCCATGCTGTCGGTCAGGCCCATACCGATCTCCTCTGGCACCAGAACCTTGAACAGCTCGCGCTTGGCCAGGTGGTCCGGGCAGGCCGGATAGCCCGGCGCCGGGCGTATGCCCTGGTACTTCTCGGCAATCAGCTCGTCGTTGCTGAAGCCTTCCGCCGGCGCATAACCCCAGAACTCGCGGCGCACGCGCTCGTGCAGCCATTCGGCCGCGGCCTCGGCAAGGCGGTCAGCCAGGGCTTTGAGCATGATGGCCGAGTAGTCGTCATGGTTGGCGAGGAAGTCGGCTTCCTTCCTGTCGACGCCCAGGCCAGCCGTGACGGCAAACAGGCCCACATGGTCGCCCTCCTCGGCGACGAAGTCGGACAGGCAGCGGTTGGGGCGCTTCACGCCGTCGACCACGGGACGCTCGCTCTGCATGCGCAGGCCGTGCCAGGTCATGGGCGGCTCACTGTGGATGGCGATGTCGTCCTCGTCAACGCGCGCCGCCGGGTAGAGGCCGAAGACGGCATGCGCCTGCAGCCAACGGCCGTCGATGATCTTCTTCAGCATGGCCTGCGCGTCGGCGAATACTTTGCGCGCCTCCACGCCGACGATCTCGTCGTCGAGGATGGCCGGGTAGGGGCCGGCCAGGTCCCAGGTCTGGAAGTAAGGCCCCCAATCGATGTACTTGGCCAGCTCGGCGAGGTCCAGATTCTTCAGCACGCGGCGGCCGGTGAACTTCGGCGCCGGCGCTACGCGGGCGAGGTCCAGCGTCGCCTTGTTGGCGCGGGCCTGGGCCAGCGTGACCAGCGGCGTCTGCTTCTTGCCGGCGTGCAGCGCCCGGGTCTTCTCGATGTCAGCGCGCAGCTCGGCGATGTAGGCTGCGGCGCGCTCGTCGCTGAGCAGCTCGGAGCACACGCCAACGGCGCGGGACGCATCGGGCACGTAGACCACCGGACCCTCGTAGTGCGGCGAGATCTTGACGGCCGTGTGCACGCGGCTGGTCGTCGCGCCACCGATCAGCAGCGGCATGTGGCGCGACGCGAAATAGTCGTCGCGCTGCATCTCGGCCGCGACATGCTGCATCTCTTCCAGGCTGGGCGTGATGAGGCCGGACAGACCGATGATGTCCGCGCCCTCCTCCTTGGCTTTCTTGAGGATGTCCTGGGCCGGCACCATGACGCCCATGTTGACGACCTCGTAGTTGTTGCACTGCAAGACCACCGTGACGATGTTCTTGCCGATGTCGTGCACGTCGCCCTTGACCGTCGCCATGACGATCTTGCCCTTGCTCTTGACGTCGCCGCCGGCGGCCTCGAGCTGGCGCTTTTCCTCCTCGATGTAGGGCACCAGGTGGGCCACAGCGCTCTTCATCACGCGGGCGCTCTTCACGACCTGCGGCAGGAACATCTTGCCCTGGCCGAACAGGTCGCCGACGATGTTCATGCCGGCCATCAGCGGGCCTTCGATGACGTGCAGCGGCCGGCCGCCCCTGGCTGCGATCGCCTGCCAGGCCTCCTCGGTGTCGGCGACGATGAAGTCGGTGATGCCATGCACCAGCGCATGCGACAGCCGCTCGTTGACGTCGCCCGCGCGCCAGGCCAGGCGGGCGGAGTCGTCCTTGCCGGCGCTCTTGGCGCGGTCGGCGATCTCGATGAGGCGCTCGCCGGCGTCGGGGCGGCGGTTCAGCACCACGTCCTCCACGCGTTCGCGCAGCTCGGCGTCGAGGTCGTCGTAGACGCCCACCATGCCGGCGTTGACGATGCCCATGTCCATGCCCGCCTGGATGGCGTGGTACAGGAACACGGTATGGATGGCCTCGCGCACCGGCTCATTGCCGCGGAAGCTGAACGACACGTTGCTGACGCCGCCCGACACCTTGGCGCCCGGCAGGTGCTGCTTGATCCAGCGCGTGGCCTCGATGAAGTCCACCGCGTAGTTGTCGTGCTCCTCGATGCCCGTCGCGATGGCGAAGATGTTTGGGTCGAAGATGATGTCCTCGGGTGGGAAGTCCACCTCGTCCACGAGGAAGCGATAGGCCCGCTCGCAGATCTCGATCTTGCGCGCGAAGGTGTCGGCCTGCCCCCGCTCATCGAAGGCCATCACGACGGCCGCCGCGCCAAACCGCTTCACCAGCCTGGCCTGGCGCCTGAACTCGGCCTCGCCCTCCTTCAACGAGATGGAGTTGACGATGCCCTTGCCCTGAATGCACTTCAGGCCGGCCTCGATGACCGCCCACTTGGACGAATCAATCATGATCGGCACGCGCGCGATCTCGGGCTCGCCGGCGATTAGGTTCAGGAAGCGCACCATCGCCGCCTGGCTGTCCAGCATGGCCTCGTCCATGTTGATGTCGATGACCTGGGCGCCGTTCTCGACCTGCTGGCGGGCGACGGCCAGTGCGTCCTCGAACTGGCCCGCCAGGATCATGCGGGCGAAGGCCTTGGAGCCGGTGACGTTGGTGCGTTCGCCGATGTTGACGAACAGGCTGCCGGCGTCGATGGCGACGGGTTCCAGGCCGGAGAGCTTGAGGGGGGGCGGCGACAGTGTCATCGATGGCGGTCCACGCAGGAGATCGATGAGCGCCGTTCGAAGAAAACGATCCGAGCCTGGGGGAATGGCCTGCCCAAGCCCTCTTCATGGCACCCGTTTCCCCGCAAGGCACTGGATGCAAGTCGCAAACCGCGGCCGGGCTGCACGCCCGGCAAGGATTTGCAACGCCGCAGTCACTGGCTTTGCTGGGCAACCCTAGGGCAAGGCATCCCGGGACCGCATGCATTGCTGCGCCACTTGCCCGCACATCGGTGCAGGCGGCGTGCCGCGCCTAGATCGCGGCCCTGGGATGCCTTGTGGGCACCATGAAGAGGCCTTGCGCAGGCTCCAGCCCTCGCAGCGCTCCTCGGATGAGGGAGGAATTCTACGCAGCCGGCCCTTCGTCGGCGGTCAATCCCGGCTTCAGTGGCCGCCCAGCCACCTGCCCTCGGACCGTCTCAGCGCTGCACGTCGCCCCGGGCCGCTGCATCCGCCGACACCGAGCGGTCGGCGCGCGAGGCCTGGGCCGAGGCCTTGCCGCCAGCCTGCGCGTGGCGACCGGCCGCCTGCGCGCCGGCATCGCCGCCCACGGGCTTGGCGGCACCGGTACCCATCCCCGCCGGGGCGGCAGGCGCCGCGGGCGTGGCCGGAGCGGGGGCCGTCGCCGCGCCATCGCCGTGACTCGCAGGGCCGCTCTGCATGCCGCTGCCCTGCCCGCCCAGGCTGCCGGCGACGCCATTGGCCTGGCCGCCGAGGGCCCCCTCCGCGCTGCCCGAGCCGCCGGCCGTGGCGCCGCCCTGGGATGCTGCCAGACCCTGGCCCGCGCCCCTGATCTCGGCCCCCTTGTCAGCCGCGTTCTGCTTCAGTTCGCCGGCCTGACCGCGCGTCTTGTCGACCGTGTTGCGGATCAGCGAGCCGTCCGGGCGCGTGGCGTTGCCGCTGGCGTGGCCGCCGATGTCGAGCTGGCGCGGCGACAGGCCGCCGGCCATCCCGCCGGTGAGACCGCCGCCCAGCAGGCCGGCGTGGGCGCTGGAAGCGAGCAGGCCGGCCGCCAGCGCGGCGCCGCCCAGCAAGACACGAAGAACGGGTGTATGACGGGTTGCAGACATGAGGGACTCCACTGTGTTCGAAGGGCCGGCCCACCCGGCCCTGTCATTGATCACAACGTGCCCCGCCACGACTTCCTTCCCGCGGCGATGTAACGCTTTGCATCAGCGCTGCTGGCGCGCCTGCAGCTGCTCCGGCACGACGCGCAACGCCTCGGCGACGAGGCCACGGCCGTAGACCGGATCGCGCCCCGGGGCGCCGAGGTCGACGGCCTTGGCGGCGACGCGCTCGATGGCGGCCGACGCGGCGGCCGGGTCGGGCTCGCGCAGCTCGGCCGCCAACAGCCCCGCCACGAGCGGCGCCGCGAAGGAGGTGCCGCGTGCCACGCCGTAGCCGCCGCCGCTGCGCGCCACGGCCATGTCCGCGCCCGGCGCGGCCAGCAGTACCTGCGGCCCCTGCGCCGCCTCGGGCAGCACGCGGCGCGAGGGATTCACGCCGGTCACGCCGACGACGCCGGCATAGGCCGCCGGGTACAGCGGCGGCGCCGCCGGCCCGTCGTTGCCGACGGCGGCGACAAGCAGGTGGCCGCGCCCCACGAGGGCCGCGACGCCCCGTTCCAGCAACCGGTTGGCCGGCCCGACCAGGCTGACATTGACGACGGCCACGCGCTCGCGCGCCATCCAGGCCAGCGCGCGCACGACGTCCTCGGCCGAGCCGCCGTCCGGCCGGTCGCAATAGACGTCGGCGGCGAAGAGCTCGGCCTTGGGGGCCGCACCGGCAAAGCCGCGCTCCCGCCCCACCAGCAATGAGGCGACCGCCGTTCCGTGCTCGCTCGGCAGCGCGCGTCCCTCGCAGCCGAAGCTGGCGCCGCCGGCTTGGCGCAGCGCCATGTGGCGGCGGTCCACGCCGCCGTCGACCAGGCCCACACGCAAGCCGCCGCGTGGCGGGCCGACGCCGGCCGCGGGGCCCGAGGCCACGTCGCCAGCGAGCGTGTAGAGATGATTGAAATCCGCCTGCAGCTCGGGCTGGGCCGCGTGCAGCCGGGTCAACGCTTCGGCCGTGTCCAGGCCCGCGGGCACGCGCAGCACGACCTCGCGCAGGCCCAGTTCGGGCCAGTCCTCGTCGCGCAGCTTCACGAGGCCGAGGCTCGACGCCGCGGCCAGCACCGCGTCGCCAGGCGAGACCAGCACCAGCTCGCCGCGACGCATGGGCTCGCCGGCGGGATCGGGCTCGACCAGGTCACGGTGCCGCAAAAGCAGCTCGCGTACGCTCGCCACCCGCTGCTCGGCCAGCCGCGCCGTCGACGCCACCAGGTCCGGCAATGGCGGCATGCGGTCCACGACGCCGGGCAGCCGCGATACGCCCGGCAGCGCCGGCAGGCGAAGCTGGGCCTGGGCGGGCAGGCCCAGCGCGGCGCCAAGGAGCAAGGTGAAGCAGACTTTCATGGTGTTTCTAGGAGGATAACGAGCGCCGCAGGGAAGAAAATCCGCGCGCCCTTCGTTGTCCCTGCATCGATGCCCGATTCGCTGCCCTCGCTTCGCCAGGAGATCGCCGCGCTGCTGCCGCGGCTGCGCCGCTTCGGCCGCACGCTCGCGCACTCGCGCGAGGACGCCGACGACCTGGTGCAGGTCGCCATCGAGAAGGCGCTGACGCACACCGACCGGTGGACGCCCGGCACGCGTCTGGACAGCTGGATGTTTCGCATCATGCAAAACGCCTGGATCGACGAACTGCGCGCCCGCGAGCGACGCGGCCAGACCTTGCTGCCCGAGGAGGCCGGCGTCGATGTGGGCGACGGCGCCGCGACTGGCTCGCAGCTCGACGCCATCCTCGTGCGCAAGGCCGTGGCGCGCCTGAGCGACGAGCACCGCAGCATCGTGGGGCTGGTGCTCATCGAAGGCCAGAGCTACCAGGAAGCGGCCGAGACGCTGGGCCTGCCGGTGGGCACCGTCACCAGTCGCCTCGCCCGCGCCCGCGAGGCCTTGCAAGCATTGCTGGGGGAATGGCCATGAGCCCGCAGAACGACGACGAGTTGCTGAAGGCCGAACGTCGGCGCATGGCCGCCGCCTTCGGCGGGATGTTGGACGAGCCCGTGCCGCAGCGGCTCCAGGCGCTGGTCGCCGAGCCCGCGCCGGCCGCGCAGGTCGTGAACCTGGGCGCCGCGCGCGCGCAGCGCCGCGGCATGCCGGCCTGGGTCACCCTGGGTGGCATGGCTGCGACGCTGCTGCTGGGCACGCTGATCGGCACGCGGCTGGCGCCGCCCGGTGGCGGCAACTCGGGCCGCCTGGTCGCCACGGGCGCTGTCGCCCATGCGCTGGAGCGACAGCTGGCGAGCGCGCCCGGCAGCGCTCCGGTGGCCGTGCAGCTCAGCTTCAGGGCCAGGGATGGTCGCTGGTGCCGCACCTTCACGACCGGCGGGTCGGCCGGCCTGGCATGCCGCGAGGCCGATGGCGCCTGGGCGCTGCAGCAGGTGGCGGCGGCGGACGTCGCGGCCAGCGGCGTCATGCGCCAGGCCGCCAGCGGCCTGCCGGCGTCGGTGCTGGCCGCCGTGGACTCCGCGATGGCGGGCGAAGCGCTGAATGCAGAACAAGAAAGGGCTGCGCGCGACGCCGGCTGGCGCTGAATCTCGTTCACGCTGCGGCGGTCCTTGCCTTCCCCTCGCGGCCGAGGCCGGGCGATCCGCAGCCCGGCAGCTGGGCGAGGGGCCTCAGACCTGCAAGCTGCGCCAGATCAGCCCGGTGATCAGCTCGCGCGCGGCCTCGAAGTCGGCATCCTCCAGGCCCGGCTTGTCCATGTAGAGGGCGAACTGCGGCGCCAGGTCGGCATAGGCCTGGGTGGACGACCAGAGCAGGAACATCAGGTGCGTGAAGTCCACGCGCTGGATGCGCCCCTCGGCCGCCCAGCGCTCGAAGCGCTCGACGTCTGCGTGCAGCAGCGGCATGACCTGTGCCTTCAGAACGTCCTGGTAGCGCGGCGCGCCGGCCATGATCTCGCGCGTGAAGACCGCATTGCCGCTGGGCCGCTCGCGGCTGAAGCGTAGCTTGACGGCGACATAGGTCTGGATGGCCTCCTCCGGCTCATGGGCCTCGGCGATGGCGCTCATGTTGGCCATCCATTCGCCCATCACGCTGTCCAGCACGGCGCGATAGAGGTCTTCCTTGCTGGGCCAGTGGTAGAGCAGGTTCTGGCGCGACAGGTCCAGCACCGCGGCAATGCTGTCCAGGCTGACCCCCTCGAAGCCGAAGCGCGCAAACTGGCGCTCGGCCTCGACAAGGATGGCCTCCTGCTTGCGCAGCGTGGCGGCGCGCGGCGTACGCGTCATGGGGGCAATGTCAGTCATAACTGCATTTTGAATGGGTGCACCAAACCGAGGCTGCGGGTTTTTACGCTTCGGTCAAGTTTTACTGAGTAGTAATGTTTGCCTGTTTTCGCCTGGGAGACTCCCGTGGACCTTGCAGATTTGACATCAGGCCGGCTCGCACCCGACGACTATGCCCGCAACTTTGGGGATGCCCATGCGCCACTGAGTCGCAGTCAGGCACTGATCGAGGCCGAGCGTTGCTACTACTGCCACGACGCCCCCTGCCAGACGGCCTGTCCCACCGGCATCGACATCCCCAGCTTCATCCAGCGCATCGCGCAGGACAACCTGCGCGGCGCGGCCGAGGCCATCCTGACAGCCAACCCGCTGGGCGGCATGTGCGCACGCGTCTGCCCCACCGAGGTGCTGTGCGAGCAGTCTTGCGTGCGCCACAGCCACGAGAGCAAGCCGGTGGAGATCGGCCTGCTCCAACGCTTCGCGGTAGAGGCTCACTTCGCCAATCCCGGAGCCAGGCCGCTGTTCGAGCGGGCGCAGCCTAGCGGCCGGCGTGTCGCCGTCGTCGGCGCCGGGCCGGCGGGGCTGGCGGCTGCTCATGGCCTGGCGTGGCGAGGCCATGAGGTGACGCTGTTCGACGCGGCTCCCAAGCTAGGCGGCCTCAACGAGTACGGCCTAGCCACCTACAAGGTCGCCGGCGACTTTGCGCAGCGCGAGATCGCCTGGCTGCTGAGCATCGGAGGCATCACGCCGAGGCTGAACTGCCGGCTCGGCCGCGACATCACGCTGGATGGCCTGCTGGAAGGGTACGACGCCGTCTTCCTTGGCCTGGGCCTGGCCGGCGTCAACGCGCTGGGCATCGCCGAGCCCGAGTTGCCGGGCCTGCGCGACGCGGTGGACTTCATCGCCGAACTGCGCCAGAGCAGGCCCGAGAACGTGGCCGTGGGCCGCAAGGTCGTCGTCATCGGCGGCGGCATGACTGCGGTGGACGCGGCCGTGCAGAGCAGGCTGTTGGGCGCAGAGCAGGTGACCATGGTCTACCGCCGCGGGCCGGACGGCCTGTCGGCCTCCACGCATGAGCAGCATTGGGCACAGACGCATGGCGTGAGCATCCGCTGCTGGGCGCGTCCGCTGGCGGTCGAGGCCGAGGGCGGCCGGCTGCGCGGCATGCGCTTCGCGGCGACCCAGCTCGAGGGCGGCCGGCTGGTGGACACCGGCGAGCAGTTCATGCTGGAGGCCGACATGGTGCTGCGCGCCATCGGCCAGACCTGCGACGCCACGCCGGCCGGCACCGCCATCGAGTTGCAGTCGGGCCGCATCAAGACCGACGCCGATGGCCAGACCAGCCTGGCCCGCGTCTGGGCCGGCGGCGACTGCCGCGCCGGCGGGCGCGACCTGACCGTGGAAGCCGTGGAACACGGCAAGCGCGCCGCCATCTCCATCGACCGCGCCCTGGGGCTCACCACCGCCCGTCACCTCGACAAGGAGGCCGCCCATGGCTGACCTGAGCACCGATTTCCTGGGTATCAAGAGCCCCAACCCCTTCTGGCTCGCATCTGCGCCGCCGACCGACAAGGAGGTCAACGTGCGCCGCGCCTTCGAGGCGGGCTGGGGCGGCGTGGTCTGGAAGACGCTGGGCGAGGACCCGCCGGTCGTCAACGTCAATGGCCCGCGCTACGCGACGCTGTGGAGCCAGGACCGCCGCGTCATCGGCTTCAACAACATCGAGCTGATCTCCGACCGGCCGTTGCAGACCAATCTCGACGAGATCCGCCGCGTGAAGCGCGACTTCCCGGACCGGGCCATGATCGTCTCGCTGATGGTGCCGGTGAACGAGCAGAGCTGGAAGGCCATCCTGGCCCGCGTGGCAGACACCGGCGCCGATGGCGTGGAGCTGAACTTCGGCTGCCCGCACGGCATGAGCGAGCGCGGCATGGGCTCGGCCGTGGGCCAGGTGCCGGAATACATCCAGCAGGTCACCGAATGGTGCAAGCAGCACACCCGGCTGCCCGTCATCGTCAAGCTGACGCCCAACATCACCGACGTGCGCTACCCCGCACGCGCCGCCAAGGCCGGCGGCGCGGACGCGGTCAGCCTGATCAACACCATCAACTCGGTGATGGGCGTGGACCTGGACCGCATGGTCATGAGCCCATCCACCGACGGCCTGGGCTCGCACGGCGGCTACTGCGGCCAGGCCGTCAAGCCGATCGCGCTGAACATGGTGGCGGAGATCGCGCGCGACGCCACCACGGCCGGCCTGCCCATCTCGGGCATAGGCGGCATCACGACCTGGCGCGACGCGGCGGAGTTCATCGCCATGGGCTGCGGCACGGTACAGGTCTGCACGGCCGCCATGGTCTACGGCTTCAAGATCGTGCAGGACATGTGCTCGGGCCTGTCCAACTTCATGGACGAGAAGGGCTACGCCAGCCTGGCGGATTTCCAGGGCCGCGCCGTGCCCACCGTGAAGAACTGGAACCAGCTCAACCTGAACCACGTCGACAAGGCCGTCATCGACCAAGGGAGCTGCATCCAGTGCGGCCGCTGCCATGTGGTCTGCGAAGACACCTCCCACCAGGCCATCTGGGCCACCAAGGACGGCAAACGCCACTTCCACGTCAACGAGGCCGAGTGCGTCGGCTGCAACTTGTGCGTGTCGATCTGCCCCGTCCCTGGCACCATCACGATGCGTGCCCTCCAGCCGGGCGAGACCGATGCGCGCACCGGCCGCGTCATCGATGGCTCCTACGCCAACTGGACCACGCATCCGAACAATCCGATGCGCCAGAGCTGCGCCTGAAGGAAGAGCGATGAGTCACTACGAAGTCGGGCACTGGATCGCCGGTGCCGTCACGCGCGGCACCGGCACGCGCCAGCAAGACATCCACAACCCCGCCACCGGTGCCGTGCAAGGCCAGCTGCTGCTGGGCAGCGCGGCCGACCTGGACGCCGCCGTGGCTTCCGCTACGCAAGCCGCCAAGGTCTGGGCGCAGGTGCCGCCGCTGGCCCGCGCCCGCGTGCTGTTCAAGTTCCTGACCCTGCTGCAGGAGCGCCGCGAGGAACTCGCCGACGCCCTGGTACGCGAGCATGGCAAGACGCTACCCGACGCACTGGGCGAGGTGGCGCGCGGCATCGAGGTCGTCGAGTTCGCCACCGCCATGCCGCAACTGTTGAAGGGCGAGTACACCGAGCAGATCGCCCGCGGCATGGACGCCTGGAGCATGCGCCAGCCGCTGGGCGTGGTGGCCGGCATCACGCCGTTCAACTTCCCCGCCATGGTGCCGATGTGGATGTACCCCATCGCCATCGGCTGCGGCAACGCCTTCATCCTCAAGCCCAGCGAGCGTGACCCGTCGGCCTCGCTGCTGATGGCGCGCTGGCTGAAGGAGGCCGGCCTGCCGGACGGCGTGTTCAGCGTCATCCAGGGTGACAAGGACATCGTGGACGCCATCCTGGCCCACCCCGGCATCGCGGCCGTCAGCTTCGTCGGCTCCACGCCGGTGGCCGAGCACATCTACAAGGTCGGTTGCGCCCATGGCAAGCGCGTGCAGGCACTGGGCGGCGCGAAGAACCACATGGTGGTCATGCCCGACGCCGACCTGGACGGCGCCGTCGACGCGCTGATGGGCGCAGCCTATGGCTCGGCCGGCGAGCGCTGCATGGCCATATCGGTGGCCGTCGCGGTGGGCGACGTTGGCGACAAGCTGGTCGCGGCGCTGGCCCCCAAAGTCCGCGCGCTGAAGATTGGCGAAGGCCACCAGGCCGGCGCCGAGATGGGCCCGCTGATCACGCGGGCGTCCCAGCAGCGTGTCGAGAAGCTGATCGGCGAAGGCATAGCGGCCGGTGCGAAGGCGGTCGTGGACGGCCGCAGCTACAAGGTCGCGGGCCACGAAGACGGCTTCTTCGTCGGCGGCACCATCCTGGACGGCGTCGGCGCCGACATGAGCTGCTACACAGAGGAGATCTTCGGCCCCGTGCTGTGCATCGTGCGCGTGCCGGACCTGGCCGCAGCCATCGCACTCATCGAGGCCAACGAGTACGCCAACGGCGTGGCCATCTTCACCCGCGACGGCCATGTTGCACGCGAGTTCGCGCACCACATCCAGGTGGGCATGGTGGGCATCAACGTGCCGCTGCCGGTGCCCATGGCCTTCAACAGCTTCGGCGGCTGGAAGCGCAGCCTGTTCGGCGACCACCACGCCTACGGCCCCGAGGCGGTGCGCTTCTATACCAAGCACAAGGCCGTCATGCAGCGCTGGCCAGACAGCACGCCGAAGGGCCCGCAGTTCGCTTTCCCTCAGAACACCTGACTAGAACGGAAGCACCATGACCGATCCCACGCTGAGCAACCCCGATCTGATCCCGACGACGGCTGCCCAGCGAACGTGGCGCTGGTGGCACTTCGCCGCGCTGTGGGTGGGCATGGTCATGTGCATCCCGGCCTACACGCTGGCGGCCAGCCTCATCGAGTCGGGCATGAGCTGGAGCCAGGCCGTGGGCACGGTGTTCCTGGGCAACCTCATCGTGCTGGTGCCCATGCTCTTGATCGGTCACGCGGGCGCCAAGTACGGCATCCCTTATGCGGTGCTGGCGCGCGCCTCCTTCGGCACGCGCGGCGCGCGACTGCCGGCGCTGCTGCGGGCGCTGGTGGCCTGCGGCTGGTACGGCATCCAAAGCTGGTTCGGCGGCCTGATGATCCTCAGCCTGGTCACCACGGCGCTTGGGCATGCCCCAGCCGACACGCCGATCACCTGGCTCGGCGCCAGCCTCAGCCAGTTGACCTGTTTCCTGGTCTTCTGGGCCCTCCAGCTCTACTTCGTGCTGCATGGCATCGAATCCATCCGCTGGCTGGAAACCTATACGGCGCCGATCAAGATCGTCATCTGCCTCGCGCTGCTGGCCTGGGCCTACATGACGGCAGGCGGCTTTGGGCCCATCCTCGACCAGCCGTCGCAATTCGTCGAGGGCGGGGC
>NZ_JAFAGT010000067.1 GCF_019237615.1 Roseateles sp. | reverse complement strand
TATCACGCCCTGGGCACTTTGATGCCGTATCCATTCGAGGGTCCACCTTGTCCCTGCGACAACGGCCTTCCCACGAACAGCCACGCTGTTCATCCCTGTGCTCCAAGCTCAGTCCCCGTAGGGAGGGAGGCATCCATTACATCTCCTTGAGCTGTCGGAATTCGACGCATTGACCGTAGGCGGGGACGTCGAGCGATTCAAGTCGCCGCGCCGCGCGCCCCTCAAGCGAGGGGGTGAGCGCCTACCGATCAACTGCCCAGCGACTCGTAAGCGCGCGCCAGCAGCGTCGCCGACGCATTCAGCGCCGCGCGTTCGGCAATGTCCATGGCCGGCTCGACGCCGCGCAGCGCGCCGTCCGCGCCCACCAGCGCCGGCAGCGACAGCGCGACCCCGCCGGGTTGCACGCGGCTGACTGGCAGCAGCCGGCGCTCGTCGTTGACGATGCAGCCGATCAGCTCGGCTGTCACCAGGCCGATGGCGTGGTTGGTGGCGCCCTTGCGCCGGATGACTTCATAGGCCGCGCGCCGCACCTGGCCGGCCAGCAGTGCCTCGCCCTCGGCCTGCCAGCCGGGCCAGTCGCGCAGCGCCACGCCACCGACGCGCGTGCTGGACCACAGCATCACCGACGAGTCGCCATGCTCGCCGACGACCAGGGCGTGGATGGACTGGGTGGACAGCCCCAGCCGTCCGGCCAGGCGCTCGCGCAGTCGCGCCGTGTCCAGCAACGTGCCGGTGCCGATGACGCGCTCGGGTGGCAGTCCGCTGGCCTCGGCGACGACGCGGGTCAGCACGTCGACCGGGTTGGTCACGACGATGACGATGGCATTCGAGCCCGCCAGCGTCCGGCCGATGCCGGCGGCAATGCGTGCGTTGTCGCGCAGCAGGTCCAGCCGGCTCTCGTCGGGGCGGCCGTTGCGGCCCGCGGCGAGCACGACGATGTCGGCCTCGCGCATCTGCTCCAGCGCCACGGCGCGCACCGCGCAGCGTGGGTAGAAGGCTGCGCCGTCGGCCAGGTCCATGGCCTCCCCCTCGGCGACGTCGCCGCGCTGGTCGTGCAGCCAGAGCTCGCCGGCGTGGCCGGCGAGCAGCGTGGAGAAGGCCACGCTGGTGCCAACCCAGCCGGTGCCGATGATGCCTATGCGTGCTTTCATGGCGTCAGTATTGCCGTTGGCGCGCCGTGCTGTCGATTCGTCGCAAGGCCGACGAGGATGACCGGTTGCCACCTAGCATGCGCGCCAGCTCGATTCAGGAGATGGCGGCATGACGAACGAGGTGCTGGTGGCCCGAGGCCTGCGCAAGGCCTACGGGGACAGGGTGGCCGTGCAGGAGGTGAGCCTCACGCTGCGCCCCGGCGAGGTGTTGGGCCTGCTGGGCCCCAACGGTGCCGGCAAGTCGACAACTGTGGGCATGATCTGCGGGCTGACCCCGCCCGACGCCGGCAGCGTGACGCTGTCCGGTGGCGTCAGCCTGGCTTCCGACGAAGCCGGCTACAAGCGCCGCATCGGCCTGGTGCCGCAGGACATCGCGCTCTACGAGGAGCTTCCGGCGCGCATGAACCTGGAGCTGTTCGGCGCTCTCTACGGCATGCCGCCCGCGCTGATCCGGAACCGCGCCGACGAGGTGCTGGCCATGGTGGGCCTGTCAGACCGGGCCAAGGACAGGCCGTCCACGTTCTCCGGCGGCATGAAGCGGCGCCTGAACATCGCCTGCGCGCTGATCCATGACCCCGAGGTCCTCCTGCTGGACGAGCCCACGGCGGGCGTCGACCCGCAGAGCCGCAACGCCATCTTCGACAACCTGGAACGGCTCAAGGCGACTGGCAAGGCGTTGATCTACACGACGCACTACATGGAGGAAGCCGAACGCCTGGCCGACCGCATCGTCATCGTCGACCACGGTCGCGTCGTTGCCAGCGGCACCCAGGCCCAGCTCTACGCGCTGCTGCCGGCCGCGCAGACGCTGCATGTCGAGCTCGCCAGTGAGCCCGACGAAGCGGCGCTCGCCGGCCTGGCCGGTGTGAAACGCGTGGGCCAGCGGCTGGACGCCAGCGTGGCCGACGTCGGCCGCGACACCGGCCCGCTGCTCGCCGCGCTGGTCGCGCGCGGTATCCGGGTGCGTGGCCTGGCGTCGGCACGCGCCACGCTGGAAGACGTCTTCCTTCACCTCACCGGCCGCCAGCTCAGGGACTGACAAGATGCAAGCCCTCATCGCCCTCGTTCGTGCAGAGATCAAGCTGCACTTCTCCAACCGCCGCGCGGTGCTGATGAGCATCGTCGCGCCCATCCTCATCGCCGCCTTCTTCGGCAGCCTGTTCGGCAGCGGCAGCAAGATGGCCGGCATCCCCATCGCTGTCGTCGACCTGGACGACAGCCCGCTGACCCGTAGCGTGGTCGCGGCACTGCGGGCCGAGCCTTCGTTGAAGACCCTGGTCACCGACGAGGCCGACGCGCTGGCCCAGGTGCGCGCCGGCAAGCTGCGCGCCGTGACGGTGTTGCCCCGGGGCCTTGGCGAGCGCGCGGGCGGCGCGATGTTCGGCGGCGCCAAGCCCGAGATCACGCTGCACTACGACCCCTCGCAGACCAGTGCGCTGGCCGTCGTGCGTGGGCTGCTGGCGCAGACGCTGATGCAGGAGGTCAGCCGTGCCACCTTCAGCACGGCAGGGCTGGAGAAGATGCAGCGGCAGGTGCGCGACGCGACCGGCCTGCTCGCCGGCCATCGCGACGACCTCGTGAAGATGTTCGACGCCATTGGCAAGGTGCAGCATGCCGACGCGGCGGCCTCCGCGGCGTCCGTGCCTCAAGCCGGCCTTTCCCTGCCCTACACCACCCGAGAGATCGAGGCGCTGCAGTCCGGCAGCAACGCCGCACCGGTGGCCTACAACAGCTACGCCCATTCCTTTGCCGGCATGGGCGTGCAGTTCATCCTGATGAGCGGCGTCGAGCTGGCGCTTGGTCTGCTGCTGATGCGCCGCCTGGGGTTGTGGAAGCGGCTGCGCGCGGCGCCGCTGTCGCGCAGCCAACTGCTGGGCAGCCGCGTCGCGGCCAGTGCACTGATCTCGCTCATCGTCTTCGCCATCATCTACGCCGTCGCCATCGTCGCCTTTGGCGTGCGCGTGCAGGGCAGCCCGGCGGGTTTCGCGCTGGTGCTGGCCTGCTTCTCGCTGCTGACGGCCAGCTTCGGCCTGCTGGTGGCCGCGCTGGGGCGCACGCCTGAGGCCACGCGCGGCCTGGCCATCCTGGCCACGCTGCTGATGGTCATGCTGGGAGGTGCCTGGGTGCCGGCCTTCATCTTCCCGGAATGGTTGCAGACGCTGTCGCTGGCGGTACCCACGCGTTGGGCCGTCGATGCACTGGACGCGATGACCTGGCGCGGCCAGCCCTTCGCCGCGGCGTTGCTGCCCAGTGCCGTCCTGCTGGGCTTTAGTGCACTGTTCACGGCGGTCGCGATCTGGCGTTTCCGCTGGGAGGAATGAGCAGAGCCTGGCGCACGACTGCGCAGTCGCCATCACCGGGAAGGGAGCATGAGCCAGCACCGCAGTGCCGACGATCGCACCTTGGGCATGGACCGCCCGATCTCGCGCCGGGACTCCTCGACGGCATGGCCCAGGCGGCCGGTGCGGCGGCGGCGCCGTCGGTGGCCGGCAGTGCGCACACGGCCGAACCGTCGCCCGGCGATGCCAGCGCGCCGCCGGCGCGCCAGGGCCTGCGCGGCTTGGACAGCGCGGCGCTGCAGGCCCTGTCCTTCGAGACGCTTGAGCGCGACGTCCGCGCCCAGCTCAACCGCATGCTTGGCGGCAGCGGCTTCGATGCGGCGCGCGACATCGCCGACATCAACGTCTGCCGCTGGGCGCATGGCTATGCGGCGGCGCCAATGAGTTGTACGACGCCGAGGATGCGTCCTGGGTTGTCGGGCGCCAGCGCTTGGGCCGCATCGCGATCGCTAACTCGGACGCGGCGCGACCTCGCTGACCAACGCCGCATTCGCCCAGGGCCACGCGCCGCGATGGAGATCGTCAACGACGTCGTGCGGCCTGTCTACGGCTTCCGCTGGTCAGAGCGCGACGGCACCATATAGCCTTAGCGTATCGCCATGGCCCAGCGTCCGAAGCGAGGCGCCAGGCGCCAGCCGTCCTCACCCAGCCAGTCGGCCGATACCAGCACATGGTGGGCGCGACCGATCAGCCGCTCGCGCGGCACGGTGCCGATGAAGCGCGAGTCCTCGCTGTTGTCGCGGTTGTCGCCCAGCAGGAAGTATCGGCCCGCCGGCACGGTGATCTCGGCGAAGTCGCGCCTGGTCCGCAGCGCGGGCAGGAACTGCACGGCATGCGGTCGGCCGCCGAGGTCCTCGGTGGCGCGCCACGCTTCGACGATCCAGCCTGGAGTAACGGTCTCGCCCCGGGTATGGCCGTCGCCGTAGGCCAGCGGTCGGCCGTTCAGCATCAGCACGTCGCCGCGGATGCCGACGCGGTCGCCCGGTAGGCCCACGATGCGCTTGATGAGGCGGGTGCCGTCGACCGGTGAACTCAGCGTGACGACGTCGCCGCGCCGCGGCTCGCCCAATGGCAGCAGCAAGATGTCGGTCAGCGGCAGCTTGAGGTCGTAGGCCAGGCGGTTGACGAGGACCACGTCGCCTTCCAGCAGGGTAGGCCGCATGGAGCCTGACGGGATGGGGTTCCAGTCGGCCACCGCCGTGCGGAACAGCGCGAAGCTGAGCAGGAACAGGAGGAAGCCGCGGTGGTTGCGGATGCTGCGCCGGATGTCCATGGCCGGCATGTTGCGCTGCTCCGCGCGCCGCGGCACGGCGTGCGGGCGGATGGCGGATCGGGGGGCATGAATGGCCGTCCGCGCGGCGCAATGGCCCCGTCGCCAGCGGTTCCGTATCCGGCGGGCCGTCGACCCCCAAAGTTACACTGCCTCAATGCCCTCTCTCCTGGCTCTTGACAGCTCTACCGACATGATGGCCCTGGCCCTCGTGACGCCGGGGCAGACCCGGGTTTTCGAGGCCGCGGGCGGTGCCCAGGCCTCGGCGCGCATGCTGCCCGAGGTCAAGGCCTTGCTGGCCGGCGCCGGCCTGGACCTGGCGGACCTGGACGCCGTCGCCTTCGGCCAGGGCCCCGGCGCCTTCACGGGCCTGCGCACCGCATGTGCCGTGGCCCAGGGACTGGCCTTCGGCCTGGGCAAGCCGGTGTTGGCTATCGACAGCCTGATGCTGGTCGCCGAGGACGCGCGAGCCCAGGGCGCCGGCGACGATATCTGGGTGGCCATGGACGCGCGCATCGGTGAGATCTACGCGGCCCGCTACCGCTGGGTCGACGAGGCCTGGACGGTCGTCGAGCCGCCGGCCCTCTACCGCCCAGAGGCGCTGGCCGCCCATTGGGGCGTGCCGGCCGCCGCCGCCGGCTCGGCGCTGGCCGAGTACGCCGAGCCCCTGGGTCCGCTGCCGCGCGCCTGGCCCCGGGCTCGCTCGCGCGCCGCGGCGCTGGGGGCCCTGGCCCTGGCCGCCTGGCAGCGGGGTGAGGCGCGCGATGCGGCCGAGGCCTTGCCGGTCTATGTGCGCGACAAGGTCGCGCTGACCACGGCCGAGCGAGAGCGGCGGTTATGAGCGCACTGCCGCTGCGCAGCCCGCCGCCCTTCGAGGCCGCGGCGATGCGGGTGCCCGACCTGACCGAGGTCATCGCCGTCGAGTACCAGGCCTACCCCGTGCCGTGGACGCATGGCAATTTCGTCGACTCGCTGGTGGCCGACTATCCGGCCGAGGTGCTGCGCGGGCCGCGCGCCGAGCTGCTGGGCTACTGGGTCGCCATGCCGGGCGTGGACGAGATGCACCTGCTCAACATCACTGTCGTGCCGGCCTGGCAGGGGCACGGCCTGGCCGTCGTCATGCTGGACCGCCTGGTGGCCGAATGCCGCCATCGCGGCCTGCCGCAGTTGTGGCTGGAAGTGCGTGTCGGCAATGCGCGCGCGCGCGAGGTCTACCTGCGCTACGGCTTCGCCGAGGTGGGCCGGCGGCGCGCCTACTACCCGGTGCCGCAGGGGGCACGCGAGGACGCGATCCTGATGAGTCTGGCGGTGGCGGTATGAGCTGGGACGCGCGCCAGCGGGCCATGCTGGCCGAGATGGGTTTTCGCCTGCCCGCCGCCGCGCCGGTCGCGGTGGAGGCCGTCGAGCTTGCTCAGACCGAACCCGAACCCGAACGCATCGCCGTCGCCGTCGCCGCACCGCCACCGGCCATCGTGCGCGTGGCGGCGCCCGCCGCTGCGGCCGGCTTCTCGGGCCTGGACCTGCCGGCGCTGCGCGAGGCCGTGTCCGGCTGCCGCGCCTGCGGTCTGTGCGAGCAGCGGCGCAATGCCGTCTTCGGCCAGGGCGCGCTGGAACAAGTGCAATGGCTGGTCGTGACGGACCCGCCGGACGAGGCCGATGACGCCGGCGGCGAGGCCATGGGAGGCAATCCCTTGAGTGACAGCGGACGTCTGCTGGACCGCATGCTGCTGGCCGCCGGCCAGCCCCGCACGGGCGATGCGGCGAGCGCCTTCGTGACCCCCATCGTCAAGTGCCGCCCGCCGCGCGGCCGCGCGCCGCTGCCGCCCGAACTTGACGCCTGCGAGGCCGCGCTGGCCGCCCAGGTCGAGCTGCTGCGGCCCCGCCTCGTGCTGGCCCTGGGCCTGCAGGCGGCGCGCCGGCTGACCGGCCTGGCCGAGCCGCTGGGCCGGCTGCGCGGCCGGGTGCATCGCTGGCGCGACCTGCCCGTGGTGGTCAGCTTCCATCCGGCGTATCTTTTGCGTTCGCCAGCCGACAAAGCCGGCGCCTGGGACGATCTGTGTCTGGCCCGCCGGACGATGCAAGCCTCGTGAACGCGCTCACCGCCCTCGAATTCGAACGCCAGGCGCTGGACGCGGCGCGCTTTCGCATGCTTGCGGACCATGTGCCCGCGTGGATCGCGCTGTATGGCGCCACGGACCACCGCTGCCTGTTCGCCAATCGAGGCTATGCCGAGGCCTTCGGCCTCACGCAGGACTCCATCGTCGGCAAGCATTTCAGCGAGATCGTCGGCAGCGCCGCCTACGAGCAGGTGCGGCTGTCGGTCGACGCGCTGGTGCGCGACCACAAGACGGTGGTCTACGAGCGCGAGCTGCGGCGGCCCGACGGCGGGGTCTCCTTCCACGAGATTCACCTGATCCCGCAGTTCGACGATGCTGGCGTGCTGCTGGGCAGCTGGGTGCTGGTCTACGACATCACTCGCCACCGCCGCTCCGAGCGACTGCTGCGCGAGTCCGAGGCCCGGCTCGACAAGTTCATGCAGGCGACGGTGGAGGGCATCCTGTTCCACCGCGACGGCCGCATGACGGACGTGAACCCGCCGCTGTGCGCGCTGACGGGGTGGTCCGCCGAGGAGCTGATCGGCCAGCATGTGCTGGCCTTCGTGACCGACGACGAGCTGCCCAAGGTGCGCGAGGTCATGCAGCAGAACCAGGAGCTGCGCTATGAGACGGTCATCAAGCACCGCGACGGCTCGCGCATCCCCGTAGAGCTGATCATGCGCACCGTGGAGCTGGACGGCGAGAAGCTCCGCATGGCGGTAGTGCGCGACATCCGCGACCGCCTCGCCAACGAAGCGCGGATCCAGCACCTGGCGCACCACGACGGGCTGACCGGCCTGCTCAATCGAGCTGCCTTCATGGACCGCATGACGCTGCTGATGCGCCGCGCCGAGCGCCGGGGCGAGATGCTGGCGCTGCTCTTCGTCGACCTGGACAACTTCAAGCGCGTCAACGATTCCTTGGGTCATCTCGAGGGCGACCAGGTGCTGACGACGGTGTCCGAGCGACTGGTCGGTGCGCTGCGCGGCAGCGACCTGGTTGGCCGCTTCGGCGGGGACGAGTTCGTCGTGCTGCTGACCGACCTGGCCAGCCGCGCCGACATCGTCGTCGTGCTGGAGGCGCTGCTGTCCGTCGTCGAGGTCCCGGTCAAGGCTGACGGCCGCGCGCTGTCCGTCACGCCGTCCATCGGCGTGGCCGTCTACCCCGACGACGGCCGCCAGGCCGACGAGCTCATCCAGCACGCCGACACGGCCATGTACCGTGCGAAGGCACGAGGACGCGCGACCTACCAGTTCTTCGAGCCAGCGCTGGCCGAGACGGCCTATGCCGACCTTGTGCTGGAGGCCGAGCTGGCGCAGGGGCTGACGCGCAACGAGTTCGAGCTGTTCTTCCAGCCCCAGGTCGACGCGACGACGGGCCAGCTCTCCGGTGCCGAGGCGCTGTTGCGCTGGCGCCATCCGCAGCGTGGCCTGCTGTCGCCCGACAGCTTCATCTTTGTGGCCGAGCGCCACCGGCTGATGCTGTCGTTGGGCGAATGGGTGCTGCGCGAGGCGGCCACGACGGCGCGGCGCTGGCGCGAGAAGGGCCTGGCCAGCGGCCATGGGCCCATGCGCATCGCCGTCAACCTGTCGCGCATGCAGTTCCACCTCGAGGGCTTTGCCGACACGGTGGAGCGCCTGCTCGCGGAGACCGGCGCCCGTGGCCAGTGGCTGGAGCTGGAGCTGACGGAGCGCATGCTGATCGACGACATCGAGCATGCGCCGGCTACGCTGACGCAACTGCGCGCGCTGGGCCTCACCGTATCGGTGGACGACTTCGGCACCGGCTACACCTCGCTGGCCCATCTGACAGAGCTGCCGCTGGACAAGCTCAAGATCGACCAGAGCTTCGTCGCCCGCCTGCCAGACGACGTCGGCGCCCAGGCCATCACGCGGGCCATCGTGCAGATGGCCGTGGGCCTGGGGCTCACCGTCACGGCCGAGGGCGTGCGCAGCGCTGCGCAGTGGCAGTTGCTGGCTGGCTGGGGCTGCCAGCAGTTCCAGGGCGAGCTGGTCGGTGCGCCCATGCCGGCGGCCGAGTTCGAGGCCTGGGTGAAGGCGCGATGACATTGATGCAGAAGATTCACGCCGAGATCGCCGCGGCCGGCGGCTGGCTGCCGTTCGACCGCTTCATGAGCCTGGCGCTGTACGAGCCGGGCTTGGGCTACTACGCCGGCGGCCGGCGCAAGTTCGGCCAGATGCCCGCAGGGGGCTCGGACTTCGTCACGGCGCCGGAGATGTCGCCGCTGTTCGGTCGCGCGCTTGCGCGCCAGCTGGCCCAGGCCATGGACGCCAGCGGTTGCCGCGACGTCATCGAGTTCGGCGCCGGCTCGGGCGCACTGGCGGCCCAGCTGATCGCCGAGCTGGACGCGTTGGATGCGGGTCTGGCGCGCTACCGCATCGTCGAGCTGTCCGCCGACCTGCGCGAGCGCCAGCGCGAGCGGCTGGCCCACTGGGGCGACCGCATCGACTGGCTGGACGCGCTGCCATCCGCGCTGGAGGCCGTCGTCATCGGCAACGAGGTGCTGGACGCGATGCCGGTGCAACTCATCGCCTTCGACGGCCGGACCTGGCGCGAGCGCGGCGTCGTGTCGGCCCAGGGTGAGGGCTTTGCCTTCGAGGACCGCGACAGTCCGTTGCGGCCGCCGCTGGAGACTGGCTTCGTGCCCGGCACCGTCACCGAGATCCACCGCCAAGGCGACGCCTTCATCGCGACGTTGGCCCGCACCCTCAGGCGCGGCGCGGCCTTCTTCATCGACTATGGTTTCCCAGAGGCCGAGTACTACCACCCGCAGCGCCGTGGTGGCACGCTGATGTGCCATCAGGCCCACCAGGCCGATGCCGACCCGCTGGTCGCCGTGGGCGACAAGGACATCACGGCCCATGTCAACTTCACCGGCACCGCGCTGGCCGGCCAGGATGCCGGCCTGGTCGTGCTGGGCTATACCAGCCAGGCAAATTTCCTGCTCAACTGCGGCATCGCCGATCTGCTGGCCGGCGCGTCGCTGAACGAACGCGCGATGGCGCACCGTCTGCTGGCCGAGCACGAGATGGGCGAGCTGTTCAAGGTGATCGCCTTCGCGCCGCAGAGCATGCCCTTCGACGCGCTGGGCTTTGAACGCGGAGACCGCTCGCACAAGCTCTGAAAGGGGTTGTGATGAAAGCCTGGTTCTTGCTGCTGCTGTGCGCCCCGGCGCTGGCACAGGACCCGAACGCCGGCCGTAGCCTCGCGGCCAGCTGCGCGAACTGCCATGGCACGGACGGCCGTCCGCGTGGCGGCACGATGGCGCCGCTGGCCGGCATGCAGGCAGAGCGCCTGCTGGCGCTGCTGGCCGCCTACCGCAGCGGCGCCCGGCCCGGCACCGTGATGCCGCAGATCGTCAAGGGCTACAGCGAGGAGCAACTGCGTCTCGTCGCGTCCTATTTCGGTTCACTCCCTGTCGCGCAGGCCCGGCCATGATCGCGCGGCGCCAACTGATCGCGGCGGGCGGCCTCGCGTTGGCCGGCTGCGCCACCACAGGTGCCTGCGCGGGCCGCGTGATCGTCGTGGGCGGAGGCTTTGGCGGCGCGACGGCGGCGCGCTATCTGAAGCTCTGGGGCGGCGCGGCGGTCGACGTGACGTTGGTGGAGCGCGACGAGGGCTTCGTCTCCTGTCCGATGTCCAACCTCGTCATCGCCGGCGTGCGCGATCTGGCCAGCATCAGCCAAGGCTATGGTGGCCTGCAGGCCCAGGGCGTGAAGCGCGTGCGCGGCGAGGTCGTCGCCATCGACCCCGTCGCGAAGACCGTCCGCCTGGCCGACCGCAGCACGCTGGGCTGGGACCGGCTCGTCGTCGCGCCAGGCATCGATTTCATGTTCGACGAGCTGCCGGGCCTGAGCGCCGCGCTGGATACCGGTCGTGCCGTGCATGCCTGGAAGGCCGGCGCGCAGACGCTGTCGATGCGCCGCCAGCTCCAAGCCCTGCCCGACGGTGGCGTGGTGCTGATCAGCATCCCCAAGGCACCCTACCGCTGCCCGCCGGGACCATACGAACGGGCCTGCCTGATCGCGGCCTGGCTGCGTCGCGCCAGGCCGCGCGCCAAGCTGCTGCTCCTGGATGCCAACCCCGAGATCCAGAGCAAGAAGGCGCTGTTCGAGCGCGCCTTCGCGCAGCAGCATGCGGGCGTGCTGGAGTACCGGCCGAACGCCGAGCTGCAGCAGGTGCTGGCCGACGGCACGGCGCGCTTCGAGTTCGAGGACGTGAAGGCCGACGTGCTCAACCTGATCCCGCCGCAGCGTGCCGGCGATCTGGTGCGCGAGTTCGCCAACGTGAACCGCCGCTGGGTGGGCATCGATTGGCTGACCATGCAGGCCCATGCCGTACCGGGCGTGCATGTGGTGGGTGACGCCATCCTGTCGGCCTCGGCCATGCCCAAGTCCGCCCACCTCGCCAACCAGCAGGCCAAGCTCGCGGCGGCGGCCGTGCTGCAACTGCTGAAGGGCGAGGCCGTGAACCCGGCGCCGCTGGTAATGAACACCTGCTACAGCTTCGTCGCGCCGGACGAGGCCATGCACGTGGCTTCGGTACACCAGTACGACGCGGTTGAGAAGACGATGAAGGCGGTGCCCGGCGCGGGCGGCGTGTCGCCCGCGGCGAGCGCCCAGGAGGCGGCCTATGCCCGCGGCTGGGCCGAGAACATCTGGGCCGACACGCTGGCCCTGTAGGTCACCAGGCCCCGGTGTTGGGCATGGAGACCCAAGGCTCAGCCGGTGCCAGCGCGGGTCCGGCCTGCAGCAGCTCGATCGAGATGCCGTCCGGCGAGCGCACGAAGGCCATGCGGCCGTCGCGTGGCGGACGGTTGATGGTCACGCCCTGGTCCATCAGCTTGCGGCAGGCGGCGTAGATGTCCGGCACCGCATAGGCCAGGTGGCCGAAATTGCGGCCACCGGTGTAGACCTCGACCTTGCCGTCGGCGTCCGGCCAGTTGTAGGTCAGCTCGACCTGGGCGTCCTCGTCGCCGGGGGCGGCCAGGTAGACCAGCGTGAAGCGGCCGGCCTCATGCTCGGAGCGCTTGACCTCTGTCAGGCCCAGGGCATCGCGGTAGAAGCGCATCGAGGCGTCCAGGTCGTGGACGCGGACCATGGTGTGCAGGTATTTCATGGCCGGGATTGTCGGCGCGGGTTCAATAGCCCTGTGCCGTCATCGGCCTGCCCGAGGCGTGTGCGCTCCGCTGCAGGCCTTGCCGCAGTGGGCCGACCCAGGCGGGACAGCGGCCGTCGCCTGAGCCACCAAAGCCTCCGGTCGGCGCGCAGATGCGCCGGCCGTCGGCGTCGTAGAGGTAGTTGAAATGGTCGCAGCAGGGCGCGTTGACCAGATAGAACACTTGGCCGTCCGGTCGTTTGAACGCCATCATCGAGGTGGGCTCTCGCGTGCTGCCTCTCTCGAAGGCGCCGATGCGCTCGCGCATCGCCGGGTCGGGCTGGGCCAGAGGCGCCGGTACCGCGTCCCGCGGCTGCGCGCCGCGCGTGGCGATGGCTGCCGCGGAGAGCATCAGCGCTGCGGCGATGCCGGCGTACCACCAGGTGGGCGAGACGGGCGAGTGCATGGCGGCGCAGTATGGCGCAGTCGTCAATAGTCCGGCGACTCCATCGGTCACGCTGCGCTTGTCGACGCGGTAGCGGACGCCCAGCGCCAGCGTTGTCGTCCCAGCCCCTGACGGCGCGGGCGAAGACGCCATTGCCTTTCCTGTCGAGGGGTAGGGTCAGGGCGCGCAAGCGCACAGCCACGCTTGCGTCAGCCCTGGATCGCGTCACGGCAGGACGAGCCCTCGTGGTCCTGGCCGGGCCATTCGTCGCAGAGCTTGGCCAGCGCGTGGAACATGCGCGGGCCGACCATCCATGGCAGCGCGCGGCTGCGCGGCGTGGTGAGATGGTGCAGGCAGTAGAGGTCGTGGTCATGCAGGCCGGCCCGAAGCCGGTGCAGGCGCTCTCGTTGCCCTGGTTGAGGATGTGGTCGGCCTACAGATAGGTGGGCAGCAGGCCTTCAGGTCGGCCTCCAGGGGCCAGCGTGTGGACGTCGAGCGTGCGGGCGGGGCCGATTCCCAGCTTGAAGGTCGACGGGCTTCAGCGTTTGAGCCGCGCCCACCGCTCGTGGTCGCGCCAGCGGCCACCGATCTTCAGGTAGCGCGGCGAGTAGCCCTCCAGCTGGAAGCCGCATCGCCGGACCAGCGCGATGGAGGCTGCGTTGCCCGGCTGGATGTTGGCCTCGACGCGGTGCAGTCCGAGGCCTTGGAAAGCATGTTGCACGACGGCGTTCAAGCCCGCCGTCATCAGCCCGCGGCCCGCGAAGCCGGCGAAGGCGTAGTAACCCAGGTAGCCGCTGCGGAAGGCGCCCATGACGATGTTCGTCAGGTTGATCGCCCCGGCGAGTTCACCCTTCACCTCCAGGACGAAGCCGTGATGGGCTTCGCCATCGAAGCGGGCGAGGTGGCGGGCAAAGCCCTCGGTGTCGCAGGGGGGCTGTACCCAAGGCCGGTGCAGTTGTCTGCTGACCCGCGCGGCGGCGATGAAGGCGGCTTCATCCGCCGCCGTGATGGGGCGCATCACCGCCCCAGCGGCGCGACGCCCAGCCAGGCCGCGTGCGCCCAGAACGCGAAGACCGCCCACAGCGCGATGCCGACGACGACCGTGGCGGCCGTGCCTGCAACCGTGGGGGCCGCCAGCGCCGGTGCGGGCCGGCGCCGCGCCGCGCGGAATACCAGGATGGACCAAACCAGGAAGCTGCCGAACAACATCAGGTCGGCCAGCGTGTTGTTGGCGATCAGGTGGGCGAAAGCCCAGGTCTTGACCGCCAGCGTCAGCGGGTGCTGCAGCTTGGCCTTGAGGTGGTTGCGCGGCATATAGGCCGCGGCCAGCAGGACCATGGCGACCAGCATCAGCGCTGCCGTCGCGTGGTTCATGCCGCGGATGGGCGCCCACAGCACGACGGGCTCCAGTCGTGCCCGCGAGAAGCCCCACAGGATCAGCCCGAAGCCGATGAGGGACACGAGGGTGTAGACCCCCTTCCAGCCCTTGTCGCCCAGGCGGGCCAGTTGCGCTTCGCGCCATTGCGGCGCCAGCGCGCGGGTCAGGTGGATGCCGAGGAAGAGGGCGAGGCCGAGAGCAAGCCAGGTCATCGTGGGTCTCCGTGGGGTTCAGGTCTGGCGGTCGACGCGCAGTGCGAGCACGACCGAACTGTTGGTGCGCAGCACGCCGTCGATGTCGCCGATCTCGTCGAGCAGCGCATCGAGCCGGGCCGTAGTGTCGGCGCGCAGGAGTGCCATGTAATCGAACTCACCACTGACGGAGGCGAGCTGGCGCAGCTCCGGCAGTTCTGCTAGGCGCTTGACGACCTCGCGCCCGGCCTTGGGGCTGACGGTGATGCCGACGAAGGCCTGCACGCTGCGTCCGGCCTCGTCGCCGCCCAGCCGCGCCGTGTAGCCCACGATGCGGCCGCTGGCCTCCAGCCGTGCCAGCCGCGCGACGACGGTGGTGCGCGCCACGCCCAGCTTGCGCGCCAGCAGGGCCGTGCTCTCGCGTGCATTGGCCTGTAGCAGCAGGATCAGGCGGCGGTCGAGGTCGTCCGGCGCCGCGCTCGGGTTTACCCGTGAATAATTCATAGCGGCGAATCATCGCGACGAATCGTCCATCAATCAATTGATTTCGTCGGATCGGTGCTTTATTTCGCCGCCGACCCTGCCTAGAGTGAGGCGCAGTTCAACCCTTGGCCACGGAGCCCCCATGAAGATCGCCTTGCTCGGCGCTGGCCATATCGGCCAGACCATCGCCCGCCTGCTGCACGCCACTGGCGACTACCAGGTCACCGTGCTGGACAAGAACGCCGGCTATCTGAAGACGCTGGCCGCCGAGGGCATCGCGACGGCCGAGGTCGACAGCGACAACCGCGCCGCGCTGGCAGCCCAGCTGCGCGGCAAGGACGCCGTCGTCAATGCGCTGCCCTACCACCTGGCCATCACCGCCGCCGAGCTGGCGCTGGAATGCGGCTGCCACTACTTCGACCTGACCGAGGACGTGGCCGCCACCAAGGCCATCAAGGCCATGGCCAAGGGCGCCAAGACCGCCTTCATGCCGCAGTGTGGCCTGGCGCCGGGCTTCATCGGTATCGTGGCCCACCACCTGGCCAGTGGCTTCGACACGGTGCGCGACGTGCAGATGCGCGTGGGCGCGCTGCCAGCCTTCCCGACCAATGCGTTGAAGTACAACCTGACCTGGTCGGTGGACGGGCTCATCAACGAGTACTGCCACCCCTGCGAGGCCATCCACGAGGGCGAGACCATCGCCGCGCTGCCGCTGGAAGGCCTAGAGCATTTCAGCCTGGACGGCACCGAGTACGAAGCCTTCAACACCTCCGGCGGCTTGGGCACACTGTGCGAGACCTGGGCGGGCAAGGTGCGCAACCTGGACTACAAGACGGTCCGCTACCCCGGCCACCGCGATCTGATGCAGTTCCTGTTGGGCGACCTGGGCCTGAAGCGCGACCAGGAGAACCTGAAGGGCATCATGCGCAGGAGCATGCCCGCCACCATGCAGGACGTGGTGCTGGTGTTCGTGACCGTGTCCGGCATGAAGAGCGGCGTGCTGCTGCAGGAGGTGTTCGCGCGCAAGATCTTCGCGACGCGCGATGGCGCCCAGCCCTTGAGCGCCATCCAGATCACGACGGCCGCCGGCATCTGCGCCGCGGTGGACCTGTTCCGCGAGGGCAAGCTGCCGCAGCAGGGCTTCATCCGCCAGGAGGAGGTCAAGCTGCCGGACTTCCTTGCCAACCGTTTCGGCTCGGCGTATCAACAAAGCCGCCAGGTGGAGTCCATCTCGTAAAGAATGCCGGCCATGAAGCAACAGTCCCTTTCCGTTCTCGACGCCCTGGGCGTCAGCCTGCCGGCCGCCGGCGACCTGATCGTGCGCTCGCCCATAGACGGCGGCGTGCTCGCCCAACTCCACAGCGCCAGTGGCGCAGACATGAAGGCCGCTGTGGGCCGTGCGCACGAGGCCTTCAAGGCCTGGCGGGTGGTTCCCGCACCCAAGCGCGGCGAGCTGGTACGCCTGTTTGGTGAAGAGCTGCGCGCGCACAAGGACCAGCTCGCCGAGCTGGTCTCCATCGAGGCCGGCAAGGTCACGAGCGAAGGCCTGGGCGAAGTGCAGGAGATGATCGACATCTGCGAGTTCGCCGTTGGCCTGTCGCGCCAGCTGCATGGCCTGACCATCGCCAGCGAGCGGCCCGGCCATCGCATGATGGAGCAGTGGTTGCCATTGGGCGTCGTCGGCATCATCTCGGCCTTCAACTTCCCGGTGGCCGTGTGGGCCTGGAACTCGGCGCTGGCACTGGTCTGCGGCGACGCCTGCGTCTGGAAGCCGTCCGAGAAGACGCCGCTGACGGCGCTGGCGACGCAGGCGCTATTCGAGCGCGCGCTGGCTGCCTACCGCGCCGCGGGCCACGCCGCGCCGGACGGCCTGTCCGAGCTGGTCATCGGCCGCGCCGACGCGGGCGAGGCCCTGGTGGATGACAAGCGTGTGGCGCTGGTCTCCGCCACCGGTTCCACCCGCATGGGCCGCGCTGTCGGCCCGCGCGTGGCGTCGCGTTTCGGCCGAGTCCTCTTGGAACTGGGCGGCAACAACGCCATCATCGTGACACCCAGCGCGGACCTGGACCTGGCCGTGCGCGGCATCCTGTTCGGCGCCTACGGCACGGCCGGCCAGCGCTGCACGACGACGCGCCGCGTCATTGCCCACGAGAGCATCCATGACGCCCTCGTCGAGCGCCTGGACCGCGCCCGTGCGCAGTTGCCCATAGGCTCGCCCGTCGAGGCCGGCACGCTGATCGGCCCGCTGATCGACGCACAGGCCTTCGATGCAATGCAGTCCGCGCTCAACGCGGCGCGTCAGCAGGGCGGTCAGGTCAGCGGCGGCGAGCGCGCGCTCGAGGAGCGCTTCCCCGAGGCCTACTACGCCGTGCCGGCGCTGGTGCGCATGCCGGCCCAGACCGAGGTGGTGTGCCATGAGACCTTCGCGCCCATCCTCTACACGCTGAAGTACAAGACGCTGGAGGAGGCCATCGAGCTGCAGAACGGCGTGCCGCAAGGCTTGTCCAGCGCGATCTTCACAACCGACCTGCGCGAGGCCGAGCGCTTCATGAGCGCGGTCGGCAGTGACTGCGGCATCGCCAACGTCAACATCGGCACATCCGGTGCGGAGATCGGCGGCGCCTTCGGCGGTGAGAAGGAGACCGGCGGCGGCCGGGAGAGCGGGTCGGATGCGTGGAAGGCCTACATGCGTCGCAGCACCAACACGGTGAACTATTCGAGCGAGCTGCCTTTGGCCCAGGGCGTGAAATTCGACGTTTGAGTCGAATTTCTTCGAGGAGGTCAAAAACTGGGCTATAGTCCGGCCTCCCTGAAAGCCCAGGTGGCGGAATTGGTAGACGCACTAGTTTCAGGTACTAGCGGGTAACTCCGTGGAGGTTCGAGTCCTCTCCTGGGCACCAAACAAAGCAAAAAGGCCAGCGCGAAAGCGCTGGCCTTTTTGCTTTGTTGCCCGGAAGAAGATTCGACAGGTTCGCAGCTGTGCTGCGAGCCGGGGGGGCGCGGGGTGTGGCCGGGTCCCCGTTGAATGGCCTTCGATGGGCTCTTTAGCAAGAGGTGGCGCCAAGCCACCTCTCTTCAAACTCGGCGGCAGGCACACCTTTCCCAAACCACCACCCCTGTCCCCAGTCGCAGCCCATTGCCGTCAGCGCCAGCATCTGCGCCTCGGTCTCCACTCCTTCCGCGACGACCTCCATCCCCAGCTCATGCGCCATCGTCACGATGGCCCGGCACAGCGCCAGTGCCTTGCCGCCGTCTTGCAGCCCGGCCACGAAGCTGCGGTCTATCTTCACCACATCGATCTCGTGATGCTGCAGGTAGCTCAGCGACGAGTACCCGGTCCCGAAGTCGTCGAGCGAGATCGCCAGCCCTGCCGCCCGCAGTGCCCTCAGCCGCGCGGCCACCGTTTCGTCGCGCTCCAGCAGCAGGCCCTCGGTGATCTCGACCGCCAGCGCGTCGCCCGGCAGCCCCAGGCCGCGCAGGTGGGTGATCCAGTCCGGCTGGGCGCGGTGGCTGCGTTCGCTGAGGAACTGCACCGGCGACTTGTTGATGCTGATCTGAAAGTCGCCATGCCCCGCCGTGCGCCAAGCCTGCGCCTGTGCCGCGGCCGCGCGAAACACCCAGTCGCCGATGTCGACGATGAGTCCGCTGGCCTCCGCCACCGGGATGAACTGCGCCGGGCTGACGTCGCCCAGATGCGGGTGCCTCCAGCGCAGCAGGGCCTCGGCCTTGCGTGGCGGCGCCGCGGGCGTGCGCAGTGACAGGATGGGCTGGTAGACCAGGCTGAACTGCCCCAGCGGCAAGGCCTTGCGGAGTTCGGCCGCCAGGCGCGCGCGCCGCTGCGCGGCGGCCTGCAGGGCCGGCGTGAACAGGCTCATGCGATTGCGGCCGGCGCCCTTGGCCTCGTACAGCGCCTGATCGGCATGCTTGAACAAGGCCTCGATCTCCAGCCCGTCGCGTGGAGAGAGGCTCACGCCTATGCTGGCCGAGACATAGACGCGTTCGCCGCCGATGTCGAAGCCGGCTGACAGTGACTCCAGCAGTTCGTGGCCGATGCGCTCGGCCGCCGCGGCCGCGTCCCGCGCGGCCAGCAGCACGGTGAACTCGTCGCCGCCCATGCGCGCGACTATGCCGCCGGGCGGCATGCAGTCCTGCAGCCGAGCGGCCACCTGCACGAGCAGGGCGTCTCCGACGTCGTGCCCCAGCGTGTCGTTGACCTCCTTGAAATGGTCGAGGTCCACGAACATGACGGCCAGTTCCTCGCCGCGCATCGCCCGCAGGGCCAGGCCGCGCTCGATGCGCTCGCGCAGCGAGCGGCGGTTGGGCAGGCCGGTCAAGGCGTCGACGCGGGCTTGCTGCCAGACCTGGGCCTCCTGGCGCTTGCGGTCGGTGATGTCGGTATGCGTGCCCACCATGCGCAGCGGCCGGCCCTCGGCGTCGCGCGCGATGACCATGCCGCGGCTGAGGACCCATTTCCACGTGCCGTCCTTGGCCAGCACGCGGTGCTCGTTGCGGTACAGCGGCACGCGGCCGGAGAAATGCGCCTCGCGGTCGCGCTCCATCTGCGCGAGGTCGTCCGGGTGGGTGCGTGCGTCGAAGGCCTCCGGTGTCGCGTCGACGTCGCCCGGCTCGAAGCCGTGCAAGCGCAGATAGCGCTCGGAGAAATGCTCCACGCCGGCCTGCACATGCCAGTCCCAGACGCCGTCGCCGCTGCATTCCAGTGCCAGCTTCCAGACCTCGTCCGCATCGCGCAGCCGCGCCTCGGCCGCGCGGCGGGCGCCAATGTCGGTGTGCGTGCCCAGCCACAGCGGCGAGCCCGGCAGGCGCTGGGCCTGGGCCAGCATCCAGCACTCGCCCAGGCGGTATTCCATCTCGAAGCGGCCGCCATGCTGGGCCTCGGCCCAGCGCGCATCGAAGGCCGCGCGGTCGTCGGCATGCAGCCACCGGGCCAGCGGCGACGGCAGCGCGGGGTGGTGCAGCGCCTCGGCCAGCCGCGCATTGATCCACAGCAGGCGCCCCTGGTCGTCGGCTTGCCAGGCCTGCTGGGGCAAGGCATCGAGGAGCGCGGCAAAGTGCACAGGGGAGGGCATTGGCGATGGCTACGGAACTCTGCCGCGACTGTATGCGCCACAATCGCGCCCGCCCGAGCCGTTCGGGCGCGTTTTTGGACGAGACCCCCCGCATGAACAAGACCGATCTGATCGAACACCTGGCCGCCAAGCACGAGCTGAGCAAGGCCGAAGCCGGCCGTGTCCTCGAGACCCTGCTGGACGCCATCGTCACCACCGTCAAAAAGGGTGGTGCGGTGTCGATCCCGGGCTTCGGCTCCTTCAAGCAGCACGCACGTGCTGCCCGCAACGGCGTGAACCCCAGCACCGGCGCGAAGATCAAGATCGCCGCCGCCAAGCTGCCCAAGTTCGCCCCGGGCGCCGGCTTCAAGGCCGCCGTGGACCCCAAGGCCGCCGCCAAGAAGGCTGCTGCCAAGCCCGCCGCCAAGCCGGCCGCCAAGGCCAAGAAGAAGTAATTCTTCGTGGTGATGAGCCCGCGCGGCGCCAGCCCCACCATCGTCGACGTCGCCCGCGAGGCGGGCGTGTCGATCAAGACGGTGTCGCGCGTGCTCAACCATGAGCCCGGTGTGCATGAAAGCACGCGGGATCAGGTCCTCAAGGTGGTGGAGGCGCTGCGCTACCGGCCCAAGCAGTCGGCGCGCAGCCTCGCAGGCGGACGATCCTTCCTGATCGGCCTGCTCTATTACGACCCCAGCGCGGTCTTCGTCGGCAGCGTCCAGCAGGGCGCCACGCTGCGATGCCGCGAGCTGGGCTATCACCTCGTCGTCGAGTCGCTGCACAACGACGCGCCCGACCTGCGCCAGCAGATTGACCGCATGGTGCTGGCGCTGCGGCCGGACGGCATGATCCTGACGCCGCCGCTGTGCGACAACCCCGAGGTGCTGGCGGCGCTGCGCGAGAGCGGCACGCCCTGCGTGCTGATGTCGCCCGAGCGCGACCTGCGCGGCGTGCCCTCGGTGCGCATGGACGACGTGCATGCGGCCGAGGAGATCACCAACCTGCTGCTCAGCCTGGGCCACCAGCGCGTCGCCTTCATCAAGGGGCCGCCGGACCAGTCGGCCAGCGGGCTGCGCTACCAGGGCTTCGTCAATGCGCTGCGCGCCCATGGCCTGCAGCCCGACCCCGAGCTGATCCGGCCCGGTGCCTTCACGTTCGAGAGCGGCCGCGACGCCGCGCACCAGCTGCTGAGCCGCCGCCAGCGCCCGACCGCTGTGTTCGCGAGCAACGACGACATGGCCCTGGGCGTGCTCGCCGCAGCACAGCGCCTGGGCTTGGCCGTGCCGAACGAGTTGTCGGTCGCCGGCTTCGACGATTCGCCCACTGCGGCCCTGGTCTGGCCGCCGCTGACCACCGTGCGCCAGCCCGTCGCCGAGATGGCGCGGGCGGCCGTCGAGATGCTGGTCTCAGTCCAGCGGCCCGACATGGCCAGTCCGGCCGATGAGGTCGAGCTGCACAAGGTGCTGCCGCACGAACTCGTGGTGCGCGACTCCACACGGGCGCGCTAGCGGCCCGCGCGGCCTCCCTTTGAAGTTGCGTCCGTTGCCGGCGCATATTGACAGCGTTGTCAATTGTCGGGCAAGATGGGCAGCCTGGATCGGCATTTTCGGGCCGTCGGCTCCGATGAGGGCCGATCTCACCAACCATGAAGTCCCGAAGCAGGTCGGGCGGTGGTCCACCCCGGTCTGCGCCGCTCCCCTCCGTTACCCGCTGCCGCGCTGCGCGGCTCAGCTGCACGCCATGAATCTGCTCGATACCGCACGCATCGATCCCGCCACGCTCGCCCAGTCCTTTCCGGCCGACTTCCTCTGGGGCGTGGCCACCAGTGCGGCTCAGATCGAGGGTGCCGCCTTCGAGGACGGCAAGGGCGCCTCGATCTGGGACCATTTCTGCCGCCAGCCGGGCCGCATCAACGACGGCTCCAACATCGACGTCGCCTGCGATCACTACCACCGCTTCCGCGAGGACGTGGAGCTGATGCGGGGGCTGGGCCTGGACTGCTACCGCTTCAGCTTTGCCTGGCCGCGCGTGCAGCCACTGGGCCAGGGCGCCTGGAACGAGGCCGGCTTCGCCTTCTACGATCGACTTGTCGACACGCTGCTCAAGGCCGGCCTGCAGCCGCATGCGACGCTGTACCACTGGGACCTGCCGCAGGCCCTGGACGACAGCATCGGTGGCTGGATGTCGCGCGACATCGTGGGCCACTTCGCCGACTACGCCGCCGAGATCGCGCGCCGTTTCGGCGACCGCCTGGCCAGCATCGCGACGCACAACGAGCCCTGGTGCACGGCGACGCTGGGCTATGAGACCGGCCAGTTCGCGCCCGGCCGCACCAGTCGCGCCGAGAGCCTGCAGGTGGCCCACCACCTGATGCTGTCTCACGGCGAGGCTGTCGCGGCGATGCGTGCCGTGACCAAGGCCAGGCTGGGCATCGTACTCAACCATACGCCGTCCTTCCCGGCCACGCCGGCCGAGGCCGAGCGCCGCGCCGCTCGTATCGACGACGGGCTGAATGTGCGCTGGTACATGGATCCCATCTTCCGTGGCGCCTATCCCGCCGACGCGCTGGAGTTCGTCGGCGCCGACGCGCCCCAGGTCGAGGTCGGTGACTTCGAGCGCATCCGCCAGCCGCTGGACTTCCTTGGCATCAACTTCTACACGCGCAGCCTCTTCGACGCCGACGGCAAGGCCGTCAAGGGGCCGGGCAAGCGCGGCTTCACCGACATGGGTTGGGAGATCGTGCCCGAGGTCTTCGCCCAGCACTTGGTGCGCCTGGCCCGCGAGTACAACCCGCCGCCGATGTTCATCACCGAGAACGGCATGGCCAATGCCGATCGCATCGTCGATGGCCGGGTGCCGGACGCGGAGCGCATCGCCTATCTGTCCAGCCACCTGCAGGCCCTGGCTGCGGCCATGAGCCTGGGTGCCGACGTGCGCGGCTACTTCTACTGGAGCCTGCTCGACAACTTCGAGTGGAACTCTGGCTACGACAAGCGTTTCGGCCTCGTCCACGTCGATTACGCAACGCAGCAGCGCCTGCTCAAGGACAGCGCGCACTGGTATGGCGACCTCGTCGCCCGGCATCGCACGCGGCGCTGACACCCCCTTTCGGCGGGGGGGCGGCGGTGCCGGCCGGCCCGGCTGGTGTCGCTTTTGAGCGTACAACCCCGCTGCGCGAGCGTCAGGTCATGCATTCCTTCGCGTTTGCCCCGACAAAGCCACGAGAATTTGGTCACGATCAGGCGCTAAGCTCCCACTTGCGCCGCAGCAGGGATTTTTCCCGGCCCGCCGCGGGTGCAACAGGCCGATTTGACGTATAGCAGGAGGCCGGCTCATGGATTTCGGCATGGTGCCGAAGCCGGGGTCGAGTCGAGGGGTGCCCGGGCACACGGGTGTTGAACGAATGCAGGATAGAACAAGCGATCCGCTCATCGATGTCAGCCAGTTGACCGTCGGGATGTTCATTCATCTGGACCTGGGCTGGATGTCGCACCCTTTCCCGCTGTCGAGCTTCAAGATCGCCTCCACCGATCAACTGCTGATCCTGCGCCGCCTCGGCCTGACGCAGGTGCGCTGGAGTCCGGCCAAGAGCGACCTTGCGCTGCAGGGCAACACCACCGACGCGGCCGCAGCCGACGTCGAGGCCGTTCCAGGGCCCGCCGAAACCGCTGACGAGTCCGCCGTGGTGGCACAGCCCACGCCCGAGGAACTGGCCCGCGAAGCCCATCGCCGCGCATTGGCGTCGCAGCGCGAGGCCTTGCGCCTGTGCGAAGCGCAGTACGGCGAAGCCGCCGATGGTTTCCGCGGCGTCATGGACAACGTCGTGTCCGATCCCCACCAGGCGCGTGCCGAGGCAGAGAACCTGACCGCCGCCCTGCTCGACAAGATGCTGGTCGAGGGTGATCTCAACATGCGCCTGCTGAACGAGACGGCCGGAGACCGCTCCACCGCGCATGCGCTCAACGTCTGCATCATCGCGCTGCTGCTGGGCCGAGCCTTCGGCCTGGGGCGTGACGAGATGATGGACCTCGGTGTCGGCTCCCTGCTGCACGATGTCGGCAAGTTGGAGATCGCCGCCCGCCTGCGCCACCGCGACGAGAGCTTCACGGCCGCGGAGACCCAGGCCTATCAGCAGCATGTCGTCAAGGGCGTGGCCATCGCCCAGGCCATGGGCCTGGCGCCCGGCCCGCTGCTCATCATTGCCCAGCACCACGAGCATGCCGACGGCAGCGGCTTCCCGCAGCGCATCAACATGGACCGCATGAGCACCGGCGCCCGCATCGTTGCGCTGGTGAACCGCTTCGACGGCCTGTGCAATCCGCTGATCAGCTCCAAAGCGATGACGCCGCACGAGGCGCTGTCGCTGATGTTCGCCCAGGGCCGCAACCGCTTCGACGCGACCATGCTGAACGCCTTCATCCGCATGATGGGCGTCTACCCGCCGGGCTCCACCGTGCAATTGACCGACGATCGCTACGCGCTGGTCGTTTCGGTCAACTCGGCGCGGCCGCTGAAGCCCCGCGTCATGGTCCATGACGTCAAGGTGCCCAAGGAGGAGGCCCTCATCCTCAACCTGGAAGAGATGCCCGACCTCGGCATCCGGCGCAGCCTCAAGCCCCAGTTCCTGCCGCGCCACTCGCTGGACTACCTCAGCCCCCGGGCGCGCATCGCCTACTTCTTCGACGCCGCGATGACCGGGCCAGGGGAGTTGGCCGCGTGAACGCCGGCCGCGAGGCGAGTGCTGCCTTGCATCGCGTCTTCGAGACGCCGTCCGTGATCGGCGCCGTGCTGGAAGGCCTGCCCGAACCGGCCTGGCTGGTGGACGGCGAGAGCCTGACGGTCAGCGTCGTCAACCGTGCGGCGCTGCGCCTGCTGGGCCTCAAGCCCGAGCGCGCCCTCGGCCAGCCGCCGGCGGCGCTGTGCGGCTCGCTCGAGGACGAGGCCTTCTGGCAGGGTGCCGCGCGCGACCCCTTCGCGCGCATCCGCTCCGACACCATCCTGACGCACAGCGACGGCCAGCCGCGCTGGGTCAGCCGCAGCATCAGTCCCATCCACACGCCGGCCGGCGACCGCTACTGGCTGGTGCTGCTGCACGACCAGACGCGCCGTCGTCGTGCCGAGGCCGAGCGCGAGACGCTGCTGGCCGAGCTGCGCGCGACGCTTGAATCCACCGCCGACGGCATCCTGGTCGTCGACCTGGCCGGGCGCGTGCGCAGCTTCAATCGCCGCTTCGCCAAGCTCTGGGGCCTGCCTGGCGGCTTGTTGCACGAGCCCGGTGATGCCGGCCTCTGGCTGAGCCTGCAGCGCGTGATGCGCGACGGCGAGCAGTACCGGCTGCGTATCGAGGCATTGCTGGACGCGCCGCTGATGCGCTCCAGCGACATGCTGCGCCTGGCCGACGGCCGCGTGCTGGAACAGGTGTCGCTGCCTCAGATGAGCCGCGGCGAGCCCATGGGGCGCGTGTTCTCGTTCCGCGACCTCAGCGAGAAGCTGGCGGCCCACCAGCGCATCGAGGAGTTGGGCCGTTCCGACGTGCTGACTGGTGCGCCCAACCGCCGCGCGCTGGCCGACCGCATCGTGCAGCAGATCGCGGCCGTCGCTACCGGCGAGCCGTCGCCCGTCTTCGCGCTGCTGCACCTGGACCTGGACCGCTTCAAGCAGATCAACGACACGTTGGGCCACAGCTATGGCGACCGCGTGCTGCGCGATGTCGTCGAGCGGCTGCGCGGCGCCGTCGGCGAGAACGACACGCTGGCCCGGCTGGGCGGCGACGAGTTCGCGCTGCTCATAGACAACGCCCAGATGTTCGAGGCCGAGGCCACGGCCCGCCGTGTGCAGCAGCTGCTGGCCCAGCCCTTCAGCTTCGACACGCTGAGCTTTACCGTCACCGCGAGCTGCGGCATCGCCCTCTACCCCGGCGACGGCGGTACGCCCGACGAGCTGATGGCCAGCGCCGAACGCGCCATGCACTGGGTCAAGGAAAGTGGCCGCGCGGGCTTCCGCTTCCACGTGCCGCGCAAGGAAGTCGACCTGCTGTCGCGCATGCGCCTGGACCACGACATGCGCCAGGCGCTTGCCGAGGGGCGGTTCCGGCTGCACTACCAGCCCCAGGTCGAGCTGGGCAGCGACCGCGTCATCGGCGCCGAGGCGCTGATCCGCTGGCGCGACCCGCAGCGCGGCGACATCTCGCCGGCCGAGTTCATCCCGCTGGCCGAGGAAAGCGGCTTCGTCGTCGCCATCGGCGACTGGGTGCTGCGCGAGGCGGTGGCCCAGGCCGCCCACTGGCTGAGCCGCGGCCTGCGCATGCCGGTGGCCGTCAACGTGTCGGCCCTGCAGTTCCAGCAGGCCGGCTTCGTCGAGACCGTCGCCGAGGCGCTGCAGGAGGCCATGCTGCCGGCCAGCATGCTGGAGCTGGAGCTGACCGAGGGTGTGCTGCTGGGCGACGCCGAGGAGGGGCTGCGCCGCATGCGCGCGCTGGCATCGCTGGGCGTCACGCTGTCTATCGACGACTTCGGCACCGGCTATTCCTCGCTGGCCTATCTGAAGCGCTTCCCCATCCAGCGCCTCAAGATCGACCGCAGCTTCGTGCAAGGCCTGCCGGGCGACGCCAGCGACGTCGGCATCGCCAACGCCATCGTGCAGATGGGCCGGGCACTGGGCCTTCAGGTCATCGCGGAAGGCGTCGAGACCGAGGCTCAACGCGACTTTCTGGCCCAGGCCGGCTGCCATGAGTTCCAGGGCTTCCTGTTTGCCAAGCCGCTGCGGCCTGACGAGTTCGAGCAGCGGGTGCGTCCGCGCCGCCATGTCGTGGACGCGCCGGCGTCCGGCTGGCTGGGGCTGGTCAACGGGTGAGCCGCGTGGCGCGCACAATGCGTGCCATGCTCTACCGCTTCAAATCCAAGGCCGGCGCCGACGTCATCATGATGGCCGACTCAGCCGATGCCGTGCTGCGCCTGATGGGGCGTTCGCCTGCAAAGCAGGGCATCCTCGAAGCCGCGACCCTGCCGGCGCTGATGCAGGCGCTGGAGGCCGGCGTCGCCGCCGACGAGGCGCAGTTCCAGCGCGCGGTCGATGCCGCCAGGGCCGCCGGCGAGCCGCCGCCGCGTCGCCAGGGTGTGTCACTGCGCCAGCGCGCCTGGCCGCTGCACGAGCTGATGCAGCGCAGCGCCAAGGAGAACACCGACGTCGTCTGGGGTGTCTAGTGCTGGAAGAGGCGACCCGACTCATCCTGGTCCGCCATGGCGAGACCGCGTGGAACCGCGCCACGCGCATTCAGGGCCATACCGACATCCCGCTCAGCGCGCTGGGCCTGGCCCAGGCCGAGCGCCTGGCCCAAGCCTTGGCCGACGAGCCGCTGGCGGCCGTCTATTCCAGCGACCTCAGTCGCGCCCGACAGACCGCCGAGGCCCTGGCCAACGCACAGGGCCTGCCCGTCCACCTGGACACCGCGCTGCGCGAGCGCTCGTTCGGCCGTTTCGAAGGCCTGAGCTGGCAGGAGATTGATCAGGGTCACCCCGAGGATGCGGCGCGCTGGCGGCGCCGCGAACCCGACTTCCCGGTCGGCGGCGGCGAGAGCCTGAACGCCTTCAGTGCCCGCTGCCTGGACGCCACGCGCCGCGCCGTTGCCGCCCACCCGGGCTGCAGCATCGCGCTGGTGGCCCATGGAGGCGTGCTGGACTGCCTCTACCGTGCCGCGACCCGGATCGCGCTGGATGCGCCGCGCAGCTGGCAACTCGGTAACGCCACCATCAACCGCCTGCTGGCGACACCGGGTGGCTTCACGCTGATCGGCTGGAACGACGACCGCCATCTGGCCGGGCTGAGCGTCAGCGACATCGCGGCCTGAGGCGGACTCAGGCCTGGCAAGGCCCCCTAGGGCGACTGTTGCATCCGCGCGTCGCTTGCGTGGGGTGCGGCAAGTGCCGCTCCTATACTGCCTGTCACTTGTCCTTCATGGCAGGGCTGTCAACCCCGCCGCAACCACACCTGCAAAGGCACACAATGAAAAAGATTGCACTTGTCGCTGCTCTGGCCGCCATCTCCGCCGCTCCGGCTTTCGCCCAAAGCGTCACGCTGTGGGGCCGTCTGAACACCACGGTCGAAAACCAGAAGATCGGTCAGGCCGACCGCAAGACGGTGATGCAGAACAATGGTTCGCGCCTTGGCTTCAAGGGCACCGAGGACCTCGGCGGCGGCCTGAAGGCTGGCTTCAATCTGGAGCACGGCCTGGAGTCGGACACCGGCGCCGCAACGGGTGGCACCACGTTCTGGAATCGTCAGTCCAGCGTCGAGCTGAGCGGCAGCTTCGGTACGATCCGCCTGGGCAGCTGGTTCCCGGATTCCTACTTCTCCAGCGTTGACCGCACCAGCAACCACAACCACGACACCGGCACGTCGTCGGACAACCTGTTCTCGAGCTTCGGCTTCGGCGCCCGCACCAACAAGCTCGGCTACTTCTCGCCGACGATGAACGGCTTCAACTTCATCGGCTCCGTCCGCGCTGGCGAGGGCACTGGCCCGCGCGGCTACGACCTGTCGGTCAACTACGAAGTCGCCGGCCTGCACGTCGCTGGTACCTACGCGCAGAACGACAAGTTCGCCGCTTCTAACAAGCGCAAGGCCTACGGCCTGGAAGCCGACTACGGCTTCGGCCCCTTCCTGGTGACCGGCTACTACCAGCGCGAGGAAGTGGACGGTTTCCGCGCCCGTGATATCGGCCGCGTGTCGGCGATGTACGTGGTGGGCCAGTCGGAGTTCCACGTCAACGTCGGCGGCACCAAGGCCGGCAGCGATGCCGAGTTCCGCAAGGGTGGCGCCAAGCAGTTCACGCTGGGCTACAACTACAACCTGAGCAAGCGCACCAAGGTCTACGGCTTCTACACCCGGACCGACTACAACGACAACACGAAGACCGGCGCTCCGGACTTCTCGTCGCTTGCCGCCGGCATCCGCCACAACTTCTGATCCCAGGATCGGAAACGAAGAGCGCCCCGTTGGGGCGCTTTTTTTTTGATCGCGACGAACGAAGCGAAACGCAACTGCGTGAGGGTGACCGAGCGTGGGGAGGAAGCGTGGGGCGTAAATCGCGAGCCGATGAACAAGAACCGCATGGAAGGCGCTGTCGAGCAGGGCGAGCGGGCACGTGACCGCGAAGCTCTCGTGATCAAGGCGAAGCGGCGGGAATGCGGCGGCTGTGCGATGAAGGGTTGCGCTCCTACCTGAGGAGATCCCGCCTTGTGCCTGAAAGGGTGACGACGCTGTCGGAGCGGGAAGTCAGCCTCCGGCAGCTCACAAGGCGCTCAGGCGGACGCAGTATGGGGCAGGTTGTGCAGGGGCTGCGGCCCTACCTACTGGGCTGGAAGGCGTACTTCGGCATGGCGCAAACCCCAGGAGTCTGGCGAAGGCTGCACGCATGGCTGCGCCATCGCCTGCGGGCCATCCAACTCAGGCAATGGGGGGCAAGCACGATCTACCGGGAACGCAAAGCCCGCGGCGCCGCGCGAACCGTAGCGAAGCGGATGGCGGGCAACAGCCGGAGTTGGTGGCGAAACAGTGACGGTCTGCTCAAGACGGTGCTGACCATTGGCTACTTCGACCGGTTGGGCCCGCCCGGCTCTCATGACCTCAAGCTCTCGAACCGCCCGGTGCGGACCCGCATGCCCGGTGGTGTGGAAGGGGCGGAACCGACAATGGCTCCCCCTATCCCGATGGGCCCGCGCCTCTGGGCGCCGGCTTCATTCCCCGAACAGGTCGGGCGCGCCCTTGGCGCCGGGCGGCGCGAGGCCCAGGTGCCGGTAGGCTGCCAGCGTCGCGACCCGCCCCCGCGGCGTGCGCTGCAGGAAGCCCTGCTGGATCAGATAGGGCTCGATGACGTCCTCGATGGTTCCGGCCTCCTCGCCGATGGCCGCCGCGACGTTTTCCAGCCCGACCGGCCCGCCATCGAAGCGGTGCACGACGGCTTCCAGAAACTTGCGGTCCATCAGGTCGAAGCCCTGCGGGTCGACATCCAGCATCGCCAGCGCCTTGTCGGCGATGCCGGCGACGATGTGGCCGTCGCCCTTGACCTCGGCATAGTCGCGCACGCGGCGCAGCAGCCGGTTGGCGATGCGCGGCGTGCCGCGCGAGCGCCGGGCGATCTCCAGCGCGCCGTCGGCGTCTATGGGGGCGCCCAGCAGGCCGGCGGAGCGCACCACGATGCGTTGCAGCTCGGCCGGCGTGTAGAACTCCAGCCGCGCGACGATGCCGAAACGATCGCGAAGCGGGTTGGTCAGCATGCCGGCGCGCGTCGTCGCACCCACAAGCGTGAAGGGTTGCAGGTCCAGCTTGATCGAGCGTGCCGCCGGGCCCTCGCCGATCATGATGTCGATCTGGTAGTCCTCCAGCGCCGGGTAGAGGATTTCCTCGACGACCGGGCTCAGGCGGTGGATCTCGTCGATGAAGAGGACGTCGTTCTTCTCGAGGCCGGTCAGGATGGCGGCGAGGTCCTTGGGCTTCTCCAGCACCGGGCCGGAGGTCTGGCGCAGGTTCACGCCCAGCTCGGCTGCGATGATGTGGGACAGCGTCGTCTTGCCCAGGCCCGGCGGGCCGAACAGCAGTACATGGTCCAGTGCCTCGCGGCGCTTGCGGGCGGCGCCGATGAAGATCTCCAACTGCTCGCGGGCCTTGGCCTGGCCCACGTAGTCGTCCAGCAGCTTGGGCCGCAGCGCGCGCTCCAGTGCCTCCTCGCGGCTCGACTCAGGCGCGGCGCCGACCAGGCGCGGTGCAGGGGCGAAGTCGTCAGTCTGTATGCTCATGACAACTTCTTCAGCGCCAGCTTGATGCCTTCACTGACACCCACGTCAGGGGGCAGCGCCTTCAGCGCGGCGGCGGCGTCCTTCTCGCTGTAGCCCAGCGCGACCAGGGCCTGCAGGATGTCGGCTTGGGCGTCGTTCGCGACGGCGGCGGGCAGCGCGAGATCGGGGCCGAGCTTGCCCTTTAATTCCAGCAGCAGCCGCTCGGCCGTCTTCTTGCCGATGCCCGGCACCTTGGTCAGCCGGCCGGCCTCCTGCCGCGACACGGCCTGGGCCAGTTCGGACACGGACAGGCCGGACAGCAGACCCAGCGCCATCCTGGGGCCGACGCCGCTGATCTTGATGAGCTGGCGGAAGGTGGCGCGTTCCTCGTGGGTAAGGAAGCCGAACAGCTGGTGCGCGTCCTCGCGCACGGTCAGGTGGGTCAGCAGCACGGCGCGTTCGCCGAGCGGGCCCAGGTTGAAGAACGTGCTCATGGGCACGTCCACCTCGTAGCCGACGCCGGCCACGTCGATCAGCACCTGGGGCGGTGTCTTTTCGGCGATGACGCCGCTGAGTCTTCCAATCATTCCCGGATTATCCGGGCCGGCCCCGCCTCAGTTGCGACCGAACAAACCCAGGCGCTGCGCCTCCAGGGCGGCTTCCGCGCGCGAGCTCACGTTGAGCTTGCGGTAGATCTGCTTCACGTAGTCTGCGATGGTGTGTCGCGACAGGCCCAGCTGCACGCCGATCTCCGGCAACGTGAAGCCCTTGGCCACGCGCAGCAGCACCTCGGTTTCGCGGTCGGTCAGCGACACCTCGTGCAGCAGGGCTTGCGAGCTGGGCTTGGCCTGGGCCGCGAAGTAGGCGATGACCTTGCGCGCGATGGACGGCGACAGCGGCGGCTCGCCCTGGCTCATGCGCTGCAACTGCTCGACGAGCAGCTCGCGCGACTGCTCCTTGAGCAGATAGCCGAATGCGCCGGCCTGCAGCGCGGGGAACAGGTGCTCATCGTCGTCGTGGATGGTGACGATGACCGACTGCACTTCGGGCTGCTTCTCGCGCAGCGCAGCGATGACCTCGACACCCGAGCCGTCCGGCAGGCCCAGGTCCAGCAGCGCCAGCGTGAAGCGTTGTCCGTTCACGAGGGACAACGCGTCCTGCACCCGCGAGCATTCGGTGATCTGGGCGTTGGCGAACACCTGCTTGATCAGTGCCTTCAGCCAGGCGCGGATCTCGGGGATGTCTTCGAGCAGCAGGATGTGGTTCATGGGAGCCTCGGTCAAAGCGGAATCGTCAGACGGATCACAGTACCCCAGCCAGGGCCGGATTCAACCAGGCACTGGCCATGCATTTGCTTGGCGCGTGATTTCATGCTCGCCATGCCATGGCCTCTGTCCAGCCTGCCGTCCAGTTCGGACGGGATGCCCTGGCCGTTGTCCTGGATGGTCAGGATGAAATCGCCCTGCTGCACGGCGCTGGAAATGGTCGCATGCGTCGCGCCGCTGTGCTTGATGATGTTGCTCACCGACTCGCGCAGGATGCGCGTCGTCTGCACGTAGGAGCGGGCCTGCAGCGTGTGCTCGACGTCCTCGGCGGGCGATTTCCATTCGGCCAGGATGTTGGCCTGGCCCAGTCGCGACACGACCTCCGCGCGCCAGTCGCCCAGCGCGTCGATCAGGTGCACCGGCTTGCCGGTCAGGCCGCGCACCGAAAGCCGCATCTCCTCCAGCGCTTCGCGCGCCAGCGTGGAGATGCGGTCGGACTCACTGGTGTGCACGATGGTCAGCAGCTTGGCGCCCAGGTCGTCGTGCAGGTCGGCGGCGATGCGCTTGCGCTCGCGCTCGGTGACCTGCTCCAGCTTCTGCTCGGCGAGCTGGCCGTGGCTGCGCTCGACTTCGGCGATGCGTTCCGCCGTGCGCTGCTCGATGGCCGCGATCCGCTTCTCGGCGTCGACCCGGGCATGCGCGACGCTGCTAACGAGTTGCAGGCCAAGGGCCAGCATCAGCAGGGGCAGCATCAGGCCCAGCCACGGCGAGGCCGTCCACCACAGCGATTCGCTGGTGGCAGCCAGCAGCATCTCGGCGACCAGGGCCGCCATGGTCGGCAGCAGCAGCACGGCCATCAGGCCGAAGTCGCGCGGCTGGGCCTCGTCGGCGCCGACCTGCGGGCGGCGCAGCCACAGCGCCCAGCCCATCGCGGCGACCAGCTCCAGGCTCAGTACCGCATGCCAGACCGTACCGAGGATGCCGACCTGGCCGCCCGTCCACAGCAGGCTGGCGGGGACGACCAGGCATTGGATCAGCAGCGCATGGTCTATCCAGCCACGCTTCCAGTTCATCTGTCGCAGCAGGTATTGCACGCCGCACAGCACCAGCAGCGTCATCAGCAACGGCCTCAGGCCGGCCGCGCTCGGCGCGGCGGCGGCGCGCAACACGACCCAGCTCAGCATCATGCCGACGAGGAAGCTGGCCGGGCGCTCGCGGGGATGCAGGCCCGAGACCAGGCCTACGACGGTGGCCATCAGCGCCAGCATGGCGGCCACCCAGGCGTGCAGCGTGGCCGCCCAGTACAGGCCCGTGGTCGGCGCCTGGGCCTGGGCCGCGACGGGGCAGAGCAGGGCCAGGGCGAGCAGGAAAGAAGGGGGCGGGCGCCGAGCCATTGCGGCCCTCGGCGCGATCGAAGATGTCATGGGGCGGCATTGTGCGGGAGCGCCCGCCGCCTGCGGGCCGGGGAATGCACCAGCGATCGGGAGGCGGCGACAATCCGCGTCCACTCTTTTTTAGCCTCATCGTGATCCTGCGCTTCGCCCTGGAACCCGCCGACAACACCCGCCTGGCCCGCGTCTGCGGCAGCCTGGACGTTCACCTGCGCGAGGTCGAGGCCGCGCTCGGCGTCAAGCTGAGCCGGCGCGACGCCGAGTTCCGCGTTGACGGCCCCAAGGCCGCGGCCGAGCGGGCCAGGAGCCTGCTCGAGGCCCTCTACGAACGCGCCCGCCGGCCGCTGCCGGCAGAAACGCTGCAGTTGGCCCTCGTCGAGGCCCGGGGGGAGGGCGGCGCCGCAGCCCCGGCCGGTGAGGAAGGCCCGCTGGTGCTGCGCACCCGGCGCGCCGACCTGTCGGCCCGCACGCCACGCCAGCACCAGTACCTGCGGCAGATCCTCTCGCACGACATCACCTTCGGCCTGGGGCCGGCGGGCACCGGCAAGACCTTCCTGGCCGTCGCCTGCGCCGTCGACGCGCTGGAGCGCTCCACCGTGCAGCGCATCATCCTGACCCGTCCCGCCGTCGAGGCCGGCGAGCGCCTGGGTTTTCTGCCCGGTGACCTGACGCAGAAGGTCGACCCCTATCTGCGTCCGCTCTATGACGCGCTCTACGACCTGCTCGGCTTCGACCGCGTCACCAAGGCCTTCGAGAAGGGCCAACTGGAGGTCGCGCCGCTGGCCTTCATGCGCGGCCGCACGCTCAACCATGCCTTTGTCATCCTCGACGAGGCGCAGAACACGACGCCAGAACAGATGAAGATGTTCCTGACTCGCATCGGTTTCGGCAGCCGCTGCGTCGTCACCGGCGACACCAGCCAGATCGACCTGCCGCGTGGCGTGCAGTCAGGCCTTGTCGACGCCGAGCGCGTGCTGGCCAAGGTCAAGGGCATCGCGATGACGCGCTTCACCAGCGCGGACGTCGTGCGCCATCCGCTGGTGGCCCGCATCGTCGAGGCCTACGAGGCGCGCGCCAAGCGCGAAGGACGCGAAGCATGAGCACCCGACCCGAACTGAGCCTGTCGTTGCAATTCGCCGACCCGCGCCACCGCGCGCTGCTGCCGCGTCACAAGGTGGCGCGCTTCATCCGCGCCGCGCTGGAACTGCCCGGCGAGATCGCCGTGCGCATCGTCGGCGCCGAGGAGGGCCGCGCGCTGAACAGCGAATACCGCGGCAAGGACTACGCCACCAATGTGCTGACCTTCGACTACAGCCACGAGCCCGTGGTGGGCGCCGATCTGGTCATCTGCGCCGAGGTCGTCGAGCGCGAGGCCGCCGAAATGGGTATCCCGTTGCTGGACCACTACGCCCACATGCTGGTGCACGGCACGCTGCACGCGCAGGGCTACGACCACGAGGTGGACGACGAGGCCGAGTGCATGGAGGCTCGCGAGACCGAGATCCTCGCAGGCCTTGGCTTCTCGGACCCCTATCGGCGCTAGCCAGATCGGACGTTCACGGCCGCGTCACGACGGGCGGGCAGCATGCCCGCCATGCCGACGAAGCAAGACCCCAACGCCGCTGCCGTTGACCCTGCCGCCGACGCACCCATGCTGTCGGTGCGCACCGTCTGGATCTCCGACCTGCACCTGGGCACGCCCGGTTGCCAGGCGCGGGCTCTGCTCGACTTTCTGCGCGACGTGGAATGCGAGACCCTCTACCTCGTCGGCGACATCATCGACGGCTGGCAGCTGCGGCGCTCCTGGTACTGGCCGCAGGCGCACAACGACGTGGTGCAGAAGCTGCTGCGCAAGGCGCGCAAGGGCACGCGCGTCATCTTCATCCCCGGCAACCACGACGAGTTCGCGCGCAAATACCTGATGCACAACTTCGGCGGCGTGGACGTGATGGAAGAGGCCATCCACGTGACAGCCGACGGCAAGCGGCTGTGGGTCACGCATGGCGACCTGTACGACGGCGTCATCCAGTGCGCGCGCTGGCTGGCTATTGCGGGCGACCTGGCCTACGAGTTCACGCTCAAGGTCAACCGCTGGTTCAACCGCATCCGCGCCAAATGTGGCCTGCCGTACTGGAGCCTGTCGCGCTACTTGAAGCACAAGGTCAAGCGCGCGGTCAGCTACATCAACGAATTCGAGAATGCCGTCGCGCGCGAGGCGAAGAAGCGCGGTGCGCAGGGCGTCGTCTGCGGCCATATCCACCATGCCGAGATCCGCGAGATCGACGGCGTGCTGTACTGCAACGACGGCGACTGGGTGGAGAGCCTGACGGCCCTGGTTGAGCATTTCGACGGCCGGCTGGAGATCATCGACCGTGGCGACCAGGCTGCGCTGCCCGGCATGCTGCCGGCGCCCAAGTCGAAACCGGCGCCGGTGGGCCTGCCGGTGCCGGCCGTCGCGAAGGTCGCCGCGCCGGACCGGGTCAGTCGACCCGCCTGAGCAGCGCCTGGCCGGCGCGGAGCTGCGCGCCGGGCGCAATGCCCTCGGCCAGCTCGAAGCCCTGTGGCACGAAGACGATGATGGTGGAGCCATGCTCGAACCAGCCCATCTCCTGGCCCTTGAGATGAGGCGCGGAGCATGGCATCTCATGGGCGCCGCGGCGGCCCAGGTGCAGCAGCACGTCGAGGAAATGCAGGCGGATGCTGGCCACCAGGATGGCCGCCACCGGCACCAGCGCGATCGCATGGCCGCTGGCCAGCGTCATGCGCACCACGGCGCGCTCGTTGCGGCAGAACAGCCGCTCCACGCGCTTCAGCGCCACCGGATTCACATTCCAGGTGTCGCCGCTGAGGTAGGTCACGTGCTCCACCGTACCGTCCGCCGGGGCGTGGAAGCGGTGGTACATCGCCGACGTGAGGCGCAGCGTGACGAATCGGCCGCCCTCGAAGGCGCTGGCGTCCTGCGTCGGGCCGAACAGTTCCGCCGTCGAGTACGGGAAGCCCTTGGCCTGGTAGACCTGGCCCTGCTGCACGGAGCCGCAGGCGCCGACGATGCCGTCACTGGGGCTGCACACCACGTCGGGCCGGGCGTCGAATACCCGAGCGCCGGGCTTGAGCTCGCGCGTGAAGCAGTCCTTCAGCGAGCGGAAGGACTGGTGCCTGGCCTCGCTGAGATCCAGCGGTGTGAACAGCCGCCAGACGGCGATGGACAGCCTCGTCAGCCACGGGCTTTCGATGCGCGAGAAGCGCCCCATCGCCTTCGTCAGCGCAATGCGCGGTACGCGGTTGGTCAGCAGGAAGTTCAAGTCTTCCTGGGCGAAGAGGCGCTGGATGCGGCCCCGGGCGGTGGTCATGGTTTTGTCATTCATTCCGCTGTCAAGCGTCGCAGCTACATCTGAAACCTTCGTGAATTTCCGGAAGAACCGATGGACGAATCCCTGACCCTTTCGGCCCTGGCCCTCGGCGTGCTGGCCCTCCTGCCCGCGGCCAGGCAGAGGCTGCAGCTGTCGCGCGCCAAGCACCGCTCACTGGCCGGCCATTCGCGCATGGCCAAGCGGCTGGCGCGCTGGGTGCCGGGCTATGCCTATGACGATGCGCAGTTCTTCGCCGCCGACGGTGCGCCGGCCGACGTCGCCAGCGAGCGCCGCGCCGCGCTGGTGCGCCTGGGGGCTGAGTTCGACGCCCGCTTCGCCAAGACGCTGGCCGCCACAGAGGCGGCGCGCGAAACGATCTCCGACCTGCGCTTCACTGGCCGCTACCGCGTGCCCTTCCAGTTCAGCCCGGTGCTGCGCGAGCACCTGAAGGTGGGCGCCTTCCTGCGGCACAGCGAGGGCGTACAGGTCGAGGATCTGGACGGCAACCGCTTCTACGACCTGACAGGCTCGTACGGTGTCAACCTGCTGGGCTATGACGCCTACAAGGCCTGCATCGACGAGGCCGTCGCGACGACGCGCGATCTGGGTCCGGTGCTGGGCGCATACCACCCCTGCGTGCTGGACGTGCTCGCGCGGCTGAAGGCCATCTCCGGCCAGGAAGAGGTCAGCTTCCACATGTCCGGCACCGAGGCCGTCATGCAGGCCGTGCGGCTGGCGCGCTATCACACCAGGAAGAAGCGCCTGGTGCGCTTCGCTGGCGCCTATCACGGCTGGTGGGAGGACGTGCAGCCCGGCCCCGGCAACCCGCTGCCGCCGCGCGACACCTTCACGCTGCAGGACATGGCCGAGCGCTCGCTGAAGGTGCTGGCCACGCGCCGAGACATTGCCTGCGTGCTGGTCAACCCACTGCAGGCCCTGCACCCCAACGCGAACGCGCCTGGTGACTCCGCGCTGATCGACGGCAGCCGTCGCGCCGGCTACGACCGCGAGGCCTACGCAGCATGGCTGCAGAAGCTGCGCGAGGTCTGCAGCGCGCGCGGCATCGTGCTGATCTTCGACGAGGTCTTCGTCGGCTTCCGCCTCGCGCCCGGCGGTGCGCAGGAATACTTCGGAGTCAAGGCCGACCTCGTTACCTACGGCAAGACGCTGGGTGGCGGCCTGCCGGTGGGTGTGGTGTGCGGCAGCCGCGCGCTGATGACTCGCTACCGCGAGGACCGCCCGGCCGACATCTGCTTCGCCCGTGGCACGTTCAACGCCCATCCTTACGTCGTCGCCGCGATGGCGTCCTTCCTGAAGCGGATGGAGCGCCCCGAGGTGCAGGCGCTCTACGACGGCCTGGACGAGCGCTGGAATGCCCGCTGCGCGCAGTTCAATGCCCGCCTCAAGGCGGCAGGTGCGCCGGTGCGCATGGCCAGCCTGTCGACGATCTGGACGGTGATGTACGACCAGCCCGGCCGCTACCACTGGATGCTGCAGTTCTACCTGCGCAAGCAGGGCCTGGCGCTGAGCTGGGTGGGTACGGGGCGGCTGATCTTCAGCCTCAACTACGGCGACGCCGAGTTTGCCGAGGTCATGGACCGCTTCGTCGCCGCCTGCGATGAGATGCGCGCCGACGGCTGGTGGTGGACGGCGCCGGAGCTGACCGCCAAGGCCATACGCCGCGGCGTCTTCCGCGAGATGTTGGCCAGAAAGTTTTGAGTCCTCGTCCAGCCCGGCCCTGCCGCAAGCGGGCAAGGCTGGTCGGTCCTCAGGGGGCGGCGAGCACGTCGCCGTGATCCGGCCCCCGGAGCGGTCCGGCGCTCGCCCCGCCATGCGCGTGCGCCACGCAGAAAGGGCCCGCGACGCGGGCCCTTTCTCGCTGCGGTGGCGACAGCTTCAGCGGGCTTCGCCGCCGATGTGGTGCATGGGGTCGATCAGCTCGCCGCGCAGCAGATACAGCGGTGCCTTGTGGTACAGGTAGACGTCGTGGATCGGGTCGGTCAGGATCTTGGTCATCCAGGCGAAGGCCTGCATCGCGCCCTGGGTCGCCCACAGCTGGCCGACGCGGAAGAACAGGCCCACGACACCGAGGCAGAACCAGGCCATGCCCACGTCCTCCAGATAGGCCTGCAGGCCCACGGCCGGCTCGATCAGGCCGCCCAGCGACGGTGCCAGCCACAGCACGGCCGGCAGGGCGACCCATACCGCCAGCAGCACGATCTTGCGGCGGATGTTGTAGCCCACCTTGATCTCTTCCTTGTGCTCGTCGGTGGCCTGGTTGACCTCGTCGTAGCCGCGCGGCTCGAAGAAGAAATGACCGGCCTGGCGCGTCGTCATCGACACGCACCAGGCCAGCAGCGCGGCCCAGGCAGGGTTCACGAACACCATGCCGTAGGCCACCAGGAAACTCAAGGCGCTGATCAGGTGCAGGCTCTGGTTGATGCGGCTGTGGTGGTAGTAGCGGTGGTCGTCCCAGCGCTGGATCTTCAGGGTTTGGAAGAACTCGTTCACGTCCCGTCCTTGTGTTTGGGTGGCAAGCGGGGCGGATGGTGGGGTGCTTGCGTGAAATCGGCGTGACGGCTCCGCTGTCATCGTTCTGTTGCACGCAGTCGTGACCATCTCTGCATGAACACCGCAACTGACACCGACGACATCCTGGTCGACGACCTGCTCGCGCCGCGCCACTCGCGCCGGCTTGCCGTGGTGACGGAAACCTATCCGCCCGAGGTCAACGGCGTCGCGATGTCCATGGCCCGCGTCGTCGACGGTCTGAACCGTCGCAACCACGACGTGCAGCTGATCCGCCCGCGCCAGCCGGCCCGGATGGCGGTGCAGGCCGGCGCGCTCCGGCCCGAGGTCGATGAGGTGCTGACCAAGGGTCTGCCCGTGCCGCTGTACCCCAACCTGCGAATGGGCGTGCCCAGCAAGCGTGCGCTGGTGAAGCTGTGGTCGCTGCGCCGCCCCGACGTGGTTCACATCGCCACCGAAGGGCCGCTGGGCTGGTCGGCCCTGCAGGCCGCGCAACACCTTTCGCTGCCCGTCACGTCGGACTACCGCACCAACTTCCACGCCTACGGCAAGCATTACCGCCTGGGCCTGCTGTCCAAGCCCATCATGGGCTATCTACGCAAGTTTCATAACCGCTGCGACGCCACCATGGTGCCCACCGAGGCGATGCGCGTGCTGCTGGCCGAGCGCGGCTTCGAGCGGCTGACGGTGGTGGGACGTGGTGTCGATGCGCAACGCTTCGATCCGGCGCGACGCAGCGCCGCGATGCGCGAGAGTTGGGGCGCGGGACCCGACGACCTCGTGATGGGCTATGTCGGCCGGCTTGCACCGGAGAAGAACCTCGGCGTCGTGCTGGCCGCGTATGAGGCCGTGAAGGCGGTGCAGCCGCGCGCGCGGCTGGTGCTCGTCGGTGACGGGCCGATGCGCGCCGAGCTGGCTGCGCGGGTGCCCGACGCGGTGTTCGCCGGGCAACGCAGCGGCGACGACCTGGCGGCGCACTACGCCGGGCTGGACCTGTTCCTGTTCGCTAGCCTCACCGAGACCTTCGGAAATGTGACGACAGAGGCCATGGCCAGTGGTTGCGCTGTCGTGGCCTTCGAGAGCGCGGCGGCCGGCGAGCTGATCCGCAGCGGCGTGAATGGCTGGCTGGCGGGGGCGGGCCGGGAGGCCGACTTCGTCGCCGCGACGCGTGTGGCGGCCTCGGATGCGGCACTGCGCCACGCCGTCGCCGACGCGGCCCGGGCGACCGCGCGGCGGCTGGACTGGGGCGACATCACTGCGCGCTTCGAGTCCGTCCTGGAAGGGGCGATTGGGCGGGTCGAGCCGGGGTTCGCGGTGCAGGGGTTGCAGCCGGTGGCGTGAGGTCGGTCAGTCTTTGCCGACAGCCTTTGCGGCTCGGCACACTGCCGCGGGAATCCGCCCCGCGAAGGCGGGTGGCTGTCTTCTGACCTGCCAGAAGACAGTCACCAAGGAAGAGGCGCTGAAGCGCGTACCAGCGCTGCGCCCACAGGCGAGGGCGCCTAGCCCGCGGCAGGTCTGCAGCGTGCGGTCCGCTGCACTCTCGCGCCGGTAGGGCAGCCAGTGCGCATGCAAGTCCAGGACAGCCTGCGGGATCTGTAGCGCCAGCGCGGCCCGCATGGCCGGCGTCTTGGTCAGTTCGCCCTGATCTGCAGAGAACTCGTCAGCGCCGGGCAGGGCAATCGGCCTGAACCGGGCTTGCCCTACGACGGCGGCGGGGAACTTTTTCGCCGCCTCGCGTCGGTCCAGATCAGCGTGGTGATCGCCCCCGCCACAAGCATCCCCAACCCACTCAGCGTCACCGCAATGGGCGCGCCCGCCGCTTCGCACCCCGCATAGGCCGCCAGCATCGCCAGCACGCTCAGGTTCTCGTTGAAGCCCTGCACCGCAATCGACCGTCCCGCGCTCAGCAGCAAGGCGCCGCGGTGCTGCAGCAGCGCGTTCAGCGGCACCACCATGGCGCCGCCGACGGCGCCGACCAGGGCGAGCACGACGGCAGCCAGCGCGACGTCGCTGACCTGGGCGACGACCGGCATCAGCAAGCCCAGCGCGACGCCCGCCCACAGCCCACGCCGCGCCTGGTGCAAGGCCAGCCAGCGCCCCGCCGCCGCTGCACCGATGATGACGCCCACGGCCACCGCCGCCTGCAGATAGGCCGCCTGGCTCAGGGGCAGTTCCAGCGCCACGCCCGCCCAGCGCAGCACGGCGAACTGCAGCGTCGCGCCGACGCCCCAGAACAGCGTCGTCGCGGCGAGCGACAGCCCGCCCTCGCGGTCGCGCCACAGTCTGCGGTTGGCCGCGCGGAACTCGCGCAGCAGCGTCAGCGGGTCGTGCGCCTCGCTGCGCTGGCGCAGCCCGCTGTCGCGGATGCCGGCGTTGAGCCCGCTGCTCACCGCATAGATCAGCAGCAGTGCGGCCAGCGAGCCGGTCAGCTTCTCGGCCGGCAGGTCCAGGTGGTCGCACCAGTCCGCCAGCTCCGAGCCCAGCCATTGCGGGCTGACCAGGGCGCCTCCCAGCACCGCGCCCAGAAGCGCCGCGGACACGACGCTGATCTCTATCCAGCCGTTGGCCTTCACCAGCGCCTCGGGTTCGGCCATCTCGGTGATGAGGCCGTACTTGGCTGGTGCATAGGCCGCTGCACCCAGCCCGACGACGGCCAGGGCCGCGACCGGGTGCAGGCCGCAGGCCAGCAGCGCGAGACCCCCCATCTTCACGACGTTCATCGCGGCCATCACGCGGCCCTTGGCGAAGGCGTCTGCCAGCGGCCCCACCCAGGGCGCCAGCACGACATAGGCCGCCATGAAGCCGAACTTCAGCAGTGGGGCCCACCAGGGGGCGAAGCCTTGCTGCGACAGCAGCGCGATGGCGACGATGAGCAGTGCGTTGTCGGCCAGGGCCGAGGCGAACTGCGCACCGATGACGAGGGCGAAGCCCTGTGGCAGGGCGGGGCGGTGCAGGGGGCAGGGGCCGGGCAGGACGGAGGACATCTCCGTCGCAAGCTTGTCACGCGGGCGTGAAAAGGCCGTGAATCGGCCGAGGCGCTCAGCGCCCGATGGCCTCGAACAGCAGCGCCAACTGGCTGGCGATCAGAAGCTCCTGCCGCGTCCAGGCTCGCGTGGCGCGCGCGTCCACCAGCCACAGCGCACCGGCGAGTTGACTGCCGTCGTACAGCGGCACCTCGATGCGTGCCTCGGCCGCGCCCGCCAGGCCGGCGAGCTCGGCGTGGCAGGGGTGCAGGGCCGCATCGGGCAGCGCCAGCGGCGCGCCGTGGCGGGTCAGCAGGTCCAGATAGCGCGGCTGCTGCACGGCGCTCAGGCCGCCGTCGCCGAGCTGCCAGCGGATTACGCCGGTCAGGCCCAGGATGCGCGTGCAGGTGGCCTTCAACTCGGCCAGTGCCTCCGGCGGCGGCAGCGTGGCCAAGCGCTGGCGCCGGCCGCACAACTGCAGCAGCCGCTCCTCCGGCGTGACCGGTGCACCGCCGTCCCCGGGCGGCGGCGCGGCCAGCGCGGCTCGGGCCGGCAGGCTCAGGCGCTCGATCTCGGACTGCAGGGCCAGGTGCTGCCAGAGATGCTCCAGCGCGCCGGGTGCGTCGCCCTCGGCCTGCAGCAACTGGGCCAACTGCAGATGGGCCTGGCGCGCCTGGGCACGGGCCTGGATGCGTTGGGCCAGCGAGAGGCCGTGGCGCGTGGAGCGCACGGCGGCGGCGTTGTCGCCGCGGGCCAGCGCGATCTCCGTCCAGGTGCGGCTGGCGGCCGCCTCCAGCCAGGGATAGCCATGGCGTGTGGCGATGTCGAGCGCGAGGCGGCAGTCGGCCACGGCCCAGTCCATGCGCTGGCGGGCCAGGGCCGCGCGCGCCAGGTGCCAGTGCGCCTCGGCCTCGAACACGCGGTGGCCGCCACGCCGCGCCGCGGCCAAGCCATGGCTGAAGTGGCGCTCGGCGGCCGGCAGGTCGCCGGTCTCGAAGCTGCCGACGCCGATGTTCAGGGCCAGCTTGGCGGCCAGGTAGCTGTCGTCGGCACCGGCAAGGTGCTCGCCGGCATCTCGCATCTGGCGCAGCCCGCGGGCCCAGTCGGCCTGCGCGTAGTGGATCTGGCCCAGGCCGATGCGCGCGGCCACGCCGGTCTGCAGATGGCCGCTGACCTCCGCGAGGTCCAGCGCGCGGGACCATTGCTCGCTGGCGAGCTGGTATTCGCCTTGCTGGTAGGCGATGCGCCCCAGCGCCTCGCAGACGCGCGCTGCCTGCACCGGGAAATGGCCCGCGGCCGCCCGCGCGCCGGCCTGCTCCAGCGCCGGCAACAGCTCCAGCGCGTGGCCGCGGGGCTCCAGCAGGCCGAAGCGGGCGTAGAGGGCGTCCACGCCGGCCGCCACGTCGCCGACCGCGGCGGCATGCGCGCACAGCGCCTGCAGCAGGCTGTCGGCCGCCGCCGGGTGGCGCTGGGCGACGCGGGCAATGCGGCCCAGCGTCTCGGCCAGGGCCCCGCTGGCGGCGGGTAGGAGAGTGAACACGGCGGCAGGTCCGGATGTAGCGGGTTGGTTTCTCACTGGTATTCTTGTCGATTCCGAGCGCCCGCCGCCCCCGGGATGGAGCGGATCCCGAGCCCATTCGTGCGGCCGTAGACCAGTTTAAAACCAATTGACGACCCCAGTCGTTGGTATTAGAGTGGTATCGACTGATTCCCGTCGACCATGCCGCTCGTCCTCGCCTCCTCCCTCCTCACTTCCCGAACGTCCAGCCGCCCCGTGCGGCACTGGGTCGGCATCGACGGCGGGGGCACCAGCACCCGGGCCCTCGTGGCGGACGCCCAGGGGCGCATCCTGGGCCGCGGCGAGGCGGGTGCGTCGGCACTGGGTCAGGGCGCCGAGCAGGCCTGGCGACATATCGCCGAAGCGATTGCCGCAGCCGGAGTGCCGGGGCTGGAGCTGAGCCATTGCGGCCTAGGCCTGGGGCTGTCCGGCACCGGCGTGCCGGCGCAGTTGCAGGCCTTCATCGCGGCCGATCCCGGCGTGGCGCGCTTCACCCTCGTCACCGACGGCCTGGCGGCCCTGCTCGGCGCCCATGGTGGCGAGCCCGGCGCGCTGCTGATCTCGGGCACGGGCTCGGTCGCCGAGGCCTTGCTGCCGGACGGCAGCCGGCGCATGGTCGGTGGTTGGGGCTGGCAGATCGGCGACGAGGGCAGTGGCGCCTGGCTGGGCCAGCAGGCCATGAAGCTGGCCCAAGCCGCTCACGACGGCCGCGCCGCGGCCGGTGAACTGGTGCAGGCCGTGCGCCGCCAGGCCGGCGGCACGCGCGAGGAGTTGCTGGCGTTCTGCGCCCGGGCGGGGCAGGGCGGCTATGCCGGCCTCGCGCCGCTGGTGTTCGAGCACGAGGCCGGCGACCCCGCCGCGGCAGCGCTGTTGGCCGAAGCCGCGCGGGCGCTGGACGCGCTGGCCGCGGCCGTCCACCCCACGCTGCCGCTGGCCCTGGCCGGCAGCATCGCGCTGCGTCTTGGCAACCGCCTCAGCCCGGCCCTTCAGGCCCGCCGCGTCGAGCCCCGGGGCGATGCCGCCAGCGGCGCGCTCTGGTTGATCCAACAGCAAGTCACGACACACGCATGAGCGCCGTTTTTGATTTCAAGCCCGACCCCAACGCTGCGTCGCCTCTGTACATGCAGCTGGCGCAGAGCCTGGCGACGGCCATCCGCGAGGGTGTCTTCCATGCCGACGAGGCCTTGCCCAGCGAGCGCGTGCTGGCTGAGCAGTTGGAGCTGTCGCGCGTCACGGCGCGCAAGGCCATTGACCGCCTTGTCGAGCAAGGGCTGATCATCCGCAAGCGCGGCTCGGGCAACTACATCGCTCCCAAGCTGGAGCAGCCGCTGACGCGGTTGACCAGCTTCTCCGAGGAGCTGCACCAGCGCGGCTTCGTGCCCGGCTCGCGCTGGCTGCTGCGCGGCTTCACGCCAGCGGCGCCGGACGAGCAGCTGTCGCTTGAACTGAAGAGCGGCGAGCGCGTCGCGCGCCTGGAGCGGCTGCGGCTGGCGGACTTGGTCGTCATGGCCTACGAGGTGTCGGTGTTGCCGCAGTCGGTGTTGCCCGACCCGCAGAAGGTCGAGGCTTCGCTCTACGCCCATCTCGGCGAGCGTGCGCCGGTGCGCGCGCTGCAGCACATCCGCGCGCTGAACGCCGACGCCAAGCTCGCCGGCCTGCTGGAGATCCCGCTGGGTGCCGCGGTGCTCTTCATCACGCGGGTGGGCTACCTGGCCTCGGGCCAGGCCGTGGAGCTGACACATTCCTACTGCCGCAGCGATTACTACGACTTCGTCGCCGAAATGAGGCGGGACTGATGCGGCTTGAGGGCGACATCGTCACGCCGCGAGGCGTGATCAGCGGCCACCTGGACATCACCGATGGCCGCATCGCGGCCGTCGAAGGCCGGCCCGTCGACGCGGCGCGCGCCGGCGAGGGCGGCCGGTCCATCCTGCTGCCCGGCTTCATCGACACCCATGTCCATGGCGGCGGTGGCCGCGACACCATGGAGGGCGGCGACGCCATCGCGGCGATCGCGCGCCGCCACGCCGGCCACGGCACCACCAGTCTGCTGGCGACGACGATGACGGCGCCTGTCAGCGACATCGAGGCCGCGCTGCGTGCGCTGGGGCCGGTCTGCCGCACGCGCGGCGCGCAGTCGGCCCGCGTGCTGGGCGTGCATCTCGAAGGCCCCTACATCAGCCCCGGCCGCCTCGGCGCGCAACCAGCGCACGCGATTCCCGCGACGCTGGACGAGGTGATGCGGCTGAACGGACTTGCGCCCATCAAGGTACTGACGATCGCGCCCGAGATGCCCGGCCATCTCGCGCTGATAGGCCCGCTGCGCGATGCCGGCATCCGCGTGCAGATCGGCCACAGCAACGGCAGTTACGAAGACGGCGTCGCCGCGTTGCGGGCCGGCGCGGCCGGCTTCACCCATCTGTTCAACGCCATGACGGGCCTGCACCACCGCCAGCCCGGCATGGTGGGCGCGGCGATGGCCCATGCCGAGCATGCGGAGCTGATCCCCGACTTGCTGCACGTGCACCCCGGCGCCATCCGTGCCGCGCTGCGCTGCATCCCGGGTCTGTTCTGCGTGACCGATTCGACCGCCGCCGCCGGCATGCCCGATGGTCACTACCGGCTGGGCGAGCACATGGTGCACAAGTGCCTGGGCGGCGTGCGTCTGCCCGACGGCACGCTGGCCGGTAGCGCGCTGACGATGGATCAAGCCCTGCGCAACCTCGTGCAGCGCCTGGAGTTGCCGCTCGTGGAGGCGTCGTGGCGCACGTCCACGGCCGCGGCGGAGTATCTGGGCCTCGCGGATCGGGGGCGCCTGGCCGCCGGCGCGTGGGCCGATGTGGTCGTGATGAATGCCGGGCTGGAGCTGCGGCGCGTGTTTGTGGAAGGTGAAGAGATCGATGTCGTCGTTGATGCTTGAAGAGGCGCTGAGCGCGCCGGACGTGGTGGCGCGCCAGCTGGCGGCCGATCCCATGAGCTACGCCCGCCTGGGCCAGGCGCTGCAGGAGCAGCCGCCGACCAGCGTGCTGACCATCGCGCGCGGTAGCTCCGACCACGCGGCCCATTACCTGGCCTATCTGGTCATGGCGCGGCTGGGCCGGCTGGTCACGTCGCTGCCTATGTCGCTGATCACGCTGTACCAGAGCCGCATCCACTGCGAGGGCCTGCTGTCGCTGGCCTTCTCGCAGTCGGGCCAGAGTCCCGACCTGATCGCGCCGACGAAATTCTTCCGCGAAGGCGGCGCGCGTACGGTGGCCTTTGTCAACGCCGGCGGCTCGCCGCTGGCCGCCGCCGCCGAGCATGTGTTCGAGCTGCACGCGGGCCCGGAGAAGAGCGTGGCCGCGACCAAGAGCTACATCGCCCAGCTCGTCGCCGGCGCCCGCGTCGTGGCTGCATGGCAGCAGGACGATGCGCTGCGCGCCGCGTTGAACGTGCTGCCCATCGCGCTGGAGCAGGCTGCCAAGCTGGATTGGAGCGCCGCGCTGCCGGTGCTGAAGGACGAGGATCGCCTGTTCGTGCTGGGCCGTGGCACTGGCCTGGCTGTGGCCATGGAGGCGGCACTCAAGCTCAAGGAGACCTGCGGCATCCAGGCCGAGGCTTTCTCCGGCGCCGAGGTCAAGCATGGCCCCATGGCGCTGGTGCGCGACGGCTATCCGCTGCTGGTCTTCGCGCCGCGCGGCCCGGCCCAGGCGGGCCTGCTGGCCATCGCCGAGGAGATGAGCAGCCGTGGCGGCCGTGTGCTGCTGGCCGCGCCCCTTGGCACGCGCTGCGCGCCAGGCATCGAGCTGTTGCCGCTGGCGACGACCGGCAGCGAAGACCTCGACCCCATCGCGCTGGTGCAGAGCTTCTATCCCATGGTCGAAGCGCTGGCGCGTGCGCGCGGCTTCAATCCTGACGTTCCGCCCAACCTCGCCAAAGTCACGAAAACGCACTGATCATGAGCACCTTCGATCCCGGCCGTCTGGTGATGGTCGACATCCCCGGCACTGCCCTCGACGCCGAGACCGCGGCCTTCCTGCGCGAGCAGAGGATCCGCTCGGTCTGCCTGTTTCGCAAGAACCTCGGCAGCGAGGACGAGGTCGGGGCGCTGATGCGCGACCTCATCCAGGTGCTGGGCCCCGAGGCGCTGATCGGCATCGACCAGGAGGGCGGCGCCGTCGTGCGGGCCACCTTCCTGCCGCAGCCGCCGTCGGCGATGGCACTGGGCGCGGGCGGCGACGCGGCGCGCGCCGAGGCCGTGGGCGCGGCGGTGGCGCGCGGGCTGAGGTCGCTGGGCATCAACTGGAATTTCGCGCCGGTGCTGGACGTCAACAACAACCCTGCCAACCCCGTCATCGGCGAGCGCAGCTTCTCCAGCGACGCTGACGAAGTCACGCGCCTGGCGCGGGCCTGGATGCAGGGCTCGCTGCGCGAGGGCGTGGCCTGCTGCGTGAAGCATTTCCCCGGCCATGGCGACACGCATGTGGACTCGCACCACGCGCTGCCCACCGTCGACAAGTCGCGCGCCGAGCTGGATGCGCTGGAGCTGCGCCCCTTCAAGGCGCTGGCGGGCGAGGCCCCCGCCATGATGACGGCCCACATCGTCTATCCGCAGCTGGACGGCGAGCGTCCAGCCACGCTGAGCCCCGCGCTGCTGGACGGCATCCTGCGCCGGGATCTGGGCTACGACGGCGTCGTCATCACCGATGCGCTGATGATGAAGGCGGTGGCGGAGCGCTTCGGCTACGCGAAGTCGGCAGTCATGGCCATCGCTGCCGGCGCCGACATGGTGCTGGCCCAGGGATCACAGGAAGAGCAGCTCGTGGCCATCAACGCGCTGCGCGAGGCCTTCGCGGACGGCCGCCTGACCCGCCAGCAGGGTGAGACGGCCAATGCCCGCCTGGACCGGCTGGCCGCTGCCTATCCGGCTCGCGCGGTGGACGACGCGGCCGCCCGCGCCGCCGACCATGCGCTGATGGCCCAGGCCTGGGCCGCCGGCCTGACCGCGCTGCGCGGCGCCGCGCCGCCGGCGCTGGACGCGCCCATCCGTGTCATCGTGCAGGGCGACGTGCCGACCGACATGGTCTCCGAAGCCGGCCCCACCGGTCGCCAGGCCGTGGCGCTGTTCGACGCCTTCACCGACGCGCAGGTGCAGGTGGTGGACGACATCGCCAAACTGGACTGGGCGACGGTCCCGCGCGACGGGCGCGTCAATGTGCTGGTGTCAACGCGCCGCGCCCGCTACGGCCTGGCCGCTGCCGAGTGGCGGCCCGACCTGCACCTGTCGCTGTGGAACCCCTACCAGGCGCTGGACGTGGCCGGCCCGACGCTGCTGAGCTGGGGTTTTGCGCCCGGCGCGTTGGCGGGCGTCAAGGCCTGGCTGGAAGGCCGCGCCCAGGCCAGCGGCCGCGCGCCGCAGGGACTGCAGTGATGGACCAGGTCAAGACGCCGATGCGGTGGGTGCCCACCCTGTACTTCGTGCAGGGCATGCAGTTCTTCGTCGTCATGCTCATCGCGGGCCTGATGTTCAAGAACCTGGGCGTGGCCAACGACACGATCGCGGAATGGACGGCGGTGCTGGGCCTGGCCTGGGCCATCAAGCCGCTGTGGAGCCCCTTCCTGGAGCTGGCGCGCAGCAAGAAGCTCATCGTCGTCGCGGCGCAGTACGTGGGCGCGGCGGGCCTGGGCCTGATGGCGCTGGCCCTGCAGCTGCCGCACTGGTTCGGCGCCGCCATCATCGTGCTGTTCCTGATCGCCTACGCGTCGGCCACCCACGACATCGCCTGCGACGGCCTCTACATGTCGTCGCTGGACCAGAAGCGCCAGGCTGCCTACGCGGGCTGGCAGGGCGCCTTCTTCAACGGGGCGCGCTTCTTCATCACCGGCGTGGTGCTGAAGCTGGCGGGCTACCTGGAAGGGGAGATGGGTGCATCCAATGCATGGTCCGCGGTCTTCCTGATGCTGGCGGGCCTGGTGGCCGTGCTGGCCACCTACAACGCGCGCTTCCTGCCCGGCACGCTGAGCACCGCGCACAGCGAGCTGACGGCGTCAGGCGTGGCCACGATGCTGAAGGACGTCGTCATCGACTTCTTCCGCAAGCCGGGCATCTGGCGCGCCGTGCTGTTCATCGTCATGTTCCGCCTGGCCGAGGGCCAGGTGCAGACCATAGGCCCGCTGTTCCTGCTCGAGGCGCGCGACAAGGACGGCCTGGGTCTGAGTACCGGCCAGGTCGCCGACGTGTATGGCTGGGTGGGCACGGGGGCCTTCCTCGTGGGGTCGGTGCTGGGGGGCTGGGTCACCAGCCGGCTCGGTCTCAGGCGCGCCATGCCGCTGCTGCTGCTCGCGATGTGCGTGCCCAACGTGACCTTCTACTACCTCGCCGCCACGCTGCCGCAGGACATGTTCCATATCGGCGCAGCGGTGGGGCTGGAGATGCTGGGCTACGGCTTCGGCTTCGTCGGCATGATCCTCTACATCATGCAAGCCGTGGCCCCGGGCCGCTTCCAGACGGCGCATTACGCGCTGGGCTCGGGTGTCATGCAGTTGGGTTTCATCCTCAGCAAGTTCATCAGCGGCAAGATCCAGCTGGCGCTGGGCTACCAGGACTTCTTCGCCTGGACCATCGTCTGCGGCCTGCCGGCGCTGCTGCTGCTGCTGTGGGTGCCCATGCCGCGCGCCAGCGCGCCTGCGCAAGGGGTCCCGGCATGAAGGCGCTTCTGTTGGCCCTGCTGGCCGCACCCGCGCTCGCGGCACCGTCCGCCGGCGAGTTCTTCGACGACTTCTCGCAGACCGATCTCGACGCGCTGCGCGCCGGCGGCTGGGTGCTGCGTGAGGGCACGGGCCATCCGGGCCTGCCAGGCGCGCGCTTCGCGGCCGGGCAGATCTCCGTGGGAGCCGGCCTGCTCAGGCTCAGGCTTTCGACCGACGGCACGCCTGCCAACACGCTGCAGCCCCAGCTCTGCAACGCGCGCAAGTTCCTGTTCGGGACGACGACGGCGCGGGTGCGTCTGCGCGACACGGCCGGCTCGCGGGACCCCATCGTGCAGGCCTTCTACCAGGCCAGCCCGCTCAAGCACGACTTCGACCCCGAGTTCAGCGAGGTCGACTTCGAATATCTGCCGCATGGCGGCTGGGGCGCGCCCGAGACGAGGCTGTATGGCGTCGCCTGGCAGACGGTGCGCATCGAGCCCTGGCTGTCCTTCAACAGCGCCGGCCAGGCCATGGGCTCGCACGATGGCTGGCAGTTGTTGACGGCCCAGGTCGAGGCCGGCCGCGTGCGCCACTACGTTAACGGCCGGCTGTTCAATGAGGCCGCGGCGCGCAACGTGCCGGTGCAGGCCATGGCGATCAGCTTCAGCCACTGGCTGTCCGACGGCGCCACGGCCGGCGCGCCGCGCGAGTACGAGTTCGAGGTGGACTGGGTGCTGCACGAGGCCGGCAAGACCCTGAGCCCCGCCGCGATGCAGGCCCGCGTCGCCGCGCTGCGCAAGCAGGGCGTGGCCAGGCGCGACACCGTGCCCGATTCCGGCCTGACGAGCGAGTGCAACCTATGAGCAAGATCCTGATCGCCGCTCTGGCGCTGGCGGCCTCCGTCGCGCAGGCCAGGACGCCGCCGGTCGTCGGCAGCTACATCCTGGCCGAGCGCGGGGTGGACGTCGTCGAGCAGCTGCAGCCTGGCCGCGTCACGCACCTGCTCTATGCCTTCCTGCTGATCTGCGGCGAAGGGCAGCGCCCGCAGGAGGCCGCTGCCTGCGCCGGCCAGCCCGCCTTCGGCATCGCTCCGCATGCGGACCAGCAGACCTTCTCCGCCGCCTTTGAGCGCCTGAAGGCGCGCGACCCCCGGGTGCAGGTGCTGGCCTCGGTGGGTGGCTGGGGCGGCTCGGATCCGTTCTTCCATCTGGCCGCCAGCGCCGAAGGGCGGGCGGCCTTCGTGAAGCAGGCAATGGTCTGGCTGCGTGCCCACCCGGGCTTCGATGGCCTGGATATCGACTGGGAGCACCCCGGCTCCAATGGTGCGGTCAACGGCGTTGCGCTGGGCGACCCAGCCGATGGCGAGCGCTACGTCGCGCTGCTGCAGGAGCTGCGCGCGGGCCTGGACGCGCTGGGCCGCGAGACGGGCAGGCGCTACGCGCTGACCTCCGCGATCGCGACGAGCCGGGAGCAGTTGGCGCGCATGCCCATGGGCCGCGCCGCGCGGTCGCTGGACCTCGTCTTCATGATGACCTACGACTTCGCCGGCCCGTGGACGGCGAAGGCAGCCCACCACACGGCGCTGCGCAGCGCGAAGCCGACCGACGACGACAGTCTGACCGCCTCGGTCGCCAACCTGAAGCGCGAAGGCGTGCCGGTGTCCAAGCTGGTGGCCGGTGTGGCCATGTACGGCCGCGGCTTCGACGGCGTTCGCGCCGACGGCGGCTATGCCAGGCCATGGCCCAACGAAGACGGCTCGGTGGCCTTCAAGGACATCGCGGCGCTGCAGGCGCAAGGCATGAAGCCGGTGTTCGACAAGCGCACGCAGTCCTGGGCCATGGTGGGTGACGGCAAGTTCGTCGGCTATGACGACCCGCGCGCTGTGCGCGCCAAGGCGAAGTTCGCCAGGCGCCAGGGATTGGCCGGGGTGTTCGCCTGGGAGCTGAGTCAGGACAACGGCGAGATCCTGGACGCGATGAACGAGGCGCGGTGAGGCCGGACCGGCGCATCGCTTCGGTGGACGCCCTGCGCGGCCTGGCCGTGGCGGCCATGCTGCTGGTCAACAACCCCGGCGACTGGGGCCATGTGTATGGGCCGCTGGAGCATTCGGCCTGGCATGGCTGCACGCCGACGGACCTGATCTTCCCGTTCTTTCTCTTTATCGTCGGCGTGTCCGCTGCGCTTGCGCTGGGGCCGCGCGTCGACGCCGGCGCGGCGCCGGGGCCGTTGCAGGCGATGGTGCTGAAGCGCGGCCTGCGCATCGTCGGCCTGGGCCTGGTGCTGAACCTGCTGGCCTGGTGGCTGATGCACAAGCCCGAGTTCCGTCTGCTGGGCGTGTTGCAGCGCATCGGCCTGTGCTTCATCGCTGTGGGTGCGGTGGCCCTGTGGGCGCGCCCGCAGCGGTCATGGTGGGTGCTGGCCGGACTGCTGGCGGGCTATGCCGCACTGCTGCAGCTCGGGCCTACGCTGGACAAAGCGGGCAGCCTGAACCAGCGCCTCGATACGGCGGTGCTGGGCCGCTGGGCTTATGAGTGGGACACGGCCCGCGGCATCGGATTCGACCCCGAGGGCCTGCTTTCCACGCTGGGGGCGCTCGCGACGACGGTGTTCGGCCTGGCCTGCGGCGGCCTGTTGCGGCAGGGGCGAGCGTCGCGGCTGCTGATGGTGGGTGGCGCGGCGGCGCTGGCCGGGGTGCTCTGGTCGATCTGGCTGCCCTGGAACAAGCAGCTGTGGACGCCCAGCTTCGTGCTGTGGACCGGCGGCCTCGCGGCCCTCGCGCTGGCCGCCGCGCACGAATGGATGGACCGCCGCGGCCACCGGCACTTTCCCTTCTCCATCGGTCGCGCCTTTGGCCTCAATGCAATCGGCGCCTATGCCGGAGCCTGGATGTGCACGGTCTTCCTGGAGGGCTTCGGCTGGATGCAGCCGCTCTACCGCACGGTGTTCGGGCCGTTGCAGCCGCTGGTCGGGCCGTCGGGCCAGTCACTGGCGTTCGCGCTCGCCTTTGTCGCGGTCTGGGCTGCCATCGTTTGGGCGCTGGACCGACGCGGGTGGTACTGGAAAATATGAGCCATGAGTGACGACGCGTTCGCCATCCGCATGCCGCCTGACATCCGCTCGGTGCGGGTCGGCGAACACCAGCTCGTCTTCATCGACGACTTCCTGCAGGATCCCCGGGCCCTGGTCGAGGCGGCTCGTCAGGCCCGTTTCGAACCCTGCCCCGGTGCGGACGAGCGCAGGGGCTACCCGGGGATACGCGCGCCGGCGCCGCCGGCCTATTCCGAGAGTCTGACGGCGCTGCTGGACCCGCTGATCAAGCTCAACTTCGGCGTGCCGGAACACCTGGCAGTGAAGAAGACGCCCTGCGCCTTCTCGCTCACCACCGTGGCGCCGCGGGCGCTGGGGCCGCTTCAGCGCGTGCCGCATTTCGACGCCAGCACGCCGCACTACATGGCAGTGCTGCTCTACCTTTGCGACGAGCAGCACGGCGGCACGGCCTTCTACCGCCACCGGGCCAGCGGGTTGCAGCAGATCACGGCCGACAACCGCGAGCGCTATGGCGCCATGGTCTACGACGAGATCGAGCGCCGCCCGGCGCCACCGCGCTACTTTGGTGATTCCGACGAGCATTTCGAGTTTCTGGGCATGATGCCGGCGCGTTTCAACAGGCTGGTGGCCTATCGCGGCAGCCTGCTGCATTCGGCCATCGTCAACCCGCAGCAGGGCCTGAGCAGCGACCCGGGCCGGGGCCGGCTGACGGTCAACACCTTCTACGACTTCTGATACGACCGGCCCCCCGGTGTGATGGCGCGGGACTACGCGGGCCGGGCGTACTGCTTGGCGCCCGCTCAGAAAGAAGAAAGCCCGGCGGCTGCCGGGCTTTCGCGGGGACGGGATGGTCCGTCGATCAGAACTTGACGGTCAGACCCAGCTTGTAGGTCGTTTCGCCCTTGAAGGACCAGGCCGGGAAGCCCGCGCGCAGCGGATCCTTGATGGCCGTGTTGCTCGCGGCGGCGGCGCCGTACTGGATGTCGTCCTGCTTGGTCAGGTTGACGGCGTCCAGGCTCAGCTTCAGCCACTTGTTGATGTTCCAGCCGAAGGACGCATCCAGCGTGCCGAAGTTGCCGTGCATGCGGTTGCCGTACCAGAACGCGCCTTCGCGAATCATGTACTTCGAGCGCCAGTTGTAGGCCAGCCGGCCGAAGTAGCTTGCGTTCTCGTAGTAGCCGACCAGGTTGACGTTGTGCTTGGAGGCCTGGGTGAACAGGTCCAGCCCGTCCAGATAGCTGTTGCCGGGGGCCTTGCCTTCGGTGAAGGTGTAGTTGCCACTGACGCCGAAGCCGTTGTCGAAAGCGTGGTTGATCTGCAGCTCGACGCCGCGAATGGTGCCGCCACCGGCGTTCTGGAAGGTCTGCACCGTCCAGTTGTCCACCTTGGTCAGCGGATCGACCAGGCCGACCTTCTGGTTCTGCAGGACGTTGGCGACGACGAAGTTGGAGATGTCCTTCACAAAGTAGGTGGCGGACAACAGATTGCCCTTGCCGTAGTAGTACTCCAGGCCGAGATCGGCTTGGCTGGACTTCATGGGCTTGAGGCCGACGTTGCCGACGGTCCAGGTCTCGTTGTTCGGCCGGTCGTCGTTGTAGCCGGATACCGTCACGCCGAACATGTTGGCGAAGTTCGGGCGGGTGATGGCCTGGGACGCCGTGGCGCGCAGCACCAGATCCTTGCGCACGTCGAAGGCGATGTTGATGCTGGGCAGCACGTCGTTGTAGCTCGCGTCGGTGGACGCCGTCGTCTTGGCCCAATTCTGGTTGCCGCTCCAGGCGTCAGCCGGCGTCGTGCCGTCGAACTTGTAGCCGGTGCTGGTGACCTTGGTCGAGATGTAGCGCAGGCCGAAGTTGCCGCGCACGCCTTCGGTGTCGAACTCGAACATGCCGTAGGCCGAGCGGTTCTTTTCGTTCAGCTCGCCGTAGCCCGAGCGGTCTTCCACCCAGGAGCCGATGCTCTTGGAGGTGTTGTTCAGCATGGCGTTGATGTCGGGGCGCGGAATCGACCAACTGGCCACGTTCACCGTGCCGCTGAACAGCGTGTTGGTGTTGGTCAGGGCGTGGATGGGGCCGCCGTCGTCGAAGCCGACGCTCCAGATCGGGCGGAACTGGCGCTTCTCGAAGGTGTGGTCGGCCAGGCGGACGCCGGTCTTGAAGGCGCTGATGACACCCCAGTCCAGGTTGAAGGTCGCGTCGAACTGGCCGAACTTCTCCTTGTCCTTGTTGGGGCCGGCCGAAGTGGCCCAGGATTGAGCCGCCATCTGCGTCGGCAGCGCGCTCAGGCCCCAGGACTGGTTGGACGTCGGGTTGATCTGGATTTCGTGGCCGGTGGCATCGATGGTGCCTTGCCAGTTCGGGCGGTTGAAGACGCCGGCCCAGGAGTTGGTCTGGTAGTTGGTCGTGATCGACGTGCCGCCCTTGGCCTTGGTGCTGCCGAGCACGAAGTCGAACTTGGCGTTGTCGAGCTTGTAGTGGGCGTCTGCCACGACGCTGTTCGAGTCCATGCTGGCGCCACGGGCCCAGACCTGGAAGAACCGGTTCTCCAGCGGATTGGCCGCCGTCGTCGTGCTGTGCAGGCACATGCCGTTGGGGTTGAAGATCGACACGACGGCGGTGTTGCGCTTGTCGCAGTTCGGGTCGTGCATCAGGTAGTCGCTGGAGTTGGAGCTGTTGGCGTCCAGCTTCATCTTCAACACGTTCAGGCCGAGTTCCAGCCCTTCGACCGGACGTGCCTGCAGTGCGACGTTGACGGAGGTGCGCTTGCGCTCCTGCACGAAGGCGGTGGGCGCCACATCGCTGTTCCAGCGGCTGTCGGCCTCGACGCCGTTGCGGATGTAGTTGCCCTTGGACAGGCCGGCGGCCACCAGCGCGCCGAAGCGGCGATCGGCGGTACGCCAGCTGTAGAGGCCGGCCACTTCCTTTTCGGGATCGCTGAAGGTGCTGTGGCTGTAATGCGTGCTCAGGAAGACGGTGTTGGGATCCAGGTCCAGCGGCTTGCGGGTCTTGACGATCACGGTGCCGCCAATGCCGCCTTCGGTCAGGTTGGCCTGCGAGGACTTGTAAACCTCCATGCCGCCGATCATCTCGGCGGGCAGCAGCGAGTAGTTGAACGAGCGGTCGATGTCCATCTGGTCATACCAGCCGGTGGACGCGACGGTCTGCCCGTTCAGCGTGGTGTAGGTCATCTGCGGGTCGGAGCCGCGGATGGACACGGTCGAGCCCTGGCCGAATGCGCGGCCGACGGATACGCCCGGAATGCGGCCCAGCGCCTGACCGACGTCGGAGTCGGGCAGCTTGCCCACATCCTCGGCCGAGACGGCGTCGACGACGGCGCTGGCGTTCTTCTTGATCACCGCGGCGGTCTGCAGCGAGGCGCGGATGCCCGTGACGACAACCTGGTCCAACTGCTGGGCCGGAGCCGCTGCGGCAGGCGCCTCGACCTGTTGTGCCTGGGCGGCGAGCGACATGCCCAGCAATGTCAGCGACACGGCGGTCGCGATAGGGGTCTGCTTGACCTTCATCTACTGTTCCTCGTTGTGGCCAATGAATCGGGGCGGCGGCGGCTGCTTCACATCGTCTGCATACCACCTCCGGTCCGGTTGCCGCCTTGTCTCGAGATGGTTGGCAACCAGTGCCATGCCAATGTAGCGATTGATAAAGCCACTTTGCTACCAATTTCTGATGGGGAGTTTCCCGAGTGTTGGCCGCGTTTCCCGGGTCTCTCTGGGGCTTTCCTCTGGGAGCGATGCTGTCGCAGGTCTTTTATTGGTATTGTTTTGGTATTGATTGAGAGAGATGGGTTGTTGCGCGTCGGCGACGCGCGGCTTGCGCCGGGCTGTGGCTGGGCCTGCTTGGTGGCCGGTGCGGCTCGGGTGCGATCCGAAGTCGGTCGCTTTGTTGGGGTGCTCAGGCCGGTGTTCTGGCGCCTGGCGTCGGACGTGGCAATCGGCCTTTGGGTGCTCCGCGCGGACGCCTCGGCGGCGCGTCGACCAATCTCTTTTGTTCTTCTTGTCGAGACCTCTGTTGCGCCCTCTTTGCTCTGTGCTATAGTTGCGGGCTTGCCTCAGGAGGGGTGGCCGAGTGGTTAAAGGCAGCAGACTGTAAATCTGCCCGCATAGCGTACGCTGGTTCGAATCCAGCCTCCTCCACCAAGACTTGCTAGTCGAGTGCAAGGCGTTTTGGCTCCCAGGGCGGGAGTAGTTCAATGGTAGAACCTTAGCCTTCCAAGCTAATGACACGGGTTCGATTCCCGTTTCCCGCTCCATCGAGCGGCTTGGTCGGCAGACGTCGACACCGGTTTGCCGGCCAGTTTCTGGCGTCAAACCCGTGCCGATGCCCATGTGGCTCAGTGGTAGAGCACTCCCTTGGTAAGGGAGAGGTCACGCGTTCGATCCGCGTCATGGGCACCACCTCTTTTTTCTTTTCTCCCTCTTTCTTCGGGCTCGCGACGCCCACCAGGAGCGCAAGATGGCAAAAGGCAAGTTTGAACGTACCAAGCCGCACGTGAACGTGGGCACCATCGGTCACGTGGACCATGGCAAGACGACGCTGACGGCTGCGATCGCAACCGTGCTGTCGAAGAAGTTCGGTGGCGAGGCCAAGGCCTACGACCAGATCGACGCAGCGCCGGAAGAGAAGGCCCGCGGCATCACGATCAACACCGCCCACGTCGAGTACGAGACGGCCAACCGTCACTACGCCCACGTGGACTGCCCCGGCCACGCCGACTACGTGAAGAACATGATCACGGGTGCTGCGCAGATGGACGGCGCGATTCTGGTGTGCTCGGCCGCTGACAGCCCGATGCCCCAGACGCGTGAGCACATCCTGCTGGCGCGCCAGGTGGGGGTTCCCTACATCATCGTCTACCTGAACAAGTGCGACATGGTGGACGACGCCGAGCTGCTGGAGCTCGTCGAGATGGAAGTGCGCGAGCTGTTGGACAAGTACGAGTTCCCGGGCGACAAGACGCCGATCGTGCACGGCTCGGCCAAGCAGGCGCTCGAGGGCGACAAGGGCGAGCTCGGCGAAGGCTCAATCCTGAAGCTGGCCGATGCGCTCGACAGCTACATCCCGACGCCCGAGCGGGCGATCGACGGCACGTTCCTGATGCCGGTCGAAGACGTCTTCTCGATCTCGGGGCGCGGCACGGTGGTGACGGGCCGGGTCGAGCGCGGCGTCATCAAGGTCGGCGAGGAAATCGAGATCGTCGGGATCACGCCGACCCAGAAGACCACCTGCACCGGCGTGGAGATGTTCAGAAAGCTGCTCGACCAGGGCCAGGCCGGCGAC
>NZ_JAFAGT010000022.1 GCF_019237615.1 Roseateles sp. | reverse complement strand
GCCGAGCCACGGCCCGGGCCTGCGCCGCCGCCCTGAGCTGCTGTTCGTCCACCGTCGCCAGGTCCTCGAACAGACCGGCCGACGCATCACCTTGGTGCCTGGCATCACTCATGCCTCAGCACATGCCAGTTTCGTGCCAGCAAAGGGCGGTGGAGAAAAACTCTCAGGCTCTCAGGGCTCGCCCTTGGACGGCTTGGGGTACTGGCGGTTGACGTCCAGCGGCTGCGCATGGGGCGAGCTCCAGGTCTGCTCGTGCAGGGCGGCCAACCGCCCGGCCATGGCCGGGTCGCGCAGCACGACCTCCAGGTTGCGCGACTTGTCGAGATAGCCGCCGCTCCAGTTGCTGGTGCCCACCCAGGCGATCTCGCCGTCTATGCTCATCGCCTTCGTGTGGATGACCCGTGCGAACGGGATGAAGCCGGTGCTGGCGCGCGGCAGCGTCACGATGCGGATCTCGACGCCGGGCAGCATCGCCAGGCTCTTCAGGTGGTGGATGGCCGGCTGCTCGGTGTTCCAGCTGGAGACCATCAGCTTGACGCGCACGCCGCGCGCCGCGGCGGCGCGGATCGCGTTGTCGATGACCGGGTAGAAAGGTCGCTGCCCGGCCGCGTATGACAGCGGCGCGTAGTCCAGCAGCTGCACCCTCACCTCGCTGCGGGCCTGGGCCAGCAGGCGAGGCAGGACCTCCTCCGAGTCGCCCACGCCGGGCGGGTTCCATGCGCGCGGGCTGGACAGCAGGAAGGCCTTGCGCGTGATGTCAAAAGGCGCTGCCGGCTGGGCCAGCGCGGGCACCGGCTGTCCAGCGGCCACCAGGGCCTGGGCCTGCCAGTCCTGCTCGAACACCGCCTGCACCTGGGCCACCAGCGCCGCGTCAGTGATGCGCAGGCCGGCCTCCTGGATGTGCTTGAGCGAGCGCCAGTCGAAGTTCTGGCTGCCCACATAGGCCTCGCGCCGGTCGACGACGAAATACTTGGCGTGGATGACGCCGTTGCCGCTGAGCTTGTTGTAGTCCAGCATGCGGAACTCAAGGCCGGGAATGCGCTGCAGGCGCGCCAGCGTCGCCGGCTCGGACAGGCGCTGGCCCTTGGCCTCCATCAGGAAGCGCACCTTCACGCCGCGGGCCAGCGCGGCCTCGAGGCGGTCTATCAGCAGGTCCAGCGCCTCGCCGTCGCGGCCGGCGACGTAGAACTGGCCCAGCACGATCTCCTCGCGGGCAGCGTCGAACATCTCGCGCCAGACCCTCACCGGGTCGCGCAGGTCGGGCGCCGTCAGGCCGGTCTCGACCGGCGCGGTGTAGACCAGCTCGAAGCCGGGGATGCCGAAGTCGGCCCGCGCCGACAGGCAGGCCAGGCTGGTGAGGGCGCCCAGCAGCAGCGCGGGCAGGCGGAAGATCGTTCTCATGTTGGCGGGTTCCTGCGAAAGCGCCCGCAATGTAACGGCCACGGCCAGAATGCCGGCCAACGCCCACAGGAAGCGCCATGGAATTCAACGACTACCGCCGACTGGACGCCACCGCGCTGGCCGCCGAGGTGGCCGCCGGCCGCATCCGGCCCGAGAGGCTGCTTGACCTGGCCCTGGCCCGGCTGGCCGCCGTGCAGCCGCCGCTGCGGCCGGTCTGCCGGAGCATGGAGGCCGAAGCCCGCGCCCAGCTCGCACGCGGCGTCGGCGGCGGCCCGCTGGCCGGCGTGCCCTGCCTCATCAAGGACGTGAGCCAGGACTATGCCGGCGTGCCCACCAGCGGCGGCAGCCGCGCCTACGCCGGTCTGCCGCCGCCGCGCGAGCATGCCCATGTCGTGCGGCGCCTGCTGGATGCCGGCCTGGTCATCTTCGGCAAAACCAATGCGCCCGAGCTGGGCCTCAAGGGCGTCAGCGACCCGCAGGCCTTTGGCAGCAGCAGCAACCCCTGGGATGTCCGCCGCACGCCGGGTGGCAGCAGCGGCGGCGCGGCCGCGGCAGTGGCGGCGGGCATCGTGCCGATGGCAGCCGCCAACGATGGCGGCGGCTCCATCCGCATCCCGGCCGCCTGCTGCGGCCTGGTCGGGCTCAAGCCTTCGCGCGGCCGCATATCCGCCGGCCCGGGCGCGGGCGAGGTGTGGTTCGGCGCCTGCAGCGAAGGTGTGGTCTCTCGCAGCGTGCGCGACACGGCGCTGGCGCTGGACATCCTCGCCGGCCCCGAGCCCGGCGACCCAGTGGCCCTGCCGGTGCCGGCCACGCCTTTCGTCGCGCAGATGCAGACGCCGCTGCGCCGGCTGCGAATCGCCTGGTGCGCCGATTCGCCCATAGGCACGCCCGTGCACGACGAGGCCAGGCTGGCCGTCGAGCGCAGCGTCGCGCTGCTGCGCCGCCTGGGCCATGTCGTCGAGCCGGCGCGCCCCGACGTCGACGGACGCGCGCTGGCCAACAGCTATCTGCACATCTACTTCGGCCAGGTGCCGGCCGCGCTGCGCCAGGCCGTCGCGCTGGGCGGGCGCGAGGCCGACTTCGAGCCGCTGACCCGCCTCATCGCGACGCTGGGTCGCGCCACCAGCGCGGAGCGGCTGTCGCTGGAGCTGCTGCGCTGGAACGACTACGCGCGCAGCCTCGCCGCGCTGCATTCGCGCTACGACGTCTACCTGACGCCCACGCTGGCCTCGCCGCCCATCACCCATGGCACCGGCGACCTGCCGCCCTGGCAGATCGCCGTGCTGGGCGCCTTGCGCGCCTCGGGCCTGCTGGGCCTGCTCAAGCGCGCCGGCTTGCTGGACGGTATCGTCGAGCACATGGCCGCCGACAACCTGCGCCACGTGCCCTTCACCCAGCTCGCCAACCTGACCGGCACACCGGCCGTCTCGCTGCCGCTGCACTGGACGGATGACGGCCTGCCGCTGGGCGTGCAATTCAGTGCCGCCCAGGGCGAGGACGGGCTGCTGCTGCAGCTGGCCGCCGAGCTGGAGGCCGCCCAGCCCTGGTTCGAGCGACTGCCGCCGGCCTTCGGCTGAAGCGCCTGCCGGCGTCGCAAACGGCTCGCAGCGCGGCCTCGTGAACGCTCTCGCTCCCAGGGCCGGGATGGCGCTGAGGAATCCGTTCGGGCCGTCAGCGCGCATCTCGACGCGGTAGCGCCGGGTTTCATTCGGCACCGGGGCCACCCTTAAAATCCGCCCTCCCCTACGCTGACGACCACGCCCCGTGACCGAACTCGCCAAGTCCTTCGAACCCGCCGCCCTGGAAGCCCATTGGGGCCCGAAGTGGGAGGCCGCCGGCCTGTATGCGCCGACCCTGGACACGGCCAAGCCCTCGTTCAGCATCCAGTTGCCGCCGCCCAACGTGACCGGCACGCTGCACATGGGCCATGCCTTCAACCAGACGGTGATGGACTCGCTGACGCGCTACCACCGCATGCAGGGCCACAACACGCTGTGGGTGCCGGGCACCGACCATGCGGGCATCGCGACGCAGATCGTCGTCGAGCGCCAGCTGCAGGCCGCCGGCCAGAGTCGTCACGACCTGGGCCGCAAGAACTTCGTCGCCCGCGTCTGGGAATGGAAGCAGGAGTCGGGCAACACCATCACCGGCCAGATGCGCCGCCTGGGCGACTCGGTGAGCTGGGGGCATGAGTACTTCACGATGGACGAGAAACTCTCGACCGTCGTCGTCGAGACCTTCGTGCGCCTCTACGAGGAAGGCCTGATCTACCGCGGCAAGCGCCTGGTCAGCTGGGACCCGGTGCTGCAGTCCGCCGTGTCGGACCTGGAGGTCAGCTCCGAGGAAGAGGACGGCTCGCTGTGGCATATCCGTTATCCGCTGGCGGACGGCAGCGGCTCGGTCGTCGTCGCCACCACGCGGCCCGAGACCATGCTGGGCGACGTGGCCGTCATGGTCCACCCCGAGGACGAGCGCTACGCGGCGCTGATCGGCAAGCTCGTCAAGCTGCCGCTGACGGAGCGCGAGATCCCCGTCATCGCCGACGACTACGTGGACCGCGAATTCGGCACCGGCGTCGTGAAGGTCACGCCGGCGCACGATACCAACGACTACGCCGTCGGCCAGCGCCACGGCCTGGACATGATCTCGGTGCTGGACCTGCAGGCCAAGATCAACGACAACGCCCCTGTTGCCTACCGCGGCCTGGACCGCTTCGTCGCCCGCAAGCGCATCGTGGCCGACCTGGAGACGCTGGGCCTGCTGGTCGAGGTCAAGAAGCACAAGCTGCAGGTGCCGCGCTGCGAGCGCACCGGCCAGGTCATCGAGCCCATGCTGACGGACCAATGGTTCGTCGCAGTCACGAAGCCGAGCGCGGACGGCAAGAGCATCGCCGACAAGGCCATCGCGGCCGTCGACAGCGGCGCTGTCAAGTTTCATCCCGAGCAGTGGGTCAACACCTACAACCACTGGATGAACAACCTGCAGGACTGGTGCATCTCGCGCCAGCTGTGGTGGGGACACCAGATCCCGGCCTGGTATGGCACGGGCGGCGAGCTGTTCGTCGCGCGCAGCGAGGAGGAGGCGCAGGCCCGCGCCAAGGCCGCCGGATACCTGGGCGAGCTGACGCGCGACCCCGACGTGCTGGACACCTGGTACTCGTCGGCGCTGGTGCCGTTCTCGACACTGGGCTGGCCCGAGCAGACGCTGGAGCAGGAGCTGTTCCTGCCCTCCTCCGTGCTCGTGACCGGCTACGACATCATCTTCTTCTGGGTCGCCCGGATGATCATGATGACGACCCACTTCACCGGCAAGGTGCCGTTCAAGGACGTCTACATCCATGGCCTGGTGCGCGACTCTCAGGGCCAGAAGATGAGCAAGTCCGAGGGCAATGTGCTGGACCCGGTGGACCTGATCCAGGGCTGCGACCTGGAGACGCTGACCCGCAAGAGCACCACCGGCCTGCGCAAGCCCGAGACGGCGCCCAAGGTGGCTGCCCGCGTGAAGAAGGAGTTCCCCGACGGCATGCCGGCCTACGGCGCCGACGCGCTGCGCTTCACGATGGCCAGTTACGCGACGCTGGGCCGCAACATCAACTTCGACACCAAGCGCTGCGAGGGCTACCGCAACTTCTGCAACAAGCTCTGGAACGCGACGCGCTTCGTGCTGATGAACTGCGAGGGTCAGGACTGCGGCCTCTTGCATGAGAAGGGCGCCTGCCCGCCGGGCTACAACGAGTTCAGCCAGGCCGACCGCTGGATCGTCAGCGAGCTGCAGCGCGTGGAAACCGCCGTGGCCCAAGGGTTCGCCGAGTACCGCCTCGACAACGTCGCCAACGCCATCTACAGCTTCGTCTGGGACGAGTATTGCGACTGGTATCTGGAGATCGCCAAGGTGCAGATCCAGGCCGGTAACGCAGCCCAGCAGCGCGCCACGCGCCGCACGCTGATCCGCGTGCTGGAGACGACGCTGCGCCTGCTGCACCCCATCGCGCCCTTCATTACCGAGGAACTGTGGCAGACCGTGGCGCCGGTGGCCGGCCGCAAGGCGACCGACTACATCGGCCAGGCGCCCTACCCTGTGGCACAGCCGGAGCGCATGGACGCCAGCGCCGACGCCTGGATGGCGCAGCTCAAGGCCGTCGTCGGCATCACGCGCAGCCTGCGCGGCGAGATGGCGCTGAGCCCCAGCGACCGCGTGCCGCTGCTGGCCGGCGGTGACCTGTCCTTCCTCAGCGAGGCGGCGGCCGTGCTCAAGGTGCTGGCCAAGCTCAGCGGCGTCGAGCTGATTGCCGACGAGGCCGAGTTCGCGCGACAGAGCGCCACGGCGCCCGTGCTGGTGCATGGCGCGGCCAAGCTGGCGCTGAAGGTCGAGATCGACGTCGCGGCGGAGCAGGCCCGACTGAGCAAGGAGATCACACGCCTGGATGGCGAGATCACCAAGGCCGAGGCCAAGCTCTCCAACGAGAGCTTCGTCGCCCGCGCGCCGGCGGCCGTCGTCGAGCAGGAGCGCGGCCGCGTGGCCGGCTTCAAGGAGACCGTGGCCCGCCTGCGTGAGCAGTTGGCCCGACTGCCGGCTCAGTAATAGCCGGCGGCCTTGGCCGCGGCTTTCTCTGCGGGTTTCTTCTTGCTGCCGGGCACCTTGCCCAGCAGCTCGTCGAGGCCGCGCGCCACCGCCCAGGCCGCGCGCACGCGCGACTCGCGCGTCGTGCCCGCCAGCCGTGGCGTGACCTGCAGTGTCGGGATGCCGTGCAGGGGCCGCCCCTGCTCCAGCCAGCCCGGCTCCATGCAGTCGAACCAGGCAGCGCGCAGCCTGCCGCCACGCAGGGCCCGCCCCAGCGCCGCCTCGTCGAAGAGGCCGGACTGGCTCAGGCCGACGACGACCTGGTTGGCCCTCGCGTTCTCCAGCTGTCGCTCGCCGAGGAGGCCGCGAAAGCGCTCGAAATAGGGCAGCAGCAGCACCAGGCCGTCGCTGCACTCGACCAGCTCGCCCAGGCTCACCGACTCAATGCCCCAGCGCGCCCACGTGGCGTCGCTGGGATGCAGGCCGGGGTCGTAGCCGACGACGCGCGAGCCGAAGGCTTGCAGCAGCTGGGCCAGCACCTGGGCCGCCGGCGTCAGGCCCAGCAGGCCTATGGTGGAGCAGCCCAGCTCGCGGCCCACCTTGAGGCCGTCGCTGCCTTCCACGGGCACGCGCCTGAGCAGGCTCAACAGCGCGCCGACAACGAATTCCGCCTCGGCGCAGGCCGTCGAGCGCTGCGAACGCACGACCTCCACGCCCACCTGGCGGCAGGCCTCGACGTCGATGTTCTCGGCGCCGCCGCTGGCGCGACCGATGGCGCGCAGCGCCGGCGCGCCGTGCAGCAGTTCGGCGTCGACGCGCACCTCGGGCGGCGCGATGAGGGCGCGCGAGTCCTGCAACGCCGCGCGCAGTCCGCGCGGGTCGCCGACAAGTTCGGGCGCGAAGCAGGCATCGTGGCGCTCGGCCAGCCACTGCACCACCTCGGCCTCCAGCGGTTCCAGGATCAGGACGGTCATTGCTTGTAAGAGCCCGACTGGGGGGTCAACCCGTCACAACCCCCGTGACACAATCTTCTCGACCCCGCCAATCCAGTGTATGCCCATGGCCGCCTCGCCCAAATCGCCGATCACCAAAGCCATCTTCCCGGTCGCGGGCCTAGGCACGCGCTTCCTGCCGGCCACCAAGGCCCAGCCCAAGGAGATGCTGCCGATCGTTGATAAGCCGATCATTCAATACGGAGTGGAAGAAGCGCTGGCCGCCGGTTGCGACCAGATCATCATCATCACGGGCCGGGGCAAGACGGCTATTGAAGACCATTTCGATGTGAGCTATGAGCTGGAAAAAATGCTGGAGGAACGCGGCAAGACCGAGCTGTTGAGCATTGTGCGCCAGATCTCAGACATGATCCATGTGGCTTATGTGCGCCAGAAAGAAGCGCTCGGGTTGGGACACGCGGTGCTGATGGCGCGCGAACTGGTAGGCGATGAGCCCTTTGCCGTTCTGCTGGCCGACGACGTAATTGACGCTCCTGTTCCCTGCCTTAAACAGATGATCGCCGTTTATCAGGAGACGGGTGCATCGGTTCTGGCCACGCAGAAAGTTGCCGGCCCGGCCATTTCCGCTTATGGAGTCCTGGATGCCACCGCCGCCAACGTCGACGGCTTTGACGAGCGGCTCTATGAAGTGAAAAACCTGGTAGAAAAACCCAAGCTCCAGGATGCTCCTTCCGATCTCGCCATCATTGGCCGATACGTGCTCACACCTGGCGTTTTTGACATGTTGGAACGCACTTCCCTCGGCGCGGGTGGTGAACTGCAGCTCACCGACGGCATTCGCATGCTGCTCGCGAAAGAAAAAATTTATGGTTACCGTTTCGACGGCAAACGGCATGACGCCGGCGACAAGCTGGGATTTCTGAAGGCCACGGTTGAGTTTGCCCTCAAGCGCGGAGAACTGGGCGAACAGTTCCGGACGTACTTGAAATCCCTGCCGCTCTCGTAACGCCTGCATGGCCATCATCGGCGGGGCCCCAGTGCTTTCATGGAGGATATTGTGGAACAACCTGGAATCCCTGCGCGGCGGCATTTCATCCGCGGTCTCGGAGGCATCGGTATCGCCGCCCTCTTTGCGCCAAAAGAGACGTTCGCGCAGCGGAAGCAAGAAAAAGGTGAGGAACAGGTTTCAACCAACGAAGATCTGATGCGCGAGCACGGTATTTTGAAGCGAGTGATGCTCTGTTATGAAGAAATTATTCGACGCAT
>NZ_JAFAGT010000078.1 GCF_019237615.1 Roseateles sp. | reverse complement strand
CAAGACCGCCGGCTTCGTGTCCGGCTATCGGGGCAGCCCGCTGGGCATGGTCGACCAGCAGCTGTGGAAGGCGAAGAAGTTCCTCGACGCCGCGCAGATCAACTTCCTGCCCGCCATCAACGAAGACCTGGCCGCGACCGCCTGCCTGGGCGTGCAACGCGCTGCGCTCGACCCCAAGCGCACCGTCGACGGCGTATTTGCGATGTGGTACGGCAAAGGCCCCGGCGTGGATCGCTCGGGCGACGCGCTCAAGCACGGCAACGTCTACGGCAGCGCGCCGCAGGGCGGCGTGCTGGTGGTCTGCGGCGACGACCACGGCTGCGTCTCCAGCAGCACCCCGCACCAGAGCGACCTGGCGCTGCAGGCCTGGAGCATGCCGCTGGTGCACCCGGCCAACGTGGCCGAGTACCTGGAGTTCGGTCTCTACGGCTGGGCTTTGTCGCGCTTTTCGGGCGCCTGGGTGGGCTTCAAGGCCATCTCCGAGGTCGTCGAGAGCGGCATGACGGTGGACCTGGATGCCGTGCCGCTGGACTTCGAACACGCCGTCGACTACGTGGCGCCGACCAACCTGCACATCCGCGCGGTGGACCTGCCGTCGCTGGAGCTGGAGTCCCGCCTCGCGCACAAGCTGGACGCGGTGAAGGCCTTCGCCAGGCTCAACAGCATCGACAAGCACATCGTCACCAGCCCCGCCGCGACGCTGGGCATCGTGACCGTGGGCAAGGCGCATTACGACTTCATGGAGGTGCTGCGCCGACTGGACCTGGACCCCAACGCGCTGGCCGCGGCCGGCGTGCGCGTCTACAAGGTGGGCCTGGTGTTCCCGCTGGAGCCGACGCGCATCAATGAGTTCTGCTCCAACCTGACCGATGTGCTGGTCATCGAGGAGAAAGGCCCTGTCGTCGAGCGCCAGATCAAGGAGTTGCTCTACCACCTGCCCGACTTCCAGCGCCCACGCGTCGTCGGCAAGACGGACGAGCACGGCTGTGCGGTGCTGAGCGCGCTGGGCGAGCTGCGCCCCAGCCGCATCATGGGCACGGTGGCCGACTGGCTGGCGCGACTGAACCCGGCGCTGGACCGCCGCCATCTCGTCGTCGACTTCCTGACGCCGCAACTGCTGTCCAACGCGGCCGACGCGGTGCGGCGCCAGCCCTATTTCTGCTCGGGCTGCCCGCACAACACGTCCACCAAGCTGCCCGAGGGCTCACGCGCGCTGGCCGGCATCGGCTGCCACTTCATGGCGAGCTGGATGGATCGCGGCACGTCAGGACTGATCCAGATGGGTGCCGAGGGCGTGGACTGGGCGGCGCACAGCCGCTTCACGAAGGAAAAGCACGTCTTCCAGAACCTGGGCGACGGCACCTACTACCACTCCGGCTACCTCGCCATCCGCCAGGCCATCGCGGCGCAGACCAACATCACCTACAAGATCCTCTACAACGACGCGGTCGCGATGACCGGCGGCCAGCCGGTGGACGGGCAGACCAGCGTGCCGCAGATCGCGCGCCAGGTCGAGGCCGAGGGCGTGAAGCGGCTGTGCGTCGTCTCTGACGAGATCGGCAAGTACGACGGGCAGCACGGCCAATTCCCGCCCGGCACGACCTTCCACGACCGCAGCGAGCTGGACGCCGTGCAGCGCGAGCTGCGCGACTTAGCAGGCGTCACGGTCCTGATCTACGACCAGACCTGCGCCGCGGAGAAGCGCCGCCGCCGCAAGAAGAAGGAGTTCCCGGACCCGCCGCGCCGGATCTTCATCAACGAGGCTGTCTGCGAAGGCTGCGGCGACTGCGGCGTGGCCAGCAACTGCCTGAGCGTCGTCCCCGTCGAGACCGACTGGGGCCGCAAGCGCGCCATCGAGCAGTCCAGCTGCAACAAGGATTTCTCCTGCGTGAACGGCTTCTGCCCCAGCTTCGTGTCGGTGCATGACCCTGTGCTGAAGAAGAAGGCCGGCGCGAACTACACGGCGCACGACCTCGCCCGCGAGATCGCGGCCGTCCAGCCGCCCACGGCGTGGCAGTGGACGGGGCCGTTCGACCTGCTGGTCACCGGCGTCGGCGGCACGGGCGTCGTCACGGTCGGCGCGCTGGTGTCCATGGCCGCCCATCTGGAAGGCAAGCAGGCCTCGGTACTGGACTTCATGGGCTTTGCGCAGAAGGGCGGCGCGGTGCTGTCCTTCGTGCGCGTCGCGCCGACGCTGGACCTGCTGAACCAGGTGCGCATCGACACCCAGCAGGCCGACGTGCTGCTGGCCTGCGACATGGTCGTCGGCGCCTCGCCGGATGCGCTGGGCACCGTCAAGGCCGGCCGCACGGTCATCCTTGCCAACACGCATGAGCTGCCCACCGCCGGCTTCGTGCGCAACCCGGACGCGTCGCTGCAGGGCGAGTCGCTGCTCGCCAAGATGAGGTTCGCCGTCGGCGAGCAAGGAGCCCTCGACACCGTCGACGCGCAGGACATCTCGCAGCGCCTGATGGGCGACACGCTGCCCAGCAACATCATCATGCTGGGCGCCTGCTGGCAGCGCGGGCTCATCCCAGTCAGCGAGGCCGCGCTGATGCGCGCCATCGAGCTGAACGGCGTCGCGACCGAGGCCAACAAGACGGCCTTTGCCTTGGGCCGCCTGGCCATCGCCGCACCCGACGCCATCCAGCGCCTGGCCGGGGACGTCAATGTCGTCAAGCTCTTCAACTTCGACCAGCTCGACGGCCCTGACGGTCTCATCGAACGGCGCGCGAGTTTCCTGACCGACTATCAGGACGCGGCCTATGCGCAGCGCTATCGCGGGTTGGTCGAGCGCGTGCGCGCGGCCGAGTCCGCACTCGGCAAGGGCCAGCGCCTCACGCAGGCCGTGGCCCGCTACTACGCCAAGCTGCTGGCCATCAAGGACGAGTACGAAGTTGCGCGCCTGTACACCGACGGCCGCTTCGAGGCGGCGATGAAGGCCCAGTTCGAGAACTGGGAGCGCCTGAGCTTCCACCTCGCCCCGCCGCTGCTCGCCAGGCCCGGCGCCGATGGCCGCGCGAAGAAGATCGAGCTGGGCTCGTGGACCTTCACCGCCTTCAAGTGGCTGGCCAGGCTCAAGGGCCTGCGCGGCGGCGCGCTGGACCTCTTCGGCAAGACCGAGGAGCGCCGCATGGAACGTCAGTTGATCGTCGACTACGAGAAGCTGGTCGACGAGATCCTGGCCTCACTGTCCGCCGACAACCTGAACACGGCCGTCGCGCTGGCCCGCCTGCCCGAGAAGATCCGCGGCTACGGCCATGTGAAGCACGCCAACGTCGTCGCGGTGAAGCAGCAGTGGCAGGCGTTGCTGGACCGCTTCCACGGCCGCGCGGTGGAGGCGGTGGCGCAGCCTGTGGCGATGCCGGTGCGCGTCAAGGGCGTGGCGGAACTCTGAGGCGAGGCCTGCTCAGACCGGCTCCTGCCAACCCAGCGCGGCCATGTCGCCGCCGCGGTGGACGCTGTCGCCCAGCAAGATGAAGTCGTCCAGCTGCGGCGGCTTCACCAAAGTGCCGGCCAGCATCGCATGCGCTTGCCCGCGGTGATGGGTCTGGTGCATGAACAGATGCGCCAACACCCGCCCCAGCGGTTCGCGCGGACCGGCCTCGATGCCGGCGCCGCGGTCGAAGGCGACGATGCACTCCTCGTCGCCGGGCCTCAGCCCCGCGCAGAAACCGATCAGCCGCTGGTCGCTCTCATCCTGTCGCGCCGCCAGCTCCAGCGCCGTCTGTGCCGGCACATAGCCCGCCCAGATGCTGCGCATCGCCGCGTCGCCCTGCAGCGCGGCGATGTAGTAACGATCCACGTTGAGGAGGTGGTTCAACGTCAGCGCCAGGCTGGGAAAGAAGCTCGTGCGCGGTGCATGGAAGTCAGCCTCCGACAGCGCTGCCACGGCAGCCAGCAGACGCCGGTTGGCGAGACGGTTGGCACGAGCCTGGATGAGGAAGAGGTCCATGGCGCCCGATTGTGCGCGCCGCGGTGGATGACGGCCGGCGCCGGACATGCTTCAATGGCCGGCAGCCGACAGGAAGAGAGCCCGCAGCGTGCGCCTCGGAGACCGCTTCGCCAGGCCGAAGATGGCCAACGCAACCGCTTGGATGGCGGCCGCCGCAGTGCTGTCCATCGGCCTCGCGCTGACGGCCGGCGCCGTCGTCTGGCAGCAGCAGCGCGCCAGCGCCGAGGCGCACAACCTGCAGGAGCGCCAGATCGAGCGCCTGCAGGGCGATGTCGTCAAGCGGCTGACGATGCCGGTCTACGGTCTCAAGGGCGCGCGCGGCGCGCTGGCCGCGCTGGAGGGCAAGCTCAACCGCGAGACCTTCGACGCCTATGTCGAATCGCGCGACATGCCCGAGGAGTTCCCCGGCGTGCGCGGCTTCGGCTTCATCGAGCGAGTGGCGCGCCGCGACCTGGACGCCTTCGTCACCGCCCACCAGCACGCGGACTCCAGCGGTTTTCGCGTGTACAGCTCGAGCCGCGACGCGACGCTCTACGTTGTCACGCAGATCGCACCCTTCTCGCGCAACTTCCCGGCCTGGGGCACGGACCTGGGCGCCGATCCGGTGCGCCGCCAAGCCATCGAGCGGGCCATAGACAGTGGTGAGGCGACGCTGTCCGCCCCCGTACGCCTGGTGCAGGACCCGCTGAAGGGGCCCGGCTTCCTGCTGCTGGTGCCGGTCTATCGGCAGGGGACGGATCCAGGCACGCCGGAGCAGCGCCGCCAAGCCTTGCAAGGCGTGCTGTGCGCGCCGCTGGTGGCCAACGAACTGCTGCAGGGCGTGGCCGAGCCGGCGGCCGCGCTGCTGGACCTCAAGCTGTCGGCCAGCGCCGGCAATGGCGAGTTCAAGCCGCTGCTGGCAATGCGCCGGGGCCAGGCCCTGACGCCCGGGGAGGCTGCCACCTACACGCTGGCGGCCGAGCCGACGGCCAAGACGCTGTACTTCACGGTGGCCGGGCGCGAGTTCATGCTGGATACGGCGCTGACGCATGGCGCCGCCGTGACGCTGCTGGGCCTGTCCGGCCTGGGCCCGGGACTGGGCGGCGCGCTGCTGAGCCTGCTGCTGGCCATGACGGTCTATCTGCTGGCCAGCGGCCGAGCGCGCGCCGAGCAGATGGCGCGCGACATGACGGCCGACCTCGCGCGGCTGGCGCGCGTGGCCAGCCACACGACCAATGGCGTCCTGATCACCGACACCGAGCACCGCATCGTCTGGGTCAACGAAGGCTTCACGCGCCTGAGTGGCTACACCGGCTCCGAGGCCCTGGGCCGCCTGCCCGGCGAGTTGCTGCAGTCCGAGCTCACGGACAGCGACACCGTCCACGGCATGCTCGAGGCGATGAACGTCGGCATGGGCTGCGAAGCCGAGCTGATGCACCGCACCCGGGACGGCCGCGACTACTGGGTCGACATCGAGGTCCAGCCGATGTACGACGACGCCGGCGCGCTGACGGGCTTCATGGTGATCCAGTCCGACATCACGGCGCGCAAGGCCTTGCAAGCCCAGGCCGAAGAGGCACGCCAGAGCCTGCAAGACCTCTACGACAACGCGCCCTGCGCCTACTACGCGCTGGACGGCAACGGCCGCTTCCTGCAGATCAACGCGCTGGGCCTGAGCTGGCTGGGCTGCACGGCCGCGCAGCTGATCGGCCACGCCAGCCCGGCCGACTTCTTCGACGACGAGGGCCGCGCCGTCTTCAACGACGCCTTCCCGCGCTTCATGCGCGAGGGCCGGGTCTCGGGGCTGGAGTTCAACATCACTGGCCGCCAGGGCCAGACGCGCCGCGTCAGCCTGTCGGCCACGGCCGTCTACGACGCGGACGGCGCCTACCTGCGCAGCCGCTCGGTGATGTTCGACATCAGCGAGACGCACCGCATCCGCCAGCAGCTGCACCAGTTGACGCTGGACCAGGAGGCCATGCTGGAGAGCGACCTCGTCGGCATGGTCAAGCTGCGCGGGCGCCGCACCATCTGGCGCAATCACGCGCTGGAGCGCATGTTCGGCTACGCCGAGGGCGAGCTGCTGGGCGTGCCGGCTCGGCAGTTCTACCTCGACGACACCTCCTACGAGACGCTGGGCGCCCTGGCCTACCCGCAGCTCAAGGCTGGCGGGCGCTTCCGCACGCAGCTGCAGATGCGCCGCAAGGACGGCACTCCGTTCTGGGTGGACCTGTCCAGCGTGGACCTGCCCAGCGCCTCCGGAGAACGGGGCAGCGAATCGCTGTGGATGATGGTGGACATCACGCAAAGCAAGGCCCACGAGGCGCGCATGGAGCGCGCCGCGCTGCACGACGCGCTGACCGGCCTGCCCAACCGCCTGCTGCTGGCCGACCGTCTTAGGCAGGCCATCGCCGCCGCCGAACGTGGCGGCCATGTCTTCGCGCTGGCCTACCTGGACCTGAATGGCTTCAAGCAGATCAACGACACCCACGGCCACGACGCCGGGGACGAGGTCCTCAGGGTCGTGGCCGCCCGGTTGAACGCCGGCCTGCGCAACGGCGACACGGTGGCCCGCCTGGGCGGCGACGAGTTCGTCGTGCTCCTGACGCCGCAGCAGGCGCAGGCCGACTCGGGGCCGGTGCTGAGCCGGCTGCTGGATGCGCTGAGCCAGCCCATCACGCTGGCCACGGGCGCGTCGGTGGCCGTCGGCAGCAGCCTGGGCCTGGCCCACTTCCCTGCCGACGGCCGCACTGAGCAGACGCTGATGCGCCGTGCGGACGAGGCCATGTTTGCCAACAAACGCGCCGGCCGACTGCGTACAAGTGCCGGCAGGAGCTGATTGACTTCACAGCGCCGGGCGACCCGCCGCGGCATCATGGCCCATGCAGACCCGACGCCGCTTCCATCAGCTCGCGCTGGCCGGCCTCGCGCTACCGGCGGCCGATGCCGCCCGCGCCCAGGAGCGCGGCCTTGTGCTCGGCCAGTCGGTGCCGCTGAGCGGCCCGGCGGCCCAGCTGGGCCTGCAGATGCAGATCGGCGCCCGCGCCTACTTCGAGGCCGTCAACGCCGCCGGCGGCGTGGGCGGCCTGCCCATCGTGCTGAAGACGCTGGACGACGGCTACGACCCGGAGCGCTGCAGGGCCAACACCGAGAGATTCGTCCACGACGAGGTCTTCGCGCTGTTCGGCTACGTCGGCACGCCCACGTCGCTGGCGGCACTGCCGCTGGCCACCGCCGCCAGGCTGCCGTTCATCGCGCCGTTCACCGGCGCTGAATCGCTGCGCGCCCCCTTCAACCGCCTGGTCTTCCATATCCGCGCGTCCTACGACGACGAGACCGAGCTCATCGTCAAACAGCTCACCCAGCTGGACCTGAAGAAGATCGCCGTCTTCCACCAGAACGACGCCTACGGCCAGGCTGGCCTGAAGGGCGTGCAGCGCGCGCTGGAGAAGCGCGGGCTGCAGCCCCTGGCCGTCGCCACCGTGGAGCGCAACAGCGCCGACGTGGCCGCCGCGCTGAAGGCGTTGCTGCCGGGCCAGCCCGAGGCCATAGTGCAGATCAGCGCCTACAAGAGCTGCGCCGCCTTCATCCGCGAGGCCCGCCGGGCCGGCTGGGGCGGGCAGTTCTACAACGTCTCCTTCGTCGGCACCCAGGCGCTGGCCGACGAGCTGGGCAGGGACGCCGCCGGCGTCGTCGTCTCGCAGGTGATGCCCTCTCCCTTCGGCGCCGCAGCGGGCCTGGTGGAGGACTACCAGCAGGCCCTGCGGCGCTTCGACGCCAAGTCCGAGCCCAACTACACCAGCATCGAGGGCTATCTGGCGGCGCGTGTCGTCGTGGACGGCCTGCGCCGCCTGGGCAGTCGCCCGACGCGCGAGGGCCTGGTCGCCGCGCTGGAGACGTTGTCAGGCTACGAGTCGCGCGGCTACCGGCTGCAGTTCTCGCCCAACCGGCACGTGGGCTCCAGCTTCGTCGAGCTGTCCATGTTGACGGCCGACGGCAAGGTCAGGCGCTAGTCGCTGGGCTGCCCTGGCCGTCCCCGTCCCAGGGTTCCACCGTCACGCCCACGCGCAGCGTCGCCAACCCGCCGCCGCGCAGCACACCGCGCAGCGGTGCCACGTCGGCGTAGTCGCGGCCCCAGGCCAGTGTGACATGGTCCAGGCCCGCGGGCTGGGCATTGGTCGGGTCCAGCGCCAGCCAACCCTGCTCCGGGCACCACAGCTCGGCCCAGGCATGCGAGGCGTCGGCACCGACCAGCCGGGGCGCCCCCGGCGGCGGGCGCGTCAGCAGGTAGCCCGACACATAGCGCGCCGCCAGGCCCAGCGAGCGGCAGGCCGCGATGAAGACATGGGCGAAGTCCTGGCAGACGCCGCTGCGCTGCGCCAGCGCGTCGGCCGCGCGGGTGGCGACCGTCGTGCTGTGCGGCAGATAGCGCAGGTCGGCGTGGATCTGGCGCATCAGCGACAGGCCGCCCGCGGCCGGTGTGCGGCCGCGGGCGAAGGCGCGGCGGGCATAGGCGGCCAGCGCCTCATCGGGTGCGGCATAGGCGGAGGCCAGCGCGAACTCGTCGGCCTCCTGCAGCGCCCGCCCGGCGCGGTAACGCAGGCCCTGGGCGACCGCCTCCCAGCCCGGCCCGCGCGCCGGGTCCGGCGCCGGACGGGCCTGCAGCTCCGCGACGAAGCGGCTGTCGACAACCAGCTTCTCGTGCATGCGCGCATGACCGAAGCTGAAATGCCGGTTGCCCCAGGGGTCGCGCCGCAGATGGCGGGTCAGCTCGGCCATGTCCAGCTCCAGGCCGTCTATGCCCCAGCCGTCCGGCAGTGGAGCGATGTCCAGCCGCCAGCTGCCCACCTTCTGCCAGGGTGTGTCGCGCGGCGCCAGGCAGGCGGCGTGATAGGCCCATTCCACCGAGTCCTCGTAGGTGTACTCGGTGACATGGTGGACGGCCAGCTTCACCGTCATGGATACCCCCCTGGCGCTGCGCGCTGTACCGTCGAGCGGGAGCGAGCTTGGCTGGGGCGGCACGGCGCGGCGCTCACTGCCATACCCGCTGCTCCGGGCCGCTGACATGGGCGAAATAGCGCTGGCTGATGAGGCCGGACAGCTCGCCCGCCTGCGTCGCCGCGCGCCTGAGGTGCTCCGCAAGCGCCGGCCCCGCGGCCGCCAGCTCCGCCAGCGGCCAGGCCTCGGGCACGGGCAGCCCGGCGGCGACATCGGCCGCCCAGCCGGGGTCGTGGCGGGCCAGCTTGGTGAAGCGGTCGCGCAGCGTGCGCGCGACCCAGGCCAGCGAGCGCGGGTTGTCGGTGTCATGCACCAGCAGGTGCAGCAGCGGCGGTGCCTCGCGCCGCGCCTGGAACTGGGCACGATAAGTGATGGTGGAGTCGAACACGCCCAGCAGCAGGCCGAAGCCGTCCTCGGTCAGGCCCAGGTCGCGCTCGAAGGTCTCGGCCAGCACCTCGGCGTGGAACGACAGGCGCTCGATCTGGCGGCCTATGGACAGCAGTCGCCAGCCATCGTCGCGCGTCATGCGGTCGGTCTGGGCGCCGGTGATGGCGGCCAGGTGGGTGTCGGCGCGGGTCAGCACGTTGAGCACGTCGGTCATCGGCACGGCGGCGCCTGGGCGGTCCAGCACGGCGCGCAGATGCTGCTCGAACTGCGCCGCCGTCTCGTGAATGAGGCGCCAGGCCTCGGGCGACAGGCGTTCGCGCAGGGCCTGGGCGCAGCCCTGCAGCGCGCGAAGGTTCCAGCCGACGCTGGTGACGCCGGAGCCCGGCAACAGCGACGTCAGCAGCGCTCGCTCGAAGCCGCGCGGGTCGTCGGCCGAGCCCGGCGCCTCGGGGCCAACAAGGCCGTGCCGGCGTGCCAGCGCGTCCAGCAGCGGCAGCATGCGTGCCGGCATGGCGCCGCGCCGCACCATGACGCTGGCCTCGATGACGTGGCGGGCAAGCCGCGCGCTGTTCTCGGCGCGCTCGGTGTAGCGGCCCAGCCAGAACAGGTTTTCGGCGGCGCGGCTGGTCACGGTCCAGTGCACCTGCGCCAGATCGGCGGCCTGCAATGGCTGGGGCAGCAGCGTCGTCGCGTCGACCTCGCCGTCAGTCATGACCCAGGTGTCGGCGCTCAAGGACCCGCGCTGGATGGACAGCCAGGCGTCGGCCAGCGGATCGCGCTTGGGCGCCACGCGAGCCAGGCCGCCGGGCAACACGGTCCAGCCGCCCTGGCCGTCGGTCAGCGCGAACACGCGCAGCACGGCCACACGCGGCTCCAGCGCACCGCGCGTCCAGACCGGCTGCTTGGTGGGCTTGACGCGCGCCTGCAGCGTGTAGGCGGTGGGATCGGCGTCGATGCGCGCAGCCAGCTGCCCCCGCTGCTCGTCGTCCAGCTCGGCCACGACGATGGGCGAGAAGCTGCGCGTCGCACCGCTGGCCGAGAAGGTGGGCACGACGATGTACTCCGCCAGCCGCGGGCGCAACGCCCGCCAGGCGCTCTCCTCGCCGCACCACCAGCTCTGGATGGCCGGCAGCGTCAGCGTCTCGCCCAGCAGTTGCTGGGCCACGCCGGGCCAGAAGGCGGTGAGGCCCGGGCTCTCCAGCCAGCCGGCGCCCGGCGCGTTGGCGATGACGACCTCGCCGGCACGCGCCGCCTGCAGCAGCCCCGGCACGCCAAGGATGGACTCGGGGCGCAGCTCCAGCGGGTCCAGCCAGGTGTCGTCGACGCGGCGCAGCAGCACATGCACGCGCTCCAGGCCGCCCAGCGTCTTGAGGTAGACCTTGTCGGCGCGCACCGTCAGATCGGCGCCTTCCACAAGCGTGATGCCCAGGTAGCGCGCCAGGAAGGCCTGCTCGAAGTAGGTCTCGTTGCGCGGCCCCGGCGTCAGCAGCGCAACGCGGCTGCGCTCGCCGGCCGGCGACAGTCGGGTCAGCGTCTGGATGAAGTCACGGTAGCTCGCCGCCAGGCGCTGCACGGCCATCTGGCGGAAGGCCTCGGGGAACTGCTGGGCGATGATGAGCCGGTTCTCCAGCACATAGCCCAGGCCTGAGGGCGCCTGCGTGCGCTGGCCCACCACCCACCAATGGCCGTCGGCGCAGCGCGTCAGATCGAAGGCCAGCGCATGCAGGTGCACGCCGCCCGTGGCCAGGCTGCCATGCATGGCACGCAGGTACTGCGGATGGGCCAGCACAAGGGAGGCCGGCAGCAGGCCCTGCTGCAGCAGGCGGCGCTCGCCATAGGTGTCGGCCATGACGGCGTCGAGCAGGCGGGCGCGCTGGGCGATGCCGGCCTCGATGCCGCGCCACTCGCCGGGCTCGATCAGCAGCGGCAGCAGCTCCAGCGGCCAGTGGCGGGCCAGCGGCGCGCCGTCCCTGTCGTCCTGGCCGGGCAGCGGCGGCGCGTCGCTGTGCACGTTGTAGCTGGCACCGTCCTCCAGCACGCGGCGCTGCACGCGCAAGGCCTTGGCGCTGAGCTCCTGCCAGCCGGCCGCGCCGCCGGCGGCGAAGAAGCGCTGCCAGCGCGGCGCCAGGCCGCCCTGCGGCTCGCCGGGGCGGTTGACCTGGCCGGTCAGCTCGTAGAAATGGCCGTCACGGCTGCGCAGCGCGGCCGACAGCGCCTGCGCCAGCGGATCCGGCGCCAGCACCTCCTCGGGCTCGTCGGGCAGCAGGCTCCACTGGCTGGGGGTGAGCTCGGGCATGGGCGAGGCAGGCCGCCTAGGGGCTCTGCAGGAAGGCGCGCAGCACGCGCTCGGCGGCCTCGGGGTCGTCGCGCCAGGGTCCGTGGCCGACGCCGGCGAAACGCTCGAAACGTACCCAGGCCGCGGGCAGCGCGGCGACGATCTCCTCGGCATCCTGCGGCGGCGTGACGGGGTCCTCCTCGCCGGCCATCACCAGCACCGGACACTGCACCCGGGCCAGGCCGGGGCGCAGGTCCATGCCGGGCAGCTCCGTGCGCGTGTGAGTGAACAGGATCTCGGGCTTGAAGATCATCCAGCGACCGGCATCGGGGTTCTTGGGCCGGGTGTTGTAGAGATGGCGGCAATGCTTCTCGTAGGCAGCCCAGCTCGCCGGGCCGGGGTGCTCCCAGAACTCGCGCGTGGCCGCGGCGGCCTGAGGCCCGCCCAGCGCGCCGAAGCGCTCGATCTTGCGCGCCAGGCCGAAATGGTGCGAGGTGCTGGACAGCACCACCTTGTCCGGATGCGCCGGGTGGCGCGCCAGGTAGCGCTGCGCGACGAAGCCGCCGAAGCTCTGGCCCAGCACGATGGGCTTGACGACGCCCAACGCGTCGCACAGCCGCACCACATCGTCCGCGAACACGTCCAGCCGCCATTCCTCGGGCGGCCGCGGGTCGCTGCGGCCATGACCACGCAGGTCGAAGTAGACGATCTGGCAGAGATCGGCGAAGCGGCTGAAGAAGGGCCGGAAGCCGGTGTGGTCGAAGCCGGGGCCGCCATGGATGAGAACCAGCGTGGGCTTGTGCCGCAGCACCGGGCCGTCGGGGACCTGGCCGAGGCCCTCGATGTCGACGAAGAGATGGACGCCGGGTTGGATCTGGATGCGCATGGCTTCAGGATACTGTCCTGAGGTCCAGCGTGAATGGAAACTCCATGCTGCGCCAGGGCTCGCCCACCTCGACCCGGCCCGGCGTGTGGCCCAGTGCCGCGAAGCGCGCCAGGCGCCGGCTCTCGGCCTCGTAGGCGTTGACGGGCAGCGTGGCGTAGTTGCGCCCACCCGGGTGGGCGACGAAGTAGCGGCAGCCTCCCAGCGACCGCTGCTGCCAGGCATCGACGAGGTCCACCGTCAGCGGGGCATGGACGCCTATGGTGGGGTGCAGGGCCGATGGCGGCCGCCAGGCGCGGTAGCGCACGCCGCAGACGAACTCGCCGACGCGGCCGGTGGGCTGCAGCGGCACGGGCCGGCCGTTCACCGTCAGGCGGTGGCGCGGGTCGACGAGGCCGCTGACATGCAGCTCCAGTCGCTCCAGCGACGAGTCCACATAGCGCACCGTGCCGCCGGCCGCGCCCTCCTCGCCCATCACATGCCAGGGCTCCAGCGCGCCGCGCAGCGTCACGTGCACGCCGCGCGCGGCGAACTCGCCGTACTTGGGGAAGCGGAACTCGAAGTGCGGCGAGAACCAGGCGGCGTCCAGCGCATGGCCAGCCTCCTGCATGTCCCGCAGGACATCGGCGAAGTCCTCGCGCACGAAATGCGACAGCAGCCAGCGGTCGTGCAGCGCCGTGCCCCAGCGCACCAGCGGCGCACGGTAGGGCTCGCGCCAGAAGCGGGCGATGAGGGCTCGCAGCAGCAGTTGCTGCACGATGCTCATGCGCGCATGCGGCGGCATCTCGAAGGCGCGCAGCTCCAGCAGGCCCAGGCGGCCCGTGGCCGAGTCCGGGGAGTAGAGCTTGTCGATGCTGAACTCGCTGCGATGCGTGTTGCCGGTCACGTCCACCAGCACATTGCGCAGCATGCGGTCGATCATCCACGGCGGCGCGTGCTCATCGCCCAGCTTGTGGATCTCGGCCAGCGCAATCTCCAGCTCGCGCAACTGGTCGTTGCGAGCCTCATCCACACGCGGCGCCTGGCTGGTGGGGCCGATGAAGAGACCGCTGAACAGGTAGCTCAGGCTTGGATGGTTGTGCCAGTAGGCCAGCAGCGACGCGAGCAGCGAGGGCTTGCGCAGGAAGGGCGAGTCGATGGGCGTTGCGCCACCGAGCACGAAGTGGTTGCCGCCACCGGTGCCGCAATGGCGGCCATCGATCATGAACTTCTCGCTCGACAGCCTTGTCGCGCGCGCGGCCTCGTAGAGAAACTCGGTGTGCTGGACCAACTCGCCCCAGTTGTGCGCGGGGTGGATGTTGACCTCGATGACACCGGGGTCAGGCGTCACGGCCAGCAGCTTCAGGCGCGGATCGCGCGGCGGCGGGTAGCCTTCGAGCACGATCTTGTAGCCCGTGTCCTCGCAGGCGGCTTCCACCCCCGCCAGCAGCTCCAGGTAGTGCTCCAGCTTTTCCAGCGGCGGCATGAAGACGTAGAGCACGCCGCAGGCATCGCCCCTGCCTTCGGCCGACGGGCCGTTGGCGCGGCGCGGATCGCGGGCCTCGACGCAGAGCGCCGTGCGCGTGATGCCGTCGGCGCTTTCGAAGCGGCTCGGCGCGCCGTCGGCGACCAGCCCGCTGCCGTCAGCTGCGGAACCTGCATCGCTGGCGCCGCCCCTGCCCGCACCACCAGCGGCGCTGCGCAGCAGGCCCGGCACCGTTCCGGCCGACGTGACGCCCTGCGTCTGCGCGCGCAACGCTGCGGCCGCGGGCAGCGTGCCGCGCGGCGCGAACGGGTCCTGCTCGATCAGGTAGGGGTAGTCACCCTTGGCCACCCAGGGCAGCGAATCCAGCGGCAGACGCCAGCCCATCGGCGAGTCACCGGGGTAGAGATAGACGCGCTCGTCACGGAAGAACCATGGCCCGGTCTGCCAGCGGCTGCCGCCCAGCGGTGGGTCGCCGGCATGGCGGATGGGCAGCACATAGCCCACCACATGCGACAGCCCCTGCCCGAACACGCGCCGCAGCCGCACACGCTCCAGCTCGTCGTCCAGCCGCGAGTCGAAGGGGTCCACATTGACCGGCAGGCGGCGCTCGCGCCACAGGTAGTACCAGGTGTCCTCATAGCCCGGCTGCACATGGGTGTCGGGCAGGCCCAGGCGCTGCGTCAGCGCGGCCATGAAGGTCTTGGCATGCACGCTGGTGTAGGCCTGGCCCTCGCGCTCGTCGGCGAACCAGTCGGGGTTGCGCCAGCAGGGCTGGCCGTCGACGCGCCAGTAGATGGACAGCGCCCAGCGCGGCAACTGCTCGCCGGGATACCACTTGCCCTGGCCGAAATGCAGGAAGCCGCCCCGGCCATACTCATCACGCAGCCGGTGCGTCAGCTGCTGGGCATAGACGCGCTTCGTCGGACCCAGCGCCTCGGTGTTCCATTCGGGCGCGTCGCGGTCGTCGACGGCGACGAAGGTGGGCTCGCCGCCCATGGTCAGCCGTACGTCGCCGGCGACCAGTTCGCGGTCCACCTGTTCGCCCAGCCGCAGCACCTCGGCCCATTGCGCCTCGGTGTAGGGCTTGGTCACGCGCGGCGACTCGTAGATGCGCGTGACGCTCATCTCGTGGCCGAACGCCACCTCGCTCATGTCGACGCCACCGCTGATGGGCGCGGCACTGGCCGGCGTGGGCGTGGCGGCCAGCGGTATGTGGCCCTCGCCGGCCAGCAGGCCCGACGTGGGGTCCAGGCCAATCCAGCCGGCGCCGGGCAGGTAGACCTCGCACCAGGCATGCAGGTCGGTGAAATCCACCTCGGTGCCGCTGGGGCCGTCCAGCGCCTTCTCGTCGGGCGCCAGCTGGATCAGGTAGCCGGACACGAAGCGCGCCGCCAGGCCCAGGTGGCGGGCGATCTGCACCAGCAGCCAGCCGGAGTCGCGGCAGGAGCCCGAGGCCTTCTCCAGCGTCTCCTCGGGCATCTGCACGCCGGGCTGCAGGCGGATCAGGTAGGACACGCTGCGCTGCACGCGCTGGTTCAGCTCGACGATGAAGTCGATGGTGGCACGCTCGGTGCGCGGGATGTCCTGCAGATAGGCCGCCAGCCGTGGCGTGGCCGGCTCGGCCTGCAGATACGGCGCCAGCTCGACCAGTTGCGCCTCGTCGTACGCGAACGGGAAGGTCTGCGCCTGCGGCTCCAGGAAGAAGTCAAAGGGGTTGTAGACCGCCATCTCGGCGACCAGGTCCACCGTGACGGTGAACTCGGTCGTCTTCTCGGGGAACACCAGCCGCGCGAGGTAGTTGGCAAACGGGTCCTGCTGCCAGTTGATGAAGTGGTCCGCCGGCGATATGCGCAGCGAATAGGACAGCACCGGCGTGCGGCAGTGCGGCGCCGGGCGCAGGCGCACGACCTGCGCGCCCAGCTGAACCGGGCGGTCGTAGCGGTAGCGCGTGACATGCCTGAGGGCGACGTGGATGGCCATGTGCAGCCCTCAGACGAGGAAGTCGCGGGAAATGCCGTTGCCCAGGTCCGCCACCTCGACGAGGAAGCCGTCGAGGAAGGGATGCAGGCCCTGGGCCAGGATCTCGTCGATGCGGCCAAAGGCCAGCTGGGCCTCCAGCCGCCCGGCGCGACGCAGCGTTTCTCCGGACTGGGCGTTGGCCACGCGCCTGAGGTTGGCCAGCATGCGCGTGATGCAGTGCGACAGCGAGCGCGGCATGTCAGGACGCAGGATCAGCAGCTCGGCGACCTTGTCGGGCTGGATGACGTTGCTGTAGACCTTGCGGTAGATCTCGAAGCCCGACACCGAGCGCAGCACCGCCGACCAGTAGTAGAAGTCGCGCGCTGCGTCGCGCTCCGTGCCGCTGTCGTCCTGGCGGTAGAACTTGACGTCCAGCAGCCGCGCGGTGTTGTCGGCCCGCTCCAGGAAGGAGCCGATGCGGATGAAGTGGAAGGCCTCGTCCTGCAGCATGGTGCCCACCGTCACGCCGCGCGACAGGTGCGAGCGGTACTTGACCCACTCGAAGAGCTGCGACGGGTCGCGCGTCAGCGCGCCCTCGCGCAGCAGGCGGCGCAGCTCCAGCCAGGTCTGGTTCATGGTCTCCCAGACCTCGGTGGTCAGCGCGCCGCGCACGGCCCGCGCGTTCTCACGCGCGGCGCGCAGGCAGTTGAAGATGGACGACAGATTGCTCTCGTCGGCCACCATGAACTCCATGACGTTGCGGCTGTTGATCGCCGAATGCCTGGCGCCGTAGACGCCGTTCAGCTCGGAGATCGAGACCAGGCTGCGCCAGGTCTGCTCGGACTCGATGGCGGACTGCGGCTGCAGCGAGGTCTGGTAGGCGATGTCCAGCATGCGCGCGGTGTTCTCGGCCCGCTCGATGTAGCGGCTCAGCCAGAAGAGGTGGTCAGCAGTTCTCGACAGCATCGCTCAGTCCTCCAGAACCCAGGTGTCCTTGGTGCCGCCGCCCTGACTGCTGTTCACCACCAGGGAGCCCTGCTTCAAGGCCACGCGGGTCAGCCCGCCCGGCACCATGCGCACGGACGCCCCAGACAGCACAAAGGGGCGCAGATCGATGTGACGCGGCGCGATGCCACTGTCGACGAAGGTCGGGCAGGTGGACAGCGACAGCGTCGGCTGCGCGATGTAGTTGCCCGGGTTGGCGACGAGGCGTGCGCGGAAGGCCGCCACCTCGTCCCGGGTGGCTGCCGGCCCGACCAGCATGCCGTAGCCGCCCGCGCCATGCACCTCCTTGACGACCAGCTCGGAGAGATGGGCCAGCGTGTAGGCCAGCCCCTCCTTCTCGCGGCAGACATAGGTGGGCACGTTCTGCAGGATGGGCTTCTCGCCGAGATAGAACTCGATCATCTTCGGCACATAGGGGTAGATGGACTTGTCGTCCGCGATGCCGGTGCCGATGGCGTTGGACAGCGTCACGCGGCCGGCCTTGTAGGCGTCCACCAGGCCCGCGCAGCCCAGCTGCGAATCGGCGCGGAACACCTGCGGGTCGAGAAAGTCGTCGTCGATGCGGCGGTAGATGACGTCCACGCGCTTCGGGCCGCGCGTGGTGCGCATGTACACGAAGCCGCCATCGACGAACAGATCCTGGCCCTCCACCAGCTCCACGCCCATCTGCTGGGCCAGGAAGCCGTGCTCGAAGTAGGCCGAGTTGTACATGCCCGGCGTCATGACGACGACGGTGGGGTCGGCCACGCCGGGCGGCGCGACGCTGCGCAGCGTGTCCAGCAGCAAGTCGGGGTAATGGGCCACCGGTGCGATACGGTGCTGCACGAACAGGTCGGGGAAGAGCCGCAGCATCATCTTGCGGTTCTCCAGCATGTAGCTGACGCCCGAGGGCACGCGCAGGTTGTCCTCCAGCACGTAGTAGTGGCCACTGCCGTCGGCATGGCCGGCGCGCACGATGTCGACGCCAGCGATATGGCTGTAGACGCCGCCCGGCACGTCCACGCCCATCATCTCCTTGCGGAACTGCGCGTTGTTCAGGATCTCGTCGGCGGGCACGATGCCGGCGCGCAGGATCTCCTGGTCGTGATAGACGTCGTGGATGAAGCGGTTCAGCGCCGTCACGCGCTGGGCCAGCCCGGACTGCATGGACGCCCACTCGCCGGCCGGGATCACGCGCGGGATCAGGTCGAAGGGGATGAGGCGCTCGGTGCCCTCGCCCGCGTCCTTGTCGCCATAGACGGCGAAGGTGATACCCACGCGGCGGAAGATCAGCTCGGCCTGCTCGCGCCGCTCGCGCATCAGCGACTCGGGTTGCTCGGCCAGCCAGCGGGCGTAGGACTCGTAATGCGCGCGGGTGGTGCCTCCCGCGGCGGTCATCTCGTCAAAGGCGGTCTGCATCGTCGCTCCTGTTCCCAGGGCCAGCGACGCAAGTTCCGCGCCCGCGCGGGGCGGCGGCTTCTGGTGCGCAGGCACTGCTCAGGTGCAGGATGCCCGCCGCCAGGGCGCCGGGGCACCGGATTTATACCGGGGCCCCGGCTGTTCGCGTCAGAACCTGACCTGCAGACCGGTGCTGGCCGAGCGGCCCGGCTGGGGCGCCAGGTCGCGGATCGTCGGCACGGCCGTCGCGTTGTAGGCCAGCTTGTTGGCGAGGTTGTCCAGCTTCAGGTACCAGAGGGCATCCGTCTGGCCCAAGCGCAGCTGGCGGGCGAGCGACAGGCGCAGCGTGCCGTAGCCGGGCGTGGGCGTGTCGAACTCGGCCACGCGGGTCTGGCGGGCGGCACCGCGCCATTCCAGCTTGCCCGACCAGTCGCCATGCTTGGCTTCCAGGCCCAGCATGGCGCGCAGCGGCGCCAGGCGCGGCAGCGGCTCGCCGGTGGCGCGGTTGTCGCCGCGCACCGCGTCGAGCTGGCTCAGCACGGCAAGGGCCGGTTGGACCTGCCAGCGGCCCTCGAACTCCACGCCGCGCAGCCGCGCCGGCACGGCCTGGAACGCATAGACCGGCAAGCTCTCGCTGCCATTGGCGGCCGTCTCGCCGGTGGCCTGCAGCGCGATGTAGTTGGCGAAGCGGGTCTCGTAGACGTTGACGTGCAGATGGCTGCCATCACCCTCCCACTTCAGTCCGACGTCCAGGCCCTTGGAACGCTCCAGGCCCAGGCTGGCGTCGCCGCGCTCGAACGCGGCACTGGCCACGTGCAGGCCGTTGGCGAACAGCTCGTAGTAGGCCGGGGCGCGCTCGGTGCGATTCAGGTTGGCGCTCAGGCTCCAGCGCTCGGACAGCGGGACGACGCCGCTCAGCGCCAGGCTCAGCGGGCGGAAGCGCCGCGACTGGGGCGCCCCGAAGCGGTCGCCGCCGTCCGAGTCCACCGTCACGCGTTCGGTGCGCGCGCCGGCCGACCAGTCCACGCCGGCCAGCTTGGCCTGCTCCAGCAGGAAGACGCCGGTGTTGCGCGTGCGCGTGCTCGGCACGAAGGCCTCCTCGCCCAGGGCCGAGAAGTCCAGCGCCTCGGTCTGCAGGCCCACCAGGCCCTTGATCGGACCGAAGGCGGCATGCTCCAGCTCCAGCCGGCCGTCCGTGCCGGTGCTCTTGAAGGTGGTGCCGGCCACGTCGCCTTCCATCTCCACATGCTCGTAGCGGTTGCGGCTGAGCTGCCAGCTGATGCGGTGCAGCGGGCCGTCCGTCGTGGCCCATTCGCCGGCCGTGGCCAGGCGCTGGCGCTGCATGCGTATGGTCACGTTCGGCTCGGCCGTGGTGCCGTAGTCGGTGTGGTAGTCGTCCAGCGACACGCCGGCGAAGCCGCCCTGGAAGAACACCGAGCCGCCCATGGCGCCGCCATGGCTGCGGGCAGCGGAGTTGCGCACGCTGGTACGGCTCTCGCCGTCGCTGTCGAAGCGCGGCGCGGCCTGGTCCCCGGCATCGCGGCCGGCCAGGTCGACGTGCCAGCCGAAGCCCGAGTTCGCCTGGCCGCTGCCGCCGTCCAGCACGACGGCGCCGCTCTTGTCTCGGCTGGCGCCGCCCAGGCGGACTTCGGCCGCGCCGCTCAGTCCCGACGTGAAGACGCGCGGGATGCGGTTGTCCAGCGTGTTGACGACGCCGCCGACCGCGTTGCCGCCGTACAGCAGCGCCGCCGCACCGCGCAGCACCTCGACCTTGTCGATGACCAGCGGGTCGATGGCCACGCTGTGGTCGAAGCTGAGGTTGGACGCGTCCACCGACGCGCCCGAGTTGTTCAGGATGCGCACGCGGTCACCGTCCAGGCCCCGGATGCTGGGCCGGCTGGCATTGGGGCCGAAGTTGGTGGCGGCCACGCCGGGCAGGCCTTGCAGCGTGTCGCCCAGGCTGGCCGCGCGGGTCAGCACGAGCTGGTCACCGGACAGGGCGTCGCTGGGCTGGGCCAGAACCTGGCTCTTCAGGGGGTTGCCGGTGACGACGACCTTGTCCAGGGATTCGGCCGGGGCGGGATCGGCCTGGGCGGCCAGCGAGAGGAAACAGGCGGCCGCAACAGGCGCCAGCGCAAAGGAACGCATTGGAAAACTTCCACTAGAAAACGCAGGAGCCCGCGCTCCATCATCGGGACGCGGGAAGACCGGGAAATCAGGTGGAAGCGGGCGGCGCGCGGGCCGGTGGGAGCCAGGCGGCGGCGCGTTCGACGACGCCCGCCAACGGCGCCTTGGCGCAGGCCTCGACAGCGACGCCGGCCGGCAGCACGCTGGGCTCGGCGGGCGGCGCGGCGCCGGTCAGGTCGGCCGCGGTCAGGCAGAGGTCGCAATGAACCAGGTGGGCAATGCCGTCACCCTGGCGCTCGCCGGTGACGTGCGACAGCGCGTGCACCCCCGCCATCGCTTGCGCGATGGGCAGGAGAAATGCCAGCCAGAGCAGCCAGCCGCGGATGTTGCGATGCAGGTTCACGGCCGTAATCCTAAACTCAAGCCATGACAGCGCCTGAAGTCACCCGCTCATGAAGCTCATCGACACCATCCTGGCCGACACGCCGGCGATCACGGCCATCCGCCGCGATCTGCACAAGCACCCCGAACTCTGCTTCCACGAGGAGCGCACCGCCGACGTCATCGCCAAGGCGCTGACGGACTGGGGCATCCCCGTGCACCGCGGCCTGGGCAAGACCGGCGTCGTTGGCATCGTCAAGAACGGCACGTCGGACCGCGCCGTGGGCCTGCGCGCCGACATCGACGCGCTGCCGATGACGGAGCGCAACCAGTTCCCCCACGCCAGCAGCTACCTGGGCCGCATGCACGCCTGCGGCCACGACGGCCACACGGCCATGCTGCTGGCCGCGGCCAAGCACCTGGCGACGCACCGCAACTTCGACGGCACGGTCTACCTCGTGTTCCAGCCCGCCGAGGAGGGCGGCGGCGGCGCCCGCGAGATGATCAAGGACGGCCTGTTCGAGAAGTTCCCGATGGAAGCCATGTTCGGCGCCCACAACTGGCCCGGCATGAAGGCGGGCCAGTTCGCCGTCAAGACCGGGCCGGTGTTCGCGTCCAGCAACGAGTTCAAGATCACGCTCAGGGGCAAAGGCTCGCACGCGGCGATGCCGCATCTGGGCATAGACCCTGTGCCGGCTGCCTGCCAGCTCGTCACGGCCTTCCAGACCATCGTCAGCCGCAACAAGCGGCCCATAGACCCCGGCGTCATCTCCGTGACCATGATCCACGCCGGCGAGGCCACCAACGTGGTTCCCGACACCGTCGTCATGGAAGGCACGGTGCGCACCTTCACGCTGGAGCTGCTGGACCTGCTGGAGCGCCGCATGCAGGCCATGACAGAGCAGCTGGCCGCCGCGTTCGAGCTGACGGCCGAGTTCGAGTTCAGCCGCAACTACCCACCCACGATCAACCACCCCGCCGAGACCGACTTCGTGCGCCGCGTGCTGGCCGACATGGTCGGCGCGGAGAACGTGCAGGAGTTCGAGCCGACCATGGGCGCCGAAGACTTCAGCTACTACTTGCTGGACAAGCCGGGCTGCTATTTCCTGATCGGCAACGGCGACGGCGAGCACCGCATCGGCGGACACGGCCTGGGGCCCTGCACGCTGCACAACCCCAGCTACGACTTCAACGACGAGCTGATCCCGCTGGGCGGCTCCATGTGGGTGCGCATGGCCGAGGCTTGGCTGGCCCCTCGTCCGGTCACGTCGCGCTGAACGCGGACACCCCCAGCCGCGCCCTCGGGCGGACGGCGATCCCCGCGACATCGGGCCGCGGGCGCATCGCCCGGCGGGCCGGCTCGGGAGCGGCACGGCGCTCGTGCCCGCAATCTTCGAGACTGATACTGAAATGAACCACGATCAAGTCATCACCGACACCCGCGACTGGGTCGTCAAGGCCGTCATCGGCCTCAACCTCTGCCCGTTCGCGAAGGCAGTCCATGTCAACGAACGCATCCGCTATGTTGTCAGCGACGCGACCGACCCGGAGGCGCTGCTGAAGGAGCTGGCCCGCGAGCTGCTGGCGCTGAACCGCGCCGACCCTGAGGACGTGGACACGACGCTGCTCATCCACCCGCATGTGCTGACCGACTTCCTGGACTTCAACGACTTCCTCGACGCGGCCGACGCGCTGGTGGAGGAGCTCAAGCTCGACGGCATCCTGCAGATCGCGGACTTCCACCCCGACTACCAGTTCGAGGGCAGCACGGCCGACGACATCGGCAACTACAGCAACCGTTCGCCCTACCCCACGCTGCACCTGCTGCGCGAGGACAGCATTGCGCGCGCCGTCGAAGCCATGCCCGACACGGCCGACATCTACGAGAACAACCTCGACACGCTGGCCCGCCTGGGCCACGCGGGCTGGGCGGCGCTTGGCCTGAAGAAGCCGACACCCTGACGCCGGACGGCGCTCCGCTGCCGCCATGTGGGGCCGCCGACAGGCCGCGATGTCCGCACCCCAGTGCGTCGTGGCCTACGCCGCGGGCGAGGCCACCTACCGCCGGCCGCCTGGTTTTCGCAGATCTCACACAATGGCGCGCCGTTGTCAATCATTTATGGCATAAAGACTGCGTAAATCGACACGCCGGGAGCGATTGAAAGCATGCTGACTCCTCCGTCATGCGGCAAACTCTACGGTTGCTCTCGAGCCCACAGCCCGCCATGCAGCCCAAGACCCTAGCCCTCATCGACGACGACGCGGAGTATTCGGAATTCCTGGCCCAGTTCCTTCAGGAACAGGGCATCGCGGTCAGCCGTTTCGACGACAGCAACGCGCTGCTGGCGGCGCCTGACGCGTTCTCGTTCGACTTCTATCTCGTCGACCTGATGCTGCCCGGCGTCAACGGCGTGGAACTCATCAAGATCCTGCGCCGCCGCACCGACGCCGGTGTCGTGGTCGTGTCGGGCCGCCTCGGCCCCGAGGTGTTCCGCGAGGTCATCACGGCCGGCGCCGACATGTACCTCGTCAAGCCCGTGCAGTTCGAGCAGGTGGCGCTGGCCATCGCCGCCGTGCAGCGCCGTGTCGCCAAGCCTGCGGCGGCGGATGCCGTCTGGAAGCTGGACCGCGCCAGCGGCGAGCTGGTGGTGCCCGACGGCACGCGCATCCAACTCAGCGAGGCGGACCGCCAGCTGCTGGAATGCTTCGCCCAGGCCGGCGGCGAGCCGGTCACGCGCGAGGCCCTGCTGAACAAGCTGGGCCGCGAAGTGGCCGAGGGCGAGACCGACGACGGCCTGTCGGCCACCATCTACCGGCTGCGCCGCCGCATCGAGCGGGCCACGCCCACGCTGGTGCCGCTGCAGAGCAAGTCGCGCGTCGGCTATGTCTTCCGCGCGCCGCTGCAGCTGATCTGATCACGGCTTCAGCACGACGGCGTTGCGGCCGCCGCGCTTGGCCTCGTACAGCGCGGCGTCGGCACGGGCGATCAGCGGGCTCACGTCCGCGTCCTCCGGGGACACCAGGCTGATACCGATGCTGACGCTCAGCCGACCAACCTCGGGGAAGGTCGCGGCCTCCACGGCCGAGCGGATCTTCTCCGCCGTCAGGACGGCATCCAGCGGACCGCCCAGTTCGGGCAGCAGCACGGCGAACTCCTCGCCGCCGAAGCGGGCCGCCACATCGCTGACGCGCAGCGTGGCCAGCAGCAGCTGCGCGAGCTGGCGCAGCACCGCGTCGCCGGCCTGGTGGCCGTGGACGTCGTTGACCCGCTTGAAATGGTCCACGTCGATCAGCAGCAGGCCGTGCACACGGCCGTTGGCGGCGCCGTAGCGGCGGTCCAGGGCCAGGGCCTCGGCGAGGCGGGCATCGAGGCTGCGGCGGTTGTGCAGGCCGGTCAGCGGGTCGCGCGTGGCCAGGTGCGCCAGCGCCGCGTTGGTGGCCTGCAGCTCGGCGGTGCGCTGCTGCACCTGGATTTCCAGCGTCGCATTGGTCCTCTGCAAGGCCTGCTCGGTCTCGAGCAGCGAGTGCGCCATCGAGCGCATCGCGTCGCTGAGTCTGGCCAGCTCGCGGGTGGCGGGCTCGGCAGGGAAGTCGGGAATCCGACGCTCGGCCTCCACGCGCTCGGCGATGCGCACCAACTGCTCGACGGGCTTGCTGACGCGCCGCGCCAGCAGCAGGGCCGCCAGCGTCAGCGCGGCGGCCGCGACGATGCCCAGCAGCACCAGCTCGCGGCGCAGCTCGTGCACCGGGCGCAGGGCCAGCTCCATGGGCTGGCGGGCGACGATGCGCCAGCCGAGCTCGGCGTTCGTGCGCGCCAGAAGCGGCGCCTCGCTGACGAGGTAGTCCTTGCCGTCGCCGAAGCGCAGCGAGCCCTCGAAGCGGCCGTTGAGCGGCGCCTTGGGCAGCACCGGCTCGCCGGCCGCCTGGGCCACCTTCAGTGCCTCGGGGTAGAGCACACGGCCCTCACGGTCGATGATGAGAGCGTCGACGACGCCGCCGGGCTGCTGGCGGCGCGTCACGCCGTCCACGATGCCGGTGATCCAGCGCCAATGCGCGTGCGCGCCGACCACACCGGCCAGGCGGCCCTCGGCGTCGCGGATGGGCGCGGCGAAGTCGATGAAGCGGGTCGGCTCGTCGTTGGGCTGGGCCGGCAGCAGCGCGGCCAGCGGCTTGGCGTCGTGCACGTCGCCCACATAGATGCGCTCGCGCGCCGCGATGAACCACAGGCGCTGCGCGACCGAGCGGCCGGTCAGCATGCCGCCCGTGGCCTGCAGCACCTTGCCGGCAGGGTCTGCGACGCCCATCCACGCAAACTCGTCGTGCAGGGCCGCACGCCGCTCCAGGGCGGCGCGCACGCGCTCGGCGTCCAGCGGTCCCTCGACGAGATGGGGCGCGCCGCTGAGCAGCTCGATTTCGCGCTCGCGGTCGCGCAATTGCGTGGCCAGCAGCTCGGCCGCGGACTGGGCGGTGGCGCGCACGGCAGCCTGCTGGGCCGTGTAGAGCTCGTCGGCGGCGATGGCGCCGAGATAGCCCCCCACCAGGCCCAGGATTGCCAGGGCCAGGCCGCCCAGCAACAGGCTGAGCTGGCGGCGCAGGCTGCGCGTTCCCCTCATGCCTCGACCGGGGCGACCGGATGGCTGCGCTGCACGTCGCGCATCAGCCGGGCAACGATGAGGCGCATGACGTGAAAGCCGAGCTTGGGGTTCTGGTAGTAGAGCAAGGCCATCTCCTCGGCGGTCAGGCTGTAGACGACGCAGTCGCTCGTAGCCTCCAGCGTCAGCGTGCGGTGCCTGTCGGGCGCGAACAGGCCGATCTCGCCGACCAGGACGCCGGGCCGAAGGGTCTCGTCGTACTCGACCAGGCGCAGCGTGCCAGCGTCGAGGTAGAGCATCTCGGTCGCCACATCGTCCTTGCGCCACAGGACGGTGCCGGCCGCCACGGTGCGGCGGTGCATGTGCGGAAGCAGCCACTCCGAGACCGGCGTGTCGGCGCGCGCGTTCTCTATGGCCTTGACCAGCTTCCTGATCTGCAGCGTCTTCTTGACGTTGATGGGGACCAGCGCGCCATAGAGCAGCAGCGTCGGCAGCGCCGACTTGAGCGCACCGTAGGCGACGAGGAAGCAGCAGGCCGACAGCGCCGCGACGCGCAGCGGCAGCATGCTCTTCATCAGGTAGCTGGCCAGCATCAGCGCAGCGCCGATCAAGCCAAGGAGGGTGGCGAGGGTTTCGGTCATGAAGGGCCTATCAGCGCTACGGGAAGGGTCGAGAAGGTCCGCCGCAAGGGGCCGATCCAGGGGCAGTGCGCTGTACGCGCCGTCTGGCGGGCAGGTGCTGCAACACCGAGTGCCCCCTTGCGACGGGCCCTCTCGAAGGGTTGATGGGCAAACAGGCCGCATGTGGCGCTGCACATCCTCGCCGGGCAGCCGATCCGGCGCCGGTTCGCGCCTTGCCTGCAGCCTGTTTGCTCATCAACGCGACTCCGTCCGGTAGTGCCGATGGTCCCTCAGCAGGGCTTGGACCTCGGGGCGCGCAAGCACCTCCTCGGCGTGGGTATGGCCCTGCTCGACGATGGCGTCGAAGCGCTGCCAGGCCAGCAGCCCCACGCGCTCCAGCGGCGGGTTGAAATAGACGTCACAGGCGGCCTGCGCGGCGCGGCGGCGTGAGCTGCTATAGAGGATGGTCACATTGAGCAGATAGGCCGGCAGCGCGGGCAGGCGGTAGCGGCGCCGGCCGCGCGGACGCAGCCGGTCGCGCAGCAGCGCCCAGGGGCCGGGCACCTCGTCGAAGTCGAGCTTGCGGGCCTTGTGCAGGCTCAGGTCGGCGCCGATGACGCAACCGATGCCGCGCCGCGCGCGCATCAGGTCGACGGGGAAGTTGTTGAAGCTACCACCGTCGCAGAGCAGGTCACCGTCAATGACGACGGGCGGCAGCGCGCCGGGGATGGCCGTGCTGGCCCGCAGCGCGCGCTCCAACGGGCCATGGGTCAGCAGCAGCTCGCTGGCCTGGGAGTAATTGGTGGCGACGCAGTAGAAGGGCTTCCACAGGTCCTCGATGCCGGCCCGCTCGCCGACCAGGTTGGCCAGGGCACGGTCCAGGCTGGCGCGCAGCCGCCGGCCACGGATCAGCGAGATCAGCGGCAGCAGGTTGAAGTCGCCCGTCGGGTTGAGCCTGAAGGCCTCGCGCGCCACATCCGTGACGCGCGGCAACGGCTGGTCGCAGGCCACCAGCGCGGCCATCACCGAGCCCATGCTGGTGCCGCCGACGCAGTCGACTTCGACGCCATGCCGCTGCAAAGCGCGCAGCAGGCCCAGGTGGGAGAAGCCTCGCGCGCCGCCGCCGGCCAGCACCAGGCCCACGCCGCGGCGCGCCTGCAGGCGCGCCAACCGCGCCATGTCGCGGTCCAGGGCCGGCCGTACATGGAAATGCTCTGCCACCGGCCGGCGCGCCAGCCAAGCCGCCGTGCCGCGCGGCGCCGGCACGTCGGCCGCGTGCAGCAGCACCAGGATCTCGGCCGCCTCGGCGGACTGCGCCCGCGGCGGCCGCGAGACCAGGCATTGCGTCTCGCTGGCATGCACGGCCGGCACGGCGGCCGCATCGGCCAAAAGCAGCACCTCGTCGGCATGGCGGCAGCAGTTGCGCGTCCACGGCGTCGGCGCGGCATCGGCGACAAGCAGAACGTAGTCGTGGGCGGACTCGACCTCGTCCAGCCACCGCGACACCTCGCGGTCATGCACTGCGGCGTTGGCGCCCACGGCGGCCTGCACCGCCGCGGCGTCGATGACGCAGGCGCGGCCGAAGCGGCCCAGTTGCGCGGCCAGACCCGCCGCGAAGGCCGCCACGTCCACGCCTGCCGTGATGGGCAGGATGGCCTGCACGACTGGCGCTGCGAAAGGGGCCACGACATGCTCGGTCTGCAGCCGGTGCACGATCTGGCGCGTCAACGCGACCCCGACCCCCGCCTGACGCTCGATGAGCTGCAGGAACTGCGCCTTGTCCAGGCGCACCAGCAGCGAGTCGCGGATGGCGACGACGGTGGCCGAGCGCGGCGCATCCGTGTACAGGCTCATCTCGCCGATGACATGGCCCCGACCCAGCTCCCTGACCATGCGCGGCGCCTCGCCGTCCTGGCCCACATAGGCACGCAGCCGGCCGCTGACCGACAGGTACATCGAGTCGCCCGCCTCGCCCTGGCGCATCAGCGCCTGCCCGCCGGCCAGCTCCACCCAGGTCAGCTGTCCGCGCAGCAGGGACAGCGTGGCCGCGTCCAGCTCGCCGAAGGCCCGGGCCAGCAGCTCGTCGAGCAGGCGATCGTGGTAACCGCCGGTCATTCCAGCACCAACGCGAATACATCGATCGCGCTCGTCTTGCCCTTGAATTGCACCGGCCCGAGGGGCTCGCTGGGCAGCGCGTCGCCGAGCTGGGTCAGGGTCGCGGCGTCGAACAGCACCGCGCGGTCGGCCAGCTTGGTGTGCGCCTCCAGGCGCGCGGCGACATTGACCGTGTCGCCGATGCAGGTGTAGGTGGCGCGCTGGCGGGTGCCGGTGTAGCCGGCCACCACGTCGCCGCTGGCAATACCGACGCCGACGCGGATCTCGGGTCTTCCGCCGGCGCGCTGCTCCAGGCTGAACTGAGCCACCATCTCTATCATCTCGGCCGCTGCCAGCACGGCGCAGCGGCCGGCCGACTGCAGCGGCTGCGGCGCGCCGAAGATGGCCATCAGGCCGTCTCCTATCATCTGGTTGACGACGCCGCCATGGCCATTGATGGCCGCGAACATCAGCGTGTAGTAGGTGTTCAGCAGTTCGATGATGTCCTCTGGCGGCTGCGATTCCGCCAGTGTCGTGAAGCCGCGGATGTCGCAGAACATCACCGTCGCCTGCACCTTGCGCCCGCCCAGCGCGAAGCCCTCGGCCTCCAGCTCCTCGGCCACCTCGCGAGTCGCGAAGCGGCGCACCAGCTCGCGCTGCTGGTCGCGCAGGCGCTTGCGCTCGAGGCTGGCGTTGATGCGCGCCTTCAGCAGCACCAGGTTGACGGGCTTGTGCAGGTAGTCCTCCGCGCCCAGCTCGATGCAGCGCACGATGCGGTCCAGCTCCTCGACGGCCGAGGTCACGATGACCGGCAGCTCGCTGAGCTCGGGGCTGGCGCGCAGCCGCTCCAGCAGCTCGATGCCGTCCATGCCCGGCATGTGGATGTCAACCAGCAGCAGGTCGAAGCCCTCCTGCTGCACCCGCTGCAGCGCGGCAAGGCCGTCCTCCGCCATCTCGACCTGGTGGCCCAGCAGCTCGACGTGGCGGGCCAGCAGCAGGCGGTTGACGCGGTTGTCCTCGACCAGCAGGATGCGCGCGCGCTTGGCACGGCGGTCACGCATGGCGGCGCTCCCTCAGCGCGGCGGCGACGGCGTCGAACAGCGCGCCCAGTGCGTCGACGCGGGCCGCCGCAGTGCCGCCCAGTTCGGCCAGCGGCGTGTGCTCCAGCTCGCGCGCCGTGTCGGCGAAGGCCCGGGCGCCAAAGGTCACGCCGTTGCTCTTCAGTGAATGCGCGCCGCGGCGGAAGGCCGCGGCATCGCCGGCCGCGACAGCCGCACGCAGCGCCGCCAGGCCCTGCGGTCCGTCCTCCAGGAAGGAGTCGATCAGCTCGGGCATGAAGTCCGCCCCGGCGCTGTCCACCAGGGCAGCAAACACCTGTTCGTCGATCACCGCCATAGGACCCTCCTTTGCGCCGCGCCGCCGCGGCGCGCGTCAACGACCGATGCCAGGCCCGCCATCATGACCGCGGCGCCGAGTCTTGCAAGGCCTGCACCAGCGCCTCCACGCGGATGGGCTTGGTCAGGTAGTCGTCCATGCCCGCGGCGAGACAGGCCTCGCGGTCGCCCTGCATCGCGTTGGCCGTCATCGCGACGATGCGCGGCCGCCCCGCCCCCAGGCGCTCGACGATGAGCCGCGTGGCCTCCAGTCCGTCCATCTCGGGCATCTGCACATCCATCAGCACCAGGTCGTAGGGCTGGCGCTGCACGCATTCGACGGCCTCTACGCCGTTGGCCGCCACATCGGCGCGGTAGCCCATCTGGCCCAGCAGGCGCAGCGCCAGCTTCTGGTTCACGGCGTTGTCCTCGGCCAGCAGGATGCGCAGCGGATGGCGCGCGGCCAGCTGCGCGTCCAGCCGCGGCGCGGCGGGCGGCTCCGGCGCATGGACGGCCTCGTGGTGCAACACGGTCACGAGGGTATCGAAGAGCTGGCTCTGGCGCAGCGGCTTCATCATGACGGCGGCGAACAGCGACTCCTCCACCTCGCGCCGGCCCAGCGACGTGAACAGCACGCGCGGCAGCTCTGGCTTGACGTCGCGCAGCCGGTGCGCCAGCGCCACGCCGTCCATCTGCGGCATGTGCATGTCGACGACGATCAGGTCGAATGACTCGGCCATCACCATCTGCAAAGCCTCCGGCGCACTCTCGGTGTCACGCACGGTCATGCCCCATTTGGCGGCCTGCAGGGCCAGGATGCGGCGGTTGGTGGCGTTGTCGTCGACGACCAGCATGCGCCGGCCCTTCAGCGCCGGCTGGGCGCCGATGAACTCGCGCCGCGGCGCCTGCGCCTCGCTGCCCGCCACGGCCGGCAGCGTGAAGCGAAAGCAGCTGCCCCGGCCCGGACCGTCGCTCTCGGCCCACATGCGCCCGCCCATCAGCTCCACCAGGCGCTTGCTGATCGCCAGGCCCAGGCCGGTGCCGCCGTACTTGCGGGTGGTGCTGCTGTCGGCCTGGCTGAAGCTCGCAAACAGCCGGGACAGCCCCTCCTGAGTCAGCCCGATGCCGGTGTCGCGTACCGCGAAATGCAGCTCGCCGGCATGCAGCCGGACGCTGATGACGACCTCGCCGCGCTCGGTGAACTTGACCGCGTTGGACAACAGGTTGAGCAGCACCTGGCGCAGTCGCGTCACGTCGCCCAGCAGCGTCTGCGGCAGCTCCGTCTCTGGTTCGAAGGCCAGCTCCAGCCCCTTCTCGGCCGCGCGCACGGCCATCAGGTCCAGGGCCGACTCGATGCAGTCGCGCAGCTCGAAGGGGTGCTGCTCTATGCCCATGCGGCCGGCCTCGATCTTGGAGAAGTCCAGGATGTCGTTGATGATGGTCAGCAGCGTCTCGCCGCTGTCGCGGATGGTGGCGGCGTAGTCGCGCTGCTCGGCGCTCAGCGGCGTGTCCAGCAGCAGGCCGCTCATGCCTATGATGGCGTTCATCGGCGTGCGGATCTCATGGCTGACGGTGGCCAGGAAGGCCGACTTGTGCGCGCTCGCCGCTTCCAGCACGGCGGTGCGCTCGCGCACGCGCTGCTCGGTCAGCGCCTCGTTCAGGCGCCGGTTCTCGAAGCGCATGCGGATGGAGCTGCTCAGCGCCTTGGCGAACACATGCGCATACGCCAGCGAGCTCAACATGATGAGCAGCGTCGTCATGCCGAACAGGCTGGTCAGGTCGGCGCCGGCCGCCAGGCAGCTGAGCAGGAAGGGCAGCGCGCAGGGCAGGATGAAGGCATAGGCCAGCGGCAGCAGCACGGCCGTCGCGGTCGCGCAGCTGACGAACATGCCCAGCACCAGCACCAGCAGCACGGTCAGGCGTATGACCGTGGGCTCGAAGAACAGCGCGCCCGCCAGCCCCCAGGTCAGACCCAGCACCAGGTGGAAGACCCACTGCAGGCGCAGCCAGTCGCGGGCGCGGCCGGCGGCCACCCAGGGCTGGTGGCGCGGTAGCAGCAGCCCGTAGAAGACGGCCAGCAGCAGCAGCACCATGGCGGCCCAGCCGAGGAAGCGCTGCCTGTCCAGCCCTCCGCCATAGGCCAGGGCCGCCGCCAGCAGCGGCAGCACCAGCAGGGCGGCCGCCATGCCGGCGCGCATGTTGTCGGCCAGGATCTGCAGCCGGACCGCCAGCAGCTGCGCCTCGTCGACCTCGGTGCCTTGGTTCTGCGCGGTCATTCAGGCCTCCCTGGCCGTTGTTCTGAGGAGCGCCGCCGCAAGCGCTTCGACGCGGATGGGCTTGCTCAGGTAGTCGTCCATGCCTGCGGCAAGGCAGGCCTCGCGGTCGCCTTGCATCGCATTGGCCGTCATCGCGACGATGCGCGACCGCTCGCCTCCGGCCACGATGCGCCGCGACGCCTCCAACCCGTCCATCTCCGGCATCTGCACGTCCATCAGCACCATGTCGTAGGCCTGGCGCCGCACCGTCTCTACCGCCTCCAGCCCGTTCGCCGCCAGGTCGGCCCGGTAGCCCATCTGCTGCGGCAGCCGCAGCGCCAGCTTCTGGTTCACGGCGTTGTCCTCCACCAGCAGGATGCGCAGCAGGTGGCGGCCGCCGAGGCCGGCGTCCAGGCGCGGCGCCGTCGGCGCCGGCTCCCCGGCGAGGGTGGCGGCCAGCCGGATGTCGGCCTCGCTGTAGCCATGCTCACGCCCGGCGTTATCCGCCCCCCGCTGGCCGCGCAGCTTGTCGCCGCCCCCCGCGACGACGGCGTCGACATCGAGCGGCGCAGCCAGGCCCCGCTGGGCGCCACGAACGACCTCCAGCTCCGCTTCGGGCGCGGCGCTCATGGCGCACTCCCCTGCGGCCGCGTCTGCGCCGGCGCGGCCACCAGCAGCTCGCCGCGGCGCATCTGCACCCCGCCCTGCCTCAGGCGGGCGCGCAACCGCCAGGCGGGGCGGCTGGGCAACCAGCCGGGCCAGCGCCTGGGCAGCCACCGCCACGGCGGCCAGGTCGCCCAGCGCGACGAAGCTCTCGACACGCGGCTCCAGCCCCCGTCCCTCGGCCCGCCAAACCGCGCTGGCATCGATCAGGCGCTGGTGCCGGCCCGACCGGGCCAGGTCGGCCAATTCCTCCAGCGGGGCGGCATCGGGGCGCAAGGGCATCGCGGCAGGGAGCGAAGCTTGGGGCGCCGGCAGTCTAGTCCGCTCTAGTCTGCCTGTGGCAGCGTCAGCCTCATGACCGTCCCCAATGGGCCGGTACGCAACAGTTCCGCGCTGCCGCCGTGCATGTCCATAACGCGGCGCACGATGTACAGGCCCAGACCATGCCCCGATTCGGTTACGCCGCTGCCGCGAGCGCCGCGCGTGAACAGCCGCTGCAGCAGCTCGCGCGGGATACCCGGGCCGGCGTCGGCCACCTCCAGCTGCAGGGCTGGTGGCTCGTCGAAGTCCATCACATGCAGCGTGACGGTGCTGACGCCGGGCGCGTACTTCAGCGCGTTGGACAGCAGGTTGCGCAACGCAAGCCGCAGCAGGCTCATGTCCATCAGCGCCGTGCGCGTGGCCGTGTGCCGGTTCACGACAACGCGGTCGCGCAGCTCGCGCGGCAGGTCGGCGATGGTCACGGCGATCAGCGTGTCGATGTCAGTGTCCTCGCGGGTGATGCGGCCGCCGCCGGCGAGCAGGCTGGCGGCGGCCAGCGTGTTGTCGACACCGGCCAGCACGGTGCCCAGCACGGCCTGGGCGCGCGTGAGCCGCTCCTGCGCCTGGCGCTCGCCACGGCCGGCCAGGCTGGCAGCGGCGCTCTGCAGCGCCGCGCTGGCGTTGTTCAGCGGCTGGCGCACCTCATGGGCCAGAACGTCCAGCATCTCGGAGCGCTCGCGCAGCAGCTGGTCCAGTTCCTGCACATGGCGCTCGGTGCGGCGGCGCATGCGCTGCTCGTGGGCCAGTTCGGCGCGGCGCTGCAGGTCCTCGGTGATGTCGTTCACCAGCGCCAGCGCCCGCAACGGCTGCCCCTCGGGGGTGTACTCGGCCACGGCCGAGATCAACACGTCGCGCAGCATGCCGTCGGCGCAGACCAACTGCACCGGGCTGTCGCCGACCTGGCCGTCGCGCCACAGCGCCGGACGGTAGACCTCGCGCACCCGGCGGGCCGACTCGGGCGTCATGAACTCCTCCACGGCACGGCCGACGACCTGGGCGCGCTCGTAGCCCAGGCGCTCCAGCCAGCGGTCCGACACGCTGAGCACGCGGCCGTCGGCGTCGACCGAGTGCATCAGCGCCGGCGTCGACTCGTACAGCGCGCGCAGGCGCTGGCGGTTGCGCTCCAGCTCGGCGGCGGCACGGTGATGCTCTGTGACGTCCTGGACGGCGCCCACCAGGCGCACCGGCACGCCGTCCTGCCAGTCGACCTGGCCCTGGGTCAGCACCCAGATCTCGCGGCCGCGTGCGGTCACCATGGGCAGCTCCAGGCTCCAGGGCTCGCCATGCTGGATGGCGCGCTGCACGGCGGCCTCGATGAGCGGTCGGGCCTCGGGCCTGTAATAGCCTATGCCCTCCTGCAGCGTCGGCCGGTGGCCCGGCTCGACGTCGTGGATGCGGCAGGTCTGGTCGCTCCAGATGACTTCGCCGGTCTGCAGGTCCAGGCTCCAGCCACCGACGCCGGCGACGCGGCCGGTGCGGTCCAGCAAGGCCTTGCTGTCGCGCAGCTCGCGCTCGGTGCTGATGCGGTCGGTCACGTCCTCGACGATGCCGACGAAGCCGCGCAAGGCCCCGTCCGGCGCCAGCAGCGGCCGGGCACGCGCCCAGACCTGGCGCAACCCGCCGCCGCGGCGCAGGCGATAGCGCATCTCGAAGGGCTGGCGCTGCGCGACGCTGCGCTGCCAATGGTCCAGCACCGAGACCAGGTCCTGTGGCGCCAGTATCTCGGCCCAGCCCTCGCCGAGGCTGGCCTGCGCCGACAGTCCGCACAGGCGCTGCCAGGTCGCATTCGTGTAGATGTAGCGACCACGGGCGTCGGTGCGGAAGACGCCCAGCGGCGCCGTCTCGGCCAGCACGCCGAAGGGTTGGGCGGCGGCCTCCGGGTCGGCGCGATGCAGGGTCCTCTCGCGCATCATCAAGGCCTCGGCAGCGACATCGGCCAGACGGGTCAGCGCCTCGCGCTGGGCCTCGCTGAGCTCGCGCGGCCGGAAATCGACGACGCACAGCGTGCCGGGATGGCTGCCGTCGTCCAGGCGAATGGGCACGCCGGCATAGAAGCGCAGCGGCGGGCTGGCCAGCACGTCGGGGTGGTCGACGAAGCGCGCGTCCAGCCGCGCATCCTGGACCTCGAACAGGCCATCGGCCAGCAGCGTGTGGGCGCAGAAGGTCAGCGCGCGCGGCGTCTCGCTGCGGCCGAAGCCGACGGCGGCCTTGAACCACTGGCGCCTCTCGTCCAGCAGGCCGAGCAGCGCAACGGGCGTGCCGCAGATCTGCGCGGCCAGCGCGGCCAGGTGGTCGAACAGCGGCTCGGGCTCGCTGTCCATGATGGACAGCGCCGCCAGCCGTTCGAGGCGTCGGTCTTCGTCGGGCGGCGGGGGCGGGATCACCATAGCCGAGAGCTTAGGGCCTGTCGGCGCCATGGCAACGTGCCGCCCCGGCCGGGCCGGGTCAGGGCGCCGCGCGGCCCAGGTTGCGTAGCCAGAAGGCCTCGTATTTGCGATGCCAGCCGGCGGGCTTGACGACGCCGCCCAGGGCATGCACGCCGTCCGGGTCCAGGAACAGCTCGACCAGGGACTCCTTGCCCGAGTCCAGCAGCTCGCGGTAGACGTTGACGGTGTCCTGGTACAGCACGTTGGGGTCCTGCATGCCATGCACCAGCAGCAGCGGCTTCCTCAAGCCCTTGGCCAGCGGCAGCAGCGAGTACTTGCGCAGCACGGGCTTGGTCCGGTCCGTGGCCTTGCCGATGGTGCGGCCGCTGTACCAGCTGTTGTAGTTCTCCCATTCGGTCGGGCCGGCGCCGGCGATGCCGGCGGCGAACACGTCGGGGTGCGTGTACATCGTGTACTGGGTCTGGAAGCCGCCAAAGCTCCAGCCGTTCAGGCCGATGCGGCCGGCGTCAACGCCGAACTGCCGGGGCAGCAACTTGGCGAGGTCTTCCAGGTCCTCGGCCTGGGGCTCGCCGGCGCGCTCCCAGTTGGCGTCGGAGAACTTGCGGCCGTAGTTGCTGTGGCCGCGCGGGTCCACGGCAACGGTCACGTAGCCATGCTTGGCGGCCATGTACTGGCCGAACATGTAGGCGGTGGCCTGGAAGCTGTCGACCTCGACGATGTGGCGGTCGTTCAGCGGGCCGCCGTAGACGTAGACGACGGCGGGACGCTTGTCGCTGGCCTGCCAGCCGGCGGGCTTGAAGACATAGCCCTCGATGCGGTCGCCGTGGCGGTTGGTGTAGTGGAAGCGCTCGGGCTGCAGCAGCTTCAGGTCGGCCCAGGCCTTGTCGCTGCTGTCGGTCAGCGTGCGCGGTGCCGCCTTGGCGTCGGCGGAGAGCAGCTTGAGCTCGGGGCGCTGGGCCCAGTTGCCTGCGTTGGCGGCGACCCAGCGGCCGTCCTCCGAAGACGCCGCGGCGCGGTGGAACTCACCGGCTGCACCCAGGGCCTGGGTGGCGCCGCTGGCGATGTCGACGCGCAGCACGTTCATCGCCGCCATGTCGCCCTGGTTGGCCAGCACGAAAAGCGCCTTGCTGTCGGGCGTGAAGCCGGCGATCTGGTGGGCCTCGAACTGGCCCTTGACGAGCGGGCGCAGCGCCTTGCTGGCCACGTCAATGGCCCAGGGCTGGCGCCAGCCGGACTCGTCGAGGACGAGCACCAGCGTCTTGCCGTCCGGCGTGAAGCGCGGCCTGAGAACGTTGACGACCTCGTGGCCCACGTCGCCGCGGCGCTCCAGCACCATCTCGGGCTTGGCGGCCTCATCGGCCTTGCCGAGGTAGACGCGCAGCAGCTCCTTGTCGCGCTCCCAGGTCGTGAACGCATAGCGGCTGCCGTCGCGCGCCCAGGCCACGTCGCTCATCTCGAACCAGACGTCGCCGCCTGCGTTCGTGAACACCGGCGCGGGCTGCTTGCGCGGTGCCTCACCGGCGCCAGCGGGCACCTGGCGGATGTAGAGGGCCAGCGGCGGCTGGGTACGCTTGTCGTCCGACACCTCGCGGTTGACCTTCTTGGCCGTGGCCCAGCGCTCGCTGTAGCTCATGATCTCGACCTGGCGGCCGGCCGGCGCGGGCTTGTCGTCGGCCGTCTTCAGCGGCGCCTTGGCCAGCAGCGACATCCAGCGGCCGTCCTCGCTGACGGCGGTCTGGTCGATCTTGTACTTCTTCTGCTCGTCGTCCGGGTGGATGAGCTCGCGGTTGACGACCTGCACGCCGGCCTGCTTGAAGCCCATGCGCAGCACGCGGGTCTCGTCGGTGTAGAGCACGCCGCCATCGTCGGCCGTATAGCCCACCAGGCGCAGCTCGCGCTGCGTGGCAACCAGCGGTGTGGGCGCCTTGTCGTCCGCCTTCCAGCGGTAGAGGCCGCCGCGGTACTGGAAGACCAGCTCGTCCGCCTTGCGCGCCCAGGCGAACTGGACCGGGCCGGGGTAGAGGTCGGCGGGCTTGAGCTTGTCGCGGGCGAGCTTCTTCTTCAGCTCGTCACGCAGCTCCCACAGCTCCTTCTCCTTGTCGTCCTTCTTCTCTGCCGCAGAGGCCGCGGCCGCCGGGGCCGGAGCAGGCTTGCCGGCGCGCTGGGCGGCCAGCACGGCGGCGGCGTACTTCTCCGCATCGGCATCGGCCTTGTCGGCGGCCTTCTGCGCGTCGTCCTTGGCCTTCTTCTCGGCCAGCTCCTTCTTCAAGGTCTCGATGGCGGTGGTTTCCCACTGCGAGAGGTCGACCTTCTCGCCGCGCAGATAGGCCTGCTGCGCGACCTCGCGGGCCTGGCGCTCTGCGTACTCGGCCTGGCGTTGCTTTAGCTTCTTGTCGAAGCGCTCCATATCCTCGGGCGCCTCGAAGGCGGCCATCACCTGCGGCGAGGTGACGCGCTGGGTCTTGCCGGTCTTGGTGTCATGCACCCAGAGGTCGGTGCCGGGCTCGCCGAAGGGGCTCCAGAGGTAGGCGAGGTAGCGGCCGCTGCGGCTGAAGGCGGCATCCTTGGCCGGCTCGCTGCGATAGGGCTCGGCGCGGAAGATCTGCTCCAGCGAGGGAACGGCGGCGGCGGGCGTTTGCGCCTGCAACGGCAGGGCGGCCGACAAGGCCAGGGCAAGGGCCAGGCTGCCGACGGCAGCGAAGGTCACGGGCTTCAAGGGGGGTCTCCTGAATTCGCCCCCTAGGGTTAGGGGCGGCGAATTCTAGGGAACCCACACCGCCTCCCCCACTCGTCACACCCGCAGCGTCCTCACACCGCCGTCCTGGCGAGCACCGGCTTGAGCGCCACGCCGGTGTGGCTGCCGCCGGCCACCACCTGCTCAGGCGTGCCCGCGACAACGACACGCCCCCCCGCATCCCCGCCCTCCGGCCCCAGGTCCAGCACCCAGTCCGCCTCGGCGATGACGTCCAGGTCATGCTCGATGACGACGACCGAATGCCCGCCCGCCACCAGGCGGTGCAAGACACGGATCAGCTTCTCCACGTCCGCCATGTGCAGGCCCACCGTCGGTTCGTCCAGCACATAGAGCGTGTGGGGCGCCTTCTGGCCGCGGCGCGTCACGTCGTCACGCACCTTGACGAGTTCGGACACCAGCTTGATGCGCTGGGCCTCGCCCCCCGACAGTGTCGGCGACGGCTGGCCCAGCGTCAGATAGCCCAGGCCCACGTCCTTCAGCAGCTGCAGCGGATGCGCGATGGACGGCATGGACGCAAAGAACTCGACCGCCTCGTCGACCTCCATGGCCAGCACATCGCCGATGCTCTTGCCGCGCCAGCTGACGCCCAGCGTCTCGGGATTGAAGCGCTGGCCGTGGCATTGGTCGCAGGGCACCTTCACATCGGGCAGGAAGCTCATCTCTATGGTCTTCATGCCTTGGCCTTCGCAGCCGGGGCAGCGGCCCTCGCCGGTGTTGAAGCTGAAGCGCCCCGGCGCGTAGCCGCGCGCCTTGGACTCCAGCGTCTCGGCGAACAGCTTGCGGATGGCGTCCCAGAAGCCGATGTAGGTGGCCGGGCAGGAGCGCGGCGTCTTGCCTATGGGTGTCTGGTCGACCTCCAGGACCCGGTCCACCTGCGCATGGCCAGCGATGCCGTCGCAACCCGCCCACGTCGCGGGCGCCTTCCTCAACGGCACGGCCACGGCCATGTTGGCCAGCAGCACGTCGCGCGCCAGCGTGGATTTGCCGGAGCCCGACACGCCCGTCACGGCCACCAGGCGGTACAGCGGCACATCCACCGTCACGCCCTTGAGGTTGTGCAACGCCGCGTTCAGCACCGTCAGCTTGGGCGCTTCGCGGTCGATCGAACGGCGCGGCTGCAGCGGGTGGATCAACGGCCTGGCCAGCATGCGGCCCGTCGTCGATTCCGGCTGCAACGCCAGCTCGGCCGCCGTGCCCTGGGCCACGACGCGGCCACCGCGCTTGCCGGCGCCGGGGCCGATGTCGATGATGTGGTCGGCGCGACGGATCGTGTCCTCGTCGTGCTCGACCACCACCAGCGTGTTGCCCTTGTCGCCCAGCGTTGCCAGAGCCTTCAGCAGGATCTGGTTGTCGCGCGGATGCAGGCCTATGGTGGGCTCGTCCAGCACATAGCAGACACCCTGCAGATTGCTGCCGAGCTGGGCGGCAAGGCGGATGCGCTGGGCCTCGCCGCCCGACAACGTGGGCGCGGCGCGGTCCAGCGTCAGATAGCCCAGGCCGACCTCTTCGAGGAACTCCAGCCGGCCCAGGATCTCGCTGACGACGTCGCGGGCGATGTCGGCATCTCGGCCTTCGAGGCGCAGGCCCTGCACCCATTCGCGCGCCTCGCCCACGCTCCAGGCGGCGACGTCGCCAATGCCCTTGTCCTCGAACTCGACAGAGCGCGCGGTCGGGTTCAGTCGGGTGCCGTGGCAGTCGGGGCAAACGGCGTCGGTCAGCCCCTCGACCTCGGCCTCCTCCGATGGGAAGCTCTGCTCGCGGCCGCGGTTGTCGTCGGCCTGCACGCTGTCGTCCAGCGCCTTGCGCTGCTCGCGCGTCAGGCTCAGGCCCGTGCCCACGCAGCTGGTGCACCAGCCATGCTTGGAGTTGTAGGAGAACAGTCGCGGGTCCAGCTCGGGATAGCTGGTGCCGCAGACCGGGCAGGCGCGCTTGGTGGAGAAGACCTTGACCGTGCCGACACCGGCGCCGGTCGCACCGTCTTCCAGGCTCAATCCATCCAGCGGCGCCAGCAGGTGCAGCACGCCCTTGCCGGCGTCCAGCGCCTTGGCGAGCAGCTCGCGCAGTTCGGCCTCGCGCTCGGGCTCGATGACGAGGTCGCCGACGGGCAGCTCCAGCGTGTGCTCCTTGAAGCGGTCGATGCGCGGCCAGGGCGATGTCGGCAGGAACTCGCCGTCCACGCGCAGATGGGTGTGGCCGCGGCCCTTGGCCCACTTGGCGAGGTCGGTGTAGACGCCCTTGCGGTTGACCACCAGCGGCGCCAGCAGGCCCACATGCTGGCCGCGGTAGTCGCGCATCAGCTGGGCAGCGATGGACTCCACGCTCTGTGGCCGCACCGGCGCGCCGTCGTTGACGCAGTGCTGCACGCCCAGCTTCACGTACAGCAGGCGCAGGAAATGCCAGACCTCGGTCGTCGTCGCGACCGTGCTCTTGCGGCCGCCGCGGCTCAGGCGCTGCTCGATGGCGACCGTGGGAGGAATGCCCCAGACCGCATCCACCTCGGGCCGGCCCGCCGGCTGCACGATGCTGCGGGCGTAGGCGTTCAGCGATTCGAGGTAGCGGCGCTGGCCTTCGTTGAACAGGATGTCGAAGGCCAGCGTGGACTTGCCCGAGCCCGACACGCCCGTCACGACATTGAACTTGCCGCGCGGGATGTCGACGCTCATGCCCTTGAGGTTGTGCTCGCGGGCGTTGACGATCTTGATGGCCTCGTCGGCTGCGCGACGCGCGCGCACGATGGACTGCAGCGGCCGGCCCTCTTCCACGACGACGGCCGGGCGGTCCATGTGCAGTGCGTAGTCGCGCAGCGCCGCGGCCGTGTGCGAGGTCGGGTGCTGGGCCACGGCCTCGGGCGTGCCGACGCAGACCAGCTCGCCACCGCCCTCGCCGCCCTCCGGGCCGAGGTCGATGAGCCAGTCGGCCGCACGGATCACGTCGAGGTTGTGCTCGATGAGGATGAGCGAGTGGCCGGCGCTCAGCAGCTTGCGCATCGCGCGCATCAGCTTGGCGATGTCGTCGAAGTGCAGGCCCGTGGTCGGCTCGTCGAACAGGAACAGCGTACCCTTCTTGGCGACACCGAAGCGCGGGTTGCTCGCGGCCTCGGCGAGGAAGCCGGCGAGCTTGAGACGCTGGGCCTCGCCGCCGGACAGCGTCGGCACCGGCTGGCCCAGGCGCACGTATTCCAGGCCCACGTCGACGATGGGCTGCAGCTTGGTCACCACGGCGCGGTAGTCGCCGAACAGGTTCACGGCCTCGGCGACCGTCAGTTCCAGCACGTCGGAAACGCTCAGGTCGCGATCCTTCAGCGCCAGCTTGACATCCAGCATCTCGGCGCGGAAGCGCTTGCCGTCGCAGTCCGGGCAGCGCAGGTAGACATCGCTGAGGAACTGCATCTCCACATGCTCGAAGCCCGAGCCGCCGCAGGTGGGGCAGCGGCCGTCGCCGGCATTGAAGCTGAACATGCCGGCGCTGTAGCTGCGCTCGACGGCCAGCGGCGCATCGGCGAACAGCTTGCGGATCTCGTCGAAGGCGCCGACGTAGCTGGCCGGGTTGGAGCGCGCCGTCTTGCCGATGGGCGACTGGTCGACGAAGACCGCATCGGCCAGGTGGTCCGCACCCAGCAGGCGCTCGTGCGCGCCGGGCGCCTCGGTGGCCTTGCCGAACTGGCGGGCCAGGGCCGGGTAGAGCACGTCCTGCATCAGCGTGCTCTTGCCCGAGCCGGACACGCCGGTGACGACCACCAGGCGCTGCAGCGGGAACTCGACCGACACGCCTTTCAGGTTGTGCTCGCGCACGCCCTCGAGAAGGAGCCTGGGCGTGCCCTCCTCGACGGGGCGCTTCAGCCCCATGCCCACATGCTTGCGCGCGCCCAGGTAGGCGCCAGTCAGCGTGTCGGCCGCGCGGATCTGCTCGGGCGTGCCGTCGAAGACGATCTGGCCGCCGCGCTCGCCGGGGCCTGGGCCCATGTCGATGAGGCGGTCCGCGGCCAGCATGACGGCCGGGTCGTGCTCGACGACGACCAGCGTGTTGCCGGCGTCGCGCAGGCGCAGCATGGCCTGGTTGATGCGGCCCATGTCGCGCGGGTGCAGGCCGATGCTGGGCTCGTCCAAGACGAACAGCGTGTTGACCAGCGAGGTGCCCAGCGCCGTCGTCAGGTTGATGCGCTGCACCTCGCCGCCGGACAGCGTGCGGCTCTGGCGATCCAGCGTCAGATAGCCCAGGCCCACGTCGCAGAGGTAGCGGCTGCGGTGGCGGATCTCGTCCAGCAGCAGCTTCAGCGCCTCATCCAGCATCGTGCTGGGCAGTTGCAGGCCGTCGACAAAGTCACGCAGGCGCTGGATGGGCAACTGCATCAGGTCGTGCAGGGAAAGGCCCGGCAGCGTCTCCAGCTGCTCGCGGCTCCAGTCCACGCCGACCGGCAGGAAGCGCTGCGCGGCTGGCAGCGCGGCATCGGCCAGGGTCTTGCTGCCTACGCGCCACAACAGTGCCTCGGTCTTGAGCCGAGCGCCACGGCAGGCCGGGCATTCGGTGTAGCTGCGGTACTTGGACAAGAGCACGCGGATGTGCATCTTGTAGGCCTTGCTCTCCAGGTAGTCGAAGAAGCGCTTGACCCCGTACCACTGCTTGTTCCAGTTGCCGCTCCAGTTCGGCGTGCCGGCGATGACCCATTCGCGCTGGGCCTGGCTCAGCTCCTTCCACGGCGTATCGCGCGGGATGCCGGCCTCGCCGGCGTACCTCAGCAGGTCCTCCTGGCAGTCCTTCCAGGCCGGCGTCTGCATGGGCTTGATGGCGCCGTTGCGCAAGGTCTTGCGCTCGTCGGGGATGACCAGCCCCAGGTCCACGCCGATGACGCGGCCGAAGCCGCGGCAGCTGTCGCAGGCGCCGAAGGCCGAGTTGAAGGAAAACAGCGCCGGCTGCGGGTCGGCGTAGCGGATGTCGCTTTCAGGGCAATGAAGGCCGGTGGAAAAACGCCAGAGCGTGGCGCCATCGTCACCGACGTGAACATTCACCCGGCCGCCACCGCGCTTCAGGCCCAGCTCGATGGCCTCCATCGCACGCTGTCTGTCGGCCCCCTGGATGCGGAAGCGGTCGGCCACCACGTCCAGCACTTTCTTGCCCTCCACCTCGCGCTCGCCCTGCACGCGTGTGAAGCCGCTTGCGGACAGCCACTGCTGCACCTGCTCGGCCGTCGTGTTGGCGGGCAGCTCGACGGGGAAGCTGAGCACCAGCCTGGGGTCCTCGGCCGCGGTCCTGGCCATCAGCTCCGCATAAATGCTCTGCGCCGTGTCATGCCTGACCGGCAGCGCCGTCTTGCGATCGAACAACTCGGCCGCGCGCGCATAAAGCAGCTTCAGATGGTCATTCAGCTCCGTCATCGTGCCCACCGTGGAGCGGCTGGTACGCACGGGATTGGTCTGGTCGATGGCGATGGCCGGGGGCACGCCGTCCACCTTGTCGACGGCGGGGCGGTCCATGCGATCCAGGAACTGGCGCGCGTAGGCCGAGAAGGTCTCCACATAGCGGCGCTGGCCCTCGGCATAGAGGGTGTCGAACACCAGGCTGGACTTGCCCGAGCCACTGGGCCCGGTCACGACGGTCAGCTCCGCGGTGCGCAGATCCAGGTCGAGGTTCTTGAGGTTGTGCTGCCGAGCGCCTCGGATGCGGATCAGACCGTCAGACATTGCTGGGTAGGGGGCCAAAACGACGAAGGCAAGCAGTGTAGGGACGCGGGTTGACGAAAACTGTCAGCACACACGGCCGCCAGGCTGTCGATCGGCATCGGCGACCGACCGCGACTCAACGGCTTTGTGAAGGCTCGTGGGTTGCGCGGGGCTGCGGCTGCGGCAACAATGGCTCACGGTCCATGCGGGGCCAGAGTAGAAGAACAAACTGATCAAGGACATGGGATGGACAAGTTGAGGTTGCCCGAACCAGCACCGGTGCTGGTTCCGTTCTGGCTGAACGCCGCCGCCCAGGGTGCCGGCGTCGACATGCCGGAACCGGGCGAGGGTGGAATCTCGCCGGGCCTGCGCCAGGCCCAAGTTCTGCTTGTCGAGGACAACCACATCAACCAGGTCGTCGCGCTGGAGTTCCTTGCGCTGATGGGCGTACAGGCCCGCCTGGCCCGCAACGGCATCGAAGCCCTGGCGGCCTGCGCCGCCGCCGCCCCTGATCTGGTGCTGATGGATATCCAGATGCCCGGCATGGATGGCCTGGAATGCGCCCGCCGCATCCGCGCACTGCAGCGCGAGGGACGGCTGCCGGCCTTCCCCATCCTCGCGCTGACGGCGCACGCGCTGGACGCCGACGTGGCGGCCAGCCTGGAGGCCGGCATGGACGAGCACCTGACCAAGCCGCTGGACTTCGTCGCGCTGCGCACGCGGCTGCAGCGCTGGCTGAAGCTGCCCGAGCAGAACTGAGGGCCCCTCGCCCAGGGAGTACCTTGGGTGGTCCCCCGAGGGGACGCCGTGCCGCCGGCTTTGATAATCGCGCGGTCATGAACCTCTACACCGCCCTGCGCGCCGGCTTCCCGGCCGACCTCGACGCGACCGCCATCGATGCCGAAGGCGCCCTCTACAGCTGGCGCGACCTGGAGCGCGGCAGCGCGATGCTGGCCAACTGGCTGGAGCGACTCGACCTGCCGGCCGGCAGCCGCATCGCCGCGCACACGGACAAGAGCGTCGAGGCGCTGCTCCTCTACCTCGCCGTGCTGCGCGCCGGCTTCGTCTACCTGCCGCTGAACCCGGCCTACCAGGCCGGCGAACTTGAGCATTTCATCGGCGATGCGGCGCCGGGCGTCGTCGTCTGCGCGGGCCGGAACTTCGGCTGGGTCAGCAAGCTGGCCTTCCAGCGCGGCGTGCGCTGGGTCTTCACGCTCAACGACGACCGCAGCGGCACGCTGCTGGACCGCGCCATGCAGATGAGCGACATGCACGAGCCCGTGGCGCGCGCCAGCGGCGACCTGGCCGCCATCCTCTACACCAGCGGCACCACCGGGCGCAGCAAGGGCGCCATGCTCAGCCACGGCAACCTGCTGAGCAACGCGCAGACGCTGAAGGGCTTCTGGGACTGGCAGCCCGATGACGTGCTGCTGCACGCGCTGCCCATCTTCCACGTGCACGGCCTCTTCGTCGCCTCGCATGGTGCGCTCCTGAACGGCAGTCGCATGCTTTGGTTCAACCGCTTCGACGCCGCCGCCGTGGCCCGCCGCCTGCCCGAGGCCAGCGTCTTCATGGGTGTGCCGACGCTCTACGTGCGGCTGCTGCAGGAGAAGGCGCTGGACTGCGGTCGCATGCGCCTCTTCATCAGCGGCTCGGCGCCGCTGCTCATCGAGACCTGGCGTGACTGGCAAGCCCGCACCGGTCACATGATCCTGGAGCGCTACGGCATGAGCGAGACGCTGATGCTGACCTCCAACCCCTGCAGGCCCGGGGACGGCGAGCAGGGCCGACGCATAGGCGGCACCGTCGGCCCGGCGCTGCCGGGCGTCGGGCTGCGCATCGTGCGCGACGACGGCGGCCCCTGCCCCACGGACGAGATCGGCCATGTGCAGGTGCGCGGGCCCAGCGTCTTTGCCGGCTACTGGCAGATGCCGGAGAAGACGGCCGAGGAGTTCACGGCCGACGGCTGGTTCAAGACCGGGGACGTCGGCCGCGTGGGCGCCAACGGCTATCTGACGCTGATCGGCCGCAGCAAGGACCTCATCATCAGTGGCGGCTTCAACGTCTACCCGGCCGAGATCGAGGGCCTGCTGAACGAGCTGCCCGGCGTCGGCGAGTCGGCCGTCATCGGCGTGCCGCATCCGGACTTCGGCGAGGCCGTCGTCGCCGTCGTCACGCCGCGCGGAGCCGACCGACCCGACCCCGAGGTGCTGATCCGCACGCTCAAGGCCCGCATCGCCGGCTTCAAGGTGCCCAAGCGCGTCATCGTCACGACCGAGCTGCCGCGCAATGCGATGGGCAAGGTGCAGAAGAAACTGCTGCGCGAGCAGCAGGCCGGACTGTTCCTGTCCTAGTTCTTGATCTCGCCCAAGGCCAGCTGCAGCACGCGCGCGTCGCTGCTGGCGCGGTGGCGGGTGAGCTGCTCGCGCAGACGCACGGCCTCGGTGACACCGCGCCAGCGCTGCGCCTCTGCCTCGCTGAGCAGCCGGCGCAGGTCATCCAGCCGGAAGCTCTGCCTCCGGCCCGCGGCATCGAAGAGCCGCGCCAGCCAGGAGTAGTCCTGGCCCCAGCCATCGCAGTAGACGGTCTGGCCGGCCAGACGCTCATTGAGCTGCTCGGCCATCCAGGCGGCGCTGCGGCCGTGGCGTCGCAGCAGCTCGCGGCTGATGCCGTGCAAGGCCTCGGCGGCGGGGTCCCAATGCAGCCAGTCGGGCTCCGGCCGCACGAGGCCGCAGAACAGGTCGCCGTCCGCTGCCACGAAGCCCACCTCGATGGGGTAGCTGCCGCGGCCCAGGCCCGAGGCTTCGATGTCGAGGATGGGCGGCAACTGCATCGGCCGAGTATGAAGCGGCCTGATGCACAAGTTACACAGGGTTGTCGATCACCTGCTCACGCTCGAACAGCTGCAGCGCCGCGCGGCCGACCTGGCGCGTGTCCCACCAGGCATAGGCGCCCACGCCCGCCGCGCCCACCAGCGGCACCCAGCGCGACAGCGCCCGGCTGGCCGCCTTGCGGCCCAGGTGGATGCCGACCGCCTCGGCCGCGCGCTGCAGCAGCGCCTGGGCAGCCGGGCGCACGATGACGCGCTCGCCGACGCGCACGCCCAGGTCGCGCAGCGCCTGCGCGGCCGTGTGGCGGAACAGGCACCACAGCATCTGCGCCGGGCCCAGCTCGGCGCTGCGGCCATAGAGGGCAGCGATGTCAGCGACCAGTTGGCGCTGGATGTGCCAGACGGCCAGCATCTCCGGCGCGATGGTGGCCCAGCCCAGCGGGCCCGGTGGCAGCGCCAGGGTGCCGGCGGCCAGCGCCGCCTTGCCCGCCGCACCATCGATGGCGCGCACCGCAGCGTCGCGCGGCCGCGGGCTCGGTGTGCAGCCGGGTTCGGGCGGCTGCACCACCAGAGCCAGCACCCTCTCGCTCAGATTCGTCTCGATTCCCATGCCCGCACTCCATCGCCGTCCGTGGCTCAAACGCAGCCAGGGTCTTGCGCCACGCCAACAGAATGGCACAGACTTGCGTCGCCACAACGGCGAGGCGGCGACAACCCTGCGGGGGCATCACGTCACAGGGAGGGAAACAGATGAGATTGCTCACCGACCTGCGCATCGGCCTGCGCCTGGGATTGGCCTTTGCCATCTCGATCGCCTTCAGCGTGCTGCTGGCACTGTATGCCCGCAGCCAGCTCGAGCGCGTCAACGACGAGCTCACGCTGATGGTCGAGGACCGCCTCGTCAAGGTCGAGCAGCTGCATACGATCAAGGACAACCTCAACCGCATCGCCCGCGCGGTGCGCAACGTCGCGCTGCTGCACGACGCGGCGGCCCAGCAGAAGGAGATCGCCACCATCGAGGAGGCGCGCTCGCGCAACGCCGCACTGCTGCAGACGCTGGAAGCCTCGATCCGGTCCGACCAGGGTCGCGACCTGCTGGCCAAGGTGACCGAGGCGCGACCGCCCTACAACGCGTCGGTGCAGCGCGTGCTGGGCTTGGGCCTGAAGGGTGAGGCCGACGCCGCGCGCGACCTGCTGCTCGGCGAGACCCGGCCGCTGCAGCAGCGCTACTTGACGGCGCTCGAAGGCCTGATCGACTTCCAGAAGGAGCTGATGCAGTCCTCGGCCAAGAGCGCCGACCGCCTGGTGAACTTCGCGGCCGTCGCGATGCTCGTCGCCGCCGCTGCCGCCATCGCCATCGGCGCGACGCTGGCCCTGCTGATCACGCGCTCGGTGGTGATTCCCATCCGGCAGGCCGTTGATGCGGCCGAGACCGTCGCCACGGGCGACTTGCGCCTGAAGCTGACCACCCAGCGCCGCGACGAGCCCGGCCAGTTGCTCGGCGCGCTGCAGCGCATGAACGATGCCCTCGTCGGCATCGTCGGCGCGGTGCGCGGCAACGCCGACAGCGTCGCCACCGCCAGCGGCCAGATTGCGCAGGGCAATGCCGACCTCAGCCAGCGTACCGAGCAACAGGCCAGCAACCTGCAGGAAACAGCCGCGTCGATGGAGGAGCTGAGCGCCACCGTCAGGCACAACACCGACACCGCGCGCCAGGCCGCCCAGCTGGCCGACAGCGCGGCCGGCGTCGCCAGCAGCGGTGGCCAGATCATGGGCCAGGTCGTCGACACGATGGAGCAGATCACGGCCAGCTCCAAGAAGATCGTCGACATCATCGGCACCATAGACGGCATCGCCTTCCAGACCAACATCCTGGCACTGAACGCCGCGGTGGAGGCCGCGCGCGCCGGCGAGCAGGGCCGCGGCTTCGCCGTCGTGGCCGGCGAGGTACGGACCCTGGCGCAGCGCAGCGCCGCCGCGGCGCGCGAGATCAAGACACTGATCGGCGCCAGCGTCGAGCGCGTGCAGGCCGGCAACGCCCTGGTCGGCGAGGCGGGGCGCACCATGGACGAGGTCGTCGGCCAGGTCCGCCGCGTGGCCGACCTGATCAGCGAGATCAGCGCCGCCAGCAGCGAGCAGAGCAAGGGCCTGGGCGAGATCGGCGAGGCCGTCAGCCAGCTCGACCAGGTCACCCAGCAGAACGCCGCCCTGGTGGAGGAGAGCGCCGCCGCGGCCGAGAGCCTGCGCGTGCAGGCCGGCCAGCTGGCCGAGGCTGTGGCGGCCTTCAAGCTGGACGCGGCACCGCGGCCGGCCAGGGGCTCCGCGCCACGACCCGCAGCCATCGTTGCCAGGGCCAGCCCCGCCCCCCTGCTCGCACAGGACGCCCCCGCCACCGCCGCGGCAGCCGACCATGAATGGGCGTCGTTCTAGGACGACTCGCGCTGCCTGACCGCCGATGCACTGCCGCTATCGGGGGCATTGACGACTTGAGACGACAGGGCCGTGCGGCGCGGGCAAACTTGGGCACAGCTTCGAGAACGCCACGCATGTTGTCCCTGCCCGCCCTCAACGTCGAACCGCCGGCCGTGCTGAGCCAGCTGCTGGCGCGCGCCGACGTGCGCTTCAACGGCACGCGGCCCTGGGACATGCGGGTGCACGACCCGCGCCTGTACCGCCGGCTGCTGACGCAATGGTCTCTTGGCGCAGGCGAGGCCTATGTCGACGGCGACTGGGACTGCGAGCGCCTGGACCTGCTGTTCGAGCGCCTGCTGCGCACCGACCTCGACCGCACGGCGCCCCCCGCGGCGCGGCTAAGGCTGCTGCTGGAAGGCCTGCGCCAGCGCCTGTTCAACCTGCAGAGCGTGGCGCGCGCCCATCAGGTCGGCGAGCGCCATTACGACGTCGGCAACGACGTCTTCGAAGCCATGCTGGACTCGCGCATGATCTATTCCTGCGGCTACTGGGAGCATGCGCAAGACCTGGAACAGGCCCAGGAGCACAAGCTCGCGATGATCTGCCGCAAGCTGGAGCTGCGACCCGGCGAGACGCTGCTGGACATCGGCTGCGGCTGGGGCGGACTGGCCCGCTACGCAGCCGAGCGGCATGGCGTGGCGGTCACCGGCGTGACCATCAGCAAGGAGCAGCTGGCGCTCGCCGAGCAGCGCTGCGCCGGTCTGCCAATCACGCTGCTGCTGCAGGACTACCGCTCGCTACGGGGCCGCTTCGACAAGATCGTGTCGGTGGGCATGTTCGAGCATGTGGGGCTGAAGAACTACGCCACCTACTTCGACACCGCGCGCCGCCTGCTGGCACCCGCGGGCCTGTTCCTGCTGCACACCATAGGCGTGGACCGCCGCACGCCGCACACCGACCCCTGGATAGAGCGCTACATCTTCCCCAACGGCAAGCTGCCCTCCCCCGCAGAGCTGGGCGGCGCGCTGGAGGGCTGCTTCATCATCGAGGACTGGCACAACTTCGGCCTCGACTACGACCGCACGCTGATGTGCTGGGCCGAGCGCTTCGAGGCCGCCTGGCCGCGGCTCAGCGCCCGCTACGACGCAGCCTTCCGCCGCATGTTCCGCTACTACCTGCTGAGCTGCGCGGGCTTCTTTCGCTCGCGCCAAGGCCAGCTCTGGCAGTTGGTGCTGAGCAGGCCGGAGCGGGGCGGGGTCTATCGCTCGTTCAGGCCGGCCGCCGCACCCTCCTCCTGATCGCCGCGGCCGATGTAGGCGCGGATGGCCGAGATGCGGCCGTCCGCGTCGATGTCGAACACGTCCACGACGAAGAGGGTGTCTCGCCCGTCAACGATGATGCGCAGTTCGGCCGCCACGCCGCCTTCGCGCTCGTAGGCCGCCAACACGTCGATCCGCAGCTGCTCTGCGGCGTCGAAGTGGCGGCGCGTCTCGGCCAGCGCCGCGGCCTTGCCCACGACGCGGATCTTCCAGTCGCGCAGCACGACGCCCTCGGCCAGCATCGGCGCGATGGCGGCGAGGTCGCGCCCGGCGTAGGCGGCCAGGTAGGCATGCACGAGGTCCAGGCGGGTGGTCATGGCGCAATCGGCGCGGACGGGCCGCGATCATCTCCCAGGGATGACTCCCGGGCCCGCGGCGCGACCGCGCCTGGACAATCGCCGCCCCATGAACCGACTCCGACAGCTCCAGGCACGCATTCCCGAAGGGTCTGCCGTGCTCTTCATGATCCAGGTTTTCGCGACGCTGGGCTTCGCGGTGCTGCAGTCCACGCTGGTGCTTTACGCCACCCGCCGCATGGGCTTCAGCAACGACGGCGCGGCACTGATGATGGGCCTGTTCGGCGCCTTCAACTACGGGCTGCACCTGTTCGGGGGTTACCTGGGCGGGCGCTTCCTGAGCAACCGCAACCTGTTCGTGGGTGGCATGGTGCTGCAGGTGATCGGCTGCGCCTGTATCGCGGGCGGTACCGTCGGGCTCATGTACTGGGGGCTGGCGCTCTTCCTCACGGGCAGCGGGCTCAACGTCACCTGCCTGAACATGATGCTGACGCAGCGTTTCGAG
>NZ_JAFAGT010000042.1 GCF_019237615.1 Roseateles sp. | reverse complement strand
CCCGTGGCGTACCCATACACCAGCACCTTGACCATCATGGCCGGGTGGAACGGCTGGTTGCGTGAGCCGCCCCCTTCGTAACGCTTGAAGAACGCGCTCAGGTCCAGCGCATCGACCGTGTCGTTGATGTAGTGCGCCAGATGACCGATCGGCAGCCATTCCTGCAGTGACGGCGGCAACAGAAACTGCTGATCGGGCTCGTAAGGCAGGTAGCTTGTCGGCATGGGGTGGATCTTCCCAGTCCGACCCCATTCACGCATCCGGCGATGCCCTTGACATCAGGTTTCTACCGCGCAGGCACCTAGAACAGGCCGGCGAGGCGCCGCACGGCGTCCTCCGAATGCGCCCGGTCGGGGCGCAGGTCGTCGTTGCCGAAATCGTGCTCGCCCATGGCTGCGACGAGCAGGCCGTCGCGGCGCGGCAGCGCGACGACGTTCTGGCCGCGGTAGATCAGTGCGTAGTCCACCTCGGGTTGGGGCACAAGGTGGGCCGTCTGGCCGCGTACCGGCGTCATGCCGTCATCGCCCAGCAGCGTGCGGGCGCCGTCGCCCATGCAGTTGACGATGTGCCGTTCCGGCAGCCGCGCGAACTCGTGGGGCGAGCGGAACTCGTGCCGCACCAGTTCGCCGCCGTCGCGGGCGAAATCATCCAGCAGCAGGCGCTGGTAGGCCGGGATGTTGAAGACCAGCTGCGTGAAGCGGCGGACATGGGGCGTGCGGAACGGGTGCTCGCCGGCCCCCAGCGCTCTGCCCTGAGGGCGCAGGTCGGCGATGCGGCCGCCGAGGTCGGGGTAGTCGGGCTCGCTGGCATGGCCCGGATAAGCGGGGAGAGGGGCGTCGAAGCCCTCGTCGGCCACCAGATATCCGTCATGCCATTCAACCGGTCCCGACGGCAGGCCCAGATAGCCCTGGTGCACCTTGAACGAAGCCCGCGCCATCGATTCCCAGTCGGCCGTCCAGGCCTGGCTGGCATGCGCGCTCGTGACGATGCGCGAGTCGGGTGTCCACAGGCCCGTCGCGGCCGAGGAATGCACCAGCGGCGGGCGGTCCTTGGCGTACAGGCGCACCTTGTGGCCGGCCTGCTGGAGCGTGCGCGCCGTCGTCAGCCCGATGGCGCCGCAGCCGATGACGGCGATGCGTTCGCCAGCTCGGGCGCCGCTCGCCTGCAGCAGCGCCAGCGCACGCTGGGCCGTACCCCAGGACAGCGACCATCCACTGCCTCCATGGCCGTAGTGGTGGACCAGCGTCTTGCCGAAACGCCGCTCGGCCTCGATGCGCGGACCCTGTGCGCGAAAAGGGCGTATGCCGACGGCGATGTCGACGATGCGGTCCGCACTCACGCGCATCGCGGCGGGCGGGCGCGGTGCTGCGAAGTCCAGCGCCAGCGCTGGCAGGGTGAGGGCGGCGCCGCCCGCCGCCAACAGATCTCGGCGATTCATGACGCGTGGCGGGCCAGCGACTTGCGGATCAGCGCCGCGTCGCGCAGGCGATTGGCCGAGCCGTCGGCATCCAGCAGCACGACGGTGACGGGCCGCTTGCCATTCAGGATGCGCATCGCCAGGCAGCGTCCCGCCTCCTCGGTGTAGCCGGTCTTGGAGACCTGGATGTTCCAGCCCTTGGCACCCACCAGCCGGTTGGTATTGCGGATCTCGCGCGGGCGGCCGTCGACCGGCACCTGGGCCTTTCTGACGCTGGTGATGCGCTCGATCTCGCCGTAGCGCGCCGCGGCGGCCGTGATGGCCGCCATCTCGGTGGCCGTCGATGTATTGGCCGGCGAGAGGCCGGTCGGGTCGGTGATGGCCGTGCGCTTCAGCCCGAGGGCCTGGATCTTGGCCTGCATGGCCTTGGCGAAGCCGGCCTCGCCGCCCGGGAAAGTGCGTGCCAGCGCCGCGGCCGCGCGGTTCTCGGACTCCATCAGCGCCATCTCCAGCGCCGCCAGGCGGCTCATCTGCGTGCCGACGCGCACGCGGGACCGGCTGTGCTTGAGGGTGTCGACGTCCTCGCTGGTGATGCGCAGCTTCTCGGTCGGGTCCAGCCTGGCGTCCAGCACCACCATGGCCGTCAGCAGCTTGGTCAGCGAGGCGATGGGCACGACGGCATCGGCGTCGCGTGCCATCAGCACCTTGCCGGTCGCGTCGTCGATGACGACGACATGCTTGGCGTTCACCGGCAGGCGCAGTTGCTGGGCGGGCGGTGGTGTCTCGGCGGGGGCGCCTGCCACGGCGCGCTGCGCGTCGGGCGCCTCGGGCGCATGGGGGGCGTCCTTGGTACGGGCCTGGACGACGAAGCTGGTCGCCGCGATCAGCAGGGCAGGCAGGGCCAGCTTCCAGCCCGTGGCGCGGGGGCGCGGCGCGAGCAGGCGTTCGATGCGGGTGAGCAGGCGGCCACCGCGGGCGGCCAGGGCGAGGGAGGAGGAGGGCATGGGGGAGTGATCGAGTTCGGACAGTGCGTGCAGGGCCAGCGCAAGGCGGCGGGAGTCGCCGACGAGCTCGGCCGAGATCTCGTCGGCCACCAGTTCGCGTTCATGGCGCATGCGCGCCGACAGCCACCAGACGACGGGGTGGAAGAAGAGTAGGGCCTCGACAGCGCTCTGCAGCAGGTTGGCGAGATAGTCCCAGCGCCGCACATGGGCCAGCTCATGGGCCAGCAGGGCTTCGAGCAGGTCCACGGGCAGGCGGCTCAGCAGTGCCGCCGGCAGCAGCACGCAGGGGCGCAGCGAGCCCAGCGTGACCGGGCCGGCCAGCTCGGGCAGCAGGCGCAAGCCGACCGCGCGGCGCAAGCCGAGGCTGCGGGCCAGCGCGTCCAGCCGTGCCTGCCATTCGGCGGGGGCCGGCGTGCTGCGGCGCCGCGCGCGGCTGACCCAGGCCAGACCCAGCGCGAGGCGGCCCAGCATCAGCGCCGTGCCGAGGGCCCAGGCGCTGACGAGCGCAGGCATCTGCCCGGCCAGCGCCGACAGCTCGCCGACGAACTCGGCCTCGGTGGGCGCAAGGTCCAGGCATTGGGCCAGCGGCAGTCCCAGGCACAGTCCCAGGCTGGCGGCGCAGACGGCATAGCGCCAGCGCGCCGAGGTGCCGCGCAGCAGGCCCAGCAGCAGCGCAGCCACGGCGCCCACCAGGGCGCCCTGCCAGACGAAGTTCAGCAGAGCCCAGCCCCAGGCGTTCATCACGGCATCCAGGCTCATGCTTCGTCTCCGTTCCTGGCTAGCAACTGGCGGATCTCCGCGCGCTCCTTGGCGCTGACATGGCTCTTCAGGGCGGCCAGTACCAGGGCCTTGCCAGAGCCGGCAAAGGCCTTGGCGATGAAGTCCCTGACGAGGGACTGTTGCAGCTTGTCCTGGGCGTGCACGGGTGCATAGAGCTGTGGGCGCTGGCTTTCGTCGCGGCTCAGCAGGCCCTTGCCGTGCATGACCTGCAGCTGGCGCAGCACGGTCGCATAGCTCGCGTCGGGGCGCTCGGGCAGCAGCGACTCGTGGACGGTCTTGGCGTCGGCGGCGCCAAGCCGCCACAGGATCTGCAGCAGGTCCAGCTCGGCAGCCGTGGGCCGCGCAGGGGGGCGTGGGGTGGGCTTCATGGTTTCAGAATAATCGTTCTAGAACGTGTTGTCTAGAACAATTGTTCTGAAACTAGCGTGCGTCCAATTCGCGGTGGCGTTTCAGCACATGGCCATGGTGGCCGAACTGGCGTGCCAGCATCTCGACGAGATAGACCGAGCGATGCTGGCCGCCCGTGCAGCCGATGGCGACGGTCAGGTAGCTGCGCTGGTCGGCTGCGAAGTTGGGCAGCCAGCGCGACAGGAAGCCGGCGATCTGGCCCATCATCAGCCCGACCTCGGGCTGGGCCGCGAGATAGGCGGCCACCGGCGCGTCGCGGCCGGTCAGCGGGCGCAGCTCGCGGTCGTAGTAGGGATTGGGCAGCACGCGCACGTCGAAGACGAAGTCCGCATCACTGGGCACGCCATGCTTGAAGGCGAAGCTCTCGAACACCAGCGTCAGCTTGCCACCGGCATTGGGCCCGACCAGGTCGGCCAGCCAGGCGCGCAACTGGGCCGGGCGCAGCTGGCTGGTGTCGATGATGGTGGACTCGGCCTTGAGTCCGCCGAGCAGCTCGCGCTCCAGCTTGATCGCGTCGAGCAGCAGGCGGTGGCTGTCCTCGGCGTCTCCGTCCAGCGCGCCGAAGTTGGTGTCGCGGTCCTCGCGCAGCGGATGCGGCCGGCGCGTTTCGGAGAAGCGCCGCATCAGCGCTTCGTTGCTGGCGTCGAGGAAGACGGAGCGCACGGCCACGCCAGCGCTGCGCAAGTCCTTGATGAGCGGCAGCAGTAGCGGCAGCGAGCCGGAGGAGCGCACATCCACGGCGATGGCGACGCGGCGTTCGCCGCGCTGCTGCTCCAGCTTCAGGAAGTCCAGGAGCAGCTCGGCAGGCAGGTTCTCGACGCAGAAATAGCCGGCATCCTCCAGCGCATGCATGGCGACGGACTTGCCGGCGCCGGACATGCCGGTCAGCAGCACGACGTCGCCCTGCAGTTCGGTGTCCAGAATCATGGCGTGGCCTTGCGCGCTTGGATGGCGGTGGATGCATCCAGCATCTCCTGGGCATGAGCCAGGCTGGTGGAGGACAGACGCTCGCCGCCCAGCATGCGGGCGATCTCGGCGACGCGGGCCTCGCCGGCCACCGGCGCGACGCGGCTCGCGGTGGCACCATCTTGCAAGCTTTTGGCGACGACCAGGTGACGGTCGGCGCAGGCGGCCACCTGCGGCAGGTGGGTGACGGCCAGTACCTGGCGGCGGCCGTCCGCTGAATGGCCAAGCTGCTTCATCAGCCGGCCCACCGTCTCGGCGACGGCGCCGCCGATGCCGACATCGATCTCGTCAAAGATCAGCGTGCCCGGGGCGTTGTCGGTGGCGGCCTGGCTGGCCGTCACGGCTATGGCCAGCGCGATGCGTGACAGCTCGCCGCCGGAGGCCACCTTGGCCAGCGGCCGCGGCGTGCTGCCGGCATGGCCTGCGACGAGGAACTCGGCGGACTCGAGGCCCCAGCTCTGTGGGCCGTCGGTGGCGTTCAGCGCGATGTCGAACTGGCCGCCGGCCATGCCCAGCTGCTGCATCGCGGCCGTGACGGCCGATGCGAGCCGCGGCGCGGCCTTGCCGCGGACGCGGCTGGCGGCCTTGGCCTCGGCGTCGAAGGTCTGTCGCGCAGCGGCGAGCGCCGCTTCGAGCTGGGCGGGGTCGCTGGCCGCGTCGAGCGCAGAGAGCTCCGCACGCCATTGCGCAAGCAGCGCGGGCAGCTCCTGCGGCTGGCGGCGGTAGCGGCGCGAGAGCGTCATCCAAGCGGACACGCGCTCGTCCAGCTCGGCCAGGCGGGCAGGGTCGAGGTCGGCCTTGTGCAGATAGGCCGACAGCGTGTGGCTGGCGTCCTGCAACTGGGCCTGCACGTCGCGCAGCGCCTGCACCGCGGGCAGCAGGCGGGCGTCGTGGTCGAGCACGCGTTCGAGCTGGTCAAGCGCGCCGCCGGCCAGCGACTGGGCGCTGGGCTCTGCCTCGTCCAGCGCGTCCAGCGCCGATTGGGCAGCGTCGATGAGGGACTGCCCGTGCGACAGGCGGGCATGCTCGGCGTTGAGTTCCTCCCACTCGCCCTCGGCCGGCGCCAGGCCGTCCAGCTCGCCGATCTGCCAGGCCAGGCGCTCGCGTTCGCGCAAGGCATCGGCCTGCTGGCCCCGGGCCTGGTGCAGCGCCTCGGCGGCCCGCTTCCAGTCGGCGTGGGCGCGGGCCAGTGGCGCGCTGTCCAGGCCGGCAAAGCCGTCCAGCAGCTCGCGCACGGCGGCCGGGCGCGTCAGGCCTTGCCAGGCATGCTGGCCATGGATGTCGAGCAGATGGTCGGCCAGCTCGCGCAGCTGCGTCAGCGTGGCGACACCGCCGTTGATCCAGGCGCGGCTCTTGCCGGTGGTGTCGATGATGCGGCGCAGCAGCAACGCGTCATCCGCCTCGAAGCCGGCCTCGTCCAGCCAGGCGCGCAGATGCGGCGGCGTGTCGAACTCGGCGCAGATCTCGGCCTTGGCGGTGCCTTCGCGTACCACGCCGGCATCGCCTCGACCGCCCAGCGCGAGTTGCAGCGCATCGATGAGGATGGACTTGCCCGCGCCGGTCTCGCCGGTCAGCACGGCGAAGCCGGGCTCGAAGTCGAGCTCCAGCGTGGGGACGATGACGAAATCCTTCAGGCTCAGATGCCGCAGCATGGGTCAGGCTCTAGACGTACCAACGCAGTTTGCGACGCAGCGTCGCGTAATAGCTCCAGCCCTTGGGGTGGAGGAACCGGATCTGGTGCTGGCTGCGCCGCACCGTGATGGTGTCGCCGTGCAGCAGGCTCGCAAGGCTTTGCATGTCGAAGTTCACGGAGGCGTCGCGGCCGGCGATGATCTCCAGGCTTACCTCGCCGCGGTCGGGCAGCACGATGGGCCGGTTGGAAAGCGTGTGCGAGGCGATAGGCACCAGCACCCAGCCGGCGATGCTGGGGTGCAGGATGGGGCCGCCGGCCGACAGCGAGTAGGCGGTGGAGCCCGTCGGTGTCGCGACGATGATGCCGTCGGCGCGGATGCTGGCGACCGGCTCGCCGCCGGCTTGGATGCGCAGCTCAATCATGCTGGCCGTCTGGCCGCGGCTGAGCACCACGTCGTTGAGCGCCTGGCCCGAGAAGATGGACTCGCCGTCGCGCCATACCTCCCCCTCCAGCATGGCGCGCGGCTCGACCTCGTAGTCGCCGGCCAGAATGGGAGCCAGCGATTCGCGCCAGCGCTCGAACGGGATGTCGGTGATGAAGCCGAGGCGCCCCTGGTTGATGCCCACCAGCGGAATGCCATGGCGCGCCATCTCGCGCGCAAAGCCCAGCATGGTGCCATCGCCGCCGACGACCACGGCCAGGTCGCAGGCCTGGCCCAGCTCATCGTGCGACAGGGCTTCGTAGCCCGTCAGTCCGGTGTTCTGCGCGGTGTCCGCCTCCAGCGAGACGTCCAGCCCCTGGCTGCACAAAAACTGGGCAATTTCTTCCAGCACCGGCTTGATGCCCGGCGCCTGATGCTTACCCACGATGGCGACATGTCTGAAGCGCTCGGCCATGCGACAAATTACACCACAGGGGTTTTGCTCTTCATGGGGGAATCCGGGGGTTCCTAGAATGGCGCCTATGCTCGACGAGCGATCCAAATCCCTGCTGAAGACCCTGGTCGAACGCTACATCGCGGACGGCCAGCCGGTTGGCTCGCGCACGCTGTCCAAGGCCTCGGGCCTGGAACTCAGCCCTGCCACCATCCGCAACGTGATGGCCGACCTGGAAGAGCTGGGCCTCATTGCCAGCCCCCACACCAGCGCCGGCCGCATCCCGACGGCGCGCGGCTACCGCCTCTTCGTCGACACCATGTTGACGGCCCAGCCCGGCCTCGTCGGCGTGGAGGCGACGCAACTGCAGCCTGACCAGCCCCAGCGCGTAATCGCCAGCGCGGCGCAGATGCTGTCCAACCTGTCCAGCTTCGTCGGCGTTGTCACGTCGCCCAGGAAGCCCAGCGTCTTCCACCACATCGAGTTCTTGCGCCTGGGCGAGCGCCGTGTGCTGGTCATCCTGGTATCGCCCGACGGCGATGTGCAGAACCGCGTCATCTTTACCGCCCAGGACCTGAGCCAGGCTGAGTTGGCCGAGGCCAGCAACCGGTTGAACGCCGGCTATGCGGGCTTGACGCTGGAGGCCGTGCGCGAGCGTCTGCGCCACGAGGTGGACGCGCTGCGCGGCGAGATCGCGCAGTTGATGAGCGTGGCCGTGCAAGTCGGCAGCGAGGCCATGGCGCAGGAGGAGGAGCGCGTCGTCGTCTCCGGCGAACGCAATCTGCTGACGGTGCAGGACTTCAGCCACGACATGGGTAGCCTGCGCCGCCTGTTCGACCTGTTCGAGCAGAAGACGCAGCTGATGCGCCTGCTGGACACCTCCAGCCGCGCCGAGGGCGTGCGCATCTACATCGGCGGCGAAAGCCAGGTCGTGCCCTACGAGGAGTTGTCCATCGTCAGCGCGCCCTACGAGGTCGACGGTCAGGTCGTCGGCACGTTGGGCGTCATCGGCCCAACGCGCATGGCCTACGACCGCATGATCCAGATCGTCGACATCACGTCGCGCATGGTTGGGCAGGCGCTGTCTCAACGCTGACTAGAATCCGTGCCTTCCAACCGGGGGCCGTTAGCTCAGTTGGTCAGAGCAGAGGACTCATAATCCTTTGGTCATTGGTTCAAGTCCAATACGGCCTACCAAAAAATTATGTTTTCGAATCAAGGGCTTGCTTATGCAGGCCCTTGGCGTTTTCGGGTTTTAAACGTGTCTTGGGACACGTTTTGGGACACGGGGACGGTCATCTCTTGCATGCGCCGCACCGATAGAGTGCCCTTGACCCGAGCTCGTAAAAGTCGTCTGGCTCAACGTGTGTTACGTCCCGCGTAAATCTCGACGCCCGGTCCCAAGCTATTCGAGGGCGAACCGAGCGGGGTGTCCCAGGACGAATCGGGAAGGACTGGCGCCTTGAGGAAGGCGAGACGCTGATGCCGCAGGCGCGATGAACAACGCCGCCAG
>NZ_JAFAGT010000095.1 GCF_019237615.1 Roseateles sp. | reverse complement strand
ACGAGAGGCCGTTTCAGGCTCATCGTGGACGATTCAGCTACATTCAAACCAGTTCCTGCGCGCCTCCCCGGCGCCGCCACGGCAAGCCCAGTTTTGCCGTCCACGATCAGCCTGAAATGGGCGTCCACGATCGCTGAAATACGCAGCCAGCCTTCGACGCTCGTTTTCGCGCCGTTCCCATTCGGCCTGGCCGAGGTCGCCGCCCTGGCGCAGTTCCTCCAGCGCCGCATCCATCCTTTCCTTGAGGCGGAGCTTCGCGGCAGCCCATTGGCGCTCGGTCAGCGGTTCGTCGCGCGGCAGATGCCGCTGCGCCGTCCATTCGACCATTTGGTAGTAGTCCTCGGGTGCCCAGGCGTCTTCAGGCAGCGCTTTGAGGCGAGCCTCGACCGCTGCGAACTTTGGTTCGTCCCAACGCTCCATGGGGCGGTCAACCCCGGGAACAGCCTCCGCTTCAGCCGGATGAGCGTGAGCTGCGTCAGGGCCTGAGCCCATGAGGCGCCGTAGCAAATTACGCATTTGAGGCCGGGCGGGTTACCGTGCCTGCTCGGCCAAATGGCCTACCAAGCGGTGCAGTTCAGCCACTGTGGCCGTGAGCTCGTTGCATACGGGCGTCTGCCGTTCCTCGAATGCCCGGGCGAGTTCTGAGTAGTACCAGAGGGTCTCCTCTCGGCTGGCCTTGAAGCGCTTGAAGACTGCCAGACCAATGGTCTCCAGGTCGTCCAGGATGCTTCGCCCGTTGTGCAGCTTGTCGCAGCCGGAAACCAACAGAACGTCATCGGTTTCGTGCCGCAGATGTTCGAGGTAGCGCACCTTGCGCTCCTTCCAGGGTGGTTTCCTGCCCGTCGCATCAGGCACGCCGTCCGTGCAGGCCTCGACGATGCGCAGGACACGCGGGCCGAAGCGGCGCTCAATCTCTTCCGCGAAGTGCGGGCCACCGTCCTCGAGGACGTCATGGAGCAACCCAGCAATCTGCTGGTCCTCGTCGCCGCCGTATTGCGCCACCAGGGTGGCGACAGCCACGGGGTGCGTGACGTAGGGCACGGTCGTGCCTTTGCGAACCTGGCCCTCATGGGCGCGGGCAGCAAGCCCAATGGCTTCGGTGTAGCGGGGCGTCATGCCAGGGCCTCCTCGCGCGACTCCTCTGCCCACTTTGCCATTAGCTTCTCGAAGTTCTGCGACATGACGTCGTCCGGCTCCAAGTAGAGGTTGACCGCAAATTCTCGAAGGTAGCGCTCGCGGCAATCCTCGTAGTCCTTCAAGTCCAGGGGCAGGTGTTGGCAGTCGACGGCATCGTCGATGACATACCGCTTCAGCTGCTTGGCCGACTTGGCCAGCCTGGGCCGGTTTTCAAGCAACCAACGCTTGAAGGAGCGCGACCAGGCCTGCCGCATCTCGGCAGCCGGGGTCAGGCGCTTGAAGAGCACCAGCGCCGTCGCACCCGGCGCATACCAGGACCACTCATCATGGCGGCTGGAGGTCCATCCGATGCGACCGGCACGGTGGGCGGCCTCGACGAGGTCGTCCTGCAAGCCACTGCGCTGCAAATATGGCATCGACACCATGGCGCTGGCGTACTCGACCGACTTGGGCTTGGAGCTGCTCGTCAGCGGCAAGGCCTCGAAGAATTTCCAACGATGGTCACTGCCCGGGAAATCCACATGCGCGCCGCGCTGGGCATTGAAGTTGTCGCCCCAGCCCGGCAGGCAGTAGTTGTGGTCCACGCCGATGGTCCACCGCTTAACGACGCTCTTGTCATCCTCGTCTTCGAGGTGACCGAGGCCGAAGGTGCGTGCGAACTCTTCGGCGCATTGGCGGCGCAGGGCGTGGATGCGCGGCCACACCCGGTCAGGCGTCTTCTCGAGGCGTTTCAGCTCGTCGAGCCACTCAAGGTACTTGGTAGACGGCTTCGGGCCCTCGGGCTGCGGTCCGAACCGGAAGTCTGGCTGCACGGGGTAGCTCAGGTCGACCAGGCGCTGCTTGAAGGGCTTTGCCTGGAAGGGGCGGATGGCGAGCGAGTGAAACGGCTCGGCCTTGGCCGCCAGCAGAGCTGCGTGGGTATTGAACCCCAGGCCCGCAGCGATGGCTTCGGTCAGGTGAGACGAACGCACGTCCGGGAACCGGGCTTGCAGCCGATTCTTCAGCGCGCGAAGACGGAGGTCAGTGGGGTCGCTGGCCGCAGATGCGGCTTGACCGATGGATGCGGGCGACGCCGCAGAGGAAGGCTCGGCCATGAGGCACTCCTGTCATATCAGACCAGCGTTCCTCGATTACGCGCCGGCCTCCGACGGGGTGCGGATAGGCAAAGCGTATGTGTGAACTCCGATTTGACCCGAGGACAAGTCCGGCCGGATGCCTTGATGGCTATCGTAGCGCATCAGGACTTGCGTGGTCAGTTCACGACGCCATCGCATCAGCCGGCACTCCAATGGCTTGCAGATGTGCCTGCACGCCGTCCGCGGGAATGCGTAGACGGCACACGTCGACGCCCGCGACGTCAATGACGAGGAAGAGCTCGACTTCGCCGTGTAGGGTCTGAACCAGGTGGTCCAGTGCAGCCTGGCCAGCGGGTGGGAGGACCTTAAACGCTGCTTGGCTGGAGGAAACGCGACAGTCATGGCCGGCAAAACTCCCCAGCTCAATGGGTTCTTCGCCCAGCCAAAGGTTCAACTTGGTGGGGCTCGTCGTCAGCAGACTGCCCGGGACGAAGTCGATGCCGAGGGCACCGCCAGATAGACCAACCCACAGCCCTTCTGTCTTGAGGGCTGCAAAGGCGATGACCTCCTTGCCGTCCCGTGACGCCGCCAGGTAGTGCCCATCAGCTTCTTCTCTCAAGCTCCAACTAACCGGAGTGCGTGGGAGGTCGTTCAAGCTTCCCCGCTTCGCCGCCAGCTCGAACCAATCCGTCAAGGCGAACCAAGGTGCAAACACCGGCTGCGGCGACGCAGCGAAGTGAAATGTTTCGCTGAACGCCCCATCCACGGAGATGGTGAGGTGGGTGTAGTCCACGACCGGAATTTGTGGGTTGTCGTTGAATCGGCGGTCAGGCGTTCCGTCCTTGTTGACATATCGCCACGTATACCGGCTTACCTTGCCACCAGGCACATGCTGGTGTTCTACGACTTCGCCTTGGTCAAGCTCAAAAGTGATGTCCCCTGGCGTCACCAAACCGAAGGACGAGCCGCGTTCCACGGCAACGAATGTCGGAAAGAAATACAGGCCGAAGGCTTCACCAGCTCTTAAGCAGGGAACTGAGTCGTAGAAACGTGCCCGCCCGCGAGGGACGAAAGAGGGCCAGGCGAGGCCCCATTCAGCAGGGACACGGTCTAACACCGAGCCATAGGCCGTACGCTCTTGCACTCGGTCAATCGTCGAACTGCCGCGCACGTGCCAGGCAGCATGGGCGTTGTCCAGGAGGCTTACCGTAGCGGACAACTCGTCATACCGTCGACGAAGTGACGTAGGCAGGCTCCATTCGAATTCACTGCCTTGCTCGTCGAGCAGGACAGCGGCGTCGGCAAGTTCGGCGCGCAGGGCAGTCAGCTGTTTCCGGCCTGCTTTGAGTTTCGCTCGATGGAGCCAGCGGCGGAACCACTTGTTCAGGCGCGCCACTTCATACGCAAGGGAAGCTTCTTGCAGATTCAGCTCGGTGATGCCGTCTTCCAGCGCAACTCGTTGCTTCTGCGATTCAACGATGTGTTGCTCAATGTCCTTCAGGGCGGGGCTGCTCCACGCTGCAGGTTGCAGCGGGCGCAGCCGAGGGACTGGAGTCAATGGCGCTTCTGCCGTATCAGGCAGAAGGAGCACGTTGGAGGTGAGGCTGGCAGTAGGCGCGTTTCCGGAAGAGGCAGGTCGCAGCAACTGACGGTATGAGATACCTGTGCCGGGCAGGCCCGCGGTGCCAACGATGCGCATGCCTTTCCCAACGTTCACCGTGGCACTACGTCCGCCGATGGACACACTGCTTACGCCCTTGGCCGTAACGTTGACATGCACGCCTGGCAGCAACTTGACTCGCTGACGGTACCGAAATCCCATGAGCCCCTCCCTATCGCACAGGACATTGCCTGCGTTGTGACCATGCTAGCGCGAGCACACGGGCGCAAAACTTCTCAGATTCAGTGAGAAGTCGCGTGACCCGACTGACCGGTCCTGCTGCAACGATGCCTGTTGTCAGCTGGGACCGGCACCAATGCGGTTTGGCGGACGGCAGAGTGCCTATGCGTCGCCCCTCAAATCGAGTTCGCCAGGGTCCCAACGCTGGTCACATTTACCCCATGGAGCCCGCCATAGTGCCCAAGAACGCGTTCGTCCAGCTCGACGATGCCCGCGTCCGTGATGCGGAGCAGCCCTCGGTCATACAAGGTGTGCAAGTCTCTGCGTAGCAGGATGCCGTCGCTTGCCGTGTTGTGGCCTTGGCGCCAATCACGCCCAAGTAGGTGCGCCGCCTCCAGCGCTTCGGGCACCGCACAACCGCTGATAACACATCGGCCCAGGCAGGCCCGGAACACGGCCAGGCGAAACGCCGCCTGCTGCGTGCGCACCTCTACCTGGGCGAACCGCGCAGCGCGCTGTTCAAAATCGTCTGGAGCGTCCTCGGCATCATCTGGAGGCTCCGCAGCTTGAGACTCTGCGGGCGGCGGTTCTTGCGCCGAGCCCCAGCGTGCGTAGCACCGCTGCCGCTCAAGGATGTCGTCGTCGATGTTGAATTCGTCGTAAAGCCCTTGGGAGCATCTGCCGGTGTCTTTGTCGACAATGAGCGCAGTGATGATGGGCTCGCCGGCGTTCTTGCAGTCGTGGCCGAGCCGGCTCAAGGCGTTGCGCAGCGGGTAGAAGGTCAGCCCGAAGCGGTTCATGACGTCCGAGTACGTCACAGTTCCTTTGGCTTTGCAGACCTCGATGAGCCAGGCGCGGATAGCAGGAATCTTCTGCTGGTAGGTGTCGGTCGATAGGCCAGTGCGCTGCGCGTCGTCAACAGGGAAGGCGTCGGCCGAGGCTTCGGTGCGATGGGCTGCCATGTGCTGACTGAGCGTTGCTACCGGCACGAGCTCATTGACCTCTGCAACGATGGCCCCGTCCTCGCGCACCGAAAGCCGCTTGATGGCGAACAGCGCGTCGTCGCGGTAGTCCTTGATTTCCCGAGGGTGAGCGGCGGCGTCCTTCGCTGTCGCGATGACCACGTATCCGGCCAGAGCGCCAGTCCAAAGCTCTTGCAGCTGGACGATGCGTTCATCGAGGCCAAAGGAGTCTGATTGCAGGTATCGCTCAGGCTCCCGCAGGACCGCGACCGTCTTGGCCTTAAAGGAGTACTCGTCGGCCCAAGCCCGGAGCAGCAGCGCCGTGCCACTGGCATTCTTTGCGCCCCACGACCAGCGGATGTTCCGAAGCGGGAAGTCGAGGCCGGCAAAGAACTGACTGATTGGTTTCGCCATCGCTCCCTCCGCTACCGCCCAAGCAATTTGCGCGCTTCCACCAGTACCAAGCCGCGCCACCCCGGAATGTCAGGGTCCACGCCGAACTTCTGCCGCACCACGGCCTTGGCTTGGGCTTCAACGCTGGCAATCTCTGCCGCAGTCGGCGGCCGCCGGCGTTCGGCTTCAATGCGACGACGTTCGGCAGCCTCTCGGGCGGCCTGCTCGACCTTCTCCTGCTGTTCGCGACGAAGGCGAGCCTGTTCCAGCAGGGCCTGATGCTCAGCTTCGAACTGTGCGATGAGCCGCTCGGTGTTCTCGGCCAGCATCAGCCGTTCTTCAGCAGTTAGCTCACGACCGTCGCCACTGCCGTACTGAGGCGCCTTGTCCGCAAGCTGGCCGAACAGCCTGCCAAAGCAATCAGAGCCGTACACCCCGAGAGTTCCATCGCCATGACGCACGACGTGGATGCGTCGATACACGCCATGACCACAGCCTTCCGCCTGGCAGACAACTCGGTCGGCTTTGTCGACTTCGACAACAGCCAGCAGTTGGCCGCTCATCAGAGGGGCTCCAGCAGCGCCGTCACGTTGGCCAGGGCACGAGCCCATTCCCGGGCGATGAGCGCCAGAAGCTCTTCCTCCAACTTCTTGCGTGCCTCGTCGTTGAACCAATCGCGGTTGTGCGCGGCGACGCGAGTCTTGTAGCCCGGTCCTTGCCCCCATTCCTCCATGCAGGCTTGCCAGAGCATCGGGTCGGCCTTTAGCGCGTCCTTGAACACCGTCTGGCCCATCAGCTGAACCTTGCGCAGCAGCTCCTCGTAGGACACCGTCAACACGCGCTCGGCCTGCGTCAGCAGGTCGGCAGCTTCGGCATACCGTGGCGTTGCCGCCATCAGCTTGCAGTGGCCCGTGAACTGCTCTACCGGCTTCTCCAGGGCCATGACGGCAAGGCGACGGGCGCCGTAGCCAATGTGGTGCGAGTAACTGAGCGCAGGCCATTCGCCTTCGCGACGGACAGCGGCCCGCACGGTGCTGGCGTACGCCACCTGGATTTGGGCCATCAGGCTTTCCTGGACTTGGCCTTGAACGACAGGGACCGTCGAGTTCTGCGCCGCCCAGGTGTGCAGCGTCTGGCCGGCATCTCGTAGTACCGCCAGGACGCGCGCTTCGCCGTGATTGCGCAGCACCGCCTGTGCGCCGGCGGAAGCTTCCCGGATGCGGCTCCGGAAGGCTGCCCGAGTTCGGGTCAAGCGCTCCAGCAGGAAGTCCTGCGCGGCCGCGGCGGGGTCTTCATTCGCGTTGTAGAAGGCAACGCCAAGAGTCTGCAAGCCCAAGGGCTCCAGCGCCAAGGCAATCTGCTCACCTTTCAGCTCGTAGCCTTCCTCGGCGCTCTCGACGGGCGCGCTGGTGGCATCGTCCTTCATGGCCAACGCTTCGGTCGGGCGAGGCAACACCAGCAGCGCAGCATTGGTGTCCAGCGTGCGGACGCCAGCGTCCTTCGCTCGTTCAAGCAGCAGTCGCGCTTCGGCGGCGGGGGCGTTGTTGAACGGTGAGCACAGCACGGCCAGCGTATGCGGGTCGTCGAAGTGGCACTCAATGTCCTCGCGAGCAGCGTTCCGGTCGATACCCTTGGTGTCAATGAAGCGCACGCTGAGGTCTGCGACCTGCAGCAGCTTCTCGGGAACCACCACCTCGATACGGCGAGGGAGCGTGAAGTCAGGGCTGCGGCCGTTGTTGATGGCCGCGAAGGTGTCACGCAGCCACGCCTTCGGCGACTTGCCTGAGGCGCTGTCGTACCAGATGTCGCGCTTGTCCCGGCGGTGCAGTTCCATGCGGCTGAGCACTTCGACGACGAACTCGCGCTGCGTGGGGAACTGCTGTGCCAGCTGCTTGGCCGGGTCAACGGTAGTCCGCTTGCCGTCTGCACCCTTGGGGCGCTGGACCGCGAGGTTGGCCATGTTGCGCAGCGCCCGGGCCACTTCTTTTGAGATGCCTTGCGACTCTTGGCCGTTCGGGCCGTCCTCATCGGGTGCCGGCGAGCCCTTGAGGATGCTGTCGGCCAGGTCCAGAACGTCCTGGCGGAGTTCGTCGTCTCCCTTCGGCTCGACGATGAGACCAAACTCGGGGCCGGTGCGCAGATGAACCTCGCAAACGGTAATGCCGCCACCACCGACTTCGAGCACGGGGGTCATCGTGCCATCTTCCTTGGCGACCTCCAGGCCGGTCATCTTGCAGATAGCCGTGGACTTCCCGACGCCTATGCTGCCAATGAAGGCAACCTGGTGCTCACGCTTGAGAAGCATGGCCGCGCCGCGGCCCAGCTCGTCGATGTACTCGGACAGCCGCCGCTCGAATGCGTGCGGGGTGTCGGGCTGGTCACGAAGTGCCACCAGCTCACGAGCGACCCCCTCGGCCTCCCAGAGCAGGTCCTGGTCAGGGTGGTCAAGCGGAGGCCTTGGAAGCACCTGCCACGTCCGCTGCAGGGCCCTGGAAAGCTCTGCAGCCTCTGGCGTGGCTAGCTGGGTCAGGATGTCCTGAACCTCTTCCAGCGTCACGGCACGGTCGCCGCTTTCGATACGCGACAAGACGGCCGGGCTGAGCGACACGCGCTTGGCTAACTCGGCTTGCTTGATGCCGCTGCGCTCCCTCACCTGCATCAGATGGCGACCCAGCTCCACTGGAGACAAGACTTCCTCGTTGACCATGGCGTTCTCCGTAGTTCGTGCGCGTCGCAGGCGTGAATTCGACGCAAGAGTTTTGTTTCAATGGCGCGCAGCGTAGCAACATTTCAAATTTGACGCAACATATCTAGAAAACTTTCCAATATGGCATGGCGGGTGCGTGCTGCCCCGGCAACTTCACAGAACTTCTCACCGAATCTGAGAAGTTGACGCCACCGGTTCCGAACGGGGTGTGGCTGCGCGCGCGGGGAGCCCGCGCCACGCCGCTGAAGGCAATATGGTGGCAATTGACCCAGCCATCGGCGCACCGTAGATTGTCGAAAGACCTTTCGACATCGCCATGTATTCGCCCTCACGCACAGAAGCCCTTGACCGGCAGAGCCGGGACTACCTGCAGTTGGCCCTCGACACGCCGCCGACGAATCGAGCTGCGGCAGGCGCTGCTTACCAGGCAGGCTATCTGGCGCTCATGGGGGCGCTGACGGTAGACGAGGTCGCAGCTATCGCAGACCATCCAAGTGCATCCGCGGCTGCCTTGGCGGCTCGGCGGCTTCAGCTGCCTGCAGAGGACCAGGCGCTGGCCACCGAAGGGGCGGCTGGCTACTACTCACCTGTGCAGGGTGTCGGGCGGCCGCTCGCCGAGCAGATTGCCTGGGCCCGCCGCATCCGGTTGGCTGTGCACTGGGCCCCCTGATGCGGGTCCTCTTCCTGGACTTCGATGGCGTCCTGCATGCCGGTCCCAACGTTGACGCGACAACCCCGCACTGGTGCTGGCTGCCCTCGCTCGCGCAGCTCCTGGCCCGACACGAGGACGTCCGCATCGTCGTCCACAGTACCTGGCGCTATGACTACAACGTCGAAGAGCTTCGCGAGCTACTTGGACGGCTCGGTGAACGGGTCATCGGCGCAACGGACGCCGGAGGGCGGCTGGAAAGCATCGAGGCGTGGCTTGCTGCGCATCCAGAGGTGTCGACCTTCCGCATCCTCGATGACTCTGAGCGAGAGTTCTACCGGCTGCCGGAGGAGCTCATCCTGTGTGACCCAGCACAGGGCGTAGCAGACCCGGAAGTACGCAGACAGTTGCTCGATTGGCTTGCCGTAGAACCCGCGGCGTAATGGCCGACCCGTTGCATCCCAAAAAGCTCAACGCCACCCGGAGGTGGCGTCTTGCCCTGATGCGAATGAGGTCATCACCGGCTTAGGTACCTGGGACAGGTGCGGGAGTGGGCTCCTCAAGGCCTACAAACGAAGAGTAGCGAAAGCGTTTATGCGCGGCTATCTGGACAGGTGCTTCAACACAAAACGGTCAGCCCAGCGGCTGACCGTTCAAGGAAAACGTCTTGCCCGGTTATGGACGGCGGGAAAACCGGACGGCAACGGCGGCAGCCGTGGCCGCTGCGGACAGCGCCGCACCACCGATGGAGAGAACAACCGTCAGCGGCTCACCCGCGTGACTCGCGGAGCCCATCCAGAAGAGCAGGCCAACAGCAGCGGTCGCGAAGCTGAAAATCGTGCCCCATGCCACAGCGTCGCCTGGCTTGCTGGAGGCGTCCTGCGTGTGTTGATGGATGTTGGTCAGCATTCAAATTCCCTTAACGAAAGCGATGAAGCTGCACATCGCTCCGATAGCGATGACATTACAGCCTCCGACCAGGACCGTCAACTGAGCAGTCCCCTTCGCGGGGTCATGCTCAATCTTCTGGTGTAGGGCCAGTATCAGGATGTATAGCAAAAGCGAGGCTGCGACGAACAGCACGCCTGGCAAGGCCTTGGCCATCACTTGTGGCGGATAGTTGCTCTTGCTTCCCTCGATGACCAGTTCCCCGATGAACAGCAGGCCGCCGGCGACGTTCGCCAGCGAGGCATCAGAGGCGAGGTACCAGTCCTTGCGGTCCCAAAAGTGGCTTCCTGGCCGTGTGATTATCTTGCCCAGGCCCCCGCAGAAATAGAACAGCACCGGGATGCCAACCATCACTAAGTGGTTGATTGTTAAGGAGTTCATGCAGTCGTTGTTGTAGTGGTCTGTCCCTGTGAGACAACGGCGCCAACTTGGCAGGTTGCTCTGAATTGTGCCGTTACATCTTGCAAGAAAGGTCGGCGTACTCCCTGACGGCGCAGGAAGGCAATATGGTGGCATTGACGCCCTTGCGACCTGCCCACTAGAGTACCTCGAAAGAACTTTCGATGGAACGAAGTGGCAGACGACAAGCACCTTGCCTCCCTGCAGCGCTACTACAAGCAGGCTGGCGTCCTCCCCTCCCTTCCTCGCATGTGCGAGGTGGTCGGGCTGTCGTCCACGTCGTCCGTCTTCGCGTTGGTGGGCCGGCTGAGCCAAGCCGGCTATCTGACCCGGGTGGATGGCCGAATCGTCCCCACGAAGCGCTTCTTCGCCAGGCCGCTGCTAGGTTCCGTGCGCGCTGGCCAGCCGCAACCGGCCGACCAGGCGGAGGCGGAGGCCCTGACGCTCGACGACTATCTCATCGACGAGCCCGACCGGACGGCCCTGCACAAGGTCCGCGGTGACAGCATGCGCGACGCTGGCATCCTGGACGGCGACCTGGTCGCGGTCGAGCAGTACGCGCCCGCAGGGCCTGGCGACATCGTGGTGGCCGTCGTCGACGGCGAGATGACCGTCAAGACGCTGCGCCGCGACCCGGATGGCAAATACTGGCTCGAGGCGGCCAACCCCGCCTACGCGCCCATTCGGCCCACAAGCAGCCTGGAGCTGCTTGGGGTCGTCGTAAGCGTCTGCAGACGAGTTCGGAGGTGACGAGCTGAACACCTCCACTTCCCTCGGCTAGCGAGCCTTCTCCGCTGACCACATCCTTGGGCAACTGCCCGCTGGCGGAGCTTTGCCCACTGAAAGCTACTTTGAAGTTTTCAGCCGCGCACTGGACCTAGTGAAGGCGACTTGGTGGATGCCGAATGCGTGCAGCACCGCAAGCATGAACCCGGCGTCGAACGTCCCACGCTGCAACCGGTTGGCCAGCGCCTTCCAGTCGGTGGTCACCCCATGGCGTTCCAGCAGTTGGGCCAGCTCCTTGTAGGTCAGCTGATGCTCAGCACGCAGCTCCAAGAGAAGGTCGCGAGCCCGGCGTTGAAATTCTTCGTCGGCCTGCACAGTTGCTAGAGACGTTCCACGTTTTTGTGGACTTCAATGTACTGCGCGGGTTTCGTCTTTATCTTCGATTCCACATTTTTGTGGAACCACATAAAAGAACAGCCGGGTGCGGTCCTAGACCCGGAATAGGTCATTTGAGGTCAGAGCTATGAAGGTCGAAGTCCAGCCCGTCTACGAGAAGGGCAAAGGTATCCGCGCGAGGGAGCGGGCATCCATGCCCAAGTACCGTGGGCTGCTGCGGGTGCACGAGCAGCGCGTCCACGAGCTGGGTCGGATTGCGACCATCGCTGCGCTGGTCTCCAGCACCGATGGCACAGAACAGCCGCTGCTGCCGTCGCTGCATGACGCGAACCTGCTTTACGTGAATGGCACGCAGCTGCGCTTGCGCGGCGTCGAGCTGGTCGACGAGGTGCAGTACGCGCAGACCTGGGACGTGAAGGTGGTCTGATGCTGAAGCTGACCCTCCACGCATCGTCGCCACGCAACGCGACGCCCTTCAACCGCGTCGGCATGCTCGACATCGCCTACGAGAAGCTGGCGGCCCGCGCTGACTACAAGGCGCTGCTCTGGACTGCAGGCATCGGCGAGCAGGCGCCAGTGAAGCTACAGAACTACCCGCGCTGGTCGGCATCCGTTTGGGACCTCGTCATCCGCATCATCTGCCTGGCCATCAGCCGCAAGGAAGAGGTGTGGCCTGCCGTCATCCCCAATGCGCGCAAGGGCGCCTACACGCTGGAGCTCTGCGCCATCGTCGAACACTGGCCTGATGGTTCTGACACCCGTCGCACGGTCGTGGGAACTGCGCATCTGAAGATGTGCAATCGCCGCTGCAACTACCGCGCGACCTTCGAAGACGACATCCTGGGTGTGCGGGCAACCGAGGTATTCCGGCATACGCCGAAGGTCCTGAACAACTGGGACCTGCTGACCAGGGCCTACGCCTGGCTGACCACTGACAGCACGCAGCTCGCGCCGCGGCCTGAGCTCTACAAGCCCATTCCCATTGCGGTCAAAGACGCGTCCTACGTCCACCTGGACACGGTCAGCGAACCTGCACGAACGGGCTGCTACCGATGGCTTGAGAAGCAACGCATCAAGACGGTGGAGGTGCCAGGTATCGAGGGGCCATGCATCACCGAGGCACAGTTCGTGAACTTCCTGCAGAGGGCCGTATGACTGCGGCCGCTGCAAGCACGGCCGCCGAGCCGAAGAAGTACCGCCCGAAGCGCTCGTCCATCAGCCGCCCCAGCTCGGACGCGACGCGCTGGCACATGTCGAAGGACGCAGTGGACCGCAGCGTCCTGGACGTTGCGAACTGGACGGACCTTGGCTGCATCAAACACCTGGCGCAGTTGCGGTGGGGCAGCTCTAAGAAGGTCACGTGCTCGCATTGCAACGCTTCCGACGAGCACTACTGGAGCTCGACCGAACGCCGCTGGAAGTGCCGCAGTTGCGGCAAGCGCTTCAGCGTGACGTCGGGCAGCGTCTTTGCGTCTCACAAGCTCAGCCTGCAGGCCATCCTCGCGGGCGTGCTTATCTGGGCAACCGGCGCATCCGGCGTGCCGGCCCTGCAGATGCGTCGCATGCTCGACTTCGGTGGCTACAACACGGCGTTCACGCTGGCCAGCAAGATGCGCGAGGGCCTGGAGCGCGGGTTCAACACGGGCATGGTCAGCGGTGTGGTGGAGATTGACGGCTCTCACCAATCTGGTCGTCGCGCCAGTGAGAAGCGCGGCAGGCCGTTGACCTTCCGGACGACCGACCCCGAAGAGGCCCAGAAGGACGCGCTGCTGACGTCATCGGCCCGCAGCAAGAAGAAGCGCGAAGAGAAGGCCGCAGCTCTCGCTGCGGGTGGCCGCGAGCATCCCGAGCATGGCGCCGTGTTCCCGGCGGCGCGCCGCATGGCCATCACCATCCGCCAGCGCAGTGGGTCAAAGGGCAAGGGCGCTGCGGTAACGCGGGTGGGCATCGGCTTGGCGGAGACGCCGGAGGTGGTCCAGGCCCTTGTCGACAAATACATCGCCAAGCCAGAGTCCATCTTGGCTACGGACACGGGCACGGCCTATTCGAAGGTCGGCAAGGAGTTCCAGCTGCACGTGACGGTCAATCACAGTGAGGCGCTGGTCAACGAGAAGGGGCACCACGTCAACAACGCCGAGAGCTTCGGCGCACGGCAGGACCGCTCGGAGAAGGGCATCTACCTGAACCTCGAGCCGAAGTACCTGATGGACTACGTCGTCGAGACGGCCTTCCGCGAAGACCATCGGCGCATGCCTCCGGGCAAGACCGCGGACCGTGCGATGCACTTCGCCATGAACGTGGGTCGGTCAATGCACTGGACCAACTTCACCCACGGCAAGCACCGCGACTACGAAATCCTGTATCCGGAAAACAAGCCGGCGAAGGCTAGTGGGCCTGTGAAGGGGCGGTCGCCGGTGTCGAGCGTGAATGGGAGGCCGCCGAGGTAGCGGAAGGACTAACCTCTTTGAAACGCCGCAAGTTCTAGTCAGCCTTGTACTCAAACTTGCCTTTGATGCCGCAGCGAGAGCATTGAGGCGTCAACGCTAAGAGGTCGTTGTCACGTCCAAACGGAGTTCTAACCCAATGGTGGCCTACGACCCAACGGCACCAAGGCCAAAAGACGATTCGCAGTCTGTGCATGGCGCCGGAGTGTATGGACTCCGGTCATTGGCCTCCGCGTGTTAGCGGGGTGGCCTGTGGAAGGTTCAACAAGCTGCGAAGTGCATGGGTTGCCACGACGCCCAATCCGAGCGCGAACCAAGAATGCGTCTCTACTGCAAGGAACAAACCGGTGGCCCCGACGAGCACGGCAATCGCTCCGCCGAGATATCGCGCCAGGTTGAGGGTGCGAGGTGTGGCGAGCTCTTCGGTGCCATCCTGATTGCATACGCCCAGCAGCACGAAGTTCGTTGAGTCCGGAAGTAGCCACGCGGCCAATCCATTGCGCGGTAGTGCCTCCAGGCTGAACGCTTGGACACTTCCGCGGTTCAACGCGGCTTGTAGTTGCGAAGGGATGTGCACGCCGTACAGAGTGTGGTCGAGTCCGTCCGGCTTGTAGCGGTAGCTCAGATTGAAGCTGTCCAAGCCGGTGGCACGCGATGCATTGACGCTGGAGATGTGGTGGATGCCGGAGTTCATCGTCGGTATAGAAACCGGCCAGGGCGGCGACCGCCACGCACTAGAGGTCCGCCAGCCCCAGTGCTTGAGCCCTAGCCCACCGCCACCTCCCCAGCTCCGACGTGAACACGCTGGGGTCCTGCTCCCGTTCGACGTCACCGCGGTCGACCAGCTTCCGCAGCGCCCGCCCCACGACGTTCTTCTGCCATCGCACCATTTCCTGCCTCGTGTCGAACGGCAGGTTGAACTCCACGCTCAGCAGCATCACCAGCATCTCCGTCGACACGTAGTTGGGTGACTGGGCCTGAAGCAGCCGTTCGATGGCGCTGATGAGATTGCCGCGCTTGCCATAGGCCGCACGGTGGGCCTGGACTCCTTCGACATGCTCGGGCCGGATGGCGGGGTCGTAGATGGTCAGCGTGCGGTCCAGCGCGGCCAGGTCGTCACGCAGCTTCGCCGTTCGAGTCACGACGGCCACCTGGATGCGCTCGCTGTCAGCAAGGTCGTGCGCGAGGCGCGCCCGTGTCTCCGCCAGCCATTTGAGAGCAGAGGGCGTCTTCTTCATGCCGCCGCCCAAGTGATGAGAACTACAGGTCGGCCAGGCTCTGAGATGGGGCCTGCTTCAAACGCCAGTAGCCGTGTTTTCCACTCTTCACGGCTGGGTCGTGCAGCCTCTCCAGGGTGCCGACTTTGAGCAGTCGGCGTAGCGCCGGCCCAAGAGAGTTCATGCGCCACCGTCGCCGATGGTCTGACGTCTGAAAGTTGATACCAAGTCGGGCCAAGACCCCGAGTTCGATGGTTTTGCTCGCGACCCAATCCGGGCTTGCCGCTTCGACAATGTCGATGAGCGCCTGTCGAAATCCCCCAAAGGTTCCGTAGCGGTTTCGCCAGGCTTCTACAGGCTGGATGTGCGTGGGGTCGATGGCCGCGTCGTAGAGCCGGATGGTCTCGTCGAGAGCGGCAAGCTGGTGCTGGAGCTTCAGCAAGCGTTGAGCGATGTCTTCGGCCAGCCGCTCGCAATGTTGAATGTCTCCGGCTAGCCGGGCACGCTTCTCGGCCAGCCACTTCAGCGTCGTAGGTGTCTTGGGCATACAGGGGGCTCATGCAGGTCAGGTTAGACCTGTGAAGCAACCCCCTCACAGCCAGACGCCCGGAAAAGCTGCGCCTATATTGCCTTTCCGGGCTCTGTTACATACCTTGGGCCATTTGCGTAGTAAGACCCGCTTCTGGGGGAGCTCCCGCGCTGGTCGCCCAACAAAGGGCCGAGAACCTGCGGCGCTCATCGCCGGGATCCTTCTGCACAATCGATGCCCACACGACCCCTGTGGCGTCCTGTTACGGCAATGTTTATGCCGGCAGTTTCATCGACAAACCCGGCGGGTCCGGCGCTCTCGGCATGGGCTCACGCCCTGAGCGCCTCATCGATGCTCGCGCCCATCATGCGCTCGCCCGCCACGCCGAACCTCGTACGACCTCGCCGGCAGCTTCGGGACGTCCAGGCTAGGCGAGCAACTGCAACGCAAAGGCAAACGCTTCAAGGCGGGTGGTGTCTTTTCCACTCCGGTCACTCATGTGCTGCATGGCGGCCCCGCAAAGAAATGGGGCACCTCTTGGGCGCCCCCGGAAATGCGCTGGCATCCTGCCTTTTGGCCGCTGTTACCGAGCTTGGGCCATTTGCGCAGCAAGACCCGCTTCCGGCAGTACCAGGCGCTCAGCGCGGCAATGTCGTCGCACCCATCAGGTACGCGTCCACCGCGCGCGCCGCCTGCCGGCCCTCGCGGATGGCCCAGACCACCAGGCTCTGGCCGCGGCGCATGTCGCCGGCGGCGAAGACCTTGTCGACATTGGTCCTGTAGGCGTCCGCACCCTCGGTCGTCGCCTTGCCGTTGCCACGCGCATCCCTGTCGACGCCGAAGGCCTCCAGAATGGTCGCGACCGGCGATACGAAGCCCATGGCCAGGAAGGCGATGTCGGCCTTCAGCACCTGCTCGCTGCCTTCGACCTCGGCCATCTTGCCGCCTTGCCACTGCAGGCGCACGGTCTTGACGCCGGTGAGCTTGCCCTTCTCGCCGATGAATTCCTTGGTGGCGATGGCGAACTCGCGCTCGCAGCCCTCCTCGTGGCTGGACGAGGTGCGCAGCTTTATCGGCCAGTAGGGCCAGGTCAGCGGGCGGTCTTCCACCTCGGGCGGCTGGGGCAGCAGCTCGAACTGTGTCACGCTCTTGGCACCGTGGCGGTTGCTGGTGCCGACGCAGTCGGAACCGGTGTCACCGCCCCCGATGACGATGACATGCTTGCCGGCGGCCGAGATCTGGCCCTTGAGCTTGTCCCCCGCGTTGACCTTGTTCTGCTGCGGCAGGAACTCCATCGCGAAGTGCACGCCGGCCAGGTCGCGGCCCGGCACGGGCAGGTCGCGCGACTGCTCGGCGCCGCCGGTCAGGATGATCGCGTCGTACTGGTTCTTCAGCTCGTCGGCGCCGATGGTTTCCTTGGCCCAGTTCGTGACCTTGCTGCCCGGACCTTCGCCAGGCAGCGCGCCGATCATCACGCCGGTGCGGAACTCGACACCCTCGGCCTGCATCTGCTCGACGCGGCGGTCGATGTGGGACTTCTCCATCTTGAAATCCGGGATGCCATAGCGCAGCAGGCCGCCGACGCGGTCGTTCTTCTCGAAGACGGTAACGCTGTGGCCCACGCGCGCCAGTTGCTGCGCGGCGGCAAGGCCGGCCGGACCGGCGCCGACGATGGCGACCTTCTTGCCGGTCTGCACCTTGGGTGGCTGGGCCGTCACCCAGCCCTCGGCCCAGGCGCGGTCGATGATGGCGTGCTCGATGGACTTGATACCCACCGCGTCATCGTTGACGTTCAGCGTGCAGGCCGCCTCGCAGGGCGCGGGGCAGATGCGGCCGGTGAACTCGGGGAAGTTGTTGGTGCTGTGCAGCACCGTGATCGCATGCTTCCAGTCCTCGGGCCGGCCCTTGTAGACCAGGTCGTTGAAGTCCGGGATCACGTTGTTGACGGGACAGCCGCTGTTGCAGAACGGCGTGCCGCAGTCCATGCAGCGCGCGCCCTGCTGCTTGGCCTGCTCGACGTTCAGGCCGATGACGAATTCCTTGTAGTTCTTGACGCGAGCGGCGACGGGCTCGTAGCCCTCTTCCAGGCGCTCGTACTCCATGAAGCCGGTGACCTTGCCCATGTTTCTTCCTTAATCAGTTGGGGGACAGAGCGACTCGCTTCACCCGCGCGCTCTGTCCAGCAAGTTCTTCAAACTTTGGCTGCTGCAGGCGCCTTGGCCTGGGCGATGGTGGTGGCGGCTTCCCTGGCGGCGTTGATCTCGCCCAGAGCGCGGCGGTACTCGTTCGGGAACACCTTGATGAACTTGGCGCGCGACTCGGCCCAATGGTCCAGGATGTCCCGGGCACGCTGGCTGCCGGTCCAGCGGTGGTGGTCTTCCAGCAGTTTCTTCAGGATGGCCTCGTCGGTCTGCGGCTCGCGGTCCACGCCGTCAACCGCCTTGGTGCGGTGCCAGATCGCCTTGTCGACGCTGGCCTCCTGCTCATGCGAGGGCAGCAGCTTCTCAAGCGACACCATGCTGGTGTTGCAGCGCTTGGCGAAGTGGCCGTCCTCGTCATAGACATAAGCGATGCCGCCGCTCATGCCGGCAGCGAAGTTGCGGCCGGTCTTGCCCAGCACGGCGACGGTGCCGCCGGTCATGTACTCGCAGCCATGGTCGCCCGTGCCTTCGACGACGGTCGTGGCACCGGACAGACGCACCGCGAAGCGCTCGCCGGCCACGCCGCGGAAGAAGGCCTCGCCGCGCGTCGCGCCATACAGCGCCGTGTTGCCGACGATGATGTTCTTCGTCGCGTCGCCGCGGAACTCGATGCTGGGGCGCACGACGAGGCGGCCGCCGGACAGGCCCTTGCCGGTGTAGTCGTTCGCGTCACCGATCAGGTAGAACGTGATGCCCTGGGCCAGGAAGGCGCCATAGCTCTGGCCGCCCGTGCCTTCCATCTGGATGAAGACGGTGTGGTCGGGCAGGCCTTCGGGCTTGCGGCGGATCAGCTCGCCCGACAGGCGCGCACCGACGGAGCGGCGCACGTTGGTGACCTCCTCCATGAACTGCACCTTCTCGCCCTTCTCGAAGGCCGGGATGCACTTCTCGATCAACTTGACGTCCAGCGCGCGCTCAAGGCCGTGATCCTGCACGTCGTTGTGGATGCGCGAGACATCGGCCGGCACGTTCGGGCGGTGGAAGATGCGGGCGAAGTCCAGGCCCTTGGCCTTCCAGTGGCTGATGGCCTTCCTGGTGTCCAGCCAGTCCGAGCGGCCGATCAGTTCGTCGAACTTGCGCACACCCAGCTGGGCCATGATCTGGCGCGCTTCCTCGGCAACGAAGAAGAAGTAGTTGACGACGTGCTCGGGGCGGCCCGTGAACTTCTTGCGCAGCACCGGATCCTGCGTGGCCACGCCCACCGGACAAGTGTTGAGATGGCACTTGCGCATCATGATGCAGCCCTCGGCGACCAGCGGCGCGGTGGCGAAGCCGAACTCGTCGGCACCCAGCAGCGCGCCGATGACGACGTCGCGGCCGGTCTTCATCTGGCCGTCGGCCTGCATGCGCACGCGGCCGCGCAGGCGGTTCAGCACCAGCGTCTGCTGCGCCTCGGCCAGGCCCAGCTCCCACGGCGTACCGCAGTGCTTGATGGAGGACCACGGCGAGGCACCCGTGCCGCCGTCATGGCCGGCGATGACGATGTGGTCTGCCTTGCACTTGGCGACGCCCGTGGCCACCGTGCCCACGCCCACTTCCGACACCAGCTTCACCGACACGTCGGCCTGCGGGTTGACGTTCTTCAGGTCATGGATGAGCTGGGCCAGGTCCTCGATCGAGTAGATGTCGTGGTGCGGTGGCGGGCTGATGAGGCCCACGCCGGGCACCGAGTGGCGCAGGAAGCCGATGTACTCGCTGACCTTGCCGCCGGGCAGTTGGCCGCCCTCGCCGGGCTTGGCACCCTGGGCCATCTTGATCTGGATCTGGTCGGCGCTGACAAGGTATTCGGTCGTGACGCCGAAGCGGCCCGACGCCACCTGCTTGATCCTGGAGCGCAGGCTGTCGCCGTCCTGCAGCTCGTAGTCGGCTTCCATGATCTTGTGACCCAGCACGTCGCCGACCTTGCTGCCGCCTACGATCTTGATGCCCTTCAGCTCGTTGCGATAGCGGGCCGGGTCCTCACCGCCCTCGCCGGTGTTGCTCTTGCCACCGATGCGGTTCATCGCGACGGCCAGCGTGGCATGCGCCTCGGTGGAGATGGAGCCCAGCGACATCGCGCCGGTGGCAAAGCGCTTGACGATCTCGGCCGCCGGCTCGACCTCGTCCAGCGGCACGGCCTTGGCCGGGTCGAACTTGAACTCGAACAGGCCGCGCAGCGTCATGTGGCGCTTGCTCTGGTCGTTGATGATCTGGGCGAACTCCTTGTACGTCTCGAACTTGGCCGCGCGAGCCGCGTGCTGCAGCTTGGCGATGGCGTCCGGCGTCCACATATGCTCTTCGCCGCGGGTTCGCCAGGCGTACTCGCCGCCGGTTTCCAGCATGGATTCCAGCAGCGGGTCGTCGCCGAAGGCGCTCTCATGCATGCGGATGGCCTCCTCCGCCACCTCGAACACGCCGATGCCGCCCACCTGCGTGGCCGTGCCACGGAAGTACTTCTCGACGAAGTCCGCCTTCAGGCCGATGGCCTCGAAGATCTGCGCGCCGCAGTAGGACATGTAGGTCGAGATGCCCATCTTGGACATGATCTTGGACAGCCCCTTGCCCACCGCCTTGATGTAGTTGTAGCGGGCCTGCTCGGCGGTCAGCTTGGCGGGCAGTTCGTCGCCCATGGCCTCAAGCGTTTCCAGCGCCAGATAGGGGTGGACGGCTTCCGCGCCATAACCGGCCAGCACGGCGAAGTGGTGCACCTCGCGGGCGGTGCCGGTCTCGACGACCAGGCCGGCCGTGGTGCGCAGGCCTTCACGCACCAGGTGGTGGTGGACGGCGGACAGGGCCAGCAGCGCGGGAATGGCGATGCGGTCGGCGCCGAGGTGGCGATCCGTGATGATGAGGATGTTGTGGCCGGTCTTGATGGCGTCCACGGCCGACGCGCACAGCGAGGCCAGCTGCGCCTCGACGCCGGCGCGGCCCCAGTCACGCGGGTAAGTGATGTCCAGCTCGCTGGGCTTGAACTTGCCGTGCGTGGGCGCCTCGATGCCGCGCAGGCGCGCCATGTCGTCGAAGTCCAGGATGGGCTGGCTGACCTCCAGCCGCATCGGCGGGTTGATCGCGTTGATGTCCAGCAGGTTGGGCTTGGGGCCGATGAAGCTGTTCAACGACATCACGATGTTCTCGCGGATCGGATCGATCGGCGGGTTCGTGACCTGCGCGAACAACTGCTTGAAGTAGTTGTAGAGCGGCTTGTTCTTGCCCGACAGCACCGCCAGCGGCGAATCGTTGCCCATGGAGCCTATGCCCTCTTCGCCGTTGGCGGCCATGGGCGCGAGCAGGAACTTGATGTCTTCCTGCGTCGTGCCGAAGGCCTGCTGGCGGTCCAGCAGCGTCGTCGTGAAGCCGGGGCGGGCACCCTCGGGCACGGCGATGTCGTCCAGCTTGACGCGGACGTTCTCGATCCACTGGCGGTAGGGGCGCGCGTTGGCGAACTGGTGTTTCAGCTCCTCGTCATCGACGATGCGGCCCTGTTCCAGGTCGATGAGGAACATCTTGCCCGGCTGCAGGCGCCACTTCTTGACGATCCTGGCTTCGGGGATGGGCAGCACGCCGGATTCGGAGGCCATGACGACCAGGTCGTCGTCGGTGACGCAGTAGCGCGCCGGGCGCAGGCCGTTGCGGTCCAGCGCGGCGCAGACCTGGCGGCCGTCCGTGAACGCCATGGCGGCAGGGCCGTCCCAAGGCTCCATCATCGCGGCGTGGTACTCGTAGAACGCGCGGCGGCGCTCGTCCATGCCTTCGTGCTGCTCCCAGGCTTCCGGGATCATCATCATGGCGGCGTGGGCCAGCGGGTATCCGGACATCGTCAACAGCTCGATGGCGTTGTCGAAGGTGGCCGTGTCGGACTGGTGCTCGAAGCTGATGGGGTAGAGCTTCTTCAGGTCGTCGCCCAGCACCGGCGACTTCATGACGCCTTCACGGGCCCGCATCCAGTTGAAGTTGCCCTTGACCGTATTGATCTCGCCGTTGTGGCAGACCATACGGTAGGGGTGAGCCAGCGGCCACTCTGGGAATGTGTTGGTGGAGAAGCGCTGGTGCACCAACGCAATGGCCGAGACGACGCGCGGGTCCGCCAGGTCCTTGTAGTACTTGCCAACCTGATCGGCCAGCAGCAGCCCCTTGTAGATGACGGTGCGGCAGCTCATCGACGGCACGTAGTACTCGCGGCTGTGCGTGAGCTTGAGCGCCTGGATGGCGCTGGAGGCCGTCTTGCGGATGACGTAGAGCTTCCGCTCCAGAGCGTCGGGCACGATGATGTCCGGGCCGCGGCCGATGAAGATCTGGCGTATCACCGGCTCCTTCTCGCGCACCGTGGGCGACATGGGCAGGTCGCGGTCCACCGGCACGTCGCGCCAGCCCAGCAACACCTGGCCCTCGGCCTTGATCGCGCGGGCCAGCTCCTGCTCGCAGGCCAGGCGGGATGCATGCTCCTTGGGCAGGAAGATCATGCCGACGCCGTACTCGCCCGGGGGCGGCAGCTCGATGCCCTGCTTGGCCATCTCCTCGCGGTAGTACTCGTCGGGGATCTGGATCAGGATGCCGGCACCGTCACCCATCAGCTTGTCGGCGCCCACCGCGCCGCGGTGGTCCAGGTTTTCCAGGATCTTCAGGCCCTGCTGGACGATGTGATGAGCCTTCTGGCCCTTGATGTGCGCGACAAAGCCCAGGCCGCAGGCGTCCTTCTCATTCGTCGGCCGATAGAGCCCGTGTTCGGCTAGGTCTTGGATCTCGGACTGAATCTGCGCGGCGTGGCTCATGGCGCCCTCCTGGAACACAACAGGGATGGAGCGTACTGCAGCGCAGCAAGGGCGGCAACTTGATTAATATAGGGTCAGAGTCGATTATTCATTCGAACCGCTTGGCGCAATCAATTAATAGGGCCACAGTCATGCCGACTTCGGTGGCGCCGGTGTCTTGCGTGGACGGCCTCGCGGGCGCTTGATCACCACACGGCCATGGTCGATGGCCAGGGGCTTGAGAAAGGCTTCGCTGCCCACGGGCCGCCCGCGCAGCGCCGCGTCGGTGAACAACGCCTGCTCGGAGGCCGTGACGCCCTGCCCCAGAAACTCCCTGTAGGCATGCTCCCGCTCGAAGGGCGTATTGCCGAGAGACCAATACAGTTCATGCTCCGTGATCAGCCCGCTACGGCCCTGCCCCAGGTGATGGGCCGCGCTCGACCATGTCCATTGCCCCGCTTCGGCGCAGAGGCCGGCCCGCACGGGGTTGAGTTCGATGTAGCGCATGCACGCCAGCAGATGGCGTTCGCCCTCGATCAGGCCGGCGCGGAAGCGCCCTTCCCACAAGGTGCCGCTGCGCAGGTGTTGCGCATTGAACCAGCCCACGTAGCGCCGCCCCAGCGACTGCATCATTCGGCTGAGGGCGTCCGCACCGGGGGGGGTCAACAGCAGATGAAGGTGGTTGTCCATCAGCACATAGGCGTGGATGGCAACGCCGTACTGGGCACCCACCTCGGCCAGCGTCGCGAGAAACTGCTGCCGGTCGAGGTCGTTGAGGAAGATGGCCTGGCGGTTGTTGCCGCGCAGGATGACGTGGTGCGGCTGACCCGGAAGGATCAGGCGAGGAAGGCGAGCCATGGGGAATCCTTGTCGACCCGAGGAGAAGCCCCCAGGATAATCGACTCCGACCCCATTTAAGGAGCGGCCGTTCAGAACAGCTGCTTGCCGGTCAGTCGCTGATGCTCACGCAGGGCAAACCGGTCGGTCATGCCGGCAATGTAGTCCGCACAGGCGCGCTCGCGGTCCTGGCGGCCGGCAAAGTCGGCTGGCATCTGGTTCGCGTCGGCAAGATAGGCCGCAAAGAGGTCGCGCAACACCTGCTCGGCGCGAGCGCGCGTCGACTGCACCTGAGGATGGCGGTACAGGTTGGCGAAGAGAAAGCGCTTCAGCGCAGTGCTCTTTGCGCGCATGTCCGCACTGAAGCGCAGCAAGGGCTTGTCACCGCCGCGCACGGCGTCCGCATCGGCCGGTGCGACTTCGGACAGCGCGACCCGGGTCGCATCGATGATGTCGTAGACCTGCGCCGACAGCATGCGCCGTATGGTCTCGAACAGCAGGCGCCTGCCCGCCAGCCCGGGGTGCTCGTCCAGGGTCGCTCGCCAATGTTCGCGGACGAGCTCGACGTCCAGCAACTGCTCCAGCTCGATCAGCCCCGAACGCACGCCGTCATCCACGTCATGCGAGTTGTAGGCCACCTCGTCGGCGAGATTGCAGAGCTGGGCTTCCAGGCTGGGCTGGCCGCCATGCAGGAAGCGCGTCGCGATGCCACCCGGCTCGGCCGCCTCGATCAGCTCGGCATTGCGCCGCGAGCAATGCTTGAGGATGCCCTCGCGGGTTTCGAAGCAGAGGTTGAGCCCGTCGAAGTCCGGATAGCGCTGCTCCAGGTGATCGACCACGCGCAGCGACTGCAGGTTGTGCTCGAAGCCGCCGTGGTCACGCATGCAGTCGTCCAGCACGTCCTGGCCCGCATGGCCGAACGGCGTGTGCCCCAGATCGTGAGCGAGCGCCACCGCCTCGACGAGGTCTTCATCCAGGCCCAGGCTGCGGGCAATGGAGCGGCCCAGCTGGGCGACTTCCAGGGAATGCGTCAGGCGGGTACGGAACAGGTCACCCTCGTGATTGAGGAAGACCTGGGTCTTGTAGACCAGGCGGCGGAAAGCCGTGCTGTGGATGATGCGATCCCGGTCGCGCTGGAAGTCGCTGCGCGTCGGCGCCGCCGGCTCGGGAAGCCGTCGGCCACGGCTGCGTGCCGGGTCGGCCGCATAAGCCGGACGCGCCGACATCATCTCAGGCCGCCCCGTGAGCCGTGAGCGTCTCGACGATGCGTGCATCGGGCACCGCATGCAGGCCGGCCTGCCCTAGCGCCTCGATGAGGACGAAGCGGATGGCGCCGGCCTGCGCCTTCTTGTCCACGCGCATCAGGGCCAGATAGCGCTCCGCACCCAGCTTGGGCGGCTGCACTGGCAGCCCCGCCCGCTCGACCAGGCGACGCAGGCGCTCGACGAATCCGGCCGGCATCAGGCCCAGGCGCTCCGACAGGTCGGCCGCCAGCACCATGCCGCAGCCGACGGCCTCGCCATGCAGCCACTGGCCGTAGCCCAGGCCGGCCTCGATGGCATGGCCGATGGTGTGGCCGAAGTTCAGGATGGCGCGCAGGCCCTGCTCGCGCTCGTCCTGGCCGACGACATGGGCCTTGATCTCGCAGCTGCGCCGCACGGCATGGCCCAGCGCCGCCTTGTCGCGCGCACGCAAGGCGTCGAGGTTGTCCTCGACCCAGCCCAGGAAGGCGGCATCGGCGATGGGGCCGTACTTGATGACCTCGGCCAGGCCGGCGCTCAGTTCGCGATCGGGCAGGCTGTCCAGCGTGTCGAGGTCGGCGATGACGCGCTCGGGCTGGTAGAAGGCGCCGAGCATGTTCTTGCCCAGCGGATGGTTGATGGCCGTCTTGCCCCCGACGGAGGAGTCGACCTGGGCCAGCAGCGTGGTCGGCACCTGCACGAAGGGCACGCCGCGCATGTAGATGGCCGCCGCGAAACCGGTCATGTCGCCAATGACGCCGCCTCCGAGGGCGAACAGCACCGTTCGGCGGTCAAGTGCCTCGCCGAGCAGGTGGTCGCAGATGCTGTTCAGGCTCGTCCAGTCCTTGTGCTGTTCGCCATCCGGCAGCACGACGAGGTCAACCCGCGGATAGACCGCCAGCAGCCGCTCGCGCAGGCGCGCGGCGTACAACGGCGCCACGGTGGTGTTGCTGACGACGACCGCCGTCGCCGCCTGCGGCAGCCCCTGCCAGCTCGTGGCGGCCTCCAGCAGACCGGATCCGATGCGGATCTCGTAGTCGCGGTCGTCGGGAAGCTGGATGCGGACGGTATCGGTGGCAGGCATGCGACGCAGTGTAAGAGGCGGCCTTCGCGCCCGCCCTCCGCGTCCTGTCAAGCCGGCATCAAAGCGGCTCGGCGCCCACGGTCGCGGCGACGCGCGCCGGGTCCAGCAGGCCGGCCAGCTCCAGTTGCATCAGCGCCATGTTGACCAGGGCATGGACCGAGGGCCGCGCGCTCTCGAGCACGTAGTGGGCGCAGCGACGGTAAAGGGGGTCGCGCTGATGATGCAGTTCGCGCAGCCTGGCCAGCGGGTCGCGGACCTGCAGCAGCGGGCGGGTCGTGTCGTGCCGCAGGCGGCGGAAGATGTCCTCGGGCGTGGAGCGCAGGTAGAGCACCGTCGCGCCGTTGTGCAGCAACTCGCGGTTGCGCTCCCGCAGCACGGCACCGCCGCCTGTGGCCAGCACGCAGTCCCCGGGCCTGGCGATCAACTCCGCAATGACCTCGGCCTCGAGGTCGCGAAAGGCCTCCTCGCCATGGCGCTCAAAGAACAGCTTGATGCTGCCGCCAATGCGTTGCTCGATCTCGTGGTCCGAATCGACAAAAGGCACGCCGATCTGACGTGCCAGTTGTTTGCCGACGGTGGACTTGCCACCGCCCGGCATGCCGACCAGGGCGACGATCAACTCATTTGGGGTCCGTGCAGCTGGAGGACTTGCCATAGGGACTGAACGTGAATGCAGGCGGCGGCGATTCGGTGGTGAGATCGCTCGCGGCCACCGGCAGCCAAGCGTAGGTATACAGGTAGTCGTCGATGCTGGCCGGGAAAGCCTGCGACGGCAACGCCACCGGCTCGCCCAGCGGGTAGTAGGCGGGCGGGCTCAGCACGCCGGCCGCGGTGACCGTGATCTTGTACTTGACCCAGCTTCCGACGTTCTTGGTGTACTCGAGCTGCAGCACCGCCACGCCGTTGGCATCGGTCTTGGTGGCGCCGACGAGCGTGATGGACACGTCGGACTTTCGCGGGTCCAGCTGCTTGTTGCCGTTGATGTCCTCGCCCGCGTCGATGACGCCGTTGCGGTTCAGGTCTTCATTGGCGCAAGTGGCGGCAAAGAGCCCCACCGATCCGACAGCGGGCGCCCGCTCCCAACGCTTGGTCCCGATGTTCCAGTCCCAGTAGCCCTTGCCGTAGCCGCCCAGGTCGACGGAAGGGGTGATCTGCACGTCGGACTTCGGATTGCCGGCGGAGTCGACGACCAGCACGGCGTACTTCTTCACGAAGGTCAAGCCGGACGCACCAGTGGTGATGGAGTTGTCCGTGCCGATGGAAATGGAGACCGGGTTGGAAACGATGGTCAGCGTGGTGGTCAGCAGATTGCCGGCCGGACAGGTGGCGACCGTCTCGCCCGCTGCAAAGTCGCTGGTCTTCCAGCAGGCCCGGATAGTGACGCCATTCGTCGGGCTGCTGACGGCACCGGGCTTGTAGGTGGTCGAGGCCGTTCCCGTAGCGTCGGACAGCACCGGGTTGTTGAGCGGCGGGCTTTTCGTGTAGTCCGTTGCGCCGATGGCGCCGGTACCGTTGTCGCCGGCAGCGTCGAACAGCACGCGAACGTTGTTGATGGGCGCGTTGCTGCCGTCACGGAAGATGGCGTAGACCGAAACCAGGTTGTTGGTCGTGGCCGTATTGACCGGCACCACGTTCGCCGACAGGTTCAAGGTCTTGGACACCGGGTCCGTGGCGTTGGGCACCGTCGTCGAGCCGCCCGCGATGGTCACGTTCACCGTGGAACCCACCCCACCCGCCGTGGCATTGATCTGCAGGCTGCCTCCCGGCGCGTTGGGCGCCGTGTAGGTGAAGAGATAGCCCCCGTTCTCGTCGGTCGTGCCCGAACGGCTGGCCAGGCCATTGTTGCCCGTCACGGTGATGGGAATGCCCCGCATCGGATTGCCATTCACGTCCGACAAGGTGTACTGCACCTTGTTGTTCGCCGCACCCGCGGTCACGACGGACGGAGAGGCGGTCGCCTGCGTGAACTGGCTGCCGGTGACCTGGAATCCCGCCGTGCTGGTCAGCGCGCCGCTGGTCGCCGTCACCATCACCTGACGGTTGGAATGGTCCGACCCGATGTTGATGGTCCCGCTCACCTGGCCGCTGGCGTTCGTCTGACTCGACCCGGCGATGACGAACGAACTGGGGGTGGCCGCAGCCAGGGGAGGCCCGTCGGTCACTGACAACTGGACGGGGATGCCCGACAGCGCGTTCTGATTGCTGTCGATGGCGGTGGCCGTGGCGACGACCACCTTGCTGCCCGAGTTGTCGATGCTGAACGCGCTCAGGCTCAGCGTCAGCCGGGCCGCCTGCGGGTTGCCGGGCGTCGAGTTCTGCACGATGTTGAAGGTCACGGCCTGCGAGACCGTACCCGAGGTCACCGTCAGCGTCACCGGGCGGGCCGCCGCATTGCTGCCCTGAGTCAGGATGGCGGTCAGCTGGCCCGTCTTGCTGTCGGTGCCCGTGCCGGCCGGCGTCACCACAGCGCCGGCGTTGACGCTGAAGCTGACCGGCACGTTGCCGATGGCGGCGCGGTTGGTGTCGACGGAGGTGACCGTGGCGGTGATCGAGTCGGACCCGGAATTGGTCATCGTGCTCTTGTTCAGCACGACCACCAGGTCCGCCGCCACGGCGCTGGCCGCCCCCGACGGGCTCGAGGCTCCGCCGCCCGGGCCAACGACGGGCGTGCCCGCACTGCCGCCACCGCCGCCACAGGCCGTCAGCGCCGCGACCAGCACGCCGCCCAACAGCACGCGCACCTTGCGCCAACTCCAGACATCAAACTTCGTCATCTCAGTTCGCTCCCATGCGCCGCGAATGCAAGGCGGGGCACATCGTCAATAAAGGGTTGCTCAGCGCACCGTCGCCCGCTCATTGACGACCTTGGGCGTCAAGAAGATCAGGAGTTCGGTCTTGGAGGAAGTGCGGGTCTTGTTCTTGAACAGGTTGCCCAGCACCGGCACGTCGCCCAGCAATGGCACCTTGTTCACCGTCTCGCCCTCGTCCTGGGTGTAGATGCCACCGATGACAACGGTGCCGCCGTTCTCGACCAGCACCTGGGTCTGGGCATGCTTGGTGTTGATCGCATAGCCCTGCGGCGTCAGCGTGCCGCGGCTGTCCTTGTTCACATCCACGTTCAGGATGACGCTGCCCTCGGGCGTGATCTGCGGCGTGACCTCGAGCTTGAGGTTGGCCTTGCGGAAGGCGATGGACGTCGCGCCGCTGGCGGTCGCCACCTGGTAGGGCAGTTCCTCGCCCTGCTCGATGACGGCCTTCACCTGGTCGGCCGTGATGATGCGCGGGCTGGACACCACCTTGCCCTTGCCATCGGACTCCAGCGCCGAGAGCTCCAGGTTCAGGAAGCGATTGGCCGTGGCGCTGAACAGCGACAGCGCCACGGTCGCCGCATTGGCGCCGCTGAAGCTGTCGGACGAGGTGTTGGCCGCCAGGTTGACGAACTGCGTGTTGGCGTAGCTGGCGGTGGCGCCCTGGTTGGTCTGGGAGCCGATGCCGTTGTAGTTGCCGCCCACCGTCACGTAGTTGCCGCCACCGACGCTGTAGCCGGGGATGCCACCCTGCTGGCCGCGCAGGTCGTTGGCGCCGAGCTTGACGCCCAGCGCACGGCCGAACTTGTCGTTGGCCTCGACGATGCGGGCCTCGATCAGCACCTGGCGCACCGGGATGTCGATCTTGGCGATCATGGCCTGGATCTCCTCGAGCTTGCTCGGGATGTCGGACACGAAGAGCTGGTTGGTGCGCGGCTCGAAGATGACGCTGCCGCGAGACGACAGGATGCGGGTGCCCGAACCCTGACCACTGCTGCTGCTACCGCCGCTACTGCTACTGCTGCTACTGCTGCTGCCGCTGGAACCGATGGCCTGGCCGGTCAAGCCCTTGGCAATGTCCTCGGCCTTGACGTAGTTGAGCTGGAAGGACTGGCTGCGCAGCGGCTCGAGCTGGGCGATGGCGGCCTTGGACTCGAGGTCGAGCTTCTCCTTGGCCGCGAGCTCGTCCTTGGGCGCGATCCACAGCACGTTGCCCGACTTCCTCAAGCCCAGGCCCTTGGCCTGCATGATGATGTCCAGCGCCTGGTCCCAGGGCACGTCCTTCAGGCGCAGCGTCACGCTGCCGGTCACGGTGTCGCTCGTGACGACGTTGAAGTTCGTGAAATCGGCGATGACCTGCAGCAACGCGCGGACTTCGATGTTCTGGAAGTTCAGCGACAGCTTGTCGCCGGCATAGCCCGGGCCCTGCGTCAGCTTGTTCGGGTCCAGCTTCTGGGGCCTGACCTCCAGCACGAACTGGTTGTCGCTCTGGTAGGCGCTGTGCTCCCAATGCCCCTTGGGCTCGACGACCATGCGCACGCGGTCACCCGACTGCGTCGTCGTGACCATCTGCACCGGCGTGCCGAAGTCGACCACGTCGATCTTGCGACGCAGGTTCTCGGGCAGGCTGGAGCGCAGGAACTCGACGACGAGCTTCTGGCCCTGCTGCTGGATGTCGACGCCGACCTGATTGCTCGGCAGACTGACGACCACCCGCCCTGCACCATCGGCGCCGCGGCGGAAGTCGATGTCGCGCAGCGCCTGGGGCGCGGCATTCAGGCTCTGGGCGAAATGCACCGGCTCGCCCGACGCCTGCACCTGTGCCGGCACCGTCTCCAGCACGACGACGAGGGCATTGCCCTCCAGCTTGGCCTGGTAGCCCGAAGCGTTGCGCAGATTCAGCACGACGCGGGAACGGTCCCCCGCCTGCGCAACGCTGGCTGAACGCAGATTGCCCTGGTTGATGTCGACCTGGTTGCGACCGATGCCGTTCACCACGCCCGGCAGGTCGATGGCAACGCGCGGCGGCGCCTGGATGGTGAAGCCCGTCGGCAGCGCCGACAGCGCCTCGCTCAGTTCGATGCGCACGACGTCGACACCGGCCTGCTGGCTGGCGTTGATCGCGCGAATCTGCGTCTGCGCCCATGCTGCAGGCGAGGCCAGCAGCGCGAGCGCGAATCCCAGCAACCAGCCACGGCCCATCGACTTGCTCTCCTGCGTTGTCCTGTTCATCGTCCCTTCTCCTGTAGCTGGAGGGTACTGGTGCGCTCGATCCACTCGCCCGCAGCGTCCTGGACGACTTCTCGCAACGTGATCTCGGTCTCGCTGATCTTGGTGATGCGGCCGAAGTTCTGGCCGAGATAGTCCCCGGCCTTGACCTGATACAACAGGTTGTCCACCCGCAGCAGCGCGTAGCGCTTGCTGTCACGCGTCAGGCTGCCGACCATGGACATGGTGTCCAGCGGATAGGCCTCCAGCGGCTCCTTGCGGCGGCTGATCTCGGCCGTCAGCAGCGAATTGGGCTGGGCCGCCTCCTGCTTGATGGCGACACTGAGCTTTTGCGGACTGAACGGGTCCACGCCGGCACCGGATTCATAGGGCTGCGGCAGGAACTTCTTGGGCGGCAGCAGCGGCGGCACGGTGGCCTTGGCCTCCTTGCGCTGCTGCTCCATCCATTGGCGCAGCTCGTCGATGTCGCCGCCGCAACCGGCAAGCAGCATGGCGCCCGAGAGCGGGATCAGCAGGCGCTTCATTTCTTGCCTCCGGCCTTGGCGGCAGCCTTGCGCTGCTCGGCCACTTCGGCGGAATCGAGATAGCGATAGGTGCGCGCCGTCGCCTCCATGGTGAGGGCGCCGTTCGCATCGCGCGGGCCCGTGGGCGCGGCGACGATGAGGTTGTGCAGCGTGACGATGCGCGAGAGGTTGGACACGTCGGCCGCGAAGGCGCCGATGTCGTGATAGCGGCCCGACACCTTGACGGCGATCGGCAGCTCCGCGTAGTAGTCCTTGATCAGCACCTGGCCCGGGCGAAACAGCTCGAACTGCAGGCCCCGGCCAACGCCCGCGCTGCTGATGTCAGACAACAGGGAGTCGATCTCGGCCTTGCCGGGCAGTTGCTTCTCCAGCTGGGTCACGTACTCCTCGACCTGACTCTTCTGCTTGCGCAGTTCGGGCAGGTTGACGGCCTGGGCCAGCTTGGCCTGGTAGTCCTGGCGCAGCTGGGGCTCGCGGTTGCGCTCGGCATCGAGGCCGGCCTCGACGTCCGACAGCAGGAACGCGTAGCCCACGCCGACGACGACCAGCATCACGGCCAGCGCGGACGCCAGCTTGGGCGCCAGCGGCCATTGGCCCGGCTCCTTGGGATTGAGCCCCTGGAACTGGGCCGAGAACTCTGCAAACCAGGCGTTCAGGTCGATCTTGGATAGGGAGGTGGCCATGGTCGGTCAGCTCTTCTTTGGCGCGGAGGCCCCCTGGGCGGCCTCGCGCGGTGGTGCCTTGATCGAAACCTTCATGGAGAAGTCGAGCAGCCGGCGCACGTCGCGCGTGTTGGCGCTGACGGTGGCGAGCTTGACTTCGATGAGGTCGGGTTTCTCCAGCCATTCGGAGCTGCGCGAGACATTGCGCAGGAACTCCGACACGCGCTCGTTGGTCTGCGCGACGCCGCTGACCGTGACGCTCTTGCTGTCCTGGCGGATGGCCGTCAGATAGATGCCTTCGGGCGCCAGGCGGGCCAGGTCGTTGAGCAACTGGACCGGCGTGTTGCGGTCGGTCTGCAGATCCTCGACGGCGCGCTGCCGCGACTTGAGCGACTCGATCTCGGTCTTCAGCTCGGCGATGTCCTTGATCTGCGCTTCCAGCCGGGTGATCTCGTTCTGGATGTACTGGTTGTGCGCCTGCTGCTCCGTCGTCAGGAACTGCAGCAACAGGAAGACGGCGCCGACGATGCCCGCCCCCGCCAGGGCGGCCAGGCCCAGGCCGGCGAAGAAGGCCGCCTTGCGCCGCTTGCGCCGCTCCTCGCGGTAGGGCAGCAGGTTGATCAGGATCACTGGAAGAACCTCCGCATCGCGAGGCCGCAGGCGGTCAGATAGGACGGCGCCTCGCGACGCAGCCTGGACTCGCGCACCGCGGGGCCCATGGCCATGTCCTCGAAGGGGTTGACCACCATGCAGGCGAAGCCGGTCAGGTCGGTCACGCGCTCCTTCAGGCCCGGCAGCGTCGCGGTGCCGCCGGCCAGCATCACATAGTGCACCTTGTGGTGCGGCGTGCTGGTGAAGAAATACTGCAGCGCACGACCGATCTCCTGCGACAGGCTGTCGACGAAGGGATTGAGCACGCTCGCCTCGTAGTCCTCGGGCAACTCGTTCGCGAGCTTCTTCTGCTCGGCCTCCTCGAAGGAGAAGCCGTACTGGCGCGAGATCAGCTGCGTCAGCTGCGAGCCGCCGAAGGACTGGTCACGGTCGTAGAGCAGCTCGTCGTCGCGCAGCACCTTGAGGCTGGTCGTGTCGGCGCCGATCTCGAACAGGGCCACGAGCGCGTCCTTGCCCTCGCCGGGCAGCGCCGCGATGAGCCGCCCCATCGCCATGCGAGAGGCATGCGACTCGATGTCCAGCACGACGGGGCGCAGGCCGGCGGCCTCGGCCAGGCCCTGCCGGTCCTGCACGCGATCCTTGCGCGACGCGGCGATCAGCACCTCGACGTCGCCGACCGAGGTCGGGCTGGGGCCGATGACGCAGAAGTCGAGGCTGACCTCGTCCAGCGAGAACGGGATGTACTGGTTGGCCTCGGCCTCGACCTGCAGCTCGAGCTCTTCCTCGCGCAAGCCAGCCGGCAGCATGATCTTCTTGGTGATGACGGCCGACTGCGGCATGGCCAGGGCGGCATCGCGGGTCTTGCTGCCGCTGCGCGCGACGACGCGGCGCACGGCATCGGCGACCTCATCGAACTTCTCGATCTGGCCGTCGGCAATCCACCCCTTCTCAAAGGGTTCGCTGGCGAAACGCTCGAGCACGAATTCGCCACTCTTGGTCTGCCCGAGTTCCACCAGCTTGACGCTGGAAGAACTGATATCCAGGCCAATCAGCGCGGGGTGCTTGCGACCCAAAAGTGCGTCAAGTATTCCCATGCCCTTTGTTCCCGACACGCGAGTTACGTATCGGACTATTAATAAGTTACTTGAATGCTAGCAGCAAAGCTGTTGACAGCGAACGAAAATCCGGCCCAAGCTGGTAACGCCACGTTGCTAAACATACACGAATCAACCAACTTGCAAGCTCTTGCAAAACACAGGGGATGCGGTCGTTTGACACACCATTTGGGGTGACTCCTCGTATACATGAGCAACCGGATCGCACTTCCTATAATCCGCCGACTCCTCCCCTCGCGCTCTCGGGGCGCTCCGCCGGCTCATGAATGACAAGCCCCGATCCGCTGCCTCCAGTCCTTCGCCCGCCGGCAACGCCCCCCCGTCAGATCGCACCTCCCGCCTGAGCCGCTGGGCGCTGTGGAGCCTGGGCCTGATCGGCGGCGGCGTCGCGGCCATCCTGCTGCTGGCGGCACTGGCCTTGTCGCTGGCCTATCCCAACCTGCCCGACGTCAGCGGACTGACCGACTACCGCCCCAAGCTGCCCATGCGGGTCCTGTCCAGCGACGGCGTGCTGCTGGGCGAGTTCGGCGAGGAACGCCGCAGCTACCTGCCCATCCAGCAGATCCCCAAGGTGATGCAGGAGGCCGTGCTGGCCATCGAGGACGCACGCTTCTATCAGCATGGCGGCGTGGACTACCTGGGCATACTGCGCGCCGGCCTGGCCAACGTCGGCGAGTCGCGCAGCCAGGGTGCGTCGACGATCACGATGCAGGTGGCGCGCAACTTCTACCTGTCCTCGGAGAAGACCTTCACGCGCAAGATCTACGAGATCCTGCTGGCGCTGAAGATCGAGTCGGCGCTGTCCAAGGAGAAGATCCTCGAGATCTACATGAACCAGATCTTCCTGGGCCACCGCGCACACGGCTTCGCGGCAGCCAGCGAGATCTATTTCGGCAAGACACTGGACAAGATCAGCATTGCCGAGGCCGCCATGCTGGCCGGCCTGCCCAAGGCACCGTCTGCCTACAACCCGATCAACAACCCCAAGCGCGCGACCATCCGCCAGCAGTACATCATCGAACGGATGTACGAGACGGGCTACATCACCGAGGAGGAACGCGACGCGGCCAAGCTGGAGAAGCTGCGCATCCGGCCGGTACCGGAGTCAGCTTCGCATGCCGAGTTCGTCGCCGAGGCGGCGCGCCAGCTGATCTTCAGCCAGTACGGTGACGAGGCCTATTCGCGCGGACTGAACGTCTACCTGACGCTCAACAGCGCCGAGCAGAACAGCGCCTATCGCGCACTGCGCCGCGGCATCCTGGACTATGAGAAGCGCCAGGTCTACCGTGGCCCCGAGGCCTATGCCGACCTGCCCGGCGACGCCAAGGCGCTGGACGCGCGCATCGCGGAGGCGCTGGCCGATCACCCGGCCAACGACGAACTGCTGGCCGCCGTCGTGCTGGAGGCCGATGCCAAGAAGGTCTCGGCCGTGCTGCAGAGCGGCGACGCCATCACGATCACGGGCGACGGCCTGAAGCCCGCGACCTCGGGCCTGTCCGACAAGGGCAACCCCAAGACCCGCATCCGCCGCGGTGCGGTGATCCGCGTCGTCAAGGGCCCCAGGCAGAAGGACGGCAACGAGTGGACGATCACGCAGTTGCCGGAGGTCGAGGGCGCCTTCGTGTCGCTGGACCCGCGCAACGGCCAGGTGCACGCGATGGTGGGGGGCTTCGACTACGCCAAGAACAAGTTCAACCATGTGACCCAGGCCTGGCGCCAGCCTGGCTCCAGCTTCAAGCCCTTCATCTACTCCGCCGCGCTGGAGAAGGGCTTCACGCCAGCCACCGTCGTCAATGACGCGCCACTGTTCTTCGACGCCGGCACCACGGGCAGCCAACCCTGGGAACCCAAGAACTACGACGGCAAGTTCGAAGGCCCCATGCCGCTGCGCACGGCGCTGGCCAAGTCCAAGAACATGGTCTCCATCCGCGTGCTTCACTCCATCGGGGTGAAGTACGCGCAGGACTGGATCACGCGCTTCGGCTTCGAGGCCGAGAAGCACCCGGCGTACCTGACCATGGCGCTGGGCGCCGGCTCCGTGACGCCCATGCAGATGGCCCAGGGCTTCTCCGTGTTCGCCAACGGCGGCTACCGCGTCAGCCCGCAGTTGATCGCCAAGATCACCGACAACAAGGGCCGGCTGCTCTACGAGGCCCTGCCCGTCGCGCTGGCGGACGACGCCCGCGCCATCGAGCCGCGCAACGCCTTCCTGATGAGCAGCCTGCTGCAGGAGGTCACGCGCAGCGGCACCGCTGCGCGCGCGCAAGCGACGCTGAAGCGCCCCGACATCTACGGCAAGACCGGCACGACCAACGACTCCATGGACGCCTGGTTCGCGGGCTACCAGAAGGACCTCGTCGCCGTCGTCTGGATAGGCTACGACCAGCCGCGCAAGCTCGGCGACCGCGAGACCGGCGGCGGCCTGAGCCTGCCGGTCTGGATCGAGTACATGGGCTTCGCGCTCAAGGGCAAGCCGGTCGACGAGATCACGCCACCCGAGGGCGTCGTCAACGTCAACGGCGAATGGTTCTACGACGAGTACACGGCAGGCAACAGCGTGCGCGAGCTGTCAAACGAGCCCAACGTGCCCGCCAGCAGCAGCGAAGAGGAAAAGAAGTCCATCCTGGACCTCTTCAAGCGGTAGCGCCTAGGCGCTGAACGTCAGCGCCCGGCCGGCCTGCTCGCTGGCGCTGCGCGACAGGCGAGCGCAGAACTCCTGGCCTTCGCGGTCCAGCCAGCGGGCGCCATCCCATTTGAAGTGATAGCCCCCCGAGCGCGCCGCGAGCCAGATCTCCTGCAGCGGCGGCTGGGTGTTGATGACGATCTTGGACCCGCCCGGCAGGCTGAGCTCCAGCAGGCCGCCGGTACGGTGGCTGTCGATGTCGACGACGTCTTCGTCCAGCCAGGCATCGACCTGCGCCTCGATGCGTGCGAGCAGCGCGTGGGCCTTGGCGTGGTATTCGGCGTCGGACAGGGACATAAACTGGACAGATGAAGAAGACTGCCGCCAGTGTAGGTGGGTGCATCGCCACCCTGCTGATCACCCTTACCGCGCTCGCGGGTTGCGGGCAGAAAGGCCCGCTGATCCTGCCCAAGCCGGCGGGCGCGGCGTCAGCCCCAGCCTCGGCGCCATCGCGCTGATCAGCCCGCCCTGCCCTCCTCGACCGCGTGGCAGGCCACGCGCACACCCCGGATCTCCAGCAGCGACGGCCGCTCGGCCTTGCAGCGCTCGTTGGCCAGCGGGCAGCGCGGGTGGAAACTGCAGCCGCTGGGCGGATTCAACGGATTCGGCACCTCACCCTGCACCGGCGTGCGGGCACGGCCGGTCATGTGGATGTCGGGGATCGCATCCAGCAGCATGCGCGTGTAGGGGTGGCGCGGCCGCGCAAACAGCTCGGCCTTGTCCGCCACCTCGACGAGACGACCCAGGTACATGACGCCGACCTGATCGGCCACATGGCGCACGACAGCGAGGTTGTGCGAGATGAAGAGATAGGTCAGGCCGCGTTCGCGCTGCAGGTCCTTCATGATGTTGAGGACCTGGGCCTGCACGGACACGTCGAGCGCCGAGGTCGGCTCGTCGCAGACGAGGAACTCGGGCCGGGTCGCGAGCGCACGGGCGATGGAGATGCGCTGGCGCTGGCCGCCGGAGAACTGGTGCGGGAACTTCTCGGCGTCGGCCGGATTCAGGCCCACCGAGTCGAGCAACTCGCCGACGCGCTTCACGACCTCGGCGCCGTCGCGGACCAGGCCATGCTCGCGCAGCGGCTCGGCGACGATGTCCAGCACCTTCCAGCGCGGGTTCAGCGACGCATAAGGGTCCTGGAAGATCATCTGCATGCGCCGGCGCAGCGTGTGCGCATTCGCGCCGGCCAGCGTCTCGGCGATGTCCTCGCCGTCGAAGCGCACCCCGCCGCGCGTCGCCTGGTACAGGCCCACCAGCAGGCGCGCGACCGTGCTCTTGCCGCAGCCGCTTTCACCGACGAGGGCCAGCGTCTTGCCGCGCTCGATGCCGAAGGACACGCCGTCGACGGCATGCACGAATGCCTTGGGCTTGCGCTCGACGACACGGTTCAACCAGGGCGGGGACACATCGAAGATCTTGGCGAGGTCGCGGACCTCGACGAGGGGGGCGCTCATCGCACGGCCTCCACGGTGACGGGACGCCAGCAGGCAGCGTTCGTCGCCCCGACCTGGGCGAGCTCGGGGCGCTCGGCGCGGCAGCGCTCGACGACGCGCGGGCAACGGGGATTGAAGGCGCACCCGGGCGGGATGGCGGTCAGGCGCGGCATCGCGCCATCGATCTGCAGCAGGCGCTCACGGTCCTCGTCCATGGCGGGGATGGAGCCCATCAGCCCGACGGTATAGGGATGGGCAGGGCGGTGGATGACGTCGGCGACCGGGCCGATCTCGGCGACACGGCCGGCATACATGACGGCCACGCGGTCGCAGGTCTCGGCGATGACGCCCATGTCGTGGGTGACCAGCATGACGGCCGCACCCTGCTCGCGGCAGATCTTCTTCAGCAGCGTAATGATCTGCGCCTGGATGGAGACGTCCAGCGCGGTCGTCGGCTCGTCGGCGACGATGAGCTTGGGGTTGGCCGCGAGCGCCAGCGCGATGACAACGCGCTGGCGCATGCCGCCGGAGAACTGGTGCGGGAAATGGTCCACGCGCGCCTCGGGCGCCGGGATGCCGGTGGCGGCCAGCAGCTCGATGGCGCGGGCGCGAGCCTGCGAGGCCGTCAGGTCGAGGTGGGTCGTGATGGTCTCGACCAGCTGGCGTCCCACCGTATAGAGCGGGTTCAGCGAGGTCAGCGGATCCTGGAACACCGCGCCGATTTCGCGGCCGCGGATGCGGCGCAGTTGCTCATAGGGCAGGTTGTCGATGCGGCGCCCCGCAAGGCGGATCTCGCCGGCGGCGATGCGGCCTGGCGGGTCCAGCAGGCCGATGATGGCGGCGCCGGTCAGCGACTTGCCGGCGCCGGACTCGCCGACCACGCCCAGGATCTCGCCCGGTGCGATCGAGAAGGAGATGTCGTCCAGGGCTAGCAGCGTGCCACGACGGGTCGGGAACTCCACCCGCAGGTGGCTGACTTCAAGCAACGGGGCGGTCATCGCAGTCGGGGGTTGAGCGCATCGCGCAGCCAGTCGCCCAGCAAGTTCACGCTGAGCGTGATGAGGACCAGCGTCAGGCTGGGCCAGGCGGTGATCCACCACTCGCCCGAAAACAGGTAGTCGTTGCCGTTGCGAATCAGCGTGCCCAGCGAGGGGCTGGTGGCCGGCACGCCGACGCCCAGGAAGGACAGCGTCGCCTCCGTGATGATGGCCGACGCGATCTGGATGGTGGCCAGCACCAGCACCGGACCCAGCACATTGGGCAGCACGTGGCGGCGCATGATGCGCAGCGGACCGACGCCGATGACGCGGGCCGCCTGCACGTACTCCTTGTTGCGCTCCACCAGCGTGGAGCCGCGCACGGTGCGCGCGTACTGCACCCAACCCGTCAGCGCAATGGCCAGCACGAGGACGACGAGGGCCAGCATGTCGGGCGCGTGCGGAAACAGGCTGCGGCCCACGCCGCTGATCATCAGCGCGACGAGGATAGACGGGAAGGAGAGCATCACGTCGCAGATGCGCATGATGACTGCGTCGGTGCGCCCGCCGACGAAGCCAGCCAGCAGGCCCAGGCTGACGCCGATCAGGAGCGACAACAGCACCGAGGCGATGCCGACCAGCAACGAGATGCGCGCGCCGTACATCAGCGCCGACAGGATGTCGCGGCCCTGCCCGTCCGTGCCGAGCAGATACTTGGGCTCGCCGCCATCGACCCAGGATGGGGGCTTCAGCGAATCCAGCAGCTCCAGTGTCGCCAGGTCGAAGGGGTTGTGCGGGGCGACGACCTCCGCGAACAGCGCGCAGACAAAACAGACCAGCGCGATGAGCGCAGCCAGCATCGCGACCGGCGAGCTGCGGAAGGAATGCCAGACGTCGCCGTCGAGGAGGCGCCGCAGGGTGGAGGGCCCCGCGGTGGGGTTGCTGGGGGCGTCAGCGGCCATGATCAATGGGCCTTGCCCTCGACACGCAGACGCGGATCGACGGCGAAATAGAGTAGATCGACGCCGAGGTTGATGACGACGAAGATCAGGGAGATCAGGCAGAGGTAGGCCGCCATGACAGGGATGTCGGCGAACTGCACGGCCTGGATGAAGAGCAGGCCCATGCCGGGCCACTGGAAGACCTGCTCGGTGATGATGGCGAAGGCGATCAACGAGCCGAGCTGCAAACCCGTGATGGTGATGACGGGCACCAGCGTGTTCTTCAGCGCATGACCGAAATAGACGCTGCGGTCCGTCAGGCCGCGGGCACGCGCGAAGCGGATGTAGTCGGTGCGCAGCACCTCCAGCATCTCGGCGCGCACCAAGCGCATGATCAGGGTCAGCTGGAAGGCCGACAGCGTGAAGGCGGGCAGGATCAGGTGCAGCAGCCCGTCGCGCGTCAGCAGGCCCGAGGTCCAGGCGCCGAAGGTGACAACCTCGCCGCGGCCGAAGCTCGGCAGCCATTTGAGCTCGACGGCGAAGACCCAGATCAGCACGATGCCGATGACGAAATTGGGCAGGCTGACGCCGAACAGCGTGCCCGTCATCAGCAGCTGCGCGCTCGCCTTGCCGCGCCGCAGCGCCGCGTAGACCCCCAGCGGAATGCCCAGGCCCAGGGCAATCAGGCCGGCGACCAGGGCCAGTTCCAGCGTCGCGGGGAAGCGCTCGACGATGAGGGCCGACACCTTGCGCCCCTGGCGCAGGCTGATGCCGAACTCCCCCTGGGCGGCATTCGTGGCGAAATGCGCGAACTGCACCGGGAAGGGCCGATCCAGGCCCAGATCCTTGCGCAGCGCGGTGCGCTGCTCCTCGGTCGCATCCTGGCCCAGCAGATTGGTGACCGGATCGCCCACGTACTGGAACAGCATGAAGGCGATGAAGGCCACCGACAGCATGACGACCAGGGCCTGGACCAGGCGACGAAGAATGAAGACCAGCATGAAGACTCGGAGACAGGCGCGTCCCTGCGCCGCGCGAAGGCGCGATCATGGCGAAGCCTGAAGCCCCGAGCCTCCCGTGAAAGCCCTAGGCACGCGGCGTTGCCCAAAGGAAACGGGCCGCTTTCGCGGCCCGTCGTTCGATATCGGCGGGGCATCGAGCCCCGCAAGGCACGTCAGAAGCGGTGACGCAGGCCCACCATGGTGCCGCCACGCTTGGTCGCGCCGTTGGCGAAGGTGACCGCACCGTTGTGCTTGGTGTAGTCGGCCTCGAAGTAGGCGTCGGTGCGCTTGGAGAAGGCATAGTCGGCCACGAAGGCGAAGTAGTCGCCCTTGCTCTTCGTGTTGGCCAGGGCCGGCGCGTAATGCGTCTGCTGCGCGTGCCAGTACTCGGCACCCAGGTTCAGTTGGGGCGTCAGCTGGTAGGTGAAGCCGGCCATGATCATGTCACGCGTCTTCACGTCGTTGGCCGCGGCATTCAGCACGGGCAGGCCGTTGTAGCCCTTGATCAGCGCACCCGTGAAGGCTGCGCCGAGCTGGCCACCGGCGTCGAACTTGTTCTGGCCCCACGACAGATTCACGTACAGGGGCCCGTTCGTGTAGGAGCCGCCGATGGTCGTTGCCTTGACCTTCTTGCCGAGCAGGTCCGTCACCTGGAGGTAGGCGCCGCCGAGGCCGAAGGTGCCGTCGTTGTAACGCAGCAGGCCGCCGATGGACTTGTCCGCCGGCGACGTGCCTTCACCCGCCGACACCTGGATTTCGCCGTAGATATTGCCAGCTTGGGCCAGGTACTTGACCATGTTGCTCTGGCGGGCGCCCAGCGACAGGCCGATCTCGGGCTTGAATTGCTCGATGTAGGGCGAGTAGCGGAACGATGCGTAGGTCGACGTGTAGACGTCGAACAGCACGTTGTACTGGCGGCCCAGGCGAACCTGACCGAAGTCGTTGGACTGCACGCCCACCCAGGCCTGACGCCAGAAATCGGCGGCCGCCGCGGTGCCGGTGTCCGAATTCAGACGGTGTTCCATGTTCACGAGACCCTTGAGGCCGCCGCCCATGTCCTCGGTGACGTTGATGCCGAGACGGCTCTCGGACATGCCACCCGGGACCATTTGCTTCTGAGCACCGTTGTTATTGGACACGTAGCGCACCGCGGCATCCACGATGCCATAAAGCGTCACGCTGGACTGGGCCCAGGCGGCGGAGGTGCTGGTGGCCAGAACGGCAACAGCCAAATAGGCTTTTTTCATCAAGGTTGTCTCCTGCGAAGAAAAGTGAACCGCTTGATTCTCAGCGATGCGCTCTGCCATAACGCGCGGTCTGTTGTTGATTGTCCACAGCGGAATCCCCTGTCGCGCAGGGGACAAGCACTCAGGCAAAAGAAAAAGCCGCCCGAGGGCGGCTTGGCTGATTCGCAGCGGCCCGAAGGCCGCGCAGGATCAGAAGCTGTGGCGGATGCCGACGTCGTAGCCGGTCGACTTCTGGCCGCCAGCGGTCGCGGCGGGAGCGCCGGCAACCAGGAACTTGGCAGCACCCTTGTTGTCGATCTGGGAGAACGTCGTGTACAGCGCGGTACGCTTGGACAGGTTGTAGGCGTAGCCCAGCGCCAGCAGCTTGGCGTCGCCGATCGGGGTGTAGCCGGCGACGGCGGTCTTGGCAGAGTCGTTCGCCTTGGCATCCGTGTACGACGCCACGAACTGGCCCTGACCCACCGGCACCGTCACGGCGGCCGTCACGATACGCTGCTTGCGCGACAGGAACTTCGATTCCGTGTACGACAGCGAGGGGCGAGCCACGCCGAAGTCGTAGGCGCCACCGACCGAAGCCAGCTTGAAGTTGCTGTTGTCGGCAGCGTTGGACGTGCTGGCATAGGTGCCGGACACGTGCAGGGGACCGTCCTTGTAGCCCAGGCGGACCGACTGGCCCTTGTTGGTGCCCACGCCTTCGCCGGCCGAGACGTCCACGCCGCCGTAGAAGCCACCCAGGCCGTTAGGCAGGGAGTAGGAGGCGAGGTTGTCGGCGCGGCCGTAGGACGTGCCGTTGCCGCTGCCCAGGTTGCTGTAGATGGCGCCGACGCTGCCCAGGCCCGTGAAGGTGAAGGGGTCGAAGTCTTCCAGGTGCAGACGCGAAACCGTCTTGTTGCGGCCCAGGCGGACTTCACCGAAGTCGCCCGCCAGGCTCACCGTGGCGCGACGGCCCCAGAAGGCGCCGCCGTTGCCGGCAACGCCGGTGTCCACGGCAACTTCGGATTCCAGCCAGAAGCCAGCCTTCAGGCCGCCACCGAGGTCTTCCGTGCCACGCACGCCGAAACGGCTGGTGTTCAGGCCGCTGGAGTCCAGCTTCTTCTGCTTGAGGTCGCCGGTCTTGACGTACTTCATGTCAGCGTCCAGGACGCCGAACAGGGTGACCGAAGATTGCGCGACGGCTGCGCCGCCGGTGAGGCCGAGGACAGCCAGGGCAATCAGAGCTTTTTTCATTCGATACTCCTAAGTATTCATGGAGGTGTTGACCCGGAAGGTTCGACACCCTCCTCGCTTCGAGGAAGCGGAAGTATTCCACCAGAGCTTGGGGGCCACCGGGAATTTACGGATATGAAATTGTGTATTCGCGTTGCATTAGGACAACGCCTTGCAGGATTCATGAAACCTTCACTTGACGCCATGCAGGTAGGGCATGGGGCCGCCTGCGATCCATGGACGGCATGAAAAACCCCAGCCCATCCGACCGCCTCATCAGCGCCCTTGACGACGGATTGCGAACTGTCTTCACGCCGACGCGCGCATCGCGAACCTCCCCGGCCGCCGGCATGGCGCCGCCGGCGCTGAGTACGGCGCAGGCGCGTGAAGCCGGCGCCCTGATGCGCGTGAACCATGTCGGCGAGATCTGCGCCCAGGCGCTCTACCAGTCCCAGGCGCTGTTCGGCCGCACCGACGCATTGCGCCGGCATTTCGAACAAGCCGCCCAGGAAGAACTCGACCACCTCGCCTGGACCGCTGACCGAGTGGCCGAACTCGGCACGCACACCAGCCATCTCGCGCCGCTCTGGTGGGCCGGCGCATTCGCCTGGGGCAGCCTGGCCGGACTGGCCGGCGACAAATGGAGCCTCGGCTTTGTCGTCGAGACCGAACGCCAGGTCGAGGCCCACCTGGCTTCGCACCTGGACCGACTGCCGGCCGCCGACAGCGCGTCGCGCGCCATTGTGGACCGGATGAAGCAGGAAGAGGCCGCACATGCCGACGCCGCCCTGGCGGCCGGCGCGGCGCCGCTGCCGGCGCCCATCCGGGGCCTGATGCGCGCCGCGGCCAAGGTCATGACGACCGTGGCCCACCGCGTCTGATCAGACTTCGGCGATCTCGAACGACGTGCTGATGGCCGAGGTCTTGGCCAGCATGGCCGTCGCCGAGCAGTACTTCTCGTGCGACAGCGCGACGGCGCGCTCGACGATCTCCGGCTTGAGCGCCTTGCCGCTGACGACGAAGTGGAAGTGGATGGCCGTGAAGACCTTGGGGTCGCTGGTGGCGCGCTCGGCTTTCAGGACCACCTTGCAGCCGCGCACGTCGTGGCGGCCGCGCTTGAGGATCAGCACGACGTCATAGGCCGTGCAGCCGCCGGTACCGGCCAGCACCGTCTCCATGGGCCTGGGCGCCAGATTGCGCCCCCCACCGTCCGGCGCGCCATCCATGGCCAGTACATGGCCACTGCCGGTCTCCGCGACGAAGCTCATGCCGCTGGGGCCCTCGGGACCCAGCCAACTGACGGTGCACTCCATGGTCATCTAGAGACAAAGCTCCAATTCGTTCACAGAAAAATATTGCAGCGCAGCATAACCCGGCGCTACACTGCGACTCAAGCGAAACGCTTTCGCACCGATTGTCTCCTCCACCGCCTCAATGGTGGATTCAACCCGAGCTTGAAAGAGCTCGGGTTTTTTTTCGCCGAAGGCAGGCCGCGGCACTGCGTGGGGGCTCTCTCCTATCATGCGGCACCGCAACAAGACTGCATGGAGACCCGATGAGCGCCCCCTCGCGCCGCCGCCCCTCCGCCTCGGAGGCGACGCCCCAGGTGCCCGCGATGCTACCGCCTGGCAGCAGCTACCTGCAGCGCATCCTGAACGCCCGGGTCTACGAGGTTGCCCGCGAGACCAGCCTCAGCGCCGCGACCAAGCTGTCCAAGCGCCTGGCCAACAAGGTCTGGCTCAAGCGCGAGGACGAGCAAGCCGTCTTCAGCTTCAAGCTGCGCGGCGCCTACAACAAGATGGCCCACCTGTCGGCGGAGCAGCGCGCCGCCGGCGTCATCTGCGCCTCGGCGGGCAACCATGCCCAGGGCGTGGCGCTGTCGGCGAAGAAGCTGGTCTGCCGCGCCGTCATCGTGATGCCGGTGACCACGCCCCAGGTCAAGATCGACGCCGTCAAGGCGCTGGGTGGCGAGGTCGTGCTGTTCGGAGAGAGCTTCACGGACGCCTACGGCCACGCCAAGGAGCTGGAGCAGGCCCAGGGCCTGACCTTCGTCCACCCCTTCGATGACCCCGACGTCATCGCCGGCCAAGGCACCATCGCGATGGAGCTGCTGCGCCAGCACCCAGGCCCCATCGACGCCATCTTCGTCGCCATCGGCGGCGGCGGCCTGATCTCCGGCGTCGCCGCCTACGTCAAGGCGCTGCGACCCGAGATCAAGATCATCGGCGTGCAGACCACCGACTCCGATGCCATGCTGCGCTCGGTCAGGGCCGGCAGGCGCGTGACGCTGAGCGACGTCGGCCTGTTCGCCGACGGCACGGCCGTCAAGCTGGTCGGCGAGGAGACCTTTCGCATCGCCCGCGAGCTGGTGGATGACTACATCGTCGTCGACACCGACGCCGTCTGCGCGGCCATCAAGGACGTCTTCGAGGACACGCGCTCCATCCTGGAGCCCTCGGGCGCGATGAGCGTCGCCGCCGTCAAGCAGTACGTCGCCAAGACGGGCGCCAAGGGCCAGACCCTGGTGGCCATCACCTGCGGCGCCAACATGAACTTCGACCGCCTGCGCTTCGTCGCGGAGCGCGCCGAGGTCGGCGAGCAGCGCGAGGCCTTGTTCGCCATCACCATCCCTGAGGCGCGCGGCAGCTTCAAGCGCTTCTGCGAGCTGCTCGGCCCGCGCAGCGTCACCGAGTTCAACTATCGCATCGCCGACGCCGCAGTCGCCCACATCTTCGTCGGCATCGCCATTTCCAAGCCCGACGAGGCCGCCAGGCTGGCCAGAACCTTCAGCAAGGCCGGCTTCGAGACGCTGGACCTGACCGATAACGAGATGGCCAAGCAGCACATCCGCCACATGGTGGGCGGGCGCAGCGAACTGGCGCGCCACGAACGGCTCTACCGCTTCGTCTTCCCGGAGCGGCCCGGCGCGCTGATGCGTTTCCTGTCCAGCATGCACCCGGACTGGAACATCAGCCTCTTCCACTACCGCAACCAGGGCGCGGACTATGGCCGCATCCTCGTCGGCATCCAGGTGCCCAAGGGCGACGCCGCCGCGTTGCGCGGGTTTCTCGACGGTCTGAACTATCCGTTCGAGGATGAAACGGCCAATCCGGCCTACCGCTTGTTCCTGGGTTGAGTTGAAATGCGGGGTCTGACAACGCCTGCGCCATGACCGTCGCCCAACAGTCGCTGATCTCCCCCACCGCCAACCCGGAGCTGGAAAAGGCCCTGCGCGACCGTGTCGACCGCCGCTCGACCATCGCGGGCGGCCTCGGCGAACTGGAGCCGCTGGCCGTGCGCCTGGGGCTGGTGCAGAACAGCCTGACGCCGCGCTTCCGCGACCCGGTGCTCGCGCTGTTCGCGGCCGACCACGGCATCGTCGTCGACGGCGTCGGCGCTCCGTGGGGGCGCCCGACCAAGGACCTGGTGCAGATGTCCCTGCACGCCCAGTTGCCGGTGTCCGTGTTCTCGCGACTGCAGGGCCTGCACCTGACCGTCGTCGACTGCGGCGTCGCCGACAACCTGCCGCCGCACGCCCGCCTGCTGGCCCGCAAGGTCGCCCATGGCACGCGCAATGCGCGCACCGCCCATGCGATGAGCCTGGAGCAGGCCCACGCCGGCGTGCGCGTCGGCATGGAGATCGCCGACAACCTGCCTGGCAACGTGCTGGCCTGCGCCGCACTCGGCCAGGGCTCGGCGGAATGTGCCGCGCTGGTGCTCGCGCGCCTGTCCGACCAGACCGTGCGCGACTTTGTCGTCTCCGGCCCGACCATGCGCCAGGACGACCTCGTCCACCTGCTGGACGTGCTGCACGGCGTCCTGGCCCGCCACCGCGACGCCAGGGAACCCATGGACGTGCTCGCCGCCTTCGGCGGCCACGAGATCGCGGTCATGGTCGGCGCCATGCTGGTCGCGGCCAGCAAGCGCAGCCTCATCATCGTCGACGGCATAGCCGCCTGCGCGGCCCTCAAGCTCGCCTCGCTGATCTGCGCGCCGGTCACCGACTACGCCGTGTTCTGCCGCAGCCATGTACACCGTGGCCTGGACGAGGCCCTGGCCTTGTTCCGCGCCTCGGCCCTGCTGGAGCTGGGCATGGACAGCGCCGACGGCACGGGCGCGGCGCTGGCCTGGCCCATGATCCGCGCGGCGGCGGCGCTGCTGACCGACCTGCACGAGGTGGCCGAGGCCCGCGTCGCCCTGCGACCCGACCTCGGCACCCAGCTGCCGGCACTGGGCGCCTGACGCGCCTCGGCGCCGCTGTTACTCCGCCGTTACTCGCTCCTGGCCGGCACCGACGCCGGCGGGGCCGGCGGCGCACCATAGACCGAGGGCATCGTGGCCGGCACCGGTGCCGGCGGGCCGGCGCGCAGCGGCAGGCCACCGGCGTTCGGATCGCCGCCCAGCACGGTAGGCGACGGCGTGGCCGGCGGCAGCGAACCCGTGGCCGGCGCGGCCGGCGGGCTGATCTCCAGGATCTGGCTGGCCGCCTGGCCGGCCAGCCCCAGGCTGGCGCTGCGGGCGTTCACGCGCAGCAGGCGCAACTCGCCGTCGACGATGGCGCCCACGCGCACCGTGCGCGCCACGCCGTCCACTTCGATCAGCGCCACGCCCTCGCCGGCCTCGGCCGCGCGCGCGCTCTTGGGCGCGACGACGCCCAGCAGGCGAAGCCGCGTCGAGGCCACCGCCTCCGGTGCCGGCCCGGCCTCCGCCGGCGTCGCGCCGAGCAGCCGGCTCAGGTCGACCTGAGCCGAACGCGCCTCGCCGGCCGGCAGCACCGAGACCGGCATGGCCAGCGGCCGCGCGAACAGCTGAAGGCCCCAGTAGGCCACCGAGCCGCCGAGCAGCAGCCACACCGAAAACGCCATCAATCGAGCAAGCATCGGCCCATTATGATGGCCTGCTCACCGCTGCTTCCGCGCCCCACGCTCCCAGACATGCGTCGCCCCCCTCTTGCCAGCGCCGTCGCCCGCGGCTTCACGCTCATCGAACTGCTGGTCGTGCTCGTCATCATCGGCATCCTGGCGGCCCTGGTCGTGCCCAGCGTGCTGGATCGCGCCGAAGACGCCCGCGTCACGGCCGCCCGCACCGACGTCAACAACCTGATGCAGGCGCTGAAGATGTACAAGCTCGACAACCAGCGCTACCCCAGCGCCGAGCAGGGCCTGGACGCCCTCGTGCACAAGCCCACCGTCGGCACGCCACCGCCGAACTGGAAGCCCTATCTCGAGAAACTGCCCAACGACCCCTGGGGCCACCCCTACCAGTACGCCAACCCCGGCGTGAAGGGTGAGGTCGATGTGTACAGCTTTGGCGCCGACGGCCGCGCCGGCGGCGAGGGTCGTGACGCGGACATCGGTTCCTGGCAGTAGGCCGCGTGGCTTCACGCTGATTGAACTGCTGGTCGTGGTGGCGCTGATCGCCATCACCAGTGCCACGATCACGCTGGCCTTGCGCGACCCCGCCGAGCTGCAACTGCAGCGCGAGGCCCAGCGCCTGGCCGCACTGCTCGAGACGGCGCGCGCCGAGAGCCGCGCCTCCGGCCTGACCGTGCGCTGGATCCCAAAGGGCCTGAAGAGCGGGGACGACTTCCGCTTCGAGGGCCTGCCCTCCACCATCCAGCTGCCCACCCGCTGGCTGGGCGAGCCGGTGGCCGTGACCATAGAGAACGCCACCGCCGCCAACCCCGGCCTGACCCTGGGCCCCGAGCCCGTCATCCCGGCCCAGCGCCTGCGCCTGCAGCTCGCCGACCAGCGCCTCGTGCTCGGCACCGATGGCCTCGCCGCCTTCGACATCGTCACGCCGCCATGAACCGCGAACGGGGTTTCACGCTGATCGAGGTGCTCGTCGCCCTGGTCGTCGTCGCCATCGCGCTGGGCGCGGGCATCAAGGCTGCCGGCGCGCTGGCCAACAACGCCGAGCGCCTGACCCAGGTCAGCGCCGCACAATGGTGCGCCGAGAACCTGCTGACAGAGCTGCGCCTGACCCAGCAGTTCCCCGACATCGGCGAATCCCCCTTCGGCTGCGAACAGCTCGGCCGCAGCTACACCGGCACGCTCAAGGTCGGCCCCACGCCCAACCCGCTGTTCCGCCGCGTCGATGCCAACGTCGCCGACGACCAGGGCCGCCCCGTGCTGAGCCTGTCGACCATCATGGGCAAGTTCTGAGCATGAAGTCGCGCGGATTCACGCTGGTCGAGGTGCTGGTGGCGCTGCTCGTCATGGCCATCATGGCGGCCATGGCCTGGCGCGGCATCGACGCCCTCGTCAGGAGCCGCGAGATCGCGCAGGCCGGCCTGGCCCAGACGGCACGGCTGCAAACCGTGCTGGCGCAGTGGGAGGTCGACCTGCGCGCACTGCAGGACAGCCACAGCGCCGTGCCGCCGCTGGCCTTCGATGGCGGCAACCTCGTGTTGACCCGTCAGGCCACGGCCGGCCTGCAAGTCGTCGTGTGGAGCCTGCGCGAGAGCAGCCTGTGGCGCTGGGAGAGCCCGGCCGTGCGCACACTGCAAGACCTCGAGGACCAGCGCCAGCGCGGCCTGCAGCAGCTCGCCCAGCGCAACCCGGCGCTGCGCGCCCTCGACGGCGTGGCCGGCTGGCAGTTCTACTGCTACTGGGGCAATGCCTGGAGCAACTGCCAGTCCACCGGCAACGCCGAGGGCCCCCAGAAACCCGCCAACCCGACGCCGGCCGGCCTGCGCATCGCGATGCAGTTCGCCGATGGCAGCGGCCTGAGCGGCACGCTGACGCGCGAGCTGGAGATCACCGTCCGATGAAGACCCGCCTGCGACAACGCGGCGCGGCGCTGCTGACCGCGATGATCATCGTCACGCTGATCGCCAGTCTCGCGGCCGGCATGGTCTGGCAGCAGTACCGCGCCGTGCAGATCGAGGCCGCCGACCGCGCGCGCGCGCAGAGCGCCTGGATCCTGCAGGGCGCGCTGGACTGGGCGCGGCTGATCCTGCTGGAAGACGCCAAGCAGAACCGCAACAAGCCCGTCGACCATCTCGGCGAGCCCTGGGCTGTGCCACTGGCCGAGGCGCGGCTGTCCACCTTCCTGGCGACCGCCCCCTTGACAGCCGACGACGGCCCCGAGGCCTTCCTGTCTGGCAGCATCGAGGACGCGCAGAGCCGCTACAACCTGCGCGCGCTGCTCGGTGGCCCCAAGGTGCCCGAGCTGGAGCAGCGCGTGCTGGAGCGGCTGTGCAGCCAGGTCAATGCGCCGCCAGGCACGGCCGCGCTCATCATCGCCGGCCTGCGCGATGCATTCCCGACGCCGGCCAGTGGCGCCAGCCAGCCGCCGGCTGACAGCGGCCCGCTGCAACCCGCCGGCCTCGACCAGCTGTCCTGGTTCGGCCTTGACGCCGACACCTTGCAGCGCCTGCGACCCTATGTCGTGCTGCTGCCCAAGGCCACGCCGGTCAACCTGAACACCGCGCCGCGCGAGGTCATCGCGGCGCTGTTCGACGGTGTCGACCTGGCCACGGCCGAACGCCTCGTGCAGGGCCGCAAGGCTAAGCCGCTGCAGGATGTGACCAGCGATGCCGCCGCCTACCTGCCGGCCGCCGCGCTGGCCCAGGCCACAGGCACCCGCGCGTCCGTGGCCTCGTCCTTCTTCGTCGTCACCGGCCGGCTGCGCCTGGACGAGCGCCAGCTCGAACAGCGCTCGCTGATCGAGCGCAGGGACCTGAACATGGTCGTGCTGGCGCGCGAGCGCATCAACCAGTTGCTGAATCGATAGACGCTTGAACTCGACGCCGGCTACAGATCCTCGCCCCAGGCCCGCCCCCGGCGTCGGGAACTTCATCACCCCCTCCTAGAATGCGCCGCGCCTGATCACACCCCCAATGAGCACCCTGCTGCTGTTCCTGCCCCCCCGGACGCGCCTGCACGCGCCGGGCCGGGCCGCGCCCGAGACGCCGAATGCCGACGCACCGCGCGAGTACGACTACGTGCTGACGCCGGACGGCCGCGAGACAGGCGCCGAGGGCCGCGCCGCCGCCGCGGCACTTCCGGCGGCGGACAGCGTCGTCGCCGTCGTCGCCGAGTCCGACGTCAGCTGGCGCCGCGTCGAGTTGCCGCGCGCCGGCCGCCAGATGCGTGCCGCACTGGCCGGCAAGCTCGAGGAGTCCTTGCTCGACGACCCCGACGCACTGCATTTCGCGCTGGAGCCTGATGCGCGGGGTGGCGACAGCGCCTGGGTCGCCATCACCTCCAGGCCCTGGCTGGCCGACCATCTCGCCCAGCTGGAAGCCGCCCAGGTGTTCATCGAGCGCGTCGCGCCGCTGTCCTGGCCGGACGAGCAGGCGCGCGGGCATTTCTTCGAGACCCAGGGCGAGCGCGACGCGGCCGGCATCGCGCTGCGCTGGAGCCATGCCGACGGCGTGGCGACGCTGCCGCTGGACGGCGGTCTGGCGCGGCAGTTCTTCACGCCCGACCTCGTGCATGCCGCGCAATGGACGGCCACGCCCGCCACCGCGACGGCCGCCGAGCGCTGGCTCGGCACCCCCGTCACCGTGCAGACGCCAGCCCGGCGCGCGCTGGCCGTCGTCGACAACGCCTGGAACCTGCGCCAGTTCGACCTCGCGCCGCGCGCCCGCGGCGTTCGCGCGCTGCGCCTCGTCAGCCGCGCGCTGATGCGCAAGCCCTGGCGCCCGGTGCGCTACGGTCTGGCCGGCCTGGCGCTTGTGCAGCTGCTGGGGCTGAACCTGTGGGCCTGGCACCAGCACCGCGAACTGGCCGCGCGCCGCGCCGCCGTCACGGCGACGCTGACCGACGCCTTCCCGCAGGTGCGCGCCATCCTCGATGCGCCGGTGCAGATGCAAAAACAACTGGACCTGCTGCGCGCCAGCGCCGGCAGCGTTGGCGAGCAGGATTTCGAAACCCTGCTCGGTGCCGCCGCCCTCGCCTGGCCCGGCGACCGCCCGCCCACCGACGCGCTGGCCTTCGAACCCGGCCGGCTGACCGTCTCGGCCCAGGGCTGGGCACCGAACCAGATCGACAACTTCCGCACCCAGCTGCGCAGCGAAGGCTGGCAGCTGGACGCCAGCGAGGGCAAGCTGACCATCAGCCGCGCCACACCGCGAGGACGCCCCTGATGGCCAGTTTCCGCAACCCCGCCGGTGGCGCGGGCATCGCCGCCCAGTTCCGCCAGGCCCAGGCCCGGACGCTGGCGCAATGGCAGGCCCTGGGCGACCGCGAGCGCCTGGCGCTCGGTGGCGTCGGCGCGCTGCTGGGCCTGCTGGTGGCCTGGAGCCTGCTGCTTGCACCGGCGCTGCGCACGCTGAGGACGGCGCCCGCCGAGCTGGAGCAGCTCGAGCTGCAGCTTCAGCAGATGCAGGCCCAGGCCCAGGAGGCCCGCGCGCTGCGCGCCGCACCGGCAGTGCCGCCGGCCCAGGCCCAGGCGGCACTGACCGCCTCGGTCGAACACCTCGGCCCCGCGGCGCGCCTGAACCTGGCCGGCGACCGCGCCGTCATCACGCTCAACGGCATCACGCCCGAGACGCTGCAGGGCTGGCTGGCCGAGGTGCGCTCGGCCGCCCGCGCCCGCCCCGTCGAGGCCCAGCTGACACGTGGCCCCAGGGGTTACGCCGGCACGCTGGTGCTCAGCCTGGGGAGCAACTAATGGCCTGGCTCAGGACAAGCGCACCGGCCCACGACGCCTTGCTCGCCGGCAACCACGCCGGTGGCCGCGCGGTACGCCATCTGACGCCCAGGCGCTGGAGCCTGCTCGGCGGGTTGGTGGGCGTCATCTGCGCGCTGATCGCCTTCGCGCCGGCGAGCTGGCTGGCGCGCGCGCTGGCCTCGGCGACCGGCGAGCACCTGCTCATCGTCGACACGCGCGGCAGCGTATGGAACGGCTCGGGCGTGCTGGTGCTGACCGGCGGCGCCGGCAGCCGTGACGCCGCCGCCCTGCCCGGCCGCCTGCACTGGCGCATGGCGCCCAAGCTGCAGGCCTGGAGCCTGGGCCTGCAACTGGCCGCCCGGCAGGACTGCTGTATCAATGGCGAGCTGTTGCTGGACATCAAGCCGGGGCTCGGGCACATGGAGGTCGGCGTCGGCACCAAGGCCGACTGGCTGGCCCGCCTGCCGGCCGACCTGCTGGCGGGCCTGGGCACGCCCTGGAACACGCTGCAACTGGGCGGCTCGCTGCGGCTGTCGGCCCGCGAGCTGCGGCTGGAGTGGGCGCAGGGCCGCTGGCGCCAGCTCGGCGAGCTGCAGCTGGAGCTGCTCAATCTGTCCTCGCGCGTCTCCACCGTCGCGCCGCTGGGCAGCTATCGCTTCACCGTGACGGCCGATCCGGCCAATCCCGGCCTCAGCCTGCTGCACCTGTCCACGCTGGAGGGTGCGCTGCAGCTGTCCGGCGCGGGCACGCTCAGCAGCGGCGGCAAGAGCCGCTTCGTCGGCGAGGCCGGCGCCGCGCCGGGCCGCGAGGAAGCGCTGAACAATCTGCTGAACATCATCGGGCGCCGCCAGGGGGCCCGCTCCGTCCTGACGATCGGATGATCATGAATCTCCAACGCACCGCCACGGCCTTCGCCGCCCTGCTGCTGGCAAGCAGCAGCGCGCTCGCCCAGCCCGACACCGTCCAGCGCGGCAAGCCCGCCGGCCCGGCCGTCAAGGCCAGTTCGCCGGTCACGCTGAATTTCGTCAACGCCGACATCGAGGCCGTGACACGCGCCATCGGCGTGATGCTGAATCGCCAGATCATCATCGACCCGCGCGTCAAGGGCACGATCACGGTCTACAGCGAGCAGCCGGTGTCGGTGGCCGAGGCCTACCGCAACTACCTGGCGGCGCTGCGCGGCCTGGGCTTCACCGTCGTCGAGGCGGCGGGCTTCCTGAAGGTGCTGCCCGAGCCCGACGCCAAGCTGCAGGCGGGCTCGGTGGCCGTCGAGACCAGCAACGCGCGCGGCGACCAGATCCTGACGCAGATCTTCCGCATCCAGCACGAGAACGCGAACAACCTCGTGGCCGTGCTGCGCCCCCTGATCAGCCCCAACAACACCATCAACGCCAACCCGGGCAACAACAGCCTGGTCATCACCGACTACGCCGACAACCTGCAGCGCATCGCCAAGATCATCGCGGCCATGGACACGCCGGGCAGTAGCGACATCGAGATCGTGCCGCTGAAGCACGCCGTCGCGGCCGACCTGGCGCCGCTGGTGCAGCGCCTGGCCGATGGCGGCACCGCCATTGCCGCGGGCGTGCCGGGGCAGGGCAGCAGCGCCGTCAACGTGCTGGTGGACCCACGCTCCAACGGCCTCATCCTGCGCGCCAGCAACCCGGCCCGCCTGGCCGCCGTGCGCGCCATGGTCGACAAGCTGGACCAGCCCAGCGCCGACGGCGGCAACAACATCCGCGTCGTCTACCTGAAGAACGCCGACGCCGTGAAGCTGGCCACCGTGCTGCGCGCGGCCTTCGGCGCCGCCGCAGCGGGCGGCAGCGCCGGCGGCTCGTCCGGCAGCACCAGCCCGACGGGCGCCGGTTCGCTGGCCGCGCCGGGCCAGGGCCTGCCCGGTGCGACGTCTAACACCGGCACCAATGCGGGCGGCTTGAGCTCCGCCGCCGCGACGGCGCCGCTGAGCCAGTCCTCCGGCCCCTCCACCGGCGGCTTCGTGCAGGCCGACCCGTCGACCAATTCCCTCGTCATCACGGCACCCGAACCGCTGTACCGCCAGGTCCGCGCCGTCATCGAGCAACTGGACTCGCGCCGCGCCCAGGTCTACGTGGAGTCGCTGATCGTCAAGATCGACAACACCAAGGCCGCCCAGTTCGGCGTGCAGTGGCAGAACCTGTTCGGCAGCAAGGGTGACAGCACCATCACCGGTGCGGGCACCAACTTCGGCACCGGCCTGGCCAACATCATCAATGCCACCGGCGCCGTGGCTGGCGGCACGGCCGGCGTGACGACCGCACTGGCCAACGGCTCCCCGCCGGCGGGCCTGAACATCGGCCTGCTGAAGAAGTTCGGCAGCGTCTACACGCTGGGCGCGGTGGCCAACTTCTTCGAGAGCCAGAGCGGCGCCAACGTGCTGTCCACGCCCAACCTGGTGGCGCTGGACAACGAGGAGGCCCGCATCGTCATCGGTCAGAACGTGCCCTTCGTGACCGGCTCCTACGCCAATACGGGCACGACGACCGGGGGCACCGTCAACCCGTTCACGACGGTGGACCGCAAGGACGTGGGCCTGACGCTGAAGGTCAAGAGCCAGATCGGCGAGGGTGGCACCGTGCGCATGGTGGTCTACCAGGAGAACTCCTCGGTGACGTCCACCGGCGTCAACGGCCCCACGCTGGACAAGAGCGCCATCGAGACCAGCGTGGTCGTCGACGACGGCGACGTCCTCGTGCTGGGCGGCCTGCTGAAGGACGAATACTCCGACGGCGACAACGGCGTGCCGGGCCTGTCCAAGATCCCGCTGATCGGCAACCTGTTCAGCAGCAAGAACCGCACGCGCGTGAAGACCAACCTGATGGTCTTCCTGCGCCCTGTCGTCATGCGCAGCGCCGAGAGCGCCAACCAGTTGACGCTGGACCGCTACCAGAGCATCCGCGCCGTGCAGGAGGGTGCCCAGCCGCAGAAGAGCGCCATCCTGCCCGACACCGGCGCGCCGCTGCTGCCCGACCCCAAGACGGCGTCGCCGACCAAGGCCCTGCCGCAGCAGTAAACCGATGGCCGCGACCCGCCACCCCCTGCCCTATGCCTTCGCGAAGGCCAACTGCGTGCTGCTGGAGGACGACGGCAGCCTGTTGACGCTGTGGGCGCCACCCGAGGTCGGCTGGGCCACCTTGTCCGAGGTGCAACGCCTTTACGCCGTGGACCGCCTCGAATCCGAGACCGCGAACTCGCTGGCCGAACGCATTCACGCGGCCTATGCGGGCAGCGAGTCCAGCGCCGCCGTCGTCGTCGGCGAGGTGGAGAGCGCGGTGGACCTGTCGCGCATGATGCAGGACCTGCCCGCCGTGGAGGACCTGCTGGAGGCCGCCAACGACGCGCCCATCATCCGCATGCTGAATGCGCTGCTGACGCAGGCGGCCAAGGACGGCGCCAGCGACATCCACATCGAGCCCTATGAGCGAGCGTCGTCGGTGCGCTTTCGCGTCGACGGCACGCTGCGCGAGGTGGTGCAGCCCAACCGTGCGCTGCACGCGGCACTGATCTCGCGCCTGAAGATCATGGCCGAGCTGGACATCGCCGAGAAGCGCCTGCCGCAGGACGGGCGCATCTCGCTGCGCATCGGCGGCCGCGCCATCGACGTGCGCGTCTCCACGCTGCCCAGCGCCCACGGCGAACGCGCCGTGCTGCGCCTGCTGGACAAGAGCGAATCCAAGTTCACGCTGGAAGGCCTGGGCATGGACGGCAGCGTGCTTGCGGCCTTCAAGCAGCTGGTGCAACAGCCGCACGGCATCGTCCTCGTCACCGGCCCGACCGGCTCGGGCAAGACCACGTCGCTTTACGCATCGCTGCAGACCGTGGACACCAGCACCACCAACGTGCTGACCGTCGAGGACCCCATCGAGTACGAGCTGCCCGGCATCGGCCAGACCCAGGTCAACAGCAAGATCGACCTGAGCTTCGCCAAGGCCTTGCGCGCCATCCTGCGCCAGGACCCGGACGTCATCATGATCGGCGAGATCCGCGACTACGAGACCGCGCAGATCGCCATCCAGGCCTCGCTCACCGGCCACCTGGTGCTGGCCACGCTGCACACCAACGACGCACCCAGCGCCGTCACGCGGCTGACCGACATGGGCGTGGAGCCCTTCCTGTTGAGCAGCTCGCTGCTGGGCGTGCTGGCCCAGCGCCTGGTGCGCCGGCTGTGCCCGGCATGCAAGCGCTCCGACGAGCAGGGCCGCTGGCACCCCGTGGGCTGCGAGGCCTGCGGCCACACCGGCTACAAGGGCCGCACGGGCGTCTACGAGCTGATGGTGGCCGACGACGCCGTGCGCGGCCTCATCCACAACCGTGCGCCCGAGAGCCAACTGCACGCCGCCGCCGTGGCCAACGGCCTGCGCTCCATGCGCGAGGACGGCGAGAGGCTGATCCAGGCCGGCGTCACGTCGCTGGAAGAAGTGCTGCGCGTCACCCGAGACTAGGTTACCGCTCGTGCCCGCCTACAAGTACGAAGCCCTCAGCGACGCCGGCCGGCAGAACAGCGGCCTGATCGAGGCCGACAACCCGCGCGCCGCGCGCGCCGCCGTGCGCGCGCTGGGCCTCACGCCGCTGTCCATCGACGTGGTGCAGCAGCATGGCGCGCAGGAGGGCAGCCGCTTCACGCGCCGCGTGTTCGGGCCGACGGCGCTTGCGGTCTGGACGCGCCAGCTGGCCGGCCTGGTCGGTTCGGGCCTGCCCATCGAGCGCGCGCTCACCGCCCTGGCCGACGAGAGCGAGGACTCCAAGCAGCGCGAGCTCATCAGCCAGCTCAAGGCCGAGGTCAACGCCGGTGCCGCCTTCGCGCGCGCGCTGGCATCGGCGCCGCGCGAGTTCGACGAGGTCTACCGCGGCGTCGTCGCCGCCGGCGAGCAGAGCGGTGCGCTGGGCCAGGTGCTGGAGAAGCTGGCCGACGACCTGGAGGAGCGGCAGGACCTGAAGGCCAAGCTGATCGGCGCCATGGCCTACCCGGCCATCGTGTCGCTGATCTCGGTATTCATCGTCATCTTCCTCGTCACCTACGTGGTGCCGCAGATCGCAACGGTGTTCACCAGCTCCAAGCGCACGCTGCCGGTGCTGACCGTCGCGATGCTGGCCATCAGCGACTTCGTGCGCACCTGGGGCTGGGCGCTGCTGGCCGGCCTGGTGGCCGGCGGCGCGGCCTTGCGCTTCGCGCTGAAGGCCCCGGCCTTCCGGCTGCGCTTTGACGCCGGCATCCTGGGCCTGCCGCTGGTGGGGCGGCTGGCCCGCGGCTACAACGCGGCGCGCTTTGCAGGCACTCTGGCCATGCTGGCTGGCGCCGGCGTGCCCATCCTGAAGGCGCTGCAGGCTGCGGCCGAGACGCTGTCCAACCGCGCGATGCAGGCCGATGCGCTGGATGCATTGGTGCAGGTGCGCGAAGGCGCGCCGCTGGGCTCGGCACTGGCCGGCAAGAAGCGCTTCCCCGGCATCCTCGCGATGTTCGCCCGCCTGGGCGAGCAGACCGGCCAGTTGCCCGAGATGCTGGGCCGCGCCGCGCGCCAGCTTGGCGTTGAGGTGCAGCGCCGCTCGATGGCGGCAGCCACGCTGCTGGAGCCGTTGCTCATCGTCGCAATGGGCGCCATCGTGCTGCTCATCGTGCTGGCCGTGCTGCTGCCCATCATCCAGCTCAACACCTGGGTCAAATAGCCTTCGCTTCGCGACGAGGCTGCGGCCCCTCGAGGGGCTCCCCCAATGGCCCGGCAAGGCCGGTTCCGTGGGGGTGCCTGAGGGACGATGACGCTGCGCGCGTCGGGGTCAGTGCAGACGGAACGTCGCGACGACGTCGCTGAGGCGGCTGGCCTGTTCCTTCAGGCTCTCGGCGGCGGCCGTGGATTCCTCGACGAGCGCGGCGTTCTGCTGCGTCATCTGGTCCAGCTCAGCCACCGCCTGGTTGATCTGGCCTATGCCCTGGCTCTGCTCGCCTGCGGCCGTGCTGATCTCGCCCACGATGTCGGTCACGCGCTGCACGCTTTCGACGATCTCGGTCATCGTCTGGCCCGCGTCGCCGACGAGGCGCGTGCCGGCCTCGACCCGGTCGACGCTCGCGCCTATCAGCGTCTTGATCTCCTTGGCAGCCTCGGCGCTGCGCTGGGCCAGCGTGCGCACCTCGCCCGCGACGACGGCAAAGCCCCGGCCCTGCTCGCCGGCCCGGGCCGCCTCGACGGCCGCGTTCAGCGCCAGTATGTTGGTCTGGAAGGCGATGCCGTCGATGGTGCCGATGATGTCGCTGATCTTCTGGCTGGACTGGTGGATCTCGGTCATCGTGCCGACGACCTCGGCCACGACGCTGCCGCCGCGCCGGGCCACGTCGGCCGCGGAGCCGGTCAGTTGGTTGGCCTGGGCGGCCGAATCGGCGCTCTGGCGCACCGTGCTGGTCAGCTCCTCCATCGCACTGGCTGTCTCCTCCAGGTTGGAGGCCGTCTGCTCGGTGCGGGCACTGAGGTCCAGGTTGCCGCTCGCGATCTGCGTGCTGGCCGTGGAGATGTTGTCCACGACGACACGCACCTCGTGCAGCGCCCGACGCAAGGCCTCCCGCATCGCGTCGATGGCGCGCAGCAACTGGCCGGTCTCGTCGTTGCGATAGTGGCGCTGGGGCGCGCCGGTCAGGTCCATGTCGGCGATCGCGCGGGCCGCGCGCTCGGCCGCGCGCAGCGGACCGGTGATGCCGCGCGTCAACGCAACGCTCAGCGCGATGCCGACGGCCAGCGCCAGCGCCGTGCAGCCGGCCAGCAGCCACATCGTGAGCGCGCGCAGCGCCTCCACCTTCACGGCCGACGCGTCGAGCTGCGCGCGCTGGCGCCTGGCGAGATCCGCCACGGCGTCGAGATAGGTCTTTGAATCGGGCTCGAAGCGCTCCGCGAACAGCTTGGCCGCGCCCGCGGCATCGCCCTCCTTCTTGGCCTTGTTGACGGCCTCGCGGGCCGCCAGGTAGGCCTTGCGCAGCTCGCCGATGCGGGTGAACAGCGCGCGCTCCTCGGCCGAGGTCAGCGCCGCCTCGATCTGCTTCTGCAGTTCGCTGGTCTCCTGGATGGCCGCGGCCGTGGCCGGGGCGAAGTACTCGACCAGCGAGGCGTCGCTGCTCTTCGCGATGGCCGCGGCGCGCTGCACGCCAGAGCTGGTGTTGCGCATCCAGTCCACCGCCGCGCGCTCCACCTTCAGGTTGCGGTTCAGCATCTCCTCCACCTCCGCCCCCAGCTCGCGCAGCTGCCAGATGGCGACGATGCTGGCGAACAGGGACAGGCCCAGGATGCAGGACAGCACCAGCGCTAGCCGGCGGCCGATGGAGCCCTGGCGGGCGATGGCGATGGAGGACATGGGGACACTCGGTTGGTGCGGCCGCCGCAGCGGACGCGGGCAAAACCCCGCATGTTCGCGGCCGGGCCGCCGGTTTGCCAGTCTTTTTCAAGGGTAAACCCTTGGTTTGCGCGGATTGCTTCACGGAATCCGCGCCGGCGCGGCGACACGACGCCGCCCCCTATCATCGGCAGCCATGCCAGCCAGCCTCAGCGGTCAACTCGTCGTGGCGATCTCGTCGCGCGCCCTTTTCGATTTCGAGGCCGAGAACCAGGTCTACGAGGCCGAGGACGACCACGCCTACATGGCCTTGCAGCAGCGCCTGATCGACGAGCCTGCCCGTCCCGGCGTGGCCTTCTCGCTGGTGAAGAAGCTGCTGGCCTTCAATGCCGGCGGCGTGCAGCGGGTGGAGGTGGTGGTGCTGTCGCGCAACGACCCCATCTCGGGCCTGCGCGTGTTCCGCTCGGCGGCCCATTACGGCCTCGCGGTGGAGCGCGGCGTGTTCACGCGCGGCGCGGCGCCCTGGCGCTATCTGCGGCCGCTGTCGGCCCAGCTGTTCCTGTCGGCCAACGACGCCGATGTGCGCCAGGCACTGGCTGCCGGCGTCGCCGCGGCGCGCGTGATGCCTTTCGCCGCCCAAGCCTCGGCCGAGCATCCGGACGAGCTGCGCATCGCCTTCGACGGCGACGCGGTGCTGTTCTCCGACGAGGCCGAGCAGGTCTACCAGCGTGACGGCCTCGCGGCCTTCCGCGAGCATGAGAGCGAGCGCGCCCGCCAGCCGCTGCCGGCCGGGCCGTTCAAACCGGTGCTGGAGGCGCTGCACCGGCTGCAGCAGGCGCCGGGCATGAGGATCCGCACGGCGCTGGTCACGGCGCGTAGCGCGCCGGCCCACGAGCGCGCCATCCGCACGCTGATGGACTGGCAGATCGGGGTCGACGAGGCGATGTTCCTCGGCGGCCTGGCCAAGGGCGAGTTCCTGCGCGAGTTCGAGCCGGACTTCTTCTTCGACGACCAGGCCGGCCATGTCGAGAGCGCCGCGGCCCATGTGCCGGCCGGCCAGGTGGCGGCTGGCATCGCGGCCCGATGAAAAGCCGACGGCCCCGCGAGGGGCCGTCGTGCGGTACGAGGCGCGGACCGCTCAGCTGCGGCGGCGGCGCGCGATGAAGCCGATGGCGCCGATGCCGGCCAGCAGCATCGCGTAGGTGCTGGGCTCCGGCACGGCGGCGGCCACGGCGTTGAAGCGCACGTTGTCGATGGCCAGGCCGTGGTCGGCGCCGACGTCGTCGATGTCGGTCCAGCGCACCCACAGCGTCTGGCCCGCGGCCCAGCCGGTCGTCACGGTGCCGCCGATGTTGGCAGTCTTGCCGACGCTGCTGCCGTCCACGGTGCCCGCGGTGGCCGTGTTGACCAGCGAGTTGAAGTTGAAGCCGGCGCCGGCACTCTGCCAGGCCACGGTGCTGTAGCTGCTGCCGAAGCCGTAGTCGAAGGTCAGCGACTGCACGTTGGTGTTGCCGCCGTTGCGCCACTGCTCGCCGTCATACAGCAGCGTGAAGCCGGCAAGCGCAGCGCCGCTGTTGTTGGTCAGGGCCAGCGCGTAGTTCATCGTGCCGGTGGAGCTGCTGGCGACGGAGCCCAACGCACGGTCGCTGGACGTACCGGTGCCGAAGCTGTAGAAGCCGCCGCCATTGTTGCTGCCGTTGCCGGCAGTCACCGTCAGCGCGGTGCCGTTGCTGCGGTACAGGCTCCAGCCCGGCAGCGTCGAATCGTTGACGAAGGTGACGCTGCCCGAGGCGGGCAGGCTGTCGAAATTCTGGCTGTAGGTGAAGGACGGGCCGGTCACGGACACCGTGGCGTGGGCGGACAGCGCGGCCATCAGGCCAGCCGAGGCGAGCAGGAACTTGGGGGACATGCGTTCTCCAGAGACGTTTGAAGGACAGTAACGACTCTGACTATCACGTCAGAATTGGTCAATACGATGAATCCTGCCCCTCGAATCCGGGGGGTAGCCACCCAGCGCCGTCGGCCGGGTGGTACCGGCGCCGTGACGAATCTCCGGCCCTTGCGGCACCCCACACAATCGCGCCTCTTCGAGGAGACCCTGAATGTCACGCTTCCGTCTGGCCGTCCTGTCGGCCACGACCGCCCTGCTCGCCACGGCGAGCCCGGCCACCTGGGCCGGCATCGCCGGCTTCTACCGCCAGCCCGCGCTGCACGGTGAGCAGATCTATCTCGTCGCCGAGGGCGACCTCTGGCGCGTCGGCCTGGCCGGCGGCGAAGCCCAGCGGCTGACCACCCACCCGGGCCAGGAGAACCAGCCTGCCGTGTCGCCCGATGGCCGCTGGCTGGCTTTCACGGCGCAGTACGACGGTGGCACCGAGATCTACCTGATGCCCGCCGCCGGCGGCGTGCCCAGGCGCCTGACCTGGGAAGGCGGTGGCATGCGCGTCTGGGGCTTCACGGCCGCGGGCGAGGTCCTCTACACCAGCCTGGACGCCCGTCCGGGCTCGCAGCTGTTCGCGCTGGACGTGAAGACCGGCCAGCGCCGCCAGCTGCCCGTGGGCCAGGCCAGCGACGCCGCGCTGAGCGCCGACGGCCGGACGCTGTACTTCACCCGCAGCGGCCTGCGCAGCGACAACGCGCGCCAGTACCGCGGCGGCGCCATCGCGCGACTGTGGGCACTGGACCTGGGCGGCAATGCCGAGGCCAGACCGCTGCTCGCCGAAGGCAGCAACGACCGCCGCCCGATGCCCTACCGGGCCGGCGGCGCGGAGCGCATCGCCTTCCTGTCCGACCGCGACGGCACGGTCAACCTGTGGTCGGTCGATGCCAAGGGCGGCGACCTGCGCCAGCACAGCACGCACAAGGGCTGGGATATCCGCCATGCGTCCATCGACGGCAGCCGCGTCGTCTACGCGCTGGGCGCCGACCTCTACCTCGTCGACCTGGCGCAGCCCGCCGCACCGCGCAAGCTGGACGTGACGCTGGGCGGCGACTTCGACCAGCAGCGCGAACGCTGGATCAAGAAGCCGCAGGACTTCCTCGTCGACACGGCCTTTGCGCCCAACGGCGAGCGCGTGCTGCTGTCCGCCCGCGGCCATCTCGCGACGCAGGGCGTGCAGCAGCTGCGCCGCGCCGAGCTGCCGCAGCCGGCCGACGGCCGCTGCAAGCAGGCCGAGTTCACCAGCGACAGCAAGAGCGTGCTGGCGTTCTGCGACTTCAGCGGCGAGCAAGAGGTCTGGCGCTTTGCGGCCAACGGCAGCGGCCAGCCCGAGCGCCTCACCAGCGGCGGCGCGATGCAGCGCCGCGCGCTGCTGCCGTCGCCGGACGGCAAATGGCTGGCGCACACGGACAAGGAAGGTCGTATCTGGCTGACCGACCTGAAGGCCCCCGCCGGCAAGGGTGTGACGCGCGAGATCGGCCGCAACAAGCTGCCCGGCGTGCCCGACCTGCAGGCCTGGAGCCCCGACAGCCAGACACTGGCCTGGACGCTGCCGCTGCGCAACGCGAACCGTGAGCAGCTTCAGTTGCACCATCTGCCCGACGGCCGCACGCACACGCTGACCACCGACCGCTACGAGACTGGCAGTGCCAGCTTCAGCCCCGACGGCCAGTGGCTCTATCTGGCCTCCGCACGCAACTTCCAGACGACCGGCCCCGGCGGCCCCTGGGGTGACCGCAACACCGGCCCCTTCTTCGGCTTCCGCACCAAGCTCTACGCGCTGGCGCTGCAGCCGGGCCTGCGCTCGCCGTTCGCGCCCAAGGACGAACTGGAATCCGCCGCCGAGAAAAAGGCGGAGGAGCGCAAGGTGGCCGACAAGGACGCCACCGAGCGCAAGCCCGACGAAAAGGACAAGAAGCCGGAAGACAAGAAGCCGGCCAAGCCGGCCATCGTCTTCGAGGGCCTGGCGTCTCGGCTGTACGAGCTGCCCGTGCCGGCCGGCAACTACCGCGCGCTGCGCGCCGAGGGCAAGCGCCTGTGGTTCCTGGACCGCGACCTCGACGGCAAGAGCCAGCTCAAGTCCATCGCCATCGACAACCAGGGCGGCCCGGCCGAGGTCCTGGCCGGCGACGTGCGCTCCTATGCCGTCAGCGCCGACGGCAAGAAGCTGATGGTGGTGCGCAACCTCAGCGGCGGCGCGGCACCCGAGGTGCTCATCGTCGACGCCGCGCCCAAGCTGCCGACGGAACTGGGCAAGTCCCAGGTGCGCTGGAGCGACTGGCAGATCGCCACTCAGCCGCGCGCCGAGTGGAAGCAGATGTTCGCCGATGCCTGGCGCATGCACCGCGACCACTTCTACGACAAGGACATGCACGGCGTGGACTGGACGGCCGCGCGCGCCAAGTACGAGCCGCTGCTGGACCGCGTGACCGACCGCTTCGAGCTGGCCGAGCTGATGGCCCAGATGGTGGGCGAGGTGAGCGCGCTGCACAGCCAGATCGGTGCGGGCGACACCCGCCCCTCGCCGGACGAACCGGGCCTGGCCGGCCTGGGCGGGCGCTTCTCCAAGGCGCCGGGCGGCTGGCGCATCGACGCCATCTACGGCCATGAAGCCGAGCTGCCGTCCGAAGCGCCGCCGCTGGCCGCTGCCAGCGTGAACCTGAAGGTGGGCGACGTCATCACGGCCATCAACGGCCGCCAGACCGCCGACGCGCCACACATCCTGGAGCTGTTGCGCGGCCAGGCCGGCCGCCAGGTGCTGCTGGACGTGAGACTGGCCGACGGCCGGGTGGTGCAGCGCATCGTCACGCCGGTGACGCAGCTGCGCGAGAACCAGTTGCGCTACAACGACTGGCGCGTCGGCCGCGCCCGCGCCGTCGAGCAGGCCGGCCAGGGCCGCATCGGCTACGTGCACCTGCGCGCGATGGGCGCGGCGGACATCGCCGACTTCGTGCGCGAGTTCTACGCCGCCAGTGACCGCGACGGCCTCATCATCGACGTGCGCTACAACAACGGCGGCAACATCGACAGCTGGATCCTGGAGAAGCTGCTGCGCCGCGCCTGGGCCTTCTGGCAGCCGCGCTCGCCCGCCGGCACGCCGGTCAACCCCAACATGCAGAACGTCTACCGCGGCCACACCGTGGTGCTGATGAACGAGGACACCTACAGCGACGGCGAGACCTTCGCCGAAGGCTTCAAACGCCTCAAGCTGGGCCCCGTCATCGGCAAGCGCAGCTCCGGCGCAGGTGTGTGGCTGTCGGACCAGAACCGCCTCGTCGACAACGGCATCATGCGTGCCGCCGAGACGGGCCAGATCGACGCCGAGGGCCGCTTCCTCATCGAGGGCGTGGGCGTGACGCCGGACATCGACGTCGACAACCCGCCGCGCGCGACCTTCATGGGGCAGGATGCGCAACTGGACGCGGCGATCGCGGAGCTTCAGCGCCGCATCGCCGAGCAGCCCGTCCCGGTCGTCAAGCCGGGCCCCTACCTGCGGCCGGTGAAGCCGTAAGTGCACAAGGGAGGCCTCGGCCTCCCTTTTTCCTTCCAGGGGCCGTTCACGGCCCCAGCAGCTCGCCCACCGGCTTGAGGTCGTCCACGTGGTCGCACACGGACTTGACGACCAGCAGGATGGGCACGCCCAGCAGCAGCCCCCACACGCCCCACAGCCAGCCAAACACCAGCACGGCGACGAACACGGCGACCGGGCTCATCTTGCTGGCGCGCCCCGTCCACCAGGGCGCGAGCACGTTGCCGGCCACGGCATGGATGATCAGCGCGACGCCGCCCGCCGCCAGCGCCATCTCCAGCGTGCCGAACTGCACCAGCGCCACGATGGCGGCGGCGCCGCTCAACACGGCCGCGCCCACATAGGGCACGAGGTTGGTGAGACCGGCCGCCAGGCCCCAGGCGCCAGCGTTGGACAGCCCCAGCAGCATGAACGCGCAACCCGTGCAGACGCCCACCGCGACGCTCACGCCCACCTGCACCAGCAGGTAGCGCTGGATCTGGTAGGTGATCTCGTCCAGCGTCTCCACCGTCAGCTTCTTCTGCGTGAAGCTCCTGCCCGCGAGCTTCACCATCTTGCGCCGAAAGCTGCTGCCCGAGGCCAGGATGAAAAGCGCCGTCAGCAGCACGATGGACAGCTTGGTGAGGAAGGACGCGGCTCCCAGCGTGCCGGTCACGAGGTAGCCGCGCACGTCGATTGCATGCTCGGCCGCGGTGGCCGGCGGCGGCCTCCCGGCCGGCTGGCGCGATGGCGCAGCCCTCGGCGCGGCAGGCACGCCGGAGGCGGCGCTGGTGGACGCGGCCACGCCGGCGGCAGCCGTCAGGTCGTCCGCGGCCACGCGCACGCGCTCCAGCGTGGACTCGCGGCCCGCGATGCGCTGCGAGATCTCGCGCACCCGCTGGGTGACGGCCGGCACGGTGTCGATCAGCGCATCCACCTGCCCGCCCAGCGCCGACGCACCCCAGGCCAGCATGCCCACGATGACGCACAGCAGCACCGACGCGCCCAGCGCACGCGGCACGCGCAGCCGCTGCAGCCTGGACACCACCGGCGCCAGCGCATAGCTGAGGATCACGCCCGACAGGATGGGCGCCATCACGTCACGCGACCATTGCAGCGCATACAGGAACAAGAGGGTCGCGATGACGGCCAGCGACAGGCCGCGCACATCCACCGGCATGTGCAGCATCACGCGTCGCGCGTCGCGCGGGGACGGTACCGGCGGCGCGCCGGTGCCCGCCCCGTCCGTCGCCACGGGCGGGCGCGCTTTCACCGGTTGAGGATCCGACATGGCCGCCCCTTGAAGTTGATTCATTGTGGGAGCGGCGCAGCACCCGTGGACGCGGGCGGCGCGAAATCGGATTCGGCTGACAGGGCGGCCTCCTGTCCGCCTTCAGGCTGGTGCGGGCCGTCGCCGGGGCCAGGCGCCCGCGACAGGCCCGCGGCGATCAGCTCAGCACGACCCGCGCAAACTTGCGCTTGCCGACCTGCAGCACATGCTCGCCGGCGTCGAGCTTGAGGCCCTTGTCCGCGATGACCTCGCCGGCGCGGCGCACGCCGCCCTGCTCGACCATGCGCAGGCCTTCGCCGGTGGATGCGACGAGGCCGGCCGCCTTCAGCACCTGGGCGATGCCCATGGGCGCACCGGCCAGCGTCACCTCGGGAATCTCGTCCGGGATGCCGCCCCTGGCGCGGTTGTTGAAGTCGGCCTCGGCCGCATCCGCCGCCGCCGCGCTGTGGAAGCGCGCCGTGATCTCCTTGGCGAGCATGACCTTCGCGTCCTTGGGGTTGCGACCGCCCTCGACCTCGGCCCTCAGCGCGCCGATCTCGGCGAGCGACCTGAAGGACAGCAGCTCGTACCACTTCCACATCTGCGGGTCGCTGATGGACAGGATCTTGGCGAACATGCTGTTGGCCGGCTCGGTGATGCCCACGTAGTTGTTCTTGGACTTGGACATCTTCTCGACGCCGTCCAGCCCCTCCAGCAGCGGCATGGTCAGGATGCACTGCGGCTCCTGGCCGTACTCCTGCTGCAGGTGGCGGCCCATCAGCAGGTTGAACTTCTGGTCGGTGCCGCCCAGCTCCAGGTCGCTCTTCAGTGCAACGGAGTCGTAGCCCTGCATCAGCGGGTAGAGGAACTCGTGGACCGAGATCGGCGTCTGCGCGGCGAAGCGCTTGGTGAAGTCGTCGCGCTCCATCATGCGGGCGACGGTGTACTTGGCCGCCAGCTGGATCAGGCCGGCCGCACCCAGCGGCTCGCTCCATTCGGAGTTGTAGCGGATCTCCGTGCGCGCGGGATCCAGCACCAGCTTGGCCTGGGCGTAGTAGGTCTCGGCGTTGGCCTGGATCTGCTCCTTGGTCAGCGGCGGGCGCGTCGCGTTGCGGCCGGACGGGTCGCCGATCAGCGACGTGAAGTCGCCGATCAGGAAGATGACCTGGTGGCCCAGGTCCTGCAGCTGGCGCATCTTGTTGAGCACCACGGTGTGGCCGACGTGGATGTCGGGCGCAGTCGGGTCCAGGCCCAGCTTGATGCGCAGCGGCACGCACGTCGCAGCCGAGCGCGCCAGTTTCTTCGTCCATTCGGCCTCGGGCAGCAGTTCGTCCACGCCGCGGCGGGTGATGGCCAGGGCCTCGAGGACGGCATCGGTGACGGGATATTGGGGAGCGTCGGACATGGCGCAGCGCGTTCGGCAACAAGCCGAACGAAAGTGTTAAGTTATTGATCCATCGGGGTAAACCGGCATGCCGGGTAGGGCAATGCCGGTAGAATTCACACCTTCGAATCGGGGGTGTTGCTTCAACACAACCGCCAGGATTTTAAGGCCGCCTCGTTGCTGGCCCTCGCGTGGAACCGGCCCGGCCGGGATTGCCCCAGCGACAACCCCGGGATGCAGAGCGTGACCGCAGTCCAGAAACGTCTCCATCAGCTTCAAACAGCGCTGAAAAACGCCGAAACCTTTGCCGCCAGGCATCCGCGCGCGCTCACCGCCAGCGTCGTGGGCGTCCTGAGCTGCTTTGCCGTGACCGCCTTCGGTATCGCGCCGCTGGCGCCGGATGCCGCTGAACTGCCGCGCCGCACGCTGGTCGAGACCGTCCCCATGGCCGACATCTCGGCCCAGCTCGACGAACTCGCCAGCCACGCCATCGGCCTGACCCGCGCCGAGGCCACCCGCTCCAGCGACACGCCGGACAGCCTGCTGAAGCGCGCTGGCGCCTTCGACCCCGCCGCCGCAGCCTTTCTGCGCACCGACCCGCTGGCCCGCCGCGTGTTCCAGGGCCGCGCCGGCAAGATGGTCCACCTGACGGCCGATGCCTCGGGCCAGGTGCAGAAGATCGTCGTGCGCTTCCCGGCCGAGAAGGTCGAGCAGCAGGGCAGTCATTTCACGCGCCTGACCATCGCCCGCGACGGCGCGCAGTTCAGCGCCCGCACCGAGACCGCGCCGCTGCAGGCCCAGGTGGCACTGGGCAGCGGCACCATCCGCAGCTCGCTGTTCGCCGCCACCGACGACGCCAACATCCCCGACGCCATCGCCTCGCAGATGGCAGACATGTTCTCGGGCGATATCGACTTCCACCGCGAACTGCGCAAGGGCGACCGCTTCAGCATCGTCTATGAGATGCTGACCGCCGACGGCGAGCCCATCACCTGGGACGGTGGCGTCGGCCGCCTGCTGGCCGGCGAGTTCACGAACAACGGCAAGACCTACTCGGCGGTCTATTTCAAGGACAGCGCCACCGGCAAGGCCAGCTTCTACGGCTTCGACGGCCAGAGCAAGCGCCGCGCCTTCCTGTCCAGCCCGATGGAGTTCTCGCGCATCACCTCCGGCTTCGCGATGCGCTTCCACCCCATCATGCAGACCTGGCGCCAGCACAACGGGGTCGACTACGGCGCGCCGACCGGCACGGCCGTGCGCTCCGTGGGCGACGGCACCGTCGAGGTGGCCGGCTGGCAGAACGGCTTCGGCAACGTCGTGCAGGTGCGCCACAGCGGGGACCGCAGCACGGTCTACGCCCACCTCAGCAAGATCGACGTGAAGAAGGGCCAGCGCGTCGAGCAGGGCCAGCGCATCGGCGCCGTCGGCTCGACTGGCTGGGCCACCGGCCCGCACCTGCACTTCGAGTTCCGCGTCGGCGGCCGCCATGTGGACCCGCGCGCCATCGCCCGGGCCTCCGAGGCCGTCACGCTGCCGAACTACGCCAAGGCACAGTTCCAGCAGACCGTCGCCAGCGTCAAGACCCAGCTGGCCGTTGCCGAAACGATGGATGGTGTCTCTGCTGCCGACTGAGCCGCGCCGGCTCTACATCGGGCTGATGTCGGGGACCTCGCTCGACGGCGTCGATGCGGTGCTCTTCGACGCCGACGAGCTCGCCGCAGGCGGCCATGTGCACGCGCCCTTTGCCACGGCACTGCGCGACGAACTGCTGGCGCTGAACGCGCCCGGCCACAACGAGCTGCACCGTGCCGCGCTGGCCGCCAACGCGGTGGCACGCGCCTATGCCGACGTCGTCTCGCAGCTGCTGGAGGCAACGGGCACGTGTCGCCAGCAGATTGCCGCACTGGGCGCCCACGGCCAGACCGTGCGCCACCAGCCGGGCGGCTTTGACGGCTACACGACCCAGTTGCTGAACGGTGCGCTGCTGGCCGAGCAGACCGGCATAGACGTGGTCTGCGACCTGCGCAGCCGCGATGTCGCCGCGGGCGGCCAGGGGGCGCCCCTGGTGCCGGCCTTCCATCGCGCCGTGTTCGGCACGGCCGGCCAGGATGCCGCCGTGCTGAACCTGGGCGGCATCAGCAACCTCAGCCTGCTGTTCGCCGATGGCCACACCGGCGGCTTCGACTGCGGGCCGGCCAACTGCCTGATGGACGGCTGGATCGCCCGCCACCGCGGCATGCCCTACGACGCCGATGGCGCCTGGGCCGCCACAGGCCAGGTGTTGCCGGACCTGCTGGCCGCGCTGCTGGCCGAGCCCTATTTCAAGCTGCCGCCGCCCAAGAGCACGGGGCGCGACCTCTTCCACCTGGCCTGGCTGGAGGCCCGGCTCACGCCCGGGCTGGCCCCAGAGGATGTGCAGGCCACGCTGCTGGAACTCAGCGCCCGCTGCGTGGCCGACGACCTGGACGCCCAGATGCCCGCGGCCCGCACGCTGATCGCCTGCGGCGGCGGCGCGCTCAACGGCCGGCTGATGCAGCGCCTGGCGGCGCTGCTGCCGGGCCTCGCCGTGCAGAGCAGCGCGCAGCGCGGCCTGCCGGTGGACCAGGTCGAGGCCGCCGCCTTCGCCTGGCTGGCACATCGCTTCATGGCGCGCCTGCCCGGCAACCTGCCGGCCGTCACCGGCGCCGCGGGGCCCCGAGTGCTGGGCGCCCTCCACCCGGCCTAGCCGGCTTCCACGTCCTGTTCACGGCGTGCCGCCGTGGCGGCACTGTCCCGCGCGTCGAGCTGCCAGAAGATGCCGGCCGATGCGATGGTGATCAAGGCCATGGTGGCGAAGGTGGCACGGAAGGACGACAGCGTGTGCACGCCCTCGCCGCCGAAGAAGGCCGCAAACGCCGCCAGCACGGCGCCCGCTGCAGCGACACCCATGCCCATGGCCAGCATCTGCACCATGGACAGCAGGCTGTTGCCGCTGCTGGCCGCCGACGGCCCCAGGTCCTTCAGCGTCAGCGTGTTCATGGCGGTGAACTGCATGGAGTTCACCGCACCGAAGAGGGCCAGCTGCACGATGCGCACGACGAGCGGCTGATCCGGCGACACGAACGCGAAGCTGGCCATCGTCAGCCCCACCAGCAAGGTGTTGACCACCAGCACGCGGCGGTAGCCGTGGCGCGTGATCAGCGGCGTCGTCAGCCGCTTCATCGACATGCTGGCGATGGCGACCGGCAGCATCATCATGCCGGCCTGCGCGGGCGAATAGCCCATGGTCACCTGCAGCAGCAGCGGGATCAGGAAGGGCATGCAGGAGCTGCCCAGCCGCGAGAACAGATTGCCCAGCAGGCCGATGCGCAGCGAGCCGACCTGGAACAGGCTGGGCGAGAACAGCGGGTCGGGGCGGCGCAGCGCATGCAACCAGTAGGCCGCGAGGCTGGCCAGACCGAAGATCATCAGCACGAGGACGGACGCCTGGCGCAGCCCCAGGCCCGAGAGCCCGTCCAGCGCCAGCGACAGTGCGACCATGCCGAAGGCCAGCAGCAGATAGCCCGCCATGTCGAAGCGGCCCACGGCCGCGGCGGCAGGCCTGGGCATGTAGCGCAGCGTGGCCAGCGCGCCGACGACGCCCACTGGCACGTTGATGAGGAAGATCCAGTGCCAGGACGCCACCTCGACGAGCCAGCCGCCCAGCGTCGGACCGATCAGCGGTCCCACGAGGCCGGGGATGGCGACGAAGCTCATCGCCTGCAGGAAGCGCTCGCGCGGGAAGGTCTTGAGCACGACCAGCCGGCCCACCGGCAGCAGCAGCGCGCCGCCCAGGCCCTGCACGACGCGCGCAGTCACCAGCAGGGCCAGGCTGTGCGACATGGCGCACAGCACCGAGCCCAGCACGAAGAGCAGGATGGCGCCGACGTAGACGCGCCGCATGCCGAAGCGGTCAGCCATCCAGCCGGAGGCCGGGATCAGCATGGCCATCGTCAGCGAGTAGGCAACGACGACGGACTGCATGCGCAGCGGACTCTCGCCCAGGCTGGCCGCCATCGCCGGCAGCGCCGTGTTGACGATGGTGGCGTCCAGCGTCTGCATGAAGAAGCCGACGGCCACCAGCCACAGCAGCAGCTTCAGCGAGCGCTCCCGCTGCGGGTCCGTCGAAGGGGTCGGCAAGGTGGATGCCATGGCTCAGAAAACAGCAAAGCCGCCCAGGGGCGGCTTTTGCAAAGTGCTGGGCGACACGCGCTCAGACCGAGAAGCTCGATCCGCAGCCGCAGGTGGTCGTCGCGTTCGGGTTCTTGATCACGAACTGGGCGCCCTGCAGGTCTTCCTTGTAGTCGATCTCTGCGCCCATCAGGTACTGCAGGCTCATGGAGTCGATCAGCAGCGTCACGCCGTTCTTGACCATCTGCGTGTCGTCGTCGTTGACGGCCTCGTCGAAGGTGAAGCCGTACTGGAAGCCGGAGCAGCCACCGCCCTGCACGAAGACGCGCAACTTCAGGTCCGGGTTGCCCTCCTCGGCCACCAGGTCGCGCACCTTGTCGGCGGCGCTGTCCGTGAAGACCAGGGGCACGGGGATGTCGGTGACGGGGGTATCAAGCACGGCGCTCATGGCGGGGCTCCTGTGGATCTGTCCAGAAACGAATGTGGGGATTGTCGGCGCAAAAACAAAAGGCCGCATGGAGCGGCCTTTTGATGGCAAAGCGTGGAAATTAACGCTTGCTGAACTGCTTGCGGCGACGGGCGCCGTGCAGGCCGACCTTCTTACGCTCGACTTCACGCGCGTCACGCGTGACGAAGCCGGCGCGGCTCAGTTCGGGCTTCAGGGTGGCGTCGTAGTCGATCAGCGCGCGGGTGATGCCCAGGCGCAGCGCGCCGGCTTGGCCGGATTCGCCACCGCCGTGCACGTTCACCTTGATGTCGAAGGCCTCGCCATTGTTCGTCAGCAGCAGGGGCTGCTTGGCGATCATGATGGAGGTCTGACGACCGAAGTAAGCGTCGATGGCCTTGCCGTTGACGATGATCTGGCCCGTGCCCTTCTTGATGAAGACGCGAGCGACCGACGACTTGCGGCGGCCAGTGCCGTAATTCCAGTTTCCGATCATGGCCGTTCCTTAGATCTCGAGAGCCTTGGGCTGCTGGGCGGTGTGCGGGTGCGTGGGACCTGCGTAGACCTTCAGCTTCTTGACCATGGCATAACCCAGCGGGCCCTTGGGCAGCATGCCCTTGACGGCCTTCTCCAGCGCGCGGCCGGGGTGCTTGGCTTGCATGTCCTTGAACTTCGTGGCGTAGATGCCGCCGGGGAAGCCGGAATGACGGTAGTACACCTTGTCGGTGGCCTTGTTGCCGGTCACGCGGAGCTTGTCGGCATTGACGATGACGATGAAATCACCGGTGTCGACGTGAGGCGTGTAGATGGCCTTGTGCTTGCCGCGCAAACGGAGTGCCACTTCGCTGGCAACACGTCCGAGCACCTTGTCGGTGGCGTCAATCACAAACCACTCGTGCGTCACCTCGGCCGGCTTGGCGCTGAAGGTCTTCATGAGAGTTGCTTTCGCTACGCCGGCCCCTCTGGAGAAGCCGGCAATGGATGGCTGAAACTTCGACCGGCCTCGGTGCTGTGTCATGGATGCACAACCTCTCGGCGCGGCTCTTTCCCGCAGCCTTTTGACGGAAAAGCCCACGAGTGTAGCAGCAGGGAAGGTGGTTTGAAAGGCCCTCGCGCGCTACGCTTGGCGTACAGCCCCGGCCACATCATGCCCCGCCAACCGCACGCCGCCGCCAAGCCCCTGCCAGCAGAGCCGGCCGGAGACCGGGATCACGGACTGTCGCCCCTGGGCCCCGACCCGGAGGCGCCGGCCGAGCCGGCGGGCCCGCTGGCCAACGCCCGGGCAGCGCTGGAGCGGCTGTCGACCTGGGTCCCGATCCGTTCCCTGGCCCGCCGCCACCGGCGCCGCATCGCCGAACACCTGCTGGCGCTGACACCACAGGATCGCTACCTGCGCTTCGGCTATCCAGCCTCGGACGCACAGATCCACAAGTACGCCCTGGCCATCGACTTCGGCCGCGACGAGGTGCTGGGCATCTTCAACCGCCACCTGCAGCTGATCGCCCTGGCCCATCTGGCCTATGGCCAATCCCTGCCGGGAGAACCCGGCCGCACGATGGCCGAGTTCGGCGTGTCCGTGCTGCCGCAGTCGCGCGGCCGCGGGCTGGGCCGGCGCCTGTTCGATACCGCCGGCCTGCACGCCCGCAACCGCGGCATCGACACCCTCTTCATCCACGCCCTCAGCGAGAACCGGCCCATGCTGCGCATCGCCACGACCGCTGGCGCCATCGTTGAGCGCGATGGCAGTGAGTCCGCGGCCTGGCTGCGCCTGCCGCCGGACTCGTTCGGCTCCCAGGTCGAGCAAGCCCTGGCGCGGCATCTGGGCGAGCTGGACTTCCAGCTCAAGCGCCAGGCCCAGGTGCTGAGCGGGATCGTCGACGGTGTGGCCGAGGTCAAGGCTCATTTCGAATCCTCGGGGCGCGCCGCCAAGGAATAGATGACACCCCGGACACCCCCCTCAGGCCCGGGGGAATCGGGACTAGCGAGTAATGCTTTTTAGGGACGCTGCGCTACATTGCCCGACCATTGCGCCGAGGATCGGCGTCGTCGCCGAACACCTCGAGGGACATGCCGTACGCCATCTATTGGATCGCCGCCCTGGCTGTTTGCGTGCTGGGTCTGGCCATCAGCCTGATCTGGGCCTTGCGGCGGTCGGCGCACGCCAATAAAGGATTGCCGGCGGAGTGGTCGCTCACTGCACGCCCCGTGTTCACGACCGACGAGCGGCGCGTCTTCCGCCTGTTGCGCGAGGCCCTGCCCCATCACGTCGTGCTGTCCAAGCTGCCGCTGGTGCGCTTCTGCCAGCCGACCGAGGCCAAGGAGGTGCGCTACTGGTTCGATCTGCTCGGCGCCTCGCATGTGACCTTCGCCGTCTGCAGCCCCAACGGCCGTGTGCTGGCTGCCGTCGACCTGGAAGGCGAGCGCGGCGTCACGCCGCGCAGCCTGCAGATCAAGCATGCCGTGCTGTCCGCCTGCCGGGTGCGCTATCTGCGTTGCGCGATGGACCAGCTGCCCAGCGTCGCCGAGCTGCAACTGCTCGTGCCCCAGGGCAGCAACCCGCGCGGCCCGCTGCCGGCGCCGGCCGCGATGCCGAGCCTGCCGCGCCGCCGCGCCGGCACAGGCGAAGATGAATTCGGCAGCGACTGGGGCCAGTTCTCCCAGCCGCTGCCGCTGTGGCAGGACGCCAGCGTCTTCGGCGGCGTCGAGGGCTATGGCGAGCGCTACCCGCGAGCGTCAGCCCCGCTGCACCCGACGGAGCCGCCCCAGCCACAGCGCCGCCTACCCTCGCGCAGCCTCGACACCTCGCGCTACAACCCGCGCAGCCTGCCCGTGCTGGATGACGCCGACGACGAGGCCATGATGGACGACATCGTCGGCATCGTCGTCGATGCGCCGCGCTACGCCACCCAGCGCCCGCGCAGGAGCTGAGCCGATCCGGCGACACTCGCCGGATGCACCACGCGACCCCTGACCTCAGCTTCGGCGACCTGACGCCGGAGTTCATGCTCGACGCCCTCGACGCCGCCGGCCTGCACGCCGATGGCCGGCTGCTGCAGCTCAACTCCTTCGAGAACCGCGTGCTGATGCTGCACCTGGAGGACGGCCGCGCGGCCGTCGCCAAGTTCTACCGGCCGGCGCGCTGGAGCGATGCGCAGATCCTGGAAGAGCACGCCTTCGCCGCCGAGCTCGCTGCCGCCGAGGTGCCCGTGGCCGCGCCATGGCCGCTGGCCGGTGGCTCCACGCTGTTCCACCACCAGGGCCAGCGCCTGGCCGTCACCCCGCGCCAGGGCGGGCGCGGGCCCGAGCTGGAAGACCCCGAGGTGCTGCGCTGGATAGGCCGACTGCTGGCCCGCCTGCATGGCGTGGGCCGCAGCAGGCCCTTCACCGAGCGCCTGTCCTGGGCCAGCGCCGCCCCGGCCCGGACCGCGCGCGACTGGCTGATGGCCAACGACGCCATCCCGCCCGAGATCGCGCCCGCCTGGGATGACGTCGCGCAGCGCTGCATCGCCGCCATCCAGGCCGCCTTCGACGGCCTGCCCGGCCTGCAGCTGACCCGCCTGCACGGCGACTGCCATCCCGGCAACATCCTGTGGACGCCCGATCGCGGCCCGCATTTCGTCGACCTGGACGACGCCGTCACCGGCCCGGCCGTGCAGGACCTGTGGATGCTGCTCCCCGGCGAACCCGACGCGGCCCGTCACCTGCTGAACGCCGTGCTGGACGGCTACGAGCAGATCGCCGAGTTCGACGACCGCGAGCTGCGCCTCATCGAGCCGCTGCGCACGTTGCGCATGATCCATCACAGCGCCTGGCTGGCGCGCCGCTGGGGCGACCCGGCCTTCCCGCTCGCCTTCCCCTGGTTCGGCACGCCCAACTACTGGCTGGACCAGGTCGCCAAGCTGCGCGAGCAGCTGGAGGCGATGAAGCCCAAGGACTCGCCGCCGACGCTCATGCGTGACGAGGACGGCGTGGACTTCGACGGCGACGGCTTCGCCTAACGCCAGTTGGCGGGCGTCTCGTTGGTCGGCACCGTCACATGGGCGCGGACGCCGTCCAGCGGACGGATTTCCAGCGTCAGGCCGAACTGCAGGCAGGGGTTCTCGGCGCCAATCGCCGCGGCCTGCTCCAGCGTCTCGGCGACGATGAACCAGTAGCCGCCCACCCATTCCTTGGTCTCGGCAAACGGGCCGTCGGTGACCAGGCCCTGGGCGACGATGCGAACGCTGCGCTCCAGGCGGCTGCCGGGCTTGAGCCGGCCCTGGGCCAGGCCCTGCTCGTACCAGTCGTAGAACGCATCGATGGCCCCCTGCACGGCCTGTGGGCTCGCATCTTCATTCCACTGGCCGCGGGAGAGCACCAGATAGTCGTTCATCGGCATGGAGAGGCTCCTGGAAAGAGGGGTGGCGGGAACGCGCGAAATGCTAGCGGCCTGGTGGGTCGATCGGCAAAATATACTGGATGCACATACAGTATTGTGATCTCATCCAGGCTACGGTTCCTTCCCTTCGCTCCCTGCCGCCCGGCCATGCTGCCCGCTCCCGTCGCCACGCCCGCCCCCGTCACGCCGCCCCCCGGCCCTGCGCCGCTGGACGACGCCCGCCTGCAAGGCCGGCTGTGGCGTGGCAGCAGCCTGGGGCAAGCCGTCGACCCGACGCTGCCCAGCGGCTTCGCCGCGCTGGACGCCGAGCTGCCCGGCGGCGGCTGGCCGCTGCAGGCGGTCACCGAACTGCTGCTGCCGCAACCCGGCGTGCTGGAGTGGCGGCTGCTGGCGCCGGCCCTGGGCGGCTGGTGGGCAGAGCCGCAGCGACCTGCGGCCGGGCCGGTCCGCCAGCGCGCCGCAGCGCCGTCCCTGCGCCGCCTGCTGCTCGTGAACCCGCCGCATGCCCCCCATCTGCCCGGCCTGCAGGCCCTGGGCCTGCCGCCGTCGGCCCTGGTCTGGGTGGCCGCCACGACGCCGACCGAGGCGCTCTGGGCCGCCGAGCAGGCCATCAAGTCGCGCGTCGCCGTGCTGGCCTGGCTGCCCGAGGCACGGCCCGAGCAGATCCGGCGCCTGCAGGTCAGCGCTCTGGGCTCGGATGCACCCACCTTTCTGATACGGCCGGAACGCGCCGGCCAGCAATCCTCGGCGGCGCCGCTGCGCCTCGCCGTGCAGCCCGGCGAGGGCTGGCAGCTCGCCGTGCACCTGCTCAAGCGCCGCGGACCGGCCCATGCGGGCTGGCTGGCACTGCCGGCCATGCCGGCTGCGATCGCGCCGCTGCTGACGGCCGCCCGGCGCAGGCCCGTGCCGCTGGCCGCGCCCATGCCCAACCCCGCTGCCGCGGAGCGCCCCCATGCGCTGGCTCGCCCTGTGCTGCACGCCTGAAGCCCCCGATGGCGACCGCGATGCCCTGGGCTGGCTGGCGCTGGGCTTCACGCCCCGCGTCGCGCGGCTGGAGGAGGCCGTCGTCGCCGAGGTGTCGGCCAGCCTGCGGCTGTTCGGCGGCGCGCGCGCCTTGCGCCGGCGGCTGCAGGACCAGGCCGCGCAGGCCGGCCTGACGCTGGGCGCACAGGCCTGGGCGCCGACCGCACGGGCGGCGCTGGCGCTGGCACGCTGCCCGGCCCCCCCGCGGTCCGGCCGCCTGAGCGAACGCCTCGACGCCCTGCCCCTGTCGGTGCTGAGCGCCGCCCAGGCCCACCACGCCATGCTCGCCCGCCTGGGCTGTCAGCGCCTGGGCGAGCTGCGCGGCCTGCCGCGCGCTGCCCTGGCCAAGCGCTTCGGTCCGGCGCTGCTGAACGCGCTGGACCAGGCCTATGGCGAGCAGCCTGAGGCGCATGACTGGCTGACACTGCCCGAGCGCTTCGATGTGCGGCTGGAGCTGCCCTGGCGCGTCGAGCATGCCCCCGTGCTGCTGCATTTCGCCGAGCTGCTGCTGCGCCAGCTCTGCGCCTTCCTCGCCGCCCGCCATGCCGGCGTGCGCGCGCTGCGAATGAGCTGGCAGCATGACGCAATGCGCCCGCGCGACGTGGCCGACGGCGGCGAGCTGAACATCGCCACGGCCGACACGACGCGCGACCTGCGGCGCCTGTCGCGCCTGCTGGCCGAGCACCTCGCCCGCACGACGCTGGCCGCGCCGGCCGGCGAGATCCGCCTCGGTGTCGACGCTTTGCTGCCACTGGAAGAGGCGAGCAGCAGCCTGCTGCCCGGGCCCGGCGACCCGCAGCAACGCACGACGACGAACGCGCTGCTGGAGCGCCTGTCCGTGCGCCTGGGCGCCGACCGGGTGCGCGAGGGCCGGCTGCACGAAGACCACCGCCTGGACCACATGCAGAGCTGGCGGCCCTGGCCCGCGCCCCCCGCCGCCCCCACGCGCCGCCCGCCCGGGCCGCAGCCCACCTGGCTGTTCGATCCGCCGCAGCCGCTGCGCTGCGACGCGCAGGAGCAGCCGCTCTATGCCGGCCCGCTGGCCCGCATCAGCGGGCCGCACCGCATCGAGGCCGGCTGGTGGCAAGGCCGGCATGGCCTGCAGACGCGCGACTATTTCGTGTACCGCAGCGCCACGCGCGGCCTGCTATGGCTGTATCACGAGCGCCTGCCCACGACCGAGTCCGGCTGGTTCCTGCATGGGGTGTTCGCATGAAGCGAGAGCCGCCGCCCTATGCCGAGCTGCACTGCCTCAGCGCCTTCAGCTTCCTGCGCGGCGCCTCGGAGCCCGGCGACCTGGTCGAACGCGCCTGCGCGCTGGGCTATGCGGCCCTGGCCCTCACCGACGAATGCTCGCTGGCCGGCGTCGTGCGCGCGCATGCGCAGCTGCGGCGGCTGCGCGAGGCCGAGCCGCAGGCCGCCCTGCCCCGGCTGCTGATCGGCAGCGAATTCCTCGTCCGCGACGACGCCGGGCAGCCGCGCTTCAAGCTGGTGCTGATCGCGCAAGACCTGAACGGCTACGGCAACCTCAGCCAGTTCATCACGCGGCTGCGCCGCGCCAGCCCGGTCAAGGGCCAGTACACGCTGCACTGGCAGCAGATCGCGCCAGAACAGCTGGCCGACTGCCTGGTCCTGCTCGTGCCGCCGCGCGAGGCCAGCGACGCCGAGCTGGCCGCGCCTGCGCACTGGCTGCTGCGCCACTTCGCCGGCCGCGCCTGGATCGCCGTCGAGCTGCTGCGCGAGGCCAGCGACGCGTCATGGCTGCAGCGGCTGCAGGCCTTGTCCGAGGAGACCGCCCTGCCCCTGGTCGCGGCCGGCGACGTGCATTTCCATGTGCGCTCGCGCAAGGCCTTGCAGGACGTCATGATGGCCACGCGCCTGGGCTGCACCGTGGCCGATTGCGGTTTCGACCTGCAGCCCAATGCGGAGCGGCACCTGCGCAGTCGGCAGCGGATCGCGCAGATCTATCCGGCCGAGCTGATGGCCGAGACGCTGAACGTGGCCGCGCGCTGCACGTTCAGGCTGGACGAGATCAGCTATCGCTACCCCAGCGAGGTCGTGCCCGCCGGGCTCACGGCCAGCCAGCACCTGCGCGCCCTGACCTATGAAGGAGCGGCCCGGCGCTGGCCCGACGGCCTGCCCGAGGAATGGCGCGCCCGCATCGAGCACGAGCTCCGCCTGATCGAGGACCTGGGCTACGAGCATTACTTCCTGACAGTCGCCGACACCGTGCAGTTCGCGCGAGGCATCGGCATCCTGTGCCAGGGCCGGGGCTCGGCGGCCAACAGCGTCGTCTGCTACTGCCTGCACATCACGTCGGTCGATCCGAAGGAAAGCAAGCTGCTGTTCGAACGTTTCATCAGCCGCGAGCGCAACGAGCCGCCTGACATCGACGTCGACTTCGAGCACGAGCGCCGCGAGGAGGTCATCCAGCACCTCTACGACAAGTACGGCCGCGATCGCGCCGCGCTGACGGCCGTCGTCATCTGCTACCGGCCCAAGAGCGCGATCCGGGATGTCGGCAAGGCACTGGGCTTCAGCGAGGAGCAACTGGCCGTGATGAGCAAGGATCACAGCGGCTGGCCCGGCCAGGTGTTGCCCGAGGACCATCGCGCCGCGTTGCTGCAGCGGCTCGGGCTTGCCGACGACGACCCGCGCCTGCAGCAGCTCATCACGCTGGGCCGCCAGCTCAACGGCCTGCCACGCCACCTCAGCCAGCATGTGGGCGGCTTCGTGCTGACCGACGGGCCGCTGGAGCGCCTCGTGCCCATAGAGAACGCGACGATGCCAAATCGCAGCGTCATCGAATGGGACAAGGACGACATCGACGAGCTGAAGATGATGAAGGTCGACGTGCTGGCGCTGGGCATGCTCACGGCCCTGAAGCGCTGCTTCGACCTCCTCGAGCCCCTGCGTGGCCGGACCTACGAGCTGGCCGGCATCCCTCAAGACGACACGGCCACCTACGACATGATCTGCGCGGCCGACACCATCGGCGTCTTCCAGATCGAGAGCCGGGCGCAGATGTCCATGCTGCCACGGCTGCGGCCCCGCACCTACTACGACCTCGTCGTCGAGGTCGCCATCGTGCGGCCCGGCCCCATCGAGGGCGGCATGGTGCACCCCTACCTGAAGAACCGGCTGCTGCCCAGGAGCGAGATCAAGTACCCGAAGCGGGAGCTGGAAGAGGCCCTGGGCCGCACCTGCGGCGTGCCCATCTTCCAGGAGCAGGTCATGCAGATCGCGATGATCGCGGCCGGCTTCTCCGCCGGAGAGGCCGATGAGCTGCGCCGCGCGATGGCGTCGTGGAAGCGCCCCGGCGTGCTGGAGAAGTACTACGACAAGGTCATCCTCGGCATGCGCAAGAACGGCTACGAAGACGACTTCGCCGAGCGCATCTTCAGGCAGATCAAGGGCTTCTCCTCCTACGGCTTCCCCGAGTCCCACGCCGCCAGCTTCGCGCTGCTGACCTATGTCAGCTCCTGGCTCAAATGCCACGAGCCCGCGGCCTTCCTGTGCGCGCTGCTGAACTCGCAGCCGCTGGGCTTCTACACGCCCAGCCAGCTCGTGCAGGACGCGCGCCGGCACGACATCGAGGTGCGATCCATCGACGTGAACCACAGCGACAAGGACAGCACGCTGGAGGCCCGCCCCGGCGAGCACCAGCCCGCCGTGCGGCTGGGCCTGCGCCTGGTCAGCGGCCTCGGCGCCGAGGCGGCCCAGCGCATCGAGGCCGCGCGCCGCCATGACGGCCGCTTCAGCCACCCGCAGGACCTGGCCCTGCGCGCCGGACTCACGCAGCAGGACATGCAGCATCTCGCTGCCGCCGACGCCCTCACCTCGCTGGCCGGCCACCGCCGCCAGCAGGTCTGGCAGGCCTCGGCGCTGCACGCGATGCCCGCACTGCTGCAGGGCAGCCTGCTGCCCGAGGACGACCTCGAGCTGCCCGCAGCCGCCGAGGGCGAGGAGGTGCTGTGGGACTACGCCGCCACCGGCCTGACGCTGCGCCGCCACCCGCTGGCGCTGCTGCGCCCGCTCCTGGCCCGGCAAGGGCTGCTGAGCGCCAGGCAGCTCGACGCCGTCAAGAGCGGCCGCCGCGCCAAGGCCTGCGGCATCGTCACCGGCCGGCAGAAGCCGCAGACCGCCAAGGGCACGCTCTTCGTCACGCTGGAAGACGAGACCGGCAACGTGCAGGTCATCGTCTGGAACAAGGTCTACGAGGCGCACCGCAGCACCATCCTCGGTGCGCGGCTGCTGGCGGTGGAAGGCATCTGGCAGCGCGGCGACGGCGACGTGCGCCATCTGCTGGCGCAGGGATTCACCAACCTGAATCCGCTGCTGGGCAGGCTGCCGACGGAGAGCCGGGATTTCCGCTGAGCCTGCGGTCATGCCGCGTCCATGGCGCAACCACCCCAGCCGGCGAGCCCATGCCACCCGCCACGCCGAGCGGGATCTGCAACAACCTCAAGCACGCAGAACGCCTTCGGTGTAAGTTGAGACTATCCTGGCCCGACAACCTGCCAGCCCGCAGCCTCGAGAGTCCTCATGCTGATCCGAATCCCTGCTTCCCACGAGCCCCTGCCCAGCGAGATCACGCCGCGCCAGGTCTATCTGAGCCGCCGCCAGGTCATGGCCGGCCTCGGCCTCATCGCCGTCGCGCCGCCGCTGCTGGCCCAGTCCGCGCCCGGCGGTGGCAAACTGCCCAGGCTGGCCGCCACGCCCAGCACGGTGGCCGGTGCAATCGCGGCGGACAAACCCACCCGCTACATCGATGCCACGTCGTACAACAACTTCTACGAGTTCGGCACCGACAAATCCGATCCCGCCGAGCGCGCCCGTACGCTGAGGCCACGCCCCTGGACGGTCGCCGTCGAAGGCGAATGCGCCAAGCCCGGCAACTACGACCTCGACACGCTGCTCAAGCTGGGCGCCATGGAGGAGCGTGTCTACCGCCTGCGCTGCGTCGAGGGCTGGAGCATGGTCATCCCCTGGGTCGGCTATTCGCTGTCCGAGCTGATCAGGCGCGCGGAGCCCACGCCCAAGGCCAAGTTCGTGGAGTTCACGACGCTGGCCGATCGCGCGCAGATGCCTGGCCTGCGCTCGGCCGTGCTCGACTGGCCCTATGTGGAGGGCCTGCGCATGGACGAGGCCATGCACCCGCTGGCGCTGCTGACTTTCGGCATGTATGGCGAGATGCTGCCCAACCAGAACGGCGCGCCGGTGCGCGTCGTGCTGCCCTGGAAATACGGCTTCAAGTCGGCCAAGAGCATCGTCAAGATCCGCTTCGTCGAGAAGCAGCCGCGCAGCAGCTGGGAAGACGCCGCGCCCCAGGAGTACGGCTTCTATTCCAACGTCAACCCCGGCGTGCCGCATCCGCGCTGGAGCCAGGCCAGCGAGCGCCGCATCGGCGAGGACGGCCTGTTCGCGAAGAAGCGCCCCACGGTGATCTTCAACGGCTACGAGGCCCAGGTCGGGCAGCTCTATGCCGGCATGGACCTGCGACGCAACTACTGATGCGCGGCGCCCTGTCCGCCGCGCTGCTGAGCCGCGCCGCCAAGCCGGTGCTGTTCCTGCTGTGCCTGGCGCCGCTGGCTTGGCTGGTCTATGGCGCCGCCGCCGACCAGCTCGGCGCCAACCCGGCCGAGGCGCTGATACGCCGCCTGGGCGACTGGACGCTGCGCGGACTGTGGCTCACGCTGACCGTCACGCCGCTGCGCCAGCTGAGCGGCCTGGCGGCGCTGGCGCGCTTTCGCCGCATGCTGGGCGTGTTCACGTTCAGCTACGCAAGCCTGCACCTGCTCGCCTACGGCTGGTTGGACATGGGGCTGGACTTCGGCGACATCGCCCGCGACATCGCCAAGCGCCCCTTCATCCTGATGGGCTTCTCGGCCTGGCTGCTGATGCTGCCGCTGGCCACCACCAGCTTCAACAAGGCCGTCAAGGCGCTGGGTGCCCGGCGCTGGCAGGCCTTGCACAAGGCCGTCTACGCGATCGCCGTCATCGCGCTGCTGCACTTCATCTGGATGCGCGCCGGCAAGCACAACTTCGCCGAACCGGCGGTCTACGGCGCCCTGCTGACCGTGCTGCTGGGCTGGCGGATGCTGCGCCGACTCACCTGATGCACATCAGGCCCAGGTAAGCCAGTGCCAGCGCGGCCTGCAGGCCGAGGAAGAACCGTCCCGAGATCGGCCACCGCACCGGCAGCCGCCGCAGCTCGGGCGGCAGCAGCGCGCCAAGCCCATCCAGGCGCTGCCCGCGAGCCTCGTCATGGCAGCCCAGGATGCCTTCCAGGCGGATCATGCGCTCGACGCACTTGGTCCAGAGCCGCACCAGCATGACGGTCAGCGCCGCGCCGATGACGGCCGTCAGCAGTGGAATGATCAGCAGCCCTCGCGACTGTCCGGCCGTCAGGTGCTCATTCATGGCCAGGCCAACGAAGATCAGGGCCGCTGAGATAATGAGCGTGTTCGCACTGACCAGCAGTTGCTCGTAGTGCCTCGACCATTGTTGCGCCTCTGCATAGAGCTGGCGCACGGTGGCGATATCGTCCGCCGAGGCGGTTTGGCTAGTGTCCAAGCGCAAGGCTCCCCTATCGTTGATTGACGTCCCTTCGATTCTGGCGCCTGTGACGGCTGCTCCACGCAAACCTTATGCAAGTTGCCCCTGTCGTTCTGGTCACCGGCTCGGCCCGCCGCCTGGGCCGGGCCATCGCGCTAGAACTGGCCGGACATGGCTATGCCATCGCGGCCCACTACCACCAGTCGGCCCAGGACGCCGAGGCGCTGGTGAGCGAGGCCGAGGGCCTGGGCGTGCGCGCCCGTGCCTTCATGGCCGACCTGTCGGACGAGGCGGCCTGCCGCGCCCTGCTGCCCGCCGTGCGGGCGCACTTCGGCCGCGTGGACGCCGTCGTGAACAACGCCTCGCTGTTCGTGCACGACAGTGTGGACAGCTTCAGCTACGCCGGCATGGACGCGCACTGGCGCGCCAACACGGCACCGGCCATCGTGCTGGCACGCGCCCTGCGCGAGGCCTGCATCGCGCAGGGCAGCCAGGGCTGCGTCGTCAACCTGCTCGACCAGAAGCTCTGGAACCCCAATCCCGACCACCTCTCCTACACGCTGTCTAAGGCCGCCCTCGAATCCAGCACGACGCTGCTGGCCCAGGCGCTGGCGCCACAGGTGCGGGTATGCGGGGTCGCGCCGGGCATCACCCTGCCCTCGGGGCCCATGAGCGACGAGGAGTTCACCCGCGCCCACGGCATGACGCCGCTGGGCCGCTCTTCCACCGCGCAGGACGTGGCCCAGGCGGTGCGCTTCCTGTTGCAGGCGCAAGCCATCACCGGCACCACGCTGCTGGTCGATGGCGGCCAGCACCTGGCCCCGCAGCCGCGCGACGTCCTGTACCTGCTCCAGCCCGATTGACTCACCCCACAGCCATGTCCCACTTCTTCGCTCACCCGGCCCTGCAGGACTGCCGCCGCCTGTTCCTGCGCAACTACGAAGCCTGGATCAACATCGGTGTGCATGATTTCGAGAAGCGCGGCGAACAGCGCGTCGTCATCAACGTGGATCTCTTCATCCCGCTCGAAGCCTCCACGCCGCGCCAGGACGAGTTGCACGAGGTGGTCGATTACGACTTCATCCGCCGCACCATCGGCGAGCGCGTCGGCAAGAGCCATGTCCATCTCCAGGAAACCCTCTGCGACGACATCCTGGCGCTGATGCTGACCCACCCCAAGGTGCGCGCGGCGCGCGTCTCCACCGAGAAGCCCGACGTCTACCCCGACTGTGACGCCGTTGGCGTCGAGGTGTTCGGGATCAAGCCGGCCTCAGCGCCGTAGGCCCGGCAGACCGGCGCCGGACCGGGCGCCCGGTGAGCGCCCGCCTTGACCTGCCTCAAACGGCGTCGCCGAGGAGTTGACGCACATTAAGGACGACCCCGGCCGCCGCGCCGAGCATTCGGGTCGCCCATGTCCCACGCGCCCTCCCACGCCAGTTGCTGTGCCAGCCTGCGCCAGACCCTGCTGCATGGCTGGCAGCAGACGTTCCCGCTGCACGCATCGCCGTTCCGGCAGATGGCGGCGCTCAGCGGCGCCACGCCGCGCGAGTTGCTGAGCCTGTGCCAGGAGCTGCACCGCCACGGCGCGCTGCAGGCCATCCAGCCCTGCTGGGGCGAGGGGCTGCGCCGGCAGCGCTGGCGCTTCGCGTTCGAGCCGGGCGACGACGGCGCGCACCTGGCAGCCGCACTGGCCGCGCTGCCGGGCTGCTTCCGCATCGAGCGCGCCGCGCCCCGGGCAGGCATGCCGCCGCTGTGGGCCGAGATCGAGGCGCTGGACGAAGCCGCGCTGGCCCGCCAGCTGCGGCGGCTCCCGGCGGCACCCATGGCCCGCCTGCCGCTGCCGGCCTCGTCCGCGCGTGCCCTGCCCTGCGACGACCCCGAGATGGCCAGCTATCTCGAGGAAGGCCTGGCGCTCTGCTCCCGGCCCTTCGCCCATTGCTCCAGGCTGCTGGGCTGCAGCGAGTCCCGGCTGCTGGCCAAGCTGCAGGCCTGGCGCCGCGGCGGCCAGCTCGCCGGCCTGGCCTTGAAGCCGCCGCCCTCACGGGTGCCGCAACCGGGCCTGCTGGCACTGTGGCGCGGCGCCAGGCCCACGTCCCGGAGCCTGGCCGGGCTGCGGGCGCGCAGCGGCGTGGATCACGTCGTCAGCGGCCATGGCACGCCGGCTTGGCCGTGGCAGCTGAGCCTGGTGCTGCGCGCCGCGCCGCAACTGGCCTCGGACCAACTGCGCGAGGTCGTCGCCCATGCCGGCCTGGCCATGCCCGACGCCAGCGCCCGGCTGCTGATCGTCCAGCCGCGCGACCAGGCCCTGCTCTTTCGCGTTGCGGACTGAGCCGCCGCTCCGAGGTCAGGCCGGCGTGCCGAGCGGGACGCCGGGCGTCATCAGCCGTTCCAGCAGCTGGCGCACGCTGGTGACCTGGCTGCCGAAGGGCAGGCCGCCGCGGCCCCGGAAGAACAGACCCTTGTCCATCTCGCCACGCAGCGCCGCGGCCAGACGCTGGTCGATGCAGAACTGGCCCCAGCCCTTGAGGCCATCGCGCAGGCCGCACTGGCTCAGGCAATCGAAGGCCATCGTGCAGCGCCGCTTGAGCTGGGCCACGGCCTGCAGGCGTTCCTCGGCCTTGAGGTACTTCCTCAGCCACGGCGTCATCACGGCACGGGCCGGCAAGCCGGCCACGCTGGTGAACTCGACGAGGTCCTCGTCGCGCGCCGCGGCCAGCACCTTCTTGAAGTGGGGGTGGGCATCGCATTCCCGCGTCGCGACGAAGGCGGTGCCCAGCTGGGCCGCGTCGGCGCCCAGGGCCTGCAGGCGCTGGATGTCCTCGCAGGTCCGCACGCCGCCGGCGGCGATCAGCGGCACGCGACCCTCCACGCCGGCATCGCGCAGATGCCGGCGCACGGCCGGCAGCACGGCCTCGAAATCGAAACGTGCGTCGCCCACATCGGCCACGCGGGCGGCGCCCAGGTGGCCGGCCGCATGGCCCGGGTGCTCGATGACGATGGCGCTCGGGATGCGTCGGCGTCGCTCCCACTTGCGCCACAGCAGCGCCACGCCGCGTGCGTCGCTCAGGATGGGCACCAGCGCCGTGTCCGGATGATCCTGGGCCAGTTCGGGCAGGTCCAGCGGCAGGCCGGCACCGACGACCAGCGCGTCCGCGCCCTCCTGCAACGCCGTGCGCACCGAGGCCGCGTAGTCGCTGACGGCCCGCATCACGTTGACGGCCAGCAGCCCGCGGCCGCCGGCGATGCCGCGAGCCTGGCGGATCTCGCGCGCCAGCGCCTCCTGGTTGGCCTGCTCCATGACGGCCTTCTTGTTCGCGTCGCCGTCGCGCAGGCCTTCGCTGCGAGCCATCAGGTCGGGGTGGTGGCGGCGCAGGTCCACCGAGGCGATGGTGCCCCAGGCCCCCTGGGCGGCGACGCTGCCGGCCAGGCGATGGGCCGAGACGCCCACGCCCATGCCGCCCTGCACCACGGGCAGCAGCTGGCGGCCGGCGACTTGCAGCGGGCGCAGGCCGGCGGCCGCCATGCGTTCGAGAAGCGAGGGAGTGGTCATGGGGCTGCGAATGAGGCAAAGGCGCGATGCTGGACCGGCGTTCCGCGCGGCGCCTTGACCTGGTGCAAGGTCTGGCCGATTCGCAGCTGGAATGGGCGCCCCGGCGCGACGGCGAGGCCCCGCCTGTCCCCACCCCGCGCTGTTTGGGACAATGGGGCCCGTCCTCCCCCCCGACTGCAAAGTCGCCATCAGCACCGAACGGGGTGCGCGTCGAATCCCATGTCCGAAGTCCAAGCCCCCACCGCCACCGCCGCCCCCACCGCCGAAGAGCTTGCGGCCAAGAAGGCCGCGCACGAGATCAACAAGCTCTCCAAGCGCCTGCATCGCCAGGTGGGCCAGGCCATCACCGACTTCAACATGATCGAGGACGGCGACAAGGTCATGGTCTGCCTGTCAGGCGGCAAGGACAGCTACGCGATGCTGGACATCCTGCTCAACCTGCAGCAGCGCGCGCCCGTCAAGTTCAGCCTGGTGGCCGTCAACCTCGACCAGAAGCAGCCCGGCTTCCCCGAGGACGTGCTGCCCAGCTACCTGCGTTCGCGCGGCGTGGACTTCCACATCGAGAACCAGGACACCTACTCCATCGTCAAGAAGCTCATCCCCGAGGGCAAGACGACCTGCAGCCTGTGCTCGCGCCTGCGCCGCGGCATCCTCTACCGCGTGGCCGGCGAACTGGGCGCCACCAAGATCGCGCTGGGCCACCACCGCGACGACATGGTCACGACGCTGTTCCTGAACATGTTCTTCGGCAGCCGCATGAAGGGCATGCCGCCCAAGTTGGTCAGCGACGACGGCAAGAACGTCGTCATCCGCCCGCTGGCCTATGTGAAGGAGCCCGACCTCGTGCGCTGGGCCGAGCACCGCGAGTTCCCCATCATCCCGTGCAACCTGTGCGGCAGCCAGGAGAACCTGCAGCGCGTGCAGGTCAAGGCCATGATCAACGAGTGGGAGAAGCGCTACCCGGGACGCATCGACAACATCTTCACGGCCATGGGCAGCATCGTGCCCTCGCACATGATGGACAAGAAGCTGTTCCCGTTCGAGACCATGCGCGCGACGGGCCGGGCCGAGCCCGATGGCGACATCGCCTTCGACGACGACGAGAGCTGCGCGACGCCAGCGCCGGCCGCAATCATCACGCTGCAACGCTGATTTACACCGGGGCAATCCGGGCGCGTCAGAATCCCCCCATCACAACGATGGAGGTGTTCCATGAACCGCCGCCTGCTCCTCGCCACCCTGGCCGCCACCTCGGTCGCCGTGCTCGCCGGCTGCGCCGGCCCCTACACCATCTCCGCCGACGTCTCCACCTACGGCAACTGGCCGGCCGACCGCAAGGCCGGCAGCTACGCCTTCGACCGCCTGCCCTCGCAGCAGCAGAGCGAGGAGGCCGCCAAGCGCCAGGCCGCGCTGGAAGAGGCGGCCCGCGGTGCGCTGGAGCGGGCCGGCTTCAGGCCTGCCACCGACGCCAAGAGCGCCGACGTCCTCGTCACCCTCGGCGCCCGCGTCACGGCCTATGACCCCGTGCCCTGGGACGACCCGCTGTGGTGGCGCTGGCGCGGCCGCATGTTCGCGCCGCGCTACGGCTACGCCGGCTGGGGCGGCTGGGGCTGGCGCCAGGATCCCTTCTTCGACCGCCGTTACGACCGTGCCGTCGCCGTGCTGATGCGCGACCGCGCCAGCGGCGACGCCTTGTTCGAGACGCATGCCAGCAACGAGGGCATGACCATGGGCGGCGACGCCGTCATCAGCGGCCTCTTCGACGCCGCCCTGGCCGAGTTTCCCAAGGTCGAACCGAAGTCGCACCGCGTGTCCGTGCAGGTCGCCCGCTAGCGTGCGGCAGGCTGCGCCCGCCTGCCCATAATCGCGACTTCGTTAAAACGCAGTCGCAAGGGCAGGCATGGCGCTCAACATCGTGATCATGGCGGCGGGCAAGGGCACCCGCATGAAGTCGGCAACGCCCAAGGTGCTGCACAAGCTCGCCGGCCGCTCGCTGCTGGCCCACGTGCTGCAGAGCTGTGAACCGCTCGCGGCCCAGGCCCGCATCGTCATCACCGGCCATGGCGCCGAGCAGGTCGAGGCGGCCGTCGCAGCGCCCGGCATCGGCTTCGTGCGCCAGATGCCACAGCTCGGCACCGGCCACGCCGTCCAGCAGGCCGTGCCCGTGCTGCAGGGCGAAGGCACGACGCTGATCCTGAACGGCGACGTGCCCCTCATCGAGACGGCCACCGCCAAGGCCCTCATCGACGCCTGCGCCGGCCATGCGCTGGTGCTGCTGACGGTAGACCTCTTCGACCCCACCGGCTACGGCCGCATCATCCGCGACCCCGACGACGATGGCGTGCTCGCCATCGTCGAGCACAAGGACGCCACACCCGAGCAGCGCCTCATCCACGAGGGCTACAGCGGCATGATGGCCGCGCCCACCGGCGCGCTCAAGCGCTGGGTCGGCCAGCTGAGCAACGCCAACGCCCAGGGCGAGTACTACCTGACCGACATCGTCGCGATGGCCGTCGCCGAAGGCCTGCCGGTGCTGGGCATCAAGGCCCACAGCGAGACCGAGGTGCTGGGCGTCAACGACCCGGTGCAACTGGCGCAGCTGGAGCGCGCCTTCCAGGCCCGCCAGGCCGAAGACCTGATGCGCGCCGGCGTACGCCTGGCCGACCCGGCCCGCTTCGACCTGCGCGGCACGCTCACGCACGGCCAGGATGTCGAGATCGACGTGAACTGCGTCTTCGAGGGCCGCGTGGAGCTGGGCGACGGCGTGCGCATCGGCGCCAACTGCGTGATCCGCAACGCCCGCATCGCCGCCGGCGCGCGCATCCACGAGTTCACCCACATCGACGGCGAGGCGGCCGGCGCCAGCATCGGCGAGGGCGCGCTGATCGGGCCCTTCGCCCGCCTGCGCCCTGGCGCACAGCTGGGTGCCGAGGTGCACATCGGCAACTTTGTGGAGGTCAAGAACTCCACGCTGGCCAAGGGCGCCAAGGCCAACCACCTGGCCTACCTGGGAGACGCCACGGTGGGCGAACGCGTCAACTACGGGGCGGGCGCCATCACGGCCAACTACGACGGCGCCAACAAGCACCGCACCACCATAGGCGACGATGTGCACGTGGGCTCCAACTGCGTGCTCGTCGCGCCGGTCACGCTGGGTGCCGGCGCCACCATCGGAGGTGGATCGACGATCACCAAGGATGTCAACCCCGGCGACCTCGCCGTGGCGCGCGGCAAACAGGTGGCGCTGGCCGGCTGGGCCCGCCCGGCCAAGAAGCGTTGAATTGGCCCGTTACCGTGACTTTGTTCCTGAGATCCCCCCGTCTCGCCGTTAGGATGCGCTCCTGCCCTAATGCCGCAGTACCCATGGCTCACGAACTCGACTTTGCCGCGCTCTCGCTCGACGATGCCGTCCCGGCCGACCTGGGCGCGTTCGAGATTGCCCAGGCCCGCAGCGACGCGGCCGCCCGCAACCGCTCGCTGGAACTGCAGGCCCAGGCCTGCGACAACGCCGCCGACGCCTGCTGGTACCTGGCACGCAGCCTCGGCGCCGCGCGCGACCTGCCGCAGAACGGCGAAGCCAGCCTGGAGTTGCTGTTCCAGCTCATCGGCGCGTTGGCGGATCTGCCGGCCGACGTCGCCGCAGCCCCGCTGCCCGACGTCGTCGGCGGCCGCGACGACGGCATCACCGAGCTCTGCCTGCAGCTCGAAGCCGCCCGTGAAGTAACGCAGGACGCGCTGATCGCCGCAGAACTGGCTCCGGCCCGTGCCCAGCACTGCCACTGAGCGGCAGCACCCAGATGAAAGGCGCCCCGCGGGGCCAATGCCAGTGAGTTAAGCGCTCACTGGCATTTTTTTCGTCGGGAATTTGTGAGCGCGGTTCTTGACGGCTCTGGGGAAACTGCGGCCGGTACGGCGTAGGGGTAGCAAGAAGCGTCGGGACTGTTCAAGCAAGGCCGCCAACTGCTTGGGCAAGGCACCCGCAGAGCCCAGGCTGCAAATGCTCGGCGGATTCACGATGGCATGGCTTGCGATGTGGAAGCTGATGCGCTGGTGCTCGACCTTGAGTTCTACCGCCATCTCGCGCATCCAGCGGTGCAGCAGCGTATGGGCGATCAGCCCCCACGGCGCTTGCCTCACCAACTCGGGCCGCTTGCTGCGCAGCACCGGCTCGCCGTCCTGCAAGGATTGCTTGATCTCCCTGAGCCCCAGCTCAATCTCCCAGCGCTGGCGGTACAACTCGGCCAGTTGCCGCGCCGGATGCGCGCGATGATCCTGCATTGAGGTGATGAAGCGCCGCGTCTGCCCGCCCACCTCCACCTCGATCAGCCGGGCCTGCCATCGGCTGGGCAACTCGGGGCGTGACTTGCGGGCTTGGGGCGAGATGGGCATGCGGATCAGCGCATCACCGGGCGCAAACTGCTCGACCACTTCGTGGCGTAAGTTGTCCTTGGCCCGCATCAGCCAGTGGCGTTGCTCCCCTGCGGCCTGCCAGTCCGGCAGAAACGCCGCCGAGAAGTAGGCCCGGTCGAACAGGGTCAGGGAATGGTCCTGTCCTTGCAACTGCGCCGCCAGACCCAGCTCACCGCAGGCCATGCCGCCAAGCTTGGCATCCAGCAGTTCATGGCTGCGTGTGTCCATCAGACAGGTCGCACGGAGCTGTGGCCAGGGCAGCGGGCCGTGCTGGGTGCTGCAGCTGCCCAGTTGCTCGCGGTTGTCTGGCGTGTCCGGTGCCGGCCACACCACGCCGTCCACGGCCAGCACCCTCGGTGGCACGCCGTGCACGTGCCGCGGGGCACGATTCCAAGCCCGGGTCAACAGGCCAGACAACTCGGCCAGAGGCGCTTCACCCAGGCGCTGGCGAGCCTGCACGCTGGCGCTGGGCGCAGGCAGCGGTTGCCCGTCCAGGCTCAGATCCAGTTCCTGCCACAGCGGTCGGTTGCGAAACAGCGCCAGGCCAATCACCAGCCAGACGGCATGCTCGGCTGGCAGCTTGCGGCTGCGGATCGAGCCCTTCCCGC
>NZ_JAFAGT010000083.1 GCF_019237615.1 Roseateles sp. | reverse complement strand
CGGCTCGCTGGGCCGCGTCGCCGCGACGGGCCGCGGCGTGTTCGTGATCGGCCGCGAGGCGATGCGTCGCCTGAACGTGCCGATGGAGGGTGCGCGCATCGCCGTGCAGGGCTTCGGCAACGTCGGCTCGATCGCGGCCAAGCTGTTCGCCGCGAACGGCGCGAAGGTCGTTGCCGTGCAGGACCACACCGGCACCATCCTCAACGAGCAGGGCGTGGACATGGCCGACCTGCTCGACCATGTGGCCAAGACCGGCGGCGCCGGCGGCTTCAAGGGCGCCGACCAGATCGCGAACGAGGACTTCTGGGACGTCAAGAGCGACGTGCTGATCCCGGCCGCGCTGGAAGGCCAGATCACCGCCGAGCGCGCCCAGCGCATCCAGACCCGCGTGGTGCTGGAAGGCGCCAACGGCCCGACCACGCCCGACGGCGAGGCCGTGCTGGCCGACCGCGGCATCACCGTGGTGCCCGACGTCATCGCCAATGCCGGCGGCGTGACCGTGTCCTACTTCGAGTGGGTGCAGGACTTCTCGTCCTTCTTCTGGACCGAGGACGAGATCAACGTGCGCCTGGACAAGATCATGATCGGCGCCTTCAAGCACATCTGGGAGACCGGCGAGCAGCACAAGATCCCGCTGCGCACCGCCGCCTTCACGGTGGCCTGCACACGGGTGCTGCAGGCGCGCGAGGAGCGCGGCCTCTACCCCTGACGGAAGGCCCCGCGCGACGCCGCCCGCCGGCGTCGCGACCTCGGCCCGCTCCGGTCGCCCCGGATGGACAGGCCGCGCGAGCCTGACAGGGCCGCGCGGCCTTTTGCCATGGGTTTCGAGGACGCCTGCCCGCACGGCGTCGCTCCCTCACGCATCCTGAGGATGCGCCCCCGATGGCGTCGCGTCAGCATCGGCCTGGACTGGAGCGCCGGAGGCATCGATGAGCGACGACGACAAGGCCCCTGTCCGCAAGGGCCTGCTGGATTTCCTCGACAGCAAGTTCGGCTTCTGGCTCACGACGACGCTGCTGATCGCCATGTGGAGCGCGGCCTACGCGGCCATCGACCGCTTTATGCACAGGGCGGATGCCGAGCGGGCCCGCACCGCCGAGGCCGCGCGGCGCGACATGGACGCCGTCCTCAAGGTCGTGCCGCTGCTGTTCGCGCCCGAGGGCGGCCAGCAGGACCTGGGGGTGAAGCTGCTGCTGTCACTGCGCGGCAAGAAGGCCATCGAGGAGGACAGCCTGGCCATGGTGCAGGCCGTGCTCGACGCCCGCATCAGCGCCGCCAAGGGCAGCGGCGCGACGGAGAAGGACCTCCACCAGGCCGCACTGATCCTCAAGGTCGAGGACAGTCAGCGCATGGCGGCCATCGCCAACCCGGCGGCTCCGGCCGCCGCGACACCGGCGCGCCAGCTCAGCGACGCAGCGCTGCCGCCTCGCGTCTACCTGCAGATCGGCGACGAGGCCGACCGCGACGCCGCCAAACGCCTGCGTGAGGTCCTGGGCACCGCCAACGTACTGGCGCCGGGCATAGAGCTCGTCGACGCCCGGCGTATCCCGGCTCGCAGTGAACTGCGCTACTGCGAGGGCAAGCTCGACGCCGACGCGCTCGCCCGCGTCGGGGCGGCGCTGCAGCAGGCGCGGCTGAGCGTGGAACCCAGGCCGCTGGCACCGGCCATCTGCGAGCGCGTGCGCTTCAACCAGATGGAGGTCTGGCTGCAACGCGGCACGACGGCGGCCGGCTGAGTGCCGGCGCCTCAGCCCTTCAGCACGGCGCCCGTGCTGTCGAGCACGCGCAGCGTGACGGGGATCGCGGGCGCCACGCTGCGGGTGACGGTGCAGTAGTCCTCGAAGCTGTCCAGCACGCGCTGGAGGTGGGCCAGTTCGCCGGCCGGCCGGCCCAGATGCAGGTCCACGGCCAGGCCTTGCACGCGGTTGCGGCCGCGCTCGTTGCGGCCCACCGTCGCCTTCACCTCGGTACGCAGCGGCGACGGGTCGTCCTTGTACTTCTGGCAGGCGAACCACAGCGAGGCGCTGAGGCAGTTGCCGACGGCCGAGGCCAGCAATTCGACCGGGTCGGGGCCCAGGCCGGTGCCGGCCGGCGGCGGCTCGTCGGACAGCAGCACCGGCAGGCCCGGCGCGTAATGGTGTTCGAACTGGTAGCCCTGGCGCTGGATCAGGGTGACGCTGGGTTGGTCCATATAGCCTCCATGTGGGCGGCGATTCTCGGCCCTGCGCCGCCGCGCCGACACGCGGCAGCAACAAGCCAGCCCGGCCGCAGCGGAATAATCCCCTCATGCCTCGCATCCGCCTCCTCGCCCCGACAGCCCTGCTCGGCCTGCTGCTGAGTGGCTGCGGCGTGCTGCCCTCTCTGCCAGAAAAACCCGGCAAACCGGTCTACCAAGGCGAGCGTTTTGCCGCTGAAGAGACTTTTTCGCGTCTGTTCGACGCCAATGTCGACGACACCTGCGAGGCCGCGCGGCGCGCACTGCTGAGTCAGGGCTATGTCATCAGCAAGGCCGGCGCCGGCATCGTGCAGGGCGCCAAGCGCTTCCAGCCCGAGGGCGAGGTGCATGTGGAAATCGGCTTCAACGTCGTCTGCGTGGGCGACGGCCCCAAGCAGCAGGTCGCGACAGCCTATGTCAGTGCCCAGCAGGACCGTTACGCGCTGAAGAAGAGCCCGCAGGCGGCCAGCCTGGGCGTCAGCGCGCTGGGCTCGATCTCGCTGCCGCTGTCGTCGACCCAGGACTCCATGGTCAAGGTGGCATCCGAGACCATCCCCGCCGGCGAGTTCTACGACCGCTTCTTCACGCTGATGCAGCGCATGCTGCGCGAGACCGCCGCGGATCACTGAGGCCCGGAGCCGGCCAGCGCCGGATCCTCGAACACGACCACGCCGTCGACCAGGGTCAGCAGGCTGGTCGTGGCCGGCAGCCGCTCGGCCGGCACCGTCAGCACGTCCTGCGACAGCAGCGCGAGGTCGGCCGCCAGCCCCGGTGCGATGCGGCCCTTGCGCGCCTCCTGGCGCTCGGCGTAAGCGCCGCCCGCGGTATACGCCCGCAGCGCCTGCGCGCGGCTCAGCGCCTCGGCGGGGCGGCCCGCATAGGTGGTCGCCAGCAGCAGGTTGACATAGGGGTTCTGTTCGTCGACCCCGCCGTCGGAGCCTAGCGCCAGCGGCAGGCCGGCCGCCATCAGGCCGCGCAGCAGCATGGGCCTGTCGATCAGCGGCGGCCGGCCCGGCTCCGGCGGCGGCGGCAGATGGGTGGGGTTCTGGATCACGGTCAGGCCCAGGGCCCGCGCGGCGGCGACGCTGTCCTCGCGCACGCCGTCGCCATGCTCGATGCGGACCCGCTTCGCACGCCAGGCGGCCGGCGGCGCCAGTTCGCGCATCAGCGCCAGCAGGCGATCGGTCTCGGCGTCGCCGACCACATGCAGGGCCATCTGGTGCGGACTCCTCAAGGCCTGGCCCAGCAGTTCGCGCAGTTCCGCGGTGCCGAAGTTGGAGCGGCCCGTCCAGCCGGGCCGGCCGTGGTAGTCGGCGCGCTGGTGCGCGTTCTGCTCCAGCGGCGTGCCGTCCAGCACCCATTTCGGCCCCTCCACGCGCACCCGCGGCGGCAGCGGGCCCAGGGCCTCCAGGCGCTCCCAGGCCTGGGCGACGCGGGCAGCCGGCGTCGCCCACGCATAGATCGTCCATTTCTGCGGCGTGCCGGCCCGGGCCAGCGCCTGCAGCACCAACGGAAGCGAGTGCTCACTGTTCATCAGATGAATGGAGGTCACGCCCCAGCGCGCATAGCGCCCGGCCGCCTCGGCATAGGCCGAAGCCAGTTCGTCCGGCGACATCGGTCGCGCCTGGGGCACCAGGGTTTCGGCAGCCTCGAAGGCGCGGCCGTCCAGGCGGCCCTGGGCGTCGCGCCCCCACCAGCCGCCGAGTGGATCGGCTACGTCATCGGCGATGCCCAGGCGTTGCAGGCCCGCGCTGTTCACCAGCGTGGTGTGACCCCAGAAGCCCCGCAGCAGCACCGGCCGGTCCGGCGCCACAAGATCCAGCGCGGCGCGCCAGTTGCGGCCATCGCGGGCCAACGCGGGGCCGACATAGGCGCCTATCCAGCCCTCGCCCTGCCGCGCGGCGGCCTCGACGGCCGCCAGCGCCTGCTCGGCGCTCGGGCCGGGGAAGGGCAGCCCTGGCAAGGCCAAGGGCGCCGCCGGCAGCTCCTGGCCGAGGTGGACATGGGCCTCGACGAGGCCGGGCACCAGCCGCCGGCCGCCGGCGTCGACGATGCGCGTACCGGGCCCTGCCAGCGCGCGGATGTCGGCGCTGCGGCCCACCGCGGCGATGCGCGCGCCCTCGACGGCCACCGCCTCGGCGCGCGGGCGGGCTGGGTCGGCCGTGAAGACCTGCGCGTTGACGATGACGAGGGAGGGTGCGGCCGGCGCGGCCAGTGCCAGCAGGGTGGTCGCAAGGGCGCAGGCCCGGGACAGGTGGCTCATGTCAGTCTCCATGGGGATGGGGTGCATGGATTGCATGCCGGCGGATCCGAACAGTCCTGAAACTGCGCTGAAAATCGGCTGAAAGAGCTCAGGCGGCGCCCATGTCCATCCAGGGATACCGGTTCGGCGACTTCATCCTCGACCTGCGGCGCGGCAGCCTCAGCCGCGGCGACGTCGACATCCCGCTGCGGCCCAAGAGCTTCGACCTGCTGACGCTGCTGGTACGCGATGCCGGCCGGCTGCAGTCCAAGCAGGACCTGATGGATGCGCTCTGGCCCGACGTCGTCGTCACGGACGATTCGCTGACCCGCTGCGTCAGCGACGTGCGCGCCGCGCTGGGCGAGGCCGGGCCGCGCATGCTGCAGACCGTGGCGCGGCGCGGCTACCGCTTTGTCGAGCCCGTGCAAGCGCTGCCGGCCGAGGCGGACGCCGGCCGCCCCGCACGCTGGCGCCGGCACTGGTCGCTGGCCGCCGCGGCCACGCTGCTGCTGGCGGCGGCGGGCGCCGCCTGGTGGGCCCGGCCAGCGCCGCCGCGGCTGTCCGTGCTGGTGCTGCCCTTCGCGACGCTGGATGCGCCGGCCGACACCGCCTTCCTCGGCGACGTGCTGGCCAGCGACCTGACCGGCGCGCTGACGCGGCTGCGCGGCACCAGCGTCATTGCGGCCGCCAGCGCGCGCACGCTGCGCGGCCGGCCCTGGGACCCGCTCGCCCTGGGCCGCGAATGGGGCGTGCGCCACGTGCTCAGCGGCAGCATCGCGCGCAGCGGCGCCGGCTGGCGCATCAGCGCCCAGCTGGTCGACACCGGCAGCGGCGCCAGCCTGTGGGCCGACCGCTTCGACATCGATGGTCGCGACCCTGGCCAGGCGCTGGACGGCATCGTGCTGCGCCTGGCCAACGCGCTGGGCGTCGAGCTGCTGCAGGCGGCGGCCCGGCAGGCGCCGCGCGATCCCCAGGCCGCGGACGCCGAGGAGCTGGCCATGCGCTGCGAGGCCGCCACCTTCACGCGCAGCGACCAGTCCGCCATGCCCGACTTCGCCGCCTGCGAGCAGGCCCTGCGGCGCGACCCGCGCAATGTGCGCGCGCTGGTCGTGCTGGCCTATTTCCATGCCGCCCGGGTGTCGCGCGTGCAGAGCCCCGACCCGCGGGCCGACCTCGCCATCGCCCGCCACGCCGTCGACCTGGCGCTGGCCGCTGCACCCGACGAGCCCAAGGCCCATTGCGCCCAGGCCGTCGTCCTCGAGGGCGAGCACCGCCTCGCCGAGGCCGTGACGGCCGCCGAGCGCTGCCTGGCCCTCAACCCCAGCGATGCGCGCGCCCACCGCATCCTCGCGACGCTGCACTTCTTCCTGGCCCAGCCCGAGCAGACCCTGGCCTTCGCCGAGCGCGGCCTGCGCCTGAGCCCGCGCGACCCAGAGATCTCCACCTTCCTGCTGTTCAAGGGCTGGGCGCATTTCATGCTCGGCCAGACCGATGCGGCGCTGCACTGGCTGCGCCAGGCCGACGCCGCCGCGCCCCGCGCGCCGACGACGCTGGCCGCGCTGGCCTCTCAGCTGGCGCTGGATGGCCAGCAGCAGGCCGCCCGGGATGTGCTGGCGCGCTACCTGGCGCTGCCGGAGACGCGGGCCCGAAGCATCGCGCAATGGGACTACCGACCCGACGGCAGCCCGGCCTTCGTCGCCTTCGACGCGCGCTTCAAGGAGGGCCTGCGCCGCGCCGGCCTGCCCGAGCGCTGAGGCCGCGCCTCAGCTGGCCAGGCGACGTGCGCGCGCCAGCAGCAGTTCGCGCTGCACCTCGTTGTCGGTCAGATCGGCCGCGCGCAGATAGGCCGCATGCGCCTCGTCGCCGCGGCCCAGGCGCTCCAGCACGTCGGCCTCGGCGCCGGCCAGCCAGGGGTAGCGCCTCAGCAGCGGCTCGGCCTTCAGCGCCTGCAGCAGCGGCCAGGCTGCGGCCGGGCCCTGGGCGAAGCTGACGGCCACCGCGCGGTTCAGCGCGATGACGGGCGAGGGATTGAGCGCGAGCAGGCGGTCGTAGCCGGCCACGATGGCACGCCAGTCGGTGTCCTCGGCCCGCGCCGCGCGCGCATGGCAGGCGGCGATTGCCCCCTGCAGCGTGTAGGGGCCGGGCTCGCCCAGCGCCAACGCACGCTCGAGAGCGGCCAGGCCGCGACGTATCAGCAGCGCGTCCCAGCGGCGGCGGTCCTGGTCGGGCAGCAGCACGGGGCGGCCCCGGGCGTCCAGCCGCGCGGGCAGGCGCGAGGCCTGGATCTCCAGCAGCGCCGCCAGGCCGTGCACCTCGGCGTCCCGCGGCAGCAGGTGCTGCAGCTGGCGCGCCAGGCGCAGCGCCTCGTCGCACAGGGCCGGTCGCAGCAGGCTGGCGCCGCTGCCGGCGCTGTGGCCCTCGTTGAAGATCAGGTAGACGACGGCCAGCACTGCCGACAGGCGCTGTTCGCGCTCCATGGGCCCGGGCAGCTCGTAGGCCTGGCCGTTCAGCGCCTTCTTGGCGCGCACGATGCGCTGGGCCACGGTGGCCTCGGGCTGCAGGAAGGCGCGCGCGATCTCCGCCGTCTCCAGCCCGCCCAGCAGGCGCAGCGTCAGCGCGACCTGGGCCTCGCGCGGCAACACCGGGTGGCAGGCGATGAAGATCAGGCGCAGCAGCTCGTCGCCGATCTCGGCCTGGTCGCGCGCGGCGTCGAGGTGGTCAACGAAGTCGGGCACGACATGGGCGCCGGCGGCCGCGTCGTCGGCTGCCAGGTGCTCGTGCTCGCGCTCCAGCATCGCGCGACGGCGCAGCCGGTCCAGGGCCTTGTTGCGGGTGGCGGTCATCAGCCAGGCGGCGGGGTTGGTGGGCTGGCCATCGCGGGGCCAGGCATCGAGGGCGGCCATGAGCGCGTCCTGGGCGCAGTCCTCGGCCTCATCGAGGTCGCGCAGCAGCTTGGCCGCCGCGCCGACGAGGCGGCTGCGCTCGATGCGCCAGACGCCGGCGGCCAGGTCGGCATGGCTCACGGATTCATGCGCCGTCGTAGGCGCGTTGAAGCGCGGCCAGGTCGATCTTCTGCATGCGCCAGATGGCTTGGAACACGCGCTGCACGCGGGCCGGGTCGGGGTCGCGGAGCATGTCGAACCAGGCCGCCGGGATGATCTGCCAGGACAGGCCCCAGGCGTCCTTCACCCAGCCGCACTCGGAGGGCTTGCCGCCGTTCGCAGGCAGTTGCTCCCAGAGGCGGTCGATCTCGGCCTGGTCGCTGCAGGCGACCGTGAGCGAGAAGGCCTCGTCGAGCTGGAAGTGGGGGCCGCCGTTGAAGGCGGTCATCTGCAGCCCGAACAGCTCGAAGTTGAGCAGCATGACCGTACCGGCCGCGCCCGGCGAGTTGTCGCCCCAGCGCTGGGTGTGCGTGATGCGGCCGGCACCGAATACCCGGAGGTAATGGGCCACCGCGTCCTCGGCGCCGCGCTGGTACCAGAGGAAGGGCGTGAGCTTGGGCTGGATCTGCATGCACTTCTCCTCAGGCCGGCGCGCCGGTCATGTGGACGAGTTCCCAGATGTGGCCGTCGAGGTCCTCGAAGCCATGGGCGTACATGAAGCCATGGTCTTGCGGCTGGCGCGGCACGCTGCCGCCAGCGGCGCGGGCCTTGGCGACGAGGGCGTCCACCTCCGCGCGGCTCTCGCAGGACAGGCACACCAGCACCTCGGTGGCCTCGCGGGCATTGACCAGGGGCTTGCCGGTGAAGCCGCGGGCGAAGTCCTCGGCGAGCAGCATCGCGAAGAGGTTGTCGCCGAGCACGAGGGCGGCGCCATGGTCGTTGGTGAACTGCGGGTTGAAGCTGTAGCCCAGGGCCTCGAAGAAGGCCTTGCTGGCGGGCAGGCTCTTGCAGGGCAGGTTGACGAAGATCTGCTTGTGCATGGCGGGTCTCTCCGGTGGCTGCCGCGGCGGGGCTCGACGCCGATGCCGATCCCTTGAGCGGCAGGGGGTTTGCTCTCAGTGCGTGGATTCGGCCAGGGCCTTCAGGCGCAGCAGGGCCCGTGGCCAGGTGGTCTGCAGAAAATCGGTAAAGGCGTCATCCCAGCTCTGCAGGTGGATGGCGAGCCGCGTGCCGCCCCCGGGCGCAGCGCTGAATTCGTAGCGCTCGTGGGCCGGCGAGCGGTGCAGCCGGCTGTCGGGCAGGGGCCGGCCGTCCTTGATTTCGCCCACCAGCCGCAGCGACAGCCTCTCGTGCCGCCGGTGCTCGTCGACGACGGCCTCCATGCCGAAGCCCTGGGGATCCAGGAAGCGCAGCCGGCGGCCGGCCTCCCAGCTTCCCTCGAAGTAGGAGCCCTCGGCGAAGGCGCGGGTCCAGTCGCGGTAAGCGGTGGGGTCGAACATGCAATCCCACACGCGGGCCACCGGGGCAGCGATGTCGATGCCGAATTGCAGGTCTTTCATGGCCGGCCTCCTTCCGCGAGCAGGCGCAGGTTCGTCAGACCGTCCTCGAAGTCGCGGCCCACCATCTTGTCCATGTCCATGAACAGGCCGATGAGCTTGCTCATGAAGTTGGCCGGGCCGCTCATCGTCCAGCGCACCTCGGTGGCGCCGTCGGCCATGGGCTGCAACGCGAATTCGGCCTGGTTGTGGGCCTCGAAAGGCTTCACGAAGTCCAGCTTCAGCTGCACGGCACGGCCGGGCTGCTGGCCGGTGATCTCCAGGCTGCCGCTGCCGACCTTGTCGCTCTCCCAAGCGTAGCGCGAGCCGACGCCGCTGGTCGAGCCGCCGTACCGGCTCTTCAGCAGCGGGTCCTTGCGCTCATAGGGGTTCCAGCGGTTGAAGGCGCGCAGCTCGCTGATCAGCGGCCAGACCTGGTCGGCCGGCGCGGCGATGCGCGCGCGGCGCTCGATGCGGAATTCGTCGGGGCGGGTCAGGGCATAGGCCAGCAGCAGCAGGACGGCCAGGCCGGCGCAGCCAAGGAGGGTGGCGAGGTTGCTCATGCCGGGCCTGCGCTCAGGTACCGATGGCCATGTCGCCGCCGGGGGCGAAGTCGGCGTCCTCGTAAAGGCGCCTGACCTCGATCTCGCAGTCCATGCCCAGGAAGGGCTTGGGGAAGCGGCTGGCCCAGGCTTGCGCCTCCTCGACGGAGCGCACCTGGATCAGCGTGTAGCCGGCGATCAGCTCCTTGGTCTCGGCGAAGGGGCCGTCGATGCGCTCGATGCGGCCGTCGGCGTTGTAGCGCTGGCGCCAGCCGTCGCGGCTGGGGCGCAGGCCGGCGCCGTCCAGCAGCACGCCGGCGCGCGCCATCTCCTCGTGGAAGGCGCCCATCTCCTCGAACAGCTTGGCGTACTCGGGGCCGGGCGGGTCGCCACGCTCGCTGACGGCGTTGGCGCGGACTTGGATCATGAATCGCATGACGGGTCTCCTGGTTGGGTGGGGGCGGCCGTGCCGCCTTCATTCACTCGACGATCCACGCTGCGCGACTTCGACCGTCCTCGGGAAACTACCTAATCTCCCGTGACCACCGCCTCGGAGGGGTTCAGGTGTAGCAGGGGCCGACGCCGCGGATCTCCACCGTGGCCCATTCGGCCGCCGGGCAGCGCTCGGCCCAGGCCAGGGCGACGGCGGCGTCCTCCGTGTCGAGCAGGAAATAGCCGCCCACCATCTCCTTGGCTTCGGCAAACGGCCCATCCCAGACCTGGGCGCCGCCGTCGCGCCGGGTCAGCCGTCGGGCCGCGGACCCCAGCGAGTTGACACCCAGCAGCAGGCCCTCGGCCTTGAGCTCGGCGGCGAAGTCCAGCATGCGCTGGTAGACCGCTTCGCCGGCGGTGCGGCCGCGTTCGGCGCGCTGGCCGACGGGTTCGACGATAAGCAACATCTGGGGCATGGCGGGCCTGCAACGGGTGGGCGACAAGCAGGCATTCTGGCGCGGGTGCCCCACCCAATCTGGCAGTTGGGTCCGCCGCCAAGATACGGCACAGTTGCCGGTTCAGGAAGCCAGCCCAGGAAACAGCGGAGGCCGAGATGGACGACATGACCCGTGTCGCGATATTGCTCGTGAAGGCCACCCCCGAGCTGCCCATCGTCGGCACGGCCTCGGGACACGCCAAGCTGCTGGGTTACGACCCGCAGGCCCTGCGCGGCATGCCGCTGTCGCTGCTGTGCCCGCAGCACCAGCCCGACGGCCGCACCTCGGCCGAAACGCTGGACCACATGCTGGTCGAGCTGCGGCGCACCGGCTCGCTGAGCCTGCAGTGGAGCCTGCAGACCCGCACCGGCGAGACCCGGCCCCACGAGCTGCACCTGACGCTGACCGAGCGCGACGGCGAGACCCAGGTGGCCGTCTGCCTGGTCGACGTCAGCCGAATGCAGTTCGCCAAGGTGCTGAACCAGGCCAAGAACGAGCTGCTGGAGATGGTGGCCACCGGCCAGCCGCTGCAGCGGGTGCTGGACCGCCTGACCGGTGTCATCGAGTCGCAGTTCGAGGGGCTGTACAGCACCGTGCTGCTGCTGGACCTGGACGGACGCCACGTGCACGTGGGCGCCGGGCCGCGCATGCCTGCCGACTACATGCGGGCGCTGGAGGGCCTGGAGATCGGCCCGGCGGCGGGCTCCTGCGGCACGGCCATGTTCGACGACCGCCTCGTCATCGTCGACGACATCGCCACCCATCCGCTGTGGACGCAGTTCCGCGGCCTGGCCCTGCCCCATGGCCTGCGGGCCTGCTGGTCCGCGCCCATCCACGGGCCGGACCGGCGCGTCGTCGGCAGCTTCGCGATGTACTACCGCGAGGTGCGTCGGCCCTCGCCCGAGGAGCTGGCCGCGCTCAACACCGTCAGCCACCTCGCCGGCATCGCCGTCGACCAGGAGCGCCGTGCCGAGGAAAGGCGCCGTGCCGCGCAGTGGCTCGAGGAGCAGGTGCAGCAGCGCACCGCCGAGCTGCTGGCCACGCAGGACGAGCTCGTCAACAGCCGCAAGCTCGCCGCGCTGGGCCGGCTGCTGGCCGGCATCGCCCACGAGATGAACACGCCTCTGGGCAACGCGCTGCTCAGCGCCAGCGCGCTGCGGGCCGGCAGCGCCGGCTTCGCGCAGCGCATGGCCGACAGCGCGCCGCTCAGGCGCCAGGAGCTGACTGACTGGGTGGCTCAGACGGCGGCCGGTACCGAGCTGGTCGAGCAGAACGTGGACCGCGCGCTGCGCCTGGTCAACCGCTTCAGGCAGCTGACCGAGGGCAGCGGCCGCGCCGTGCGCTCGCGCTTCGACCTGCGCCAGGCCGTGCTGCAGGCCTGGGCACGCGTGCAGAGCCACCTCAGCGTCGAGCATGTGCAGCTGGCCTGCGAGCTGCCAGACGGCTTCATGCTGCAAGGCTATGCCGAGGTACTGCAGCAGGTGCTGGAGCAGCTCCTGGAGAACGCCTGCCTGCACGCCTTCCGCAACGGCGGCGGCGGCCAGATCCACGTCGGCGCGCGCCGCGGCGCCGACGACCGGCTGACGCTGGAGGTGCGCGACAACGGCGCCGGCATGCCGGCGGCCGACCTCGCCCGCGCCTTCGAGCCCTTCTTCACGACCACCTTCGGCCAGGGCGGCAGCGGCCTGGGCCTGTTCGTCGCGCACAGCCTGGCCAGCGGCATGCTGGGCGGCGGCCTGGAGCTGGACAGCCAGCCGGGCCAGGGCACGGTGGCGCGGCTGGCGCTGCCGCTGCGGGGCGACGCGGCGCTGGCCCTCGCCGCGTGAAGCGGGGCGCCCGTCCCGCGCGGTTCAACGGCGCACCGGCGACCCCGAACGCCAGGCCGGGTCGGCCCAGCGCTGGAAGGCGCCCAGCAGCGCAGGCTCGCCGGACTGGCGCTCGGTGGCCAGGTTGTCCAGCGACACGACCTCGAAGCTGCGGCGGTACCGGCCCTCGGCGCGGAACTCGCGCGCCAGCAGCATCTGCACGCCGCCCGGCACCCAGCCGGCGAACTCGGCCACGCCCAGGCCCGGCCGGGCCGGCGCGGGCGGCATGACGTCCACGCGCCAGCCGTCCCGGCCCTTCTGGAACAGCCACAGCTCGCGCCAGCCGTCCAGCGGCTGCACGGCCAGCGCCAGCGCGCGGCCCTCGCGGTTCAGCGACGCGGAGGCCAGCGCCACCTGGCCGAAGCTGCAGCGGCGCACGACCAGCCGGCCGCCCTCCTTCAGCTCGACGCAGTGCTCGCCATCGGCACCGGGCTGCAACGCGAGCTGCACGGCACCGAAGTCGCGCCCGCCCGCGCCCGTACCCAGCCAGCGCGCGGCGTTCACGCGCATGGCCGCGTCGGCGTAGGCGGCCTGGTCGTCCTCGGTCAGCTCGCTGGGCGCGATGGCGGCGAACTCGGCCAGGACCGGCGCGGCATCACCGCCCGCCCCGCGGCGGGCTGACGCGAACGCAAGGCTGGCCGCGACCGCGGCGCGGCGCATCAGCAGACGGTTCCTCCAGTGCGGCGCCAGCGTGGCCGCATCGACCTGGGCGAGCACCTGCCGGCGCCACTGGTCGCGCGCCTCGACCTCGCGCGGTGTCGCCAACGGGTTCAGGCAGTCGGGACGCGTCAGCGCCAGCGCCGCGCGGGCGCGCTGCTCCGGCGTGGCGGCCGTGGCGAGAACGCGGCGGAAGGCCTCGCCCTCGTAGCAGACCTGCACGCGCCCCTCCTCGGCGCTGTCGAACTGCTCGAACTTCAGGCCGTAGCGCGCGGCCACGTCGAGCTGCGCGGCGAGCTGGCCCTCGTTCGGCCTGGCCGCCGGGGTGGAGGCGCGGTCGGCAATGCGCTCGGCAAAGCTGCCCATCGCCTCCAACGCCTCGGCGCCGCCGGGGCCGGCCAGCTCGGCCGGCGTCGCCGCCTGCACATAGGCGGCGGCCAGGCCCAGCCCCAGGCCCTCGGTACCGAACTGCTGGCGGGCCAGGCGCAGCTGCGCCAGCAGCTCGGCCGCGGCGCCGTCGCCACGCGGCAGCAGCAGCACCTGGCTCTTGCGCAGCCAACCGCCACGCTCGCGGCGGTAGTCCCAGACCTGCCAGTGGTCGCCCCGCTCGGTGCGGATCTCCAGCGCCTCTCCGCGGCCCAGCTGGGCCTGCAGCGAGGCGGTGTCGCGCGGCGCGCCGCGCAGCGGCGAATCCTGCGACACCAGGCCCGCGCGAGGGAAGGCCGGCGGCTCGGCGGCATCGGCCTGGGTGATGAGCGCGGCCGCGACCGCGGCGGCGACGACGATCAGGGCAAAGCGACGCATGGCTTACTCCCGCTCCGCTTCCGCGCCCTCGGTGGCCGCCTTCGCGGCCGGCGCCATGCCCGCCAGCAACGCGTTGCCGATGAAGCCGCCCGATCCCGGCGGCGCGATGATGACCTGCACCTTGTCCGACAGCTTGTCGGCCATGGCCTTCTGCACCAGCAGCGGATGCCGGGTCAGCAGCGCGCCCTCGACCGCCATCTGGCCGGCATTGGCCTTGCCGATCTGGGCCACGCGGTAGGCCTCCGCGTCGGCCAGCTTCTGGCGCGCCTCGGATTCCGCGGCGATCTCGATGCGGCGCGCCTGCGCGGCACCCTCGGCCTGCTTGATGCGCGCGGCGCTCTCGGCCTGGGCCTCCAGCGCGCGCTGCTCGATCTGCTTTTGCTTGAAGGGCAGCACATGCTTCATTGCCTCCTCCTGCGCCCGCGCCGCGATGATCTGCTCGCGCCCGGCCGCCTCGGCAGCGGTCTCGCGGCGCACCTTGTCGGCGGCGGCCTGCAGCTCGGTCTGCTTGACCTGCTTCTCGCTGATCTCCAGCGTGTAGCGCATGCGCTCGCTGGCCAGGCTGTCGGCCAGCAGGCGGTCCATGCCGCGGCGGTAGTCGGACGGGAGGTCCACCGAGCCGATCTGCACACCCTTGAGCAGGATGCCGTCGCCGGCCAGCCTGGCGCGCAGCTCGGCCTCCAGCGCCGCGGCGATCTCGGCGCGCTGGCTGGAGAAGATCTCGCGCACGGTGTGCCTGGCGATCTGCTTGTAGACGACAGCCTGCACGGCCGGCGCGATGACGTCGGCCTCGATGTCGTCCGGCAGCCTGCGCGACAGCTCGACGAGGCGCGTGGCGTCGATCGTCCAGCGCAGGTTCATGTCCAGGCCCAGCGACAGGCCCTCGACCGACTGCAGCGGCGCCGGGCCATCCGCCTTGGCGATGGCGGCGGGGTGGTAGCTCTGGTCGCGCAGCGGGAACAGGCGCACCTCGTGCAGGCCCGGGATGCGCAGGAAGCTGCCCGCGCGGAACTCGCTCGTGCCGCCGCTGAACTGGTTGGTGCGCAGCGCCGCCTGGCCGGGAGGGACCGCCTGCACGGGCGGGTGGGTGACGAGTGCATAGCCGGCTGCGGTCACGGCCGTGAGGATGAGCAGCGGGGGCAGGGCGCGGCGCAGCGAGCGCGCGGCGGTGGGCACGGCCTCCATGCCACGGCTGGCACCGCGGCCGAAGGCATGGTGGAGGGCGGCGGCGAGGGTCTTGAGGCGTTGCAGCATAGTGGGCTCCTTGGCGTTGCTGCATCGGTGATCGATGCATGGCGGCCATGGTTGCCATTGCTGCGGGAAGGGGCGAGGGGCGCCCGGGGTGGGAATCTTCCGCAAGGGCGGAAGGAGTCTTCCGCCGGATTTGTCGCCAGAATCCGGCCATGCCCAAGCTGACCGCCGCCGACACCTCCCAGGCCGTGGACCGCTTCATGGCGGCGCTGGACCATCCCTTCAAGGCCGAGATCGAGACGCTGCGCCGGGCCATGCTGGCTGTGGATCCGGCCATTGCCGAAGGCATCAAGTGGAACGCGCCGAGCTGGCGCACGACGGAGTACTTCGCCACCACATATCTGCGCAGCCAGGCCGGCCTGGGGCTGATCCTGCACCTGGGCGCCAAGGTGCGCACGCTCCCTGCCGGCGGCCTGGACATTCCCGACCCCGCCGGCCTGCTGAAATGGCTCGGCAAGGACCGCGCCCAGGTCGAGTTCCAATCGGCCGCCGATCTCCGCGCCAGGCTGCCCGCGTTGCAAACCCTCCTACGGATGTGGATAGGCCACCTCTGATCCGGGGGGCCGATACGCGCCGCGCCGCCCAGCGGCGGCCCCGGTTGCTACGCTTTCGCGCATCGCATCGAAGGAGCCCCCCATGAAGAGCGTGCTCATCGCCACCGCCTGCCTGCTGGCCGGCGCCACGGCCCTGGCGGCCGACCTCACAGTGGCCGTCAACGCCGCCGAGAAGCAGGGCGACGGCGCGGCGCTCGGCAGCGTGCGCATCGTCGAGACGCCCTACGGCCTGGCCTTCTATCCCGAACTGAAGGGCCTGCCGCCCGGCCTGCACGGCTTCCACATCCACGAGAAGCCTTCCTGCGCCCCCGGCGAGAGCAACGGTGCAATGGTGCCGGCCCTGGCCGCCGGCGGCCACCTCGACCCGGCGGGCACCAAGAAGCATGGCGAGCCCTGGGGCGACGGCCATCTGGGCGACCTGCCGCCGCTCTATGTGGCCGCCGACGGCACGGCCACCGCGCCCGTGCTGGGCCCGCGCCTCAAGCTGGCCGACGTGAAGAACCGCGCGCTGATGATCCATGCCGGCGGCGACAACCACTCCGACCACCCGGCGCCGCTGGGCGGCGGCGGCGCGCGCGTCGCCTGCGGCGTCATCGGCGGCTGAGCCCGCGGAAGAATCCTTCCGCCGCCGCGCGGGGCGGCCTCCACATAATCCCGCCATGCCCCGCATCGCCGTCATCGAGGACGATCCCACCACCAGCGCTCAGCTGGCCGGCTGGATACGCGCCGCCCGCCCCGAGCTGACCGTCGATCAGCACTTCGACCGCGACGATGCCGAGGCCGCGCTGCTGCGCGAGCGCTACGACCTCGTCGTGCTGGATATCGAACTGGGCCGGGAGCGCAACGCTGGCGTGGCGCTGATCAACGAGATCAACAAGCAGGGCCTGGGCACGCCGGTGCTGGTGGTGTCGGCCATGCCGGCGGCCATCTACCGCAGCATCATGAAGGCGCTGGACGCCTGGGACTACCTGCAGAAGACGACCTTCGACGAGGCCGAGTTCGTCGAGACCTTCCTGGACATCCTGCGCACTGCGCGGCTGCGCGATCCGGCCGCGAAGCCGGCCACCAAGGCCGGTGACGACAGCCTGCAGCTGGACCCGCTGAAACAGCGCACGCCCATGTGGCGCGGCCAGCGCATCAACCTGCCGCTGACGGCCCAGCGCATCCTGGCGACGCTGCATGCGCGCGCGGGCGAGGTGGTCGGCTACGAAGAGCTGTTCGACGTCGTCAAGAGCGGCCGCAACCGCGACAACGTGCGCAAGCATGTGGCCACTATCCGCGACGCATTCAGGGACGTGGACCCCGCCTTCGACGGCATCGAGAACATTCCCATGCGCGGCTTCCGCTGGACGGGCGGATGAAGCTCGGCCGCGTCGAGCTGTCGCTGCCCGACGTGCCGCGCCTGGGGCTGGCGGCCTTTCGCAACCGCATCGTCTTCCACCTCGTCTTCATCGCGCTGGCCATGGCCACGCTAGCGCTGGCCGTCGCGCTGCTGAACGAGGAGAGGCAGCGCAACGCGCAGCGCTACGAGCAAACCTTCGCCAAGTCCCTGGCCGGGATCGTGGCCCAGCTGCGCCATCCTGCGGGCCAGCTCGCGCTGATGAACCCCGAGCCGGCGCAGGTGGACCCGGGCTGGGTCGCGCCGCTGCTGCTGCCGTTCGCCGCCATCGACTTCGACGACGCCACCAAGGCCCAGCACGCCGTCGAGATGGCCGGCTGCGCGCTGCTGTACCCGGACGGCGCCAGCCTGTGCGCGGCGGTGGGCAGCAATGCCTATGCGGGTGGCTTCGTCTACCTCGTGGCCAGCCTCGACGCGCCGCCGCTGGCGAGCCGCGAGCGCGGCGCGCTGGACCTGGCCGACGTGCACCGCGTGCGCATCGACCTGAAGCAGGGCGGCATCGCTCAGCATTGGCTCGCGCCCGTCGAGATGCTGGACGCGCAACGCGGCCAGCTGCCCGGCTTCACGCTGGACGCGCCCGAAGGCACCACCGCGCTGCCGCGCAAGGCCAGGCCGCAGCGCGACTTCCGCGGCTGGGTCTGGCGCGAGGGGCCTTGCCTGAGCACGGCCGAGCCCTGCCCGCGGCGCACGACGCTCTCGCTGCGCCTGCCCGTCGAGGCCTTCCGGGAGGCGCTATTCCGCCCCGGCGGCCCGCAATGGCCGCCGGCCGACCTGGTCCGCACGGGCCTGCGCCTGCGCCTGCTGGGCCCCGGCGAAGCGGTGCTGTTCGACAGCGCAGCGCCAGGCGCCCAGCCGCCCCTGCACCTCGGCAGGCTGGCCGCCACGCTGGCGCCCGGGGAGACGCTGCGCATCACGCGCGCCGGTCGCGTCGTCGCGCTGCTGCAGGGCGCTGACGCGAGCGGCGCGCCGCCCTCTCCCTGGCTGATGGCCCTGATCCAGCGCCTGCCCGTGCCGGCCATGCCGCGCATGCTGTCGGCGCGGGACGGCGTCAGCACGCCGGCCGGCCGCTTCGACGTCACGCTGACGGGCGATCTGCAAGGCCTGGACCGCACGCTGAGCGCCAGCGCTGCCCGCCTGGCCTGGCCGGTCGCCGCCATGCTGGCGGCCATCGCGCTGGCCTGGCTCATCATCGAGATCGGCCTGATCCGCCGCGTCGCGACGCTGACGAAACGCGCCGCCGCGTTGTCGCACCAGCTGCAGGCACCCGGGCGCTTCGAGCTGGGCCGGCTGGACGTGGCCGACCTGCGTGGCAGCGACGAGCTGGGCATCCTGGCCGGCAGCCTGGCCGACCTGCTGCAGCACGCCCGCGACAGCCTGCACCGCGAGCAGCTGCGCGCCGAACGCGAGCACGACCAATGGCATGCCGTGGGCCACGAGATCATGTCGCCACTGCAGTCGCTGATGCTGCTGCACGGATCGGAAGCCGACCCGAGCCGGCGCTATGTCCAGCGCATGCAGCAGGCCGTGAAGGTGCTCTATGGCCAGGCCTCGCCCAGCGAGGCGCTCGCCGCCGCGACGCTGGCCGTGGGCCGGCTGGACCTGGACGCCTTCCTGCGCCAGGTGGCGGCCAACGCCGTCTACGCGGGCATTGCCGGTGTCGTCTACGCACCGGCGCCCGACGCGGTCTGGGTGCAGGCCGACGAGTACCCGCTGGAGGACGCGCTCACCCATGCGCTGACGAATGCCGATCGCCACCGCCTGCCAGGCACGCCCATCACGCTGGCGCTGCGCCTCGAGGGCGAGCTGGCGACGGTGGACATCCACAACCGGGGCCCGCAGATCGCCGACGACCGGCTGGCGCGCATCTTCGACTACGGCGTCAGCGATGCCCAGCCCGAGGACGGCGTGCGCCGCGGCCAGGGGCTGTTCGTGGCCAAGACCTATCTGGCCAAGATGGGCGGCAGCATCGCGGCGCGCAACGTCGACGACGGCGTCGTCTTCGAGATCGGCCTGCGCCGAAGTTAGCCCTTACACACCCGGCCCAGAAGCTCGCGCGTCGCCAGCTCGGAGCCCAGCGACTGCTCCAGCGGTGCGCGGCACAGCCCGGCATGGGCGTACTGCAGATTCTCGTAGACCTCGGCGGCGGCAGGGAAATGATCCAGCAGACCCGGCAGAGACGGGTGGCCCTGGTGCTCGCGCAGTTCGGCGCCGAGCTTCTCGACCAGCAGCCTGTACTGGTGCGGGTCCGCCGCACGGCTCTGGCCTTCCAGGGCCTGCAGCAGTTGCGCCAGACGGACAAGGGACAGCAGTTCGGCCGGGACGGCAAGCTTGATGGTGGTGGGCATACGGCACCCTATGTGAGCGATGGCTGAGGCTCAGATGCCCCCGGCCGCCGGCATTTCAAGGCACCCGCTCGCGGGAGGCGCCGGCCCGGGCCGCGCACAATCGCTGCGGGACACTCGCCTGAACGCCCGTCGCCCCCGCCCCGCCATCCGACATCGCCACGCCATGAAATCCCTCGGCAAACGCGCCTCCGGCCTCCGCCTTGAACGCATGCGGGCCTCGCCACGCTGGGCCGGTGAGGGCTTTCGCAACGTCCACCCCATCCAGCCCGGACTGCGCGACGGCAGCGAGCGGCCATCGCTGTCCGACTTCCTCTGCTCCGAGGGTCGCCGCACGCCGGCCGGCCCGTTGCCGGCGCAGAACCCGCTGGACGCCTGGCTCAAGCCGGCCGACACCGGCCTGCGGGCGACCTGGCTGGGCCATTCCACCGTGCTCATCGAGATCGACGGCCTGCGCGTGCTGACCGACCCGGTCTGGGGCAAGCGTGCATCGCCGTCGCAGTTGGCCGGCCCCAAGCGCTTCCAGCCCGTGCCGCTGGCGCTGAAGGCGCTGCCCAGGCTGGATGCAGTCGCCATCTCGCACGACCACTACGACCACCTCGACCTCCCCACCATCCGCGAGCTCATCAAGCTGCAGGACGTGCCCTTCATCACCTCGCTGGGCGTTGGCGCCCACCTGGAGGCCTGGGGCGTGCCGGCGGCGCGCATCGTCGAGCTGGACTGGTGGGAGCATTGGCAGGCACCGGGCGCCGAACTGCGCATCTCCGCTGCGCCATCGCAGCATTTCTCGGGCCGGTCGCTGTCCGACCGCAATGCGACGCTGTGGTCGTCCCTCGTCATCGAGACACCCAGGCACCGCGTCTTCTTCAGCGGCGACACCGGGCTGACAAGCGAGTACGCGGCCATCCGCGAACGCTTCGGCCCCTTCGACCTCGTCATGCTGGAGGTGGGCGCCTTCCACCCGGCCTGGGGCGACATCCACCTCGGCCCGGAAAACGCGCTGAAGGCGCTGCAGCTGCTGGGCGGCGGCGCCTTCCTGCCGGTGCACTGGGGCACGTTCTCGCTGGCCCTGCACGACTGGGACCAGCCGGCCGAGACGCTGCTGGAGCTGGGCCCGCGGCAGGGCGCACAGCTGCTGATGCCCCGGCTTGGCGAGGCCGTCGAGCCGGCCAAGGGCGAGCCGGCGGCGCCCTGGTGGCGCGAGGCCGATGCGCCGCGGCGCGGCCCGCCGCGGGCGGCATCGCCGGACGAGGCGACCGGGATGCCCGCGGCCATGCCCTGGCCCATCGACTGAGCGCCGTCAGCTCGCGACGTCGTAGGCCAGCATCTGGATGCCGCTGGCCAGGCTGCGCGCCGAGGCCAGCGCCAGCCGCTGCGTCGCGCCGGCCGGCAGCAACGGGATGCCGCGCGTCAGCAGCACCGGCATCACGGCCGTCTCGACGCGATCCACCAGGCCGGCCGCGAACAGCACCCCGGCCAGTTCGCTGCCGCCGAACAGCCAGATGTCGCGCGCCGACGCCTCGGCCTTCAGCGCCGCGACCACGCCCGCGATGTCGTCGCGCACGATGGTCACGCCCTCGCTCGCCGCCAGCGTGCGCGACGCGACGATGACGCGCTTGCCGCGCAGGGGATTGGCATCGCCCTGGGCCTGCATGACGTCCCAGGTCTTGCGGCCCATGACGAAGGTGTCGAACTCGGCGTACAGCGCGTCGAAGTCGATGCTCTGGTCTTCCACGAGCCAGTCGTAGCCGCCGTCGGGGTCGGCGATGAAACCGTCCAGGCTGCAGGCAACGTTGTAGCGCAGCCGGCGCTGCGCCGGGCTCGCGCCGCGGCGGCGGCCGTGGTCCTGCACGACCTCGCCGTCCTCCTTCGTGAACGGCGGCAGCGGGCCCACGGGCAGCAGTTCCAGCACCGCCTCCGATGGCCGGCACAGCGCCGTGCCCAGCGGCGTGACAACGATGGGGCGGTTCAGCAGGATGGGGTGGCGTTCGAGGGCGTCCAGCAGCGCGTCGTCGGGCAAGCTCTCGTCGGCCAGTCCCAGCTCGGCGAACACCGCCTCCTTCTCCCGCAGCAGCGCACGCAGCGGCCGGCCCGTGGCCGCGGCGAGCGCACGGATCTCGTCGCGTCCGGGCGGCGTCCGAAGGTACTCGACGACGCGCGGCGCCAGGCCCGCGTGGCGGATCAGTGCGAGCACGTTGCGGGACGTGCCGCACAAGGGGTTGTGGAAGATCGTGACGGTGTCCATGACCGCAGTGTCGACGAGACGGCCTGGTCGGCCCGCCCGCACGATGCCGGCACGACGAGCTGTGTTCCACTTCCGCCGTGAAGTCCTCGTCCCCCGAATCCAGGCCGCCCGTGCCGGCCTTTCCCCTCCCCCAGCCCCGCCACGCCGCCCGCCTGCCCGCGAGCCTTGCGCCCGAGGATTGGGCCCGCATCCGCCAGGCCGCCTACGCGCTGCCCCAGGTGCTGGTGCCGGCCGACCTCGACGACGGCAGCGACGAGTCGCTGGACCGCCTGGGCTGCATCCAGGTCTCCAAGGCAGCCGGCGGTGGCCGGCCCAGCCGCTGGCTGCTGCCTGCCCACATCCCCGTCGCGCTGGCCCAGCTGGACGCGACGCCGCTGGCCAACACGCTGCGCTCGCAGATGCAGCAGCGCCTGCACCAGCTCGAATCGCTGGGCCTGCGCCGCGAGGGCCTGGTGTTCACGCGGCTGTGCGTGCACCCCATCGCGCTGGCACACCCGGGCTGGCGCGTCGACCTGTCGCACCGCGTGCCGGTGCAGGAGGAGCCCGTCTGGGCCTTTTTCCGCGACGGCGACACGGCCGCGCTGCGCCATGCGCTGGGCCAGGCGCCCGAGTACTCGTACAAGGCCGAGCTGGCCCTGCACCTGAACCACCTCGTCGCCCGCAGCGAAGCCCTGGTCGACGAAGCCCAGCTGGCCTCGCTGCTGCCGCGCCTGCAGGCCGAGTGCGGCGTGCCCATGCCCTATGACGACCTGAAGGCCGCGCTGACGCGTGCCCAGGACCGCTGGGAGCAGCAGGTCGAGGAGCAGGACACGCTGGCCAGCCTGGGCCGCGAGCTGGCCTTCCAGGGCTACCCGGACAGCTTCGACGCGGCGCGCAAGCTGGGCCGCAAGGTGACGCTGTACCTGGGCCCGCCCAACAGCGGCAAGACGCACGCGGCCTTCGAGCGGCTGGCCCAGGCGCTGGACGGCGCCTATCTCGCGCCGCTGCGGCTGCTGGCGCTGGAGGGCCGCGACCGCCTGGTGGGCCGCGGCGTGCCCTGCTCGCTGCTGACCGGCGAGGAGAACGTGCCGGCGGCGGATGCCCGCGTGGTCTCCAGCACCATCGAGATGGTCAACACGCGCGACGTGGTCGACGTGGCCGTCATCGACGAGGCGCAGATGATCTTCGACGACTCGCGCGGCTGGGCCTGGACCCAGGCCATCGTCGGCGTGCCGGCGCGCGAGCTCATCATCATCGGCTCGGCCTATGCGGCGCCGGCCATAGAGCGGCTGCTGCAGCTGTGCGGCGAGAAGCCCGAGCGTCGCCACTTCGAGCGCAAGCAGCATGTGCAGCTGATGCCGGCGCCGGTGCCGATGACGCACCTGCAGGCCGGCGACGCCGTCGTCGCCTTCAGCCGCCGGGACGTGCTGATGCTGCGCGACCAGATCTCGCAGAACGGCCATGCCGTCAGCGTCATCTACGGCGCGCTGCCGCCCGAGGTGAGGCGCCGCGAGGCCGAGCGCTTCGCCGTCGGCGCCAGCGACGTGCTGGTGGCGACGGACGCCATAGGCATGGGCCTGAACCTGCCGATACGCCGCGTGCTGTTCTCGACGCTGACCAAGTTCGACGGCGTCGGCGACCGCGAGCTCAGCGTCAGCGAGGTGCACCAGATCGCTGGCCGCGCGGGCCGCTACGGCATGCACGACGAGGGCTTCGTCTCGGTGCTGAAGGAGGCCGAGGCCGACGCGATGAAGACGCTGCGCGCGCTCTTGCCCAAGGAGCCGCGCGCACCACGTGACTTCAAGGCGCCGGTGGCGCCCAACTGGCGCCATGTGCAGACCATCTCGCAGCGCATGGGCGTGAACAAGCTCTACGCGGTGCTGAGCATCTTCATGCAGCAGCTGCGCCTGGACGACGCGCATTTCGCCGTCGCCGAGCTGGAGCAGATGCTGGAGCTGGCCGAGGCGCTGGATCGCAACGCGGCCTCGCTGCCGCTGCAGGAGCGTTTCCGCTACGCGCAGGCGCCGGTGGACTCACGCCTGCCCATGCTGGTCGAGCAGTTCCATGGCTGGGCCACCAACCATGCCCGCAGCGGCCATGCCGGCGAGCCCCATTTCCTCGACGAGTACGACCAGCATGGCCGCCTGGACCGCATGGAGCAGGCGCTGCGCATCTGCACGCTGTGGCTGTGGCTGGACCTGCGCTTCCCCGGCGTGTATGGCTATGTGGAAGACGTCATCGACCTGCGCGGGCGGCTCAACGACGGCATCGAGCGTCAGTTGAAGGGGAAGAAGGCGCTTTGGCAAAGGCGGGGGCGATGACCGCCGCGCTGCGTCTTGTCCTTCTGTGCGCGCTTGTCGCCCAACTCGCGGCGCCTGCGCCGGTTCTGGCGCAAGGAGTACCCGATGCCACCGCCGTCGACAACCCATCGACAGCAGGAGCGGAACTGAAGCGGCTGTTCGACGAGGATCAGGCAGAGCGGACGCCTGTGCCGGGCAAGGTCACGGACTGGGCTGCTGTCATGCTGAGGGACGAGGCGCGCCAGCGGCGCGTCAAGGAACTCATCACGAGCGGCAGTGTGTCCAGCGGCTCCGACTACTACCATGCTGCCATGGTCATGCAGCACGCCACCGAACCCGACGACTACCTGCTGGCCCATGACCTGTGCGTCGTCGCCATCAGCAAGGGCGAACAGCAAGCCAAGTGGCTGGCCGCCGCCAGCCTTGATCGCTTCCTGGTCAGCATTGGACGCCCCCAACGCTTCGGCACACAGTTCAGCAGCAACCATCCCTCCCGTCCTCCCAGGCTGAGGCCCGTCGATCCCAGCGTGCCGGATCAGCTTCGCCGCGAGCTGAACGTGCCCACGCTGGCGCAGGCCAAAGCACGAGAGCTGAAGATGGCCAGCGACTCGACGCGCGCAAAGCCTCAGGATGGCGCCGAGAAGTAGGCAGCCCCCCGGGGTCTTCAGCTATCCACCAAGCCCAGCTCGATCAAGTCCCGCGCCGTCGCCACGATGGCCTCGCGCTGCGGCCTGGGCGCCCAGCCCAGCACCTCCCGCGCATGGCTGGCATCCTGGTGCCGCACCGTGCCCAGCTCGCTGGCCGCCGCCCGCACCGTGGGGCTGACCCTGGCCAGCAGCCGCACCGCCCAGTCCGGCATCTGCAAGGTCGGCACGCGCCGCGCCTGCGCGCCCAGCTCGGCGCGCAGCACGGCCGCGACCTCGCGCAGCCACAGGAAGCCGCCGCAGGCGATGAAGCGCTCGTCGGCCATGGAGACCGGCGCCGTCAGCGCGCGCCAATGCAGTTCGGCCACGTCTCGCACGTCAACGACGCCGAAGCCGATGCGGGGCAGCGCCGGCATGCGGCCCTGCAGCAGGCTCCTCACGAGGACGACGCTGGCCGAATAGTCGGCACTGGCCACCGGCCCCAGCACGACGGATGGGTTGACGGTGCAGAACTCCAGGCCGCCACCCTCGCGCGCCACCCAGTCGCGCGCTGCGCGCTCCGCGATGGTCTTGGACTGGATGTAGGCCGGGATGCCGGGCGTCTCCAGCCGCGTCCAGTCGGCCTCGGTGAAGCGGTGCTCGCCCGGGCCATGGCCGTAGGCGATGGCCGCCACCGACGACGTCATCACCACACGCCGCACGCCGGCATCGCGCGCGGCATGAAGCGCGCGCAGCGCGCCGTCGCGGGCCGGCACGATGAGCTCGTTGGCATTGCGCGGAACGCCGGCCGGCAGCGGAGACGCGAGATGGGCCATGTGACTGCAACCGGCCGCGGCCTCGGCCCAGCCGGCGTCGGCCAGGAGGTCGGCCCGGAAGCAGCGCAGCTGCTCGCGCGCCTCGCCCGCGTCCGCGCCGAGCTGCCGGCGCAGCGCCGGCTCGCGCTGCGGGTCGCGCAAAGTAGTGTGAACCTGCCAGCCGGCGGCCAGCAGCTGGCGGATCAGCACGCCGGCGATGTAGCCGCTGCCGCCGGTGACGAGGATGCGAGGGGTCAGCGCCATGCGGGGGATTGTGAGTGCGAACGCCGCCGTGGCAATGACGGCCCGCTATCAGCGCAGGTCAACGCACGCCGGCTCCCGCCACAGCTCACTCGCGGCTTGCGGCAGCAACTGTTGCAGTGTCGACGGTCCTTCGCGGGCGACCACCAGCCGCGGCGCCTGCCCGGGGTTCACGAGCACTGCGCCAAACCCCTGGCCCAGTTGATGGCCACGGTAGTCGACTCGCAAACCGTTGGTCACGACCTTGAATCGGTCTGCGAAGACAAGTCGGTAATCGATGTCTCGCGTGCCCAGGCAGCGCCTCGCATCGCGCAGCGCGAACTGCGTGTGAGCGATGCCCTCGACGGAGCCGTCATCCGTCGCACCCAAAGCGTCGGTGGGCGCGAAGGCCACGATGGCCGCACGCGCGCCGTCGATGACAGTCACGCCCCGCTGGCGCGAGCGGACCTTGGCTTGCGCTGACGTCATCACCTCGAAGCGCAGCGGCTCACGGATGACAATGTTCGGCTGCGTCGTTTGGCCCCACAGCAGCAAATGGGGCAGTTGCCGCTGGCCGATAGTTGGTGGTGAGTCCCCGGCCTCCAGTGCTGCCGACTGGAATGAAAAGGACAGCCGCACGCCGCCTGCGCCGGCTGTGGCGACTGCGTCGGTCACATCCAAGGCGTAGCCCCAGAAGGTCTGCCCTGGCCAGCGATCGTCCTGCAAGGCCGGTCGGACCTCGAGCAGCCGCCGGTAGCGCCCGCGCCCGTCGACGCGGTAGAGCGTCCAGCCGCCATCGTCCTGACCACCCTCTGCCACCAGCCGCAACGAGGGCTCGCGGGTGAACCGCCACTCAACACAATAGCGGTCTTGCTGCGCTGCCGCGCAGCGCGCCAAGCGATCGGGCACTCGCTGCATGACTGGCTCCGCATGCGAGGCTGCAAGGCCGGATGCCAGCAGCAGGACCAGACAGCATCGCAGCACGGAACTGCATCGGGACCCGATGAAGCCGGTGGTGAGCGTGCCCGCGCTCACACGTTCCCTTCCCGCGATGCCGGCGGCGGTTCGGGCGACAGATCGATGCGGCGACCGCTGCCATCTTCCTGGAACACCAGTCGATCGATCTTCCATTCGCCCATGTCCTTGCGGGCCTCCACGAAAGCCGTGCCTTTGCCCTTCGAACCTTCGACACTGAACGACAGGCTGGCCGAACCGCGCGGGCCGGACACCTCGATCTGGCCCATCGGGATACCGGTGGACAAGGGTCTGCCCACGATTTCGGCGACACGCTCGTCGCCATCCAGCCGTAATCGCGCAAGCTTGTAAGCCTCGGAGTCCTTCAGGATCCCGAAGATGCCAAAGACGACCAGGCTCGCAAGGACGATGCCCGCCACAAGCGTGACGACGCCCCACTTGGCCCAGCGGCGCTGCATGGCCTGGAACTGGGCCTCGCTCTCCCACCGCTTGTTGCGCCAGGCCCATTCGTTGCCCTTGGCGCCGACGACGAACATCCAGATCAAGCCGAAGAACGGCACGAACACCAGCAACGCCAGCGGTGCGTTGTTGCCGATGCCCCAGATCCAGTTGAGCAGGAACGCGCCCCAGTTCCAGCGCCGGATTCCCGGCGGAACCTGGCTGGCCGGTCCATGTCCGGAAGTGTTCTCGACGGCACCCATGATCTTTTCTCCCTTGTGGCAGCTGCATTGAACCAGAGCGTCACGCCAATGCGTGAAGAACCTGCACCCATGACCTGCGGCATCCGCGGGCGAGTGCGCATTGCCAGCGCGGGCGAGTCCAGGGACAGTCTGGGCCTTTCCAGATCTGGGATTCCCTCTTGACCTCCGCCACCCTGACCGCGGGCGCCGCCGACTCACGCGCCCGCCACGACCGCGCCTTCCTGGGCCACCCCGCCGGCCTGGGCTGGCTGTCCTTCTGCGAACTGTGGGAGCGCTTCAGCTACTACGGCATGCAGGCGCTGCTGGTGCTCTACCTCAGCAACTACCTCTTCCTGCCGCACAACATCGGCCAGGTGGCAGGCATGGACGCGCTGCGCCAGGCGATCGAGGGCGTGACCGGGCCGCGCTCCACGCAGCAGCTGGCCTCGGCCGTGTTCGGTCTGTACGTGGGCTTCGTCTACCTGACGCCCATCTTCGGCGGGCTCATCGCCGACCGCTGGCTGGGCCGCACCAAGACCGTCGTCATCGGCGCGCTGCTGATGGCCACGGGCCACTTCCTGATGGCCTTCGAGACGGCGCTGCTGCCGGCACTGGGCTGCCTGCTGCTGGGCGTGGGCGCCTTCAAGGGCAACATCGCCGCGCAGGTGGGCGACCTCTACGCGCCGGACGACAAGCGCCGCGCCAGCGCCTTCCAGATCTTCATGCTGGCGGTGCAGATCGCCGTCATCGCGGCGCCCATCGTCTGCGGCACGCTGGGCGAGAGGGTGGGCTGGCATTGGGGCTTCGGCTCGGCCGGCGTGGGCATGCTGATCGGCCTGTGCGTCTACCTGGCCGGGCGCCGCTGGCTGCCCCCCGAGCCGCAGCGCAGCGCCGCCAAGGCCGAGGCCCGCCCCCCCATCGGCCGCCGCGGCGCGCTGCAGGTCACCCTGCTCGTGGCCATACTGCCGCTGCTGATGCTGTCCATCGTCGGCAACCAGCAGTTCAACAACGCCTATCCGCTGTGGTCGCAGCAGCATATGGACATGGTGGTGGCCGGCTTCGAGGTGCCGGTGACCTGGCTGCAGTCCGTCGACGCCACGGTGAGCTTCCTCACCATGCTGGGCTCGATCGCCTTCTGGCGCTGGTGGGCCACGCGCCGCCGCGAGCCTGACGAGATCACGAAGATCTCGCTGGGCTGCTTCATCGCGGCCGGCGCGCCGGCGCTGCTGCTCATCCCCGCCTTCGCCATCGAGGCCGACGGCGCCAAGATCAGCATCCTGTGGACCTTCGCCTATACCCTGGTCAACGACATCGGCTTCGCCAACATCCTGCCGGTGGGCCTGGCGCTGTATTCGCGCGCCGCGCCGCGCGGCCTGCAGGGCGTCATGATCGGCATCTACTACCTGCACCTGTTCTTCGGCAACATGTTCGTCGGCTGGCTGGCCGGGCTGCTGGAGGTGATGACGGGCTCCAGGTTCTGGGCCCTGCACGCGGTGCTGGTGGTCGCGGCCGGCGCGGGGCTGCTGGTGGTGAAGCTGGTGTTCGGCCGGCTGCTCGCGCCGGACGAGGAGCCGTCGCGAGGCTAGGCCCGCTGCGTCAGCCGTTCCTCCCGCCCGATGCCGTTCTCCTCGACGTCGGGCGGGTAGTGATACCAGGCCTCGTGCGGTGAGAACCGTTGGCACTCGGGGCATTGAGTGCCCGGCCATTTGACGCCGCATCCCGGGCAGACGCCCCGAGTCCGGAACGTGTTCCAGGGCGTGTCGCAGGATGGCGTGCATTCCCTGCCGTCTTCCGCTTGCGGGCGCCAACCGCACCTCGGGCCATGGATGTCCAGGCGTTCCTTCGTCGTGGCTGTGCCTGCCCTCCCTGTCGGGATTGAACCAAGGCCGCGAGAAGAGCACCGCCCGGCAAACCCGAAACACGCTTCCTACACTCAAGCCCATG
>NZ_JAFAGT010000046.1 GCF_019237615.1 Roseateles sp. | reverse complement strand
CCACGAGATCGAGGTGCTGAACCCGTCGGTGCCCATCCCCTTCCAGATCGACGAGGACAACCTGTCCGAGACGACCCGCCTCACGCACCGCGTGCTGGACCTGCGCCGTCCCTACATGCAGAACAACCTGATGCTGCGCTACCGCGTCGCGATGGAGGTTCGCAAGTTCCTGGACGAGCATGGCTTCGTCGACATCGAGACGCCCATGCTCACGAAGAGCACGCCTGAGGGCGCGCGCGACTACCTGGTGCCCAGCCGTGTGCACGACGGCCATTTCTTCGCGCTGCCGCAGTCGCCCCAGCTGTTCAAGCAACTGCTGGTGGTGGCGGGCTTCGACCGCTACTACCAGATCACCAAGTGCTTCCGCGACGAGGACCTGCGCGCCGACCGCCAGCCCGAGTTCACGCAGATCGATATCGAGACCTCGTTCCTGACGGAAGAGGAGATCCGCTCGATGTTCGAGGGCATGATCCGCCATGTCTTCCGCAAGGCGCTGAACGTCGAGCTGGGTGACTATCCGGTCATGAAGTACGCGCAGGCCATGCACCGCTTCGGCTCCGACAAGCCCGACCTGCGCGTCAAGCTCGAGTTCACCGAGCTGACCGACGCGATGACGACCGTCGACTTCAAGGTGTTCTCCGGCCCCGCCACCACGCCGGGCGGCCGCGTCGTCGCGCTGCGCGTGCCGGGCGGCGCGGCCATGAGCCGTGGCGAGATCGATGCCTACACCGAGTTCGTCAAGATCTACGGCGCCAAGGGCCTGGCCTGGATCAAGGTCAACGAAGTGGCCAAGGGCCGCGAAGGCCTGCAGTCGCCCATCGTCAAGAACCTGCACGACGAGGCCGTCGCCGAGGTGCTGAAGCGCACCGGCGCGCAGGACGGCGACCTGATCTTCTTCGGTGCTGACAAGGCCAAGATCGTCAACGACGCCATCGGTGCGCTGCGCCTGAAGGTGGGCCACAGCGACTTCGGCAAGGCCAACGGCCTGTTCGAAGACAATTGGGCGCCTCTGTGGGTGATCGACTTCCCGATGTTCGAGCACGACGAGGAAAACAACCGCTGGGCGGCTGTCCACCACCCGTTCACGGCGCCCAAGGACGGCCACGAGGACCTGATGGTCAGCGATCCGGGCAAGTGCATCGCCAAGGCCTACGACATGGTGCTGAACGGCTGGGAACTGGGCGGCGGCTCGGTGCGTATCCACCGCGCGGAAGTGCAAGCCAAGGTCTTCGAGGCGCTGAACATCAGCGCGGAGGACCAGCGCATCAAGTTTGGCTTCCTGCTGGACGCGCTGCAGTACGGCGCACCGCCGCACGGCGGCCTGGCCTTCGGCCTGGACCGCATCGTCACGATGATGACCAAGGCCGAGTCCATCCGCGACGTCATCGCCTTCCCCAAGACCCAGCGCGCCCAATGCCTGCTGACCGGCGCGCCGTCGCTGGTGGACGAGAAGCAGCTGCGCGAGCTGCATATCCGCCTGCGCAACGCGGCAGCCGCAGCGCAGTAAGCGCTACCGCCCCGGCACGCGAGCCCCGCCACGGCGGGGCTTTTCTTCGGGTGCGCCCGGCAGGGCGCACCTGCTCGGAGGTGAAAGTCCTTTGCCAGCCCGGCAAGGGGAATGGTGAGCCAAAGGCAAGGGCTCCGTGGGTGCCGTCTTCTTTAACGTCACCGAATACGCAAAGCGCAAAAAGCGATTGCTGCTTGACGTGCAGTCCACCAACAACGCCAGCTTCCAAGTTCAGGAAGGCCTGGGCGGAAACTCCCGCCCGCTCGGCGAACGATTCCATCGACTCGTCGCGAGCCTGTCGCAGCGCGACCAAATCCGCGACTGCTGCGATTCGAATTTCGCGCCTCATGGCTTCATCCTGGGGCCCGCACCCTGAGCGGACGCCCTGAAGCCCGGGGCTTCTGACTTTTCTCAGGCCGCCCCAGGAGTAATCGTAAGCCGTTGATTCATAAGTATTTTGTCGTCTGAGGCATAACGCCCTCGGACGCCGCCAGCGGCGGCGGTGGGACCATGCCGACGCGCCTGCCGGATCGCGCCGGGGCTATGCTGTGGCCATGTCCGCGGCCCCGTCCTTCAAGATCCCCGAATCCGTCCTCGTCGTCATCCACACCCCGGATCTGCGCGTGCTGTTGATCGAGCGCGCCGACCATCCCGGCTACTGGCAGAGCGTCACCGGTTCGCTGGACCGTCCCGACGAGCCTCTGGCCGAGACCGCTCGCCGCGAGGTGCTGGAGGAAACGGGCTTTGACATCGAGGCCCTGGGGGGCGAGCTGCGCGACTGGAATCTCGCCAATGTCTACGAGATCTACCCGCAGTGGCGGCACCGCTACGCGCCCGGCGTCACGCGCAACACCGAGCATGTCTTCGGACTGCAGCTGCCCGCGGCGTTGACACCGACGCTGGCCCCTCGCGAGCACCTGTCGTGGCTGTGGCTGCCCTGGCACGAGGCGGCCGACCGCTGCTTCTCGCCGTCCAATGCCGAGGCGGTGCTGCAACTGCCCCGCTTCGGCGCCATCGCCACGCCATGAGATCCGTCGCCCGTCCTGGCCCCCACGCGCCCGGCGACGTGCTGCGCGTGGCCACGTACAACATCCACAAGGGCGTGCGCGGCCTGGGGCCGGCCAAACGGCTGGAGATCCACAACCTGCAGATGGGTGTCGAGGCCCTGGACGCCGATCTCGTCTGCCTGCAGGAGGTGCGTCTGTTCCACCACCGCGAGGCGGCCTACTTCGACCGCACCTGGTTCGGCTGGCCCGAGAAGGGGCAGGCCGATTTCCTCGCGCCCGAGGGCTACGAGGTGGCCTACCGCACCAATGCGACGACCCGGTTCGGGGAGCATGGCAACGCGCTGCTGTCGCGCTGGCCCATGGGCGACATCGGCCACCACGACGTGTCGGACCATGCCTTCGAGCAGCGCGGCCTGCTGCATGTGCCGGTGCATTGGCAGGGCGCGGTGGTGCATGTCGTCGTGGCCCATTTCGGCCTGATCCATGCCAGCCGCCTGCGCCAGGTCGACCGCCTCGCGGCTTTTGTGCGCGAGCATGTGCCGACAGGTGCACCCGTGCTCGTGGCCGGCGACTTCAACGACTGGGGCGAAAGGCTGGACCCGTCCATGCGCGCCCATGGCCTGCGCCGCGCGGTGGCGCCGCATGGGCGCTCGCGCTCGTCCACCTTCCCGTCGCGGCTGCCGGTGTTCGCGCTGGACCGCGTCTACATGAGCGGCCTGCGCTGCACAGGCGTGCAGGTGCCCCGCGGCCCCAGTTGGGCGCGCATGTCCGACCACCTGCCGCTGCTCGTGGAGCTGGCGCTCGAATGAGGCCCGCGCGACCGTCCCCAAGGGCTCAATGCGTGGCGCAAAGGGTGCCTCGGTGAGGCGGCTGGGCGCGAAGCGCCGCCGCAACCACGCTGTCGACCCCGGCTTCGTCGGTGGCAACCAGGTCGAGTTGCTGCGCGGCGGCGACCAGCTCTTTCCGCGCATGCATGCGGCCATCGCCCGTGCCCACCGGGAGATCTGGCTGGCGACCTACATCTTTCACCACGACGAGACCTCGCTGGCGCTGGCTGACGCGCTGTTGGCTGCGGACCGGCGTGGCGTGCGCGTGCGCCTCGTCGTCGACGGCTTCGGCAGCGGCGCCAGCATACGGACGCTGCAGGACCGCTTTGCGGGCAGCGGCGTTGCCCTGGCCGTGTTCCGCCCCATGGATCGCTGGTGGCGCTGGTTCCAGCCCGGACAGCTGCGCCGCCTGCACCAGAAGCTCTGCGTCGTCGATGGCGAGCAGGCCTTCGTCGGCGGCATCAACATCATCGACGACCGCATCGACCTCCACCACGGCCGCACCGAGCTGCCGCGGCTGGACTTTGCCGTGCAACTGCGCGGCGGCCTGGTGGAACTGGTGGCGCAGAGCGTGCGCTCGATCTGGTCGCGCGCCTGGCTGGGGCGCGACTTCGACGACGCGCTGCTGGACTACGTGCCGCTGCGCCGCCGCTTCGGCTTGTGGCTGACGCAGCTCTGGCGCGGCCCGCAGCGCCTGGACCAGCCGCTGGCGCGTTTGCGGCCCGTCAGTGCCGCCTTCGTGCTCCGAGACAACCTGCGCCGACGCCGCACCATCGAGCATGCCTATGCGGACGCCATCCGCGGCGCGCGGGCCAGCGTCGACCTCGTCTGCCCCTATTTCTACCCGGGCCAGCGCATCCGCCAGGCCTTGCGCAAGGCCGCCGGTCGCGGCGTGCGTGTGCGCCTGCTGCTGCAGGGCAAGCTGGACTATCGGCTGGCCGGCTGGGCGGCCGAGGCCCTCTACGCTGACCTGCTGGGCCATGGCGTCGAAATCTACGAGTACACGCCGGCCTTCCTGCATGCCAAGGTCGCCGTCGTCGATGGGGATTGGGCCACGGTGGGCAGCTCCAACATCGACCCGCTGTCGCTGCTCGTCAACCTGGAGGCCAACGTCGTCGTGGAGGATGCCGGTTTCGCGGCCCGGCTGGCCGGCGAGATCGAGACCTCCATCGCCGCCGCAAGCCGCGTCGGCAAGCATGGCGGCACCGGCCTGCGCGCCATGCTGCATCGCGCGGTGGTGGCCTGGTTCGCCTACGTGTTCCTGCGCGTGGCGGGGGCGGCCGGGCGCTACTGAAGAGCGCCCGGGATCGCTCAGAACGCCGGCGCCTGCGCTGCCTTCAGCGCGCCGCCCTGCACCAGGGCCGCGGCGCGCTCGATGTCCGGCGCGAGGTAATGGTCGGCAGGGCTGCCGGCGCAGGCCGTGCGCAGCCGCGCGTGCAGCGCCTCCACCGGCGCCGAGCTCCGCAGCGGGCGCAGGAAGTCTATGCCCTGGGCCGCGGCCAGCAGTTCGATGGCGACGATGTGGGCCGTGTTGTCGAGCATCGCGTGCAGGCGGCGAGCGGCGAAGGTAGCCATGGACACATGGTCTTCCTGGTTGGCGCTGGTCGGCAGGCTGTCGACGCTGGCCGGGTGGGCCAGGCTCTTGTTCTCGCTGGCCAGGGCCGCGGCCGTCACATGGGCGATCATGAAGCCGCTGTGCAGGCCGGCGTCGGCCGTCAGGAAGGGCGGCAGGCGCGAGATCCCCGGGTCGATCAGCATCGCAATGCGGCGCTCGGCGATGGCGCCCACCTCGGCGATGGCCAGCGCCAGGTTGTCGGCCGCGAACGCGACGGGTTCGGCGTGGAAGTTGCCGCCTGAGATCATCACGTCGTCGAACACCAGCGGGTTGTCGGTCACCGCATTGGCCTCGCGCACCAGTACCTCGGCCGCATGGCGGGCCTGGTCCAGGCAGGCGCCCATGACCTGCGGCTGGCAGCGCAGGCAATAGGGGTCCTGCACGCGCTCGTCGCCCTCGCGATGGCTGGCGCGTATCGCGCTGCCGGCCAGCAGCTCGCGGTAGACGGCCGCTACCTCGATCTGGCCGGGCTGACCGCGCACCTCGTGGATGCGTGCGTCGAACGGCCCGTCGCTGCCGCGCGCGGCGTCCAGCGTCATCGCGCCCGAGGCCAGCGCCGTCGCGAACAGGCCCTCGAAGCGCAGCAGTGCATGCAGGGCCAGCGCCGTGCTTGCCTGGGTGCCGTTGATGAGGGCCAGGCCTTCCTTGGCGGCCAGCGTCAGCGGCTGCAGCCCCAGCCGCGCGAGTTCGTCGCGGGCCGGGACACGCCGACCCTCAACCAGCGCCTCGCCTTCGCCCATTAGCGCCAGCGTCAGATGAGCCAGTGGCGCGAGGTCGCCGCTGGCGCCCACGGAGCCCTGGGCCGGCACATAGGGCACGAAGCCGGCGTTGAGGGCGTCCAGCAGCGACTGCACGACCACGCGGCGCACGCCCGAGAAGCCGCGCGCCAGGCTGCCGGCCTTGGTGGCCAGCATCAGTCGCACGACCTCCGGCGACATCGGCGCGCCCACGCCCACTGCGTGGCTGCGGATCAGGTTGAGCTGCAGCTGGCTGAGCTGGTCCTTGGCGATGCGCGTGCTGGCCAGCTTGCCGAAGCCGGTGTTGACGCCGTAGACAGGCGCATCGCCAGCGGCCGCGGCGGCCACCAGGGCGGCGCTCTTGTCGACGGCGCTCCAGTCGGCCAGCTCCAGCGCGGTGCCGCCGGCGGCGATGTCGGCGAGCTGGGCCAGGGTCAGTTGTCCGGGGATGAGTTTCATAGCGAAGGCAGGTTCAGTTCGTTCTTTTTGGCGCAGGCGATGGCCGAGCCATAGCCCGCATCGGCATGGCGCATGACCCCGGTACCGGGGTCGTTCCACAGCACGCGCGACAAGCGCTTGGCGGCCGCATCCGTGCCATCGCAGACGATGACGACGCCCGAATGCTGCGAGTAACCCATGCCCACGCCGCCGCCATGGTGCAGCGACACCCAGGTGGCGCCGCCGGCCGTGTTCAAAAGCGCGTTCAAGAGCGGCCAGTCGGAGACGGCGTCCGAGCCGTCGCGCATGCCCTCGGTCTCGCGGTTGGGGCTGGCGACGGAGCCGCTGTCCAGGTGGTCGCGGCCGATGACGATGGGCGCCTTCAGCTCGCCGTTCCTGACCATCTCGTTGAAGGCCAGGCCGGCGATGTGGCGTTCGCCCAGGCCCAGCCAGCAGATGCGCGCCGGCAGGCCCTGGAAGGCGATGCGCTCGGCGGCCATGTCCAGCCAGCGGTGCAACGCCGCGTGCTGCGGAAACAGCTCCTTGAGCTTGGCGTCGGTCCTGCGGATGTCTTCGGGGTCGCCCGACAGTGCCACCCAGCGGAACGGCCCCTTGCCCTCGCAGAACAGCGGCCGCACGTAGGCGGGCACGAAACCGGGGAAGTCGAAGGCGTTCTTCACCCCCTGGTCCAGCGCCACCTGGCGGATGTTGTTGCCGTAGTCCACCGTCGGGATGCCCTGCGCCTTGAAGGCCAGCATGGCCTGCACATGCGCCGCGCAGCCGGCGGCGGCGGCGGCCTTCAGTTCGGCGTGGCGGGCCGGGTCGGCAGCCGCGGCCTTCCACTGCGCCACGCTCCAGCCCGGTGGGCAGTAGCCGTTGATGAGGTCGTGGGCGCTGGTCTGGTCGGTGACCAGGTCGGGCCTGACGCCGCGGCGCGCCAGCTCGGGCAGCAGTTCGGCCGCATTGCCAAGTAGCGCGACGGACACGGCGCGGCCGGCGGCGGTGTGGGCCTGGATGCGCGCCAGCGCGTCGTCCAGGTCGGCGGCCTGCTCGTCCACGTAGCGGGTCTTGAGCCGGAAGTCGATGCGGCTCTGCTGGCATTCGATGTTGAGCGAGCAGAAGCCCGCGAACGTGGCCGCCAGCGGTTGCGCGCCGCCCATGCCGCCCAGGCCCGCTGTGAGGATCCAGCGGCCGGTGGCCACGCCGCCGTAATGCTGGCGGGCTGCCTCGGCGAAGGTCTCGTAGGTGCCTTGCACGATGCCCTGGCTGCCGATGTAGATCCAGCTGCCGGCCGTCATCTGGCCGTACATCATCAGCCCCTTGCGGTCCAGCTCGTGGAAGTGCTCCCAGGTGGCCCAGGCCGGCACGAGGTTGGAGTTGGCCAGCAGCACACGCGGCGCGTCCGGGTGCGTGCGGAACACGCCCACCGGCTTGCCCGACTGCACTAGCAGCGTCTCGTCGTCGCCCAGCTCGCGCAGCGACTGGCAGATGGCGTCGAACGCATCCCAGTTGCGCGCGGCCTTGCCGATGCCGCCATAGACGACCAGCGCGTCCGGGTTCTCGGCCACGGCGGGGTCGAGGTTGTTCTGCAGCATGCGGTAGGCGGCCTCGGTCAGCCAGCTCCTGCAATGCAGTTGGGTGCCGGTGGGGGCCTTGACGGGACGGGGCAGGGCGGTCATCGGGTACTCCTCAAAGTGGGGCGGACTCTAGTTGTCTATACAAGTCAAGTCAACTAGGATGGACGCCATGTCGAGAGCCCCCACCAGCCCCGAGCCCCAGTACCTCAAGGTCAAGAACCATCTGCGCGAAGGCATTGCCAGCGGGCAATGGGTGGCCGGCGACCTGCTGCCCAGCGAGGGCGCGCTGGTGGCGCAGTTCGAGGTCAGTCGCATGACGGTGAACCGTGCGCTGCGTGAGCTGGTGCAGGAGGGCCTGATCGAGCGCGTGCAGGGCGTGGGCAGCTTCGTCGCCCAGCTGCACCGCATCTCGTCGACGCTGAACGTGCGGGACGTGCACGAGGAGATCGTCGAGCGCGGCGGCGCGCATGAGGCGCGCGTGCACGCCCTCGTGAAGGGCAAGGCCACTCCGCAGCAGGCGGCGGAGCTGGGGCTCAAGCGCGGCGCGCCGGTGTTCCTCAGCCTCATCGTGCACCTGGAGAACGGCGTCGCCATCCAATGCGAGGAGCGCGCCGTCAACCCGGCCTGCGCACCGGACTACCTGGCGCAGGATTTCACGCGCGTCACGCCCACGCACTACTTGTTGGACGTGGCGCCGCTGTCCGAGGCGCGCTACATGATCGAGGCCGCGCTGCCCGGCGAGGTCGAGGCCAGGCTGCTGGGCATCAACCGGCGCGACCCGTGCCTGGTCGTCAAGCGCATCACCTACAGCCGAGGTGTCGCTGTCACCGCGGTGAAGCTGACCCACCCGGGCGTTCGTTACCAATTGCAAGGGAGCTTCTCGGCATGAGGTTTGCCGGCCGTGGCTGCGGAGAATGCAAAACTCCTCCGCCGAGCGGAGCCAAGTCAAGGACGAGAACATGAGTTGGAGCAAGGTCAGCGCGGTCGACGTCGAGCCGCAGGCCTGGAAGAACAAGGGCGGCACGACGCGTGAGCTGCTCGCCTGGCCGCACGCCCATGACTGGGCGCTGCGCATCAGCGTCGCCCGCGTGCAGGACAACGGGCCGTTCTCGGCCTTTCCCGGCGTGCACCGCTGGCTGGCCGTCATCGGCGGTGCCGGGCTGCGCCTGTTCGACTGGCCGCAGAGCATCGGCGACGAGCCGCTGCGCTTCGACGGCGGGCTGGCGCCGGAGGCCGAGCTCATCAAGGGCGAGACCGAGGTCTTCAACGTGATGGAGCGGCGCGGCAACCTCGAGGTCGAGCCGGCCCGGCATGTGCTGCTGCCCCGGACGCCCTGGGTCGGGCTGTTCACCGTCAACGGCGGGCTGCTGGAGCATGGCCACCGCGCGATGCCGATGGCACCGCTGACGCTGGCCTGGTGCGAGCAGCCCATGGCGCAGAGCTGCGTCTTCACCGGCGAGGGCAACGCCTGGTGGCTGACCTGGAGCGACGAAGGATGAAGCTCTGGCGTGGCGGGCACCTCGCGACGTTGGCGGGCGACAGCGGCTGGGGGCTGATTGAGGATGGCGCGCTGCTCGTCGATGACGATGGCCTGCTGCGCTGGGTCGGGCCCAGCGCCGAGGCGCCTGCGGCCGACGAGGTGGTGGAACTGAAGGGCGCCCTCGTCACGCCCGGCCTCGTCGACTGCCACACCCACCTCGTCTATGGCGGCAACCGTGCGGACGAGTTCGAGCAGCGCCTGCATGGCGCGAGCTATGCCGACATCGCCAGGGCCGGGGGGGGCATCAAGTCCACCGTGGCCGCGACGCGCGCCGCGACGGAAGAGCAACTGCTGGCCTCGGCCACCCGGCGGGTGCTGGCGCTGATGGCCGAGGGGGTGACGACGCTGGAGGTCAAGTCCGGCTACGGCCTGAACGCGGCTACCGAGGCACGCATGCTGCGCGTTGCACGCCGGCTGGAGGGCCTGGGCGTGGACGTGCGCACGAGCTATCTCGCCGCTCACGCGCTGCCGCCCGAGTTCGGCGACGCCGACGACTACATTGCCGCCGTCTGCCTGTGGCTGCCGGAGCTGCATGGGGAAGGCCTGGTCGATGCCGTCGACGCCTTCTGCGAGAACATCGCCTTCAGCACGGCCCAGGTCGGCCGCGTGTTCGACGCCGCGCGGCGCCTGGGCCTGCCGGTCAAGTTGCATGCCGAGCAGCTGAGCGACCAGGGCGGCGCACAGCTCGCCGCTTCCTACCGCGCGCTCAGCTGCGACCACCTGGAACATCTCAGCCCCGCAGGCATCCAGGCCATGGCCGAGGCCGGCACGGTGGCCGTGCTGCTGCCCGGCGCCTTCTACGCGCTGCGCGAAACCCGGTTGCCGCCCCTCGAGGCCTTGCGCGAGGCCGGCGTGCCCATCGCCCTCGCGACCGACCACAACCCGGGCAGCTCGCCGACCTTGTCCCCACTCCTGATGATGAACATGGCCTGCGTGCTCTTCCGGATGACGCCCGAGGAGGCGCTGCGCGGCCTGACCGTCAACGGCGCGCGCGCCCTGGGGCTGCAGGATCGTGGCCGGCTCGTCGCCGGCCAGCGCGCCGACTTCTGTGTCTGGGATGGCGGACATCCGCGCGAGCTGGCAGCATGTTTCGGCCATAACCCGCTGATAGAACGGGTTCGCAAAGGAAGCCAGGGAGAAGCATGACCGTCTTTCGCCTGCAGCAGGGCCGCGTGCCGCTGCTGATCAGCCTGCCCCACGTCGGCACCGAGATCCCGCCGGAGCTGCACGGCCGCCTGCTGCCGCGCGCCCTGGCCAGCGAGGACACCGACTGGCACCTGGAGCGGCTCTACCGCCCGCTGGCCGACCGGTTGGGCGCCAGCCTGCTCGTGCCGCGCTTCAGCCGCTACGTCATCGACCTGAACCGCCCGCCTGACGACCAGCCGCTGTACCCCGGTGCCTCGGGGGGCACCGGCCTGGTGCCGACGCATTTCTTCAGCAGCGAGCCGCTGTACCGCGAGGGCGCCGAGCCCGACGCCGCGGAGATCGCCGCGCGCCGCGAGGCCTGCTGGCAGCCCTATCACGACGCCCTCGGCGCCGAGCTGCGGCGCCTGCACGCAGAGCACGGTTACGCGTTGCTCTTCGACGGCCACAGCATCCGCTCCGAGCTGCCCTGGCTGTTCGAAGGCGAGTTGCCGGCGCTCAACCTCGGCACGGCCGACGGCGCCTCCTGCGCGCCGGCCATCACCGAACGCCTGGGCGGCCTGCTGGCGGGCCAGGAGCGCTTCAGCCACGTCGTCAACGGCCGCTTCAAGGGCGGCTACATCACCCGCCACCATGGCCGGCCAGGCGCGGGCGTGCATGCGGTGCAGCTGGAGATGTGCCAGCGCTGCTACATGGACGAGGCCGCCGACCCGGCAGGCGCCTTCGACGCGGCGCGCGCCGCCCAGGTCGCGCCGCTGCTCGAGGGGTTGCTGCAGGAGATGCTCGCATGGAGGCCCTGAAGCAACTGCACGCGTCGCTGGCCTGGGTGGACGGTCGCTGGCAGCGCGACGTGCTGCTGAGTGTGGACGCCGGCGGCAATTGGTCCGACATCGCCATCAACGTGCCCGCGCCGCCCGGTGCCGAGGTGCTGGCCGGGCCGCTGATCCCCAGCCTCGTCAACGCCCACAGCCACGCCTTCCAGCGCGCCTTCGTGGGCCTGGCGGAGCGTCGCGAGGCCGGGCAGGACGACTTCTGGAGCTGGCGCGACCGCATGTATGCACTGGCGCTGCGTATCTCGCCGCAGCAGCTGCGCGCCGTGGCCAGCCAGCTCTACGCTGAGCTGCTGCGCGGCGGCTACACCCATGTCTGCGAGTTCCACTACCTGCACCATCCTGCCGACCCGGCCCACGGGGGCCAGGCCTTCGACGACGAGCTGGACATGGCCTGGGCGTTGGCCGAGGCCGCGCAGGACGCCGGCATCGGTCTGACGCTGTTGCCCGTCGTCTACACGCGCAGCGGCTTCGGCGCGGCCGGCCTCAGGCCCGACCAGCATCGCTTCGAGGCCGATGCCGACTGGGTCTGGCGCGCCTGCCAGCGCGTGACGGCCGCCGGCCTTCCGCGCGTGAATGCGGGCGTGGCCCTGCACTCGCTGCGCGGCGCGGCGCCGCAGGACATCGCCCGACTGCAGCAACTGGTCGGCGCGGCCGACCTGCCCATCCACATCCACGTGGCCGAGCAGACGGCCGAGGTGGCCGACTGCCTGCAAGCCACCGGCATGCGCCCGCTGCAATGGCTGGCCGAGCAGGGTTGTCTTGACCCGCGCTGGCAGCTCGTGCACGCCACGCATGCCGAGAGCGCCGAGATCGAGGCGGTGGCGCGCAGCGGCGCCGGCATCGTCATCTGTCCGGGCACCGAGGCCAACCTCGGCGACGGCCTGACCGACCTGCCGCACTGGCTGTCCCATCGCGTGCCGCTCACGGTGGGCTCGGACAGCCAGGTCACGCGCGGCTGGGTGGAGGAGTTGCGCTGGCTGGAGTACGGCCAGCGGCTGGGGCTGCGACAGCGCAACGTCGCGGCGGCGCCGGGGAGCCAGCCGTCCAGCGCGGCGCGGTTGTTTGACGCGGCGGTGGCCGGCGGCGCCCGCGCGGCCGGCTTCACGGCCTGGGGCCTGACGCCCGGTGCGCGCGCCGATGCGCTGGTGCTGAACCGCGAGGCCGATGCGCTGCGCGGCCTGCCCGACGAGGCCTTGCTCGATGCCGTCGTCTTCGGCAGCAATGGTTCGCCCTGGCAGTCAGTCTGGGTGGCGGGCCGGGCACGGCCCTGGCGTGCACCGGGGCGCGTGGGCGACGCCTTCGAGGCGGCGATGCGCGAACTGTGGGGATCCGCCGGCTAGTCGAACTCCTGGCAAAGGGCTAGTCTCGCGCCACGACTCCAGCGAGGGAAGGCGATGAGGCTCAGCGATTTCACGATCAAGGCGCGGCTGCTCGCGTTGGCCGCGCTCGCGGTGTTTGCCATGCTGGTGGTCGGCATGCAAGGCCTGCGCAGCCTGGCGCAGTCCAAGGCGGAGTTCGTGCACTACGTCGACAATGACGTCGAGTCGCTGACCCAGTTGGCCGGCATACGCGCCGGCGTCGGCAACCTGCGCCGGTACGAGAAGGACTTGCTGATCAATCTCGCCGACGCCAAGGCCGTCGAGCGCTACCGCAAGGACTGGAACCAGACCTTCGACAAGGTCTCCGCCAGCCTGGGCCGGATCGCCGCGCTCGACGTGCCCTCCGACGTGAAGCGCATGCCGGACGAGCTGCAGCGGGCGTTGCAGGACTACCGCAGCGGCTTCGACGCCCTCCTGGATCGCATGGCCAGGGGCGAGTTCGCCGACACGGCGGCGGCCAACCGGGCGCTGGAGCCCCTCAAGGGGCCTGTTCGGGCGATGGACAAGGCCCTGGGCGAGATGACGGACAAGGTCGATCGGCATTCGGCAGCGCAGGTCGCGCTGCTGGACACGCATGAGCAGGACATCCATCGCAACCTGATGGGCGTCGTCGTCGCCGCGGTGCTGCTGCTGGCGGCCTACACGACGCTCAACATCCGCTCCATCCTGGCGCCGCTTGCCCACGCCGTGAAGACGGCCGAGCGCATCGCCGGCCAGGATCTCAGCCAGCCCGTCAGGGCCCAGGGGCGCGACGAGACGGCGGCGCTGATGCGCGGCGTGCAGGGCATGCAGGACGCGCTGGCGCGGGTCGTTACGGGCGTGCGCCACAGCACGGACAGCATCGCTACCGCCTCGCGCGAGGTGGCCGTCGGCAGCCAGGATCTGAGCAACCGCACCGAGCAGGCCGCGTCCAACCTGCAGGAGACGGCCTCGGCGATGGAGGAGCTGACAGCCAGCGTCACGCACAACGCCGAGTCGGCTGCCCGCGCCAACCAACTGGCCGCGGATGCCGCCGAGGTGGCGCGCCGAGGCGGCGCGGTGGTGGACGAGGTCGTACGGACCATGGGCCGCATCAGCGCGTCGTCCAACCGCATCGGCGACATCATTGCCGTCATCGACGGCATCGCCTTCCAGACCAATATCCTGGCGCTGAACGCGGCGGTGGAGGCGGCGCGCGCCGGCGAGCAGGGCCGCGGCTTCGCCGTCGTCGCCGGCGAGGTGCGCACGCTGGCCCAGCGCTCGGCGGAGGCCGCCCGGGAGATCAAGGGGCTCATCCTCGGTAGCGGCGAGAACGTCGAAAGCGGCACGGCCCTGGTCGCCCGGGCCGGCCAGACCATGCAGGAGATCATCGAGGCGATCGCACGGGTCAGCGCCATCGTCTCCGAGATCAGCCATGCCACCGGCGAGCAGAGCACTGGCATCGGCCAGATCGGCCAGGCCATCGCCAACCTCGACCAGATGACGCAGCAGAACGCGGCGCTGGTCGAGGAATCCGCTGCGGCCGCCGCCAGCCTGCAGCAGCAGGCCGACGAGCTGTCGCGGTCGGTGGCGGTGTTCAGGTTGAGCTGAGGGGCGTCCCGGCAGGGCAGGGGGCGCCCATCTCGCGCTGCCGACGGTGCAGGGCGAAGTCAATCGAGCGGGCGCCCCTGGCCGATGGATTTCAGGCCCCGAGCCCGGGGACACGCTCCGCCGCTCGCGGGTCGAGTCCCCATGTTCGAGCCGGAGCTCACGCCGTCGAGCGGGAATCCCATCGGCATGGAATAAGGTTCGCGCGGAGCCTACTATCCTGATATGTGCAGGCGGGCCATTCCGCTGTGTGCGCTGGTGCTGTGGCTTGTATCGCTCGCTGGCGCCCAGACGCCTCCCGCCGCGTCCGGCGGCGGGCATGGCGTGGTGTTGTTGAGCGTCGAAGGCGCGATCAGCCCGGCCAGCGCCGACTACGTCGAACGTGGGCTGCAACGGGCGGACCAGCGCGGCGCGGGCTTGGTCGTGCTGCAGCTCGACACACCGGGTGGCCTGGAAACGTCCATGCGCTCCATCGTCAAGGCGATCCTCGCGTCGCCGGTACCGGTGGCCACCTTCGTCGGTCCGTCGGGCGCGCGCGCCGCCAGCGCCGGAACCTTCATCCTCTATGCGAGCCATGTCGCCGCGATGGCGCCGGCGACCACCCTGGGCGCGGCGACGCCAGTCGTGATCGGCCCGATGCCGAGCGCGCATCCGGCCGGGCCCTCCCCAAGCGGCCCGGGCGCGGCTTCGCCAACCGCGCCGCATGACGCGCTGGAGGCCAAGCGCGTCAACGATGCCGCCGCGGCCATCCGCTCGCTCGCGCTGCTGCGCCACCGCAACGCCGAATGGGCGGAGCGTGCCGTGCGCGAAGCGATGAGCCTGTCGGCGGGCGAGGCCTTGTCGCAGCATGTCGTGGAGATCGTCGCCCGCGACCTGCCGGACCTGTTGCGGCAGCTCGATGGCCGAACGGTGCAACTGGCCGATGGCCGCACCGCGACGTTGGCAACCGCGGGGGGGCGCGTCGAACGCTGGGATCCGGACTGGCGCGACCGCTTGCTCGCCACCGTCGGCGATCCCAGCGTCGCGATGCTGCTGCTGCTGGTCGGCTTCTACGGCATCCTGTTCGAGTTCTCCAGCCCCGGCCTCGTGGCGCCCGGCGTGGCGGGGGCCGTCTGCCTGCTGCTGGCCCTGTTCGGCATGCAGACGCTGCCGCTCAGCGGCAGCGGTGTCGCGTTGCTGCTGCTCGGCCTGGCCTTTTTCGCCAGCGAGGCCTTCGTGCCCAGCCACGGCGCGCTGGGGATAGGCGGGGTCGTGGCGTTCACCTTCGGCGCGCTGATGCTGGTCGACAGCGACGCACCCGGCACTGGCGTGTCGCGCCCTCTGATCGCCGCGTTGGCGCTGGTGTCGTTGGCGCTCGTTGGTTGGCTGGCCGCGTCCGCCGCGCGGCTGCGCAGGCGGCCGCCTGCCAGCGGCGCGTCGACGATGGTGGGCCTGGTTGGCGAAGTCCTGGAAGTCGACGGGCGGGACGCCTGGGCCAGCCTGCAGGGCGAGCGCTGGCGGGTGCGCACCGAGCGCGCGCTGCGGCCGGGCGAGCGCGTGCGCGTGCTGCTTGTTGACGGCCTCACGCTCGGCGTCGCCGTCGAGGAGGCCTCGCCATGATCGGAGGGCTCATGTCCACGCTGCTGCTGGTCCTGTTGCTGTTCCTTCTGGCGGCATCGGTACGCGTGCTGCGCGAATACGAGCGCGGCGTCGTCTTCATGCTCGGCCGCTTCCTGGCGGTCAAGGGGCCCGGCCTCGTGCTGCTGATCCCGGCGCTGCAGCAGATGGTGCGCGTGAGCCTGCGGCTGATCGTGATGGACATCCCCAAGCAGGACGTCATCACGCACGACAACGTCTCGGTCAAGGTCAATGCGGTGCTGTATTTCAAGGTCGTCGACCCGGAGCGCGCCGTGATCCGCGTCGAGAACTTCCTGGTCGCCACCAGCCAGCTCGCGCAGACCACCCTGCGCGCCGTGCTCGGAAAGCATGACCTCGACGCCCTGCTGTCCGAGCGCGACCGCCTCAACCTCGATGTGCAGAAGATCCTCGACGCCCAGACCGACTCCTGGGGCATCAAGGTCAGCAATGTCGAGATCAAGGACGTGGATATCGACCTGACCATGGTGCGCGCGATCGCGCGCCAGGCCGAGGCCGAGCGCGAGCGCCGCGCCAAGGTGATCCACGCCGAAGGCGAGCTGCAGGCCGCCACCAAGCTCAGCGAGGCCGCCGAGATCCTGGCGCGCCATCCGCAGGCGCTGCAGCTGCGCTACCTCGAGACGCTGACGGTCATCGCCGCCGACAAGAACTCCACCATCGTGTTCCCGCTGCCGCTGGACATCGTGGGGCCGTTGCTGGAGGCGGTGAAGGGGCGGATTGCGCCGCCGCCCGCCGGCTGACGGGCGCGCGCGGTCGGCCATCGACTATCCAGGCCTTCTACGAGGCCTGCAGCCCCGGGGGCGCCCCTCTACGGCGCCGGCGCGAAGGCCCCGGCCAGGTCTGGCGCGGGCCGCAGCGAGCCGACGTGGATGCCGCGCCAGTTGCGCAGCGCCAGGTGGCTGTAGCCGTGCAGCAGTTCATCGCCGCTCTTCAGCAGTGCCTGGGCCGCGGCGGCCATCGCGGCCTCGGCGGCACGTGCGGCGCCGTCGTCGATCTTCAGCGCCAGCCCCAGGCCCAGCTCGGGCAGGGCGGCGCAGTAGACGCCCTCGGCGCCTATCTTGCAGAACAGGCGCTCGCCCAAGGCCTGCATGACGCGGGTGTCGAAGCGGTCCGTGCCCCCCACCATGAAGGGGGCCGCGGCGGCGGCCTGGCGCAGCCGGCGCGCCGCGCGCGCATGGCCCTCGGACAGGCCCTGGCCTGTGCCGCAACGGGCGAAGGCCAGCGCCAGCGAGCGCAGTGGCAGCGCGAAGGTGGGGATGGAGCAGCCGTCGGTGCCGCGCGGCGCCCGTTCGACGTCGACGCCCGTCGTGGCCGACAGCGCCGCCGACACCTCGCGCATGACCGGGTGCTCCGCCGCCACATAGCCGCGTGCGAACTCGGCCGGCTCCGCGCCGGCGCTGCGCGCCATCAGGCACGCCACGCAGACGAAGCCGCTGTGCTTGCCCGAGCAGTTGTTGTGCAGCGGCGTGGCCAGCTCGCCGCGAGCGACCATGCCGCGCAGCACCGGCTCGCGGCTGGGCCATTGGGTGCCGCATTCCAGCGCGTCGGCCGTCAATCCCAGCCTGGCCAGCACGCCTGCGGCCGTGGCGACATGCTCGGGCTCGCCACTGTGCGAGGCGCAGGCCAGGGCCAGCTCGGCATCGGTCAGCCCGTAGCTCTCGGCAGCGCCGCTGGCCACCAGCGGCAGGGCCTGCAGCAGCTTGACCGCCGAGCGCGGGAAGATGGGGCGGTCAATGTCGCCGAGCGCCGTGTGTACGGTGCCGGAGGCGTCGACGACGGCCAGCGCGCCGGCATGGCGGGATTCGACGGCACCGCCGCGCAGGACTTCGATGAGGACGGGGTTCATGCTGCCAGTCTAGGGCGCCTAGTCAACGTGCACACGATTGCGCCCGCCGCGTTTGGCCGCATACAGCGCGCGGTCGGCGCGGTTGAGCAGGCTGTCGCCCTGCTGTTGCGGCTGCAACGCGCCGCCGGCGATGCCGACGCTGATGCGCACGACCAGGCCCGGCGTGATGGCCGCCCAGTCATGCTCGACGACGGCCAGGCGCAGGCGTTCGCAGATCTCGGCGGCCTGCGGCGGCGCGATGCCCACCAGCACGGCCAGGAACTCCTCGCCGCCGATGCGGGCCATCAGGTCGGCGCTGCGCAGGCGGTGGCGCAGCAATTGGGCGAGCTGCTGCAGCACGGCGTCGCCGACGGCGTGGCCGTGGGTGTCGTTGATCTTCTTGAAGTGATCCACGTCCAGCGCCGCGACGCTGATGACCTGGCCAGCCATGCGCGCGCCCTCCACGAGCAGGGGCAGCGCGAACTCGGCATGGCGCCGGTTGTGCAGGCCGGTCAGCACGTCCTCGTGGGCGGCGCGGTCCAGCGCCATCGCGTGCTCGCGCAGGCGCTGCTGCTCGTTCTCAAGATGGGCGGCGCGGGCGCGCTCGCGGCGGGCGTCGGCGGCGGCGCTGTCGGCGCGGGCCTGGGCCTGCTCGACCTGGTCGCGGATCAGGATGACTTCGGTCTGCAGCGCCAGGTTGTCGCGGCTGATCTGGCGGTCCAGGCCCACAAGCTCCTCCAGCCAGCTCAGCGCCTCGCGATACTGCCCGCAGGCCTTGTGCGTCTCGTAGAGGGCGCGTATCAGTAGCCGGCGCAGCTTGGGAGGCGGCTCGGCGGCGGCGTGCAGCAGGGCTGCCAGGATGCGCGCGGCCTGCAGCGGCTCACCCCTTTGGCGCAGGAAGACGGCGCGCTGCACGTCGGCCTCGATGGCTAGCGTGCGGTAGCCATGGTCGTGCGAGAGGTGGCCGAACTCGTTCAGCAGCGGCAAGGCCTCGTCCAGCAGGCCGCCGGCCAGCAGCGCGTTGACGAGGTTGGACACGGCGACGGCCACCTGGAAAGGGCTGCCCGACAGGCGCGCCAGCGCGGTGGCCTGCTCGGCCGTGCGGCGGGCGCTGGCCAGTGCCTCGGCCAGCACCGCGGCGTCGGCGCCCAGCGCCTGGGCGTCCTCGGCGCGGCGGAGCCAGAAATAGGCCAGGTTGTTGTGGCAGGAGAACAGCACTTCCGGCGCGGCGTTGCTGGCGGCGATCTCCATGGCCTGCTCGGTCGAGGCGCAGGCCTGGGCCGGGTTCTCCAGGCTGGAATAGGCGACGCCCACGCGGTTCAGCGCCCAGGCCTCGCGCACGGGGTCGGCCGCGCGGCGGGCCGCGGCCAGGGCCTTCATGCCCGACGCCAGGGCTTCGCGGCCCATCAGCAACTGGCCGTAGACATAGCATTGGCTGATCAGCGCATCGGCCCGCAGCCCGTCGTCGCCCAGGCGCTCGGCCAGGGCCAGGGCCTCGGTGGCGTAGCGGGCGCTGGTGGTCAGGCTGCCCAGGCGCGGGTACTGGTGGGCCAGCAGGGCCAGCGCCTCGGCGCGGCGGCGCAGCTCGGTCGGCGGGCAGTTCGACAGCAATTGCTCCAGCGCGTCGCTGGAGACCTGATAGAACCCCGCCGCGGCTTGCTGACGCGCAATGGCGAAGGCGGCATCGAACGTCGCGGCGTCAAAGCTGGCGCTGTCGTCGGGCGAGGCGGGAAGGTTGAGCGGATGTGGCATTGAAGCTGGCAATTTTGCCTAGACCGAGAATGCCGGCCATGTCTGACACAGTCGTTTTCGGGGTCGACTTCACGAGTGCGCCCCGCGCGGCCAAGCCCATCCGGGTCGCCGGCGGCCAGCGCCATGCCGCCGTTGTCCGCTTGAACGGCCTGGTAGCGCTATACAGCCTGGAGGACTTTTCCGGCTGGCTGGCCCGGCCGGGGCCCTGGGTGGCGGGCTTCGACCTGCCCTTCGGCCTGCCGCGCGAACTCGTCGAGACGCTGGGATGGCCGATGGACTACGCGGCGCTGATGGCGCATTACTCGGCGCTGAGCCGCGAGGACATCCGCGACCGCTTTGCCGCCTTCTGCGCCGCGCGCCCGGCGGGCGGCAAGTTCGCCCATCGTGCCTGCGACGGGCCGGCCGGTGCCAGCCCGAGCATGAAGTGGGTCAACCCGCCGGTGGCCTGGATGCTGCATGCCGGCGTGCCGCGGCTGATCGCGGCGGGCGTGCACCTGTCAGGCCACCTGGCCGGCGACGCGAGCCGCGTCGCGCTGGAGGCCTACCCGGGCCTGCTGGCGCGCGAGCTGGTGGGGCGGCGCTCTTACAAGAGCGACACCAAGGCGGCACAGACGCCCGAGCGGCTGATCGCGCGCAAGGACATCGTCGACGCGCTGGAGCAGGGGCGCACGCGGCTTGGACTGCGGCTCAAGCTCAGCCATGCGCAGCGCGACGAGCTGGTGGCCGATGCGAGCGGCGACAGCCTGGATGCGGTGCTGGCGATGTTGCAGGCGGCGTGGGCGGCAGCGCAGCCGCGTCACGGTTGGCCGGAGGGCGTGGACCCGCTGGAAGGGTGGATCGCCAGCGCCTAGGGTGCCGCTTCGCTGCGATGTAGGGAGATGACTCCACCGACAGCGCGGCGTAGCATGACTGCCCATCCGCGCTGGGACGCGGTGGCACTTCCGCAAGCGCGCCCCGGCGTTGTTCACAGGAGGTCCGTCATGAGCTATCACCTGGAAGGTCGCCTGCTGGAGGTCTGCAACTGCCGCGTCCTCTGCCCCTGCTGGATCGGCGAGGATCCCGACAACGGCACCTGCGACACCATCGTGTCCTGGCATGTGGACAAGGGCGCGATCGACGGCGTGGACGTCAGCGGCTGCACCATTGCCGCGGTGGCCCATGTGCCGGGCAACATCCTGCAGGGCAACTGGACGGCGGCCATCTTCGTCGACGACAAGGCCTCCAAGGCCCAGGAGGAGGCGCTGCTCAAGGTCTATACGGGCCAGGCCGGCGGCCCCATCGCTGACCTCGCCAAGCTGATCGGTAACGTGGTGTCGGTGGAGCGGGCGCCCATCCAGTTCGACGTGGTGGGCGGCAAGGGCACGCTGGCGATAGGGCGGGACTACTACGCCGAACTCGAGCCCTATCTGGGCGCCACCGGCGGCCAGACCACCCTGTCGGACACGGTGTTCTCCACCGTGCCCGGTGCGCCGGTATTCGTCGGCAAGGCACCGACGTACCGCTCGAAGAATGCCGCCATCGGCATCGATGTGAACATCAAGAACCACAACGCGCTGCAAAGCACCTTCGTCTTCGATGCCTGAGCGGCAGGGTCGGGCCGACCCATGGTCGACGCAGCGCGTCACCGCCGCGTGTTCCTGCCCGTGCTCGCCGCGCTGGTCGTGCTGGCCTGGGTTGCGCTGTGGGCCTGGGCGGGCACCCCCTACGGGCGTTACCTGGATCATGGCGACTGGACCGTATCCGGGCCGGCGGCCTTCCTGTGCCGCGCGGTGCCGGCGGGCAGCATCGTCGTGCCTGCCGTGCTGTACGGCGCGGCATGGGTGCTGATGATCACCGCGATGATGCTGCCCAGCACTCTGCCCCTGTTCACCGCCTTCGACAAGCTGGTCGCGCAGCGACCCGACCATGGCCGGCTGCTGACGCTGCTGGGCCTGGGCTATCTGGCCGTTTGGGGCGTTTTCGGGCTGCTGGTGCATGCGCTGCACGCGGCCCTGCTGGCCGGCATCACCCGCCTGCCCCTGCTGGCCTGGCATGGCGGGCTGATCGCCGCCACCATCATTGCCGGCGCCGGCGTCTTCCAGTTCAGCACGCTCAAGCATCGCTGCCTGGACAAATGCCGCACGCCCCTGAGCTTCGTCATCGAGCATTGGCGCGGCCGCGCCCAGGCCCGGCAGGCCTTCCTGCTGGGCGTCCATCACGGGCTGTTCTGCGTCGGCTGCTGCTGGGCGCTGATGCTGCTGATGTTTGTCGTGGGCGCGGGGAGCCTGGGCTGGATGCTGCTGCTGGCCGCGGTGATGGCCATCGAGAAGAACCTGCCCTGGGGGCGGCGGTTGAGCGCGCCGCTCGGCGTGGCGCTGCTGGCATGGGCTGCAATGCTGGCGCTGGGGCAGGTGTAGCGCGATGGCCGGGCGCGCGCGCATCCTGCTGCTGACCGCGTTCGCGATGCTTGCCTTTGCGGCCAACTCGCTGCTGTGCCGGCTGGCGCTGCAGCAGCCCAGCATCGATCCGGCCAGCTTCGGCAGCGTCAGGCTGGCTTCCGGCGCGCTGGTGCTGGGGCTCATCGTGCGCCTGCAGGCCGGCCGCGCCGCGCCGGGCCGGCCCGACTGGCCGGCCGCGGCGATGCTGTTCGCCTATGTGGCGTGCTTCTCCTATGCCTATCTGACGCTCAGCGCCGGCACCGGCGCGCTGATCCTGTTCGGCGCGGTCCAGGTCACCATGATCGGCGCAGGCCTGCGCGCTGGCGAGTCGTTCCGGCCGGTCGCCTGGGCCGGCCTGCTGCTGGCCGTGGGCGGGCTGGTCTACCTGGTGTCGCCGGGCCTGAGCGCGCCCCCGCTGCTTGGCGCGCTGCTGATGGCCGGCGCCGGCGTGGCCTGGGGCGTGTACTCGCTGCGCGGGCGCGCGGCCGCCGCCCCGCTGCTCGCCACGGCGCGCAACTTCCTGCGCGCGACGCCGCTGGCCTTGGGCCTGAGCCTGCTGACGGTCGCCCATGCGCACGCCACCCCGGCGGGCGTCGCATTGGCCATCGCCTCCGGCGCGCTGACCTCGGGCATAGGCTACGTCATCTGGTATGCCGCGCTGAAGGGGCTGTCGGCGATGCGTGCGGCGACGGTGCAGCTGTCGGTGCCGCCCATCGCTGCCCTGGGCGGGGCGCTGCTGCTGTCCGAGGCGCTGACGCCACGGCTGGCGTTCGCCTCGGCCGCGATCCTCGGCGGCATCGCCCTGGTGCTGGGCAGCCGTGCGCGACGCTAACGCGCCGCCGCCGCGCGCCAGGCCGCGGCGAAGCGCTCCAGCTCCGCGCCGTCGACGTCCGACACGGCCCAGTACTGCATCGCACCGTCGCTCCAGCGCACCAGGTTGAAGCCGCGGTGCTGCAGCTTCTCGGGGGCCGCGCCGTGTTCGCTCGGCCAGGTGTAGAGGTCGATCTTGTGCAGCCGCACCTGGTAGGCGAGCACGGCCGTGGGCTGGCCCCGCACGGCCTGTACGCGACCTCCCAGCAGTGCGAAGCCCTGCTCGCGCAGCGGCCCGTCCAGCACGGTGGGCGCGTAGTCCAGCCGGCCCTGGAACCAGGGCTTCACTTGATGGCGGTCGCTGGACGCGACCTCGTACAGCGGGCCGACCTGCAGCGCGCGCACATGGGCGGCAACGAGCTCGTCTGGCAGCGTGCCGTCGGGACTCAGGCGCGGTGCGACGAGCAGGGCCAGCAGCGTCAACGCGACGCCCAGCGCCAGGCCGCCCGCACCGGCCAGTGCCGGGTGGATGCGCGTCATCTGCGCAAGGCGCTCGCGCCATGCCGTCCATGCCGACGCCTTGGGGCGTGCCTCCTGCGCGGCGGCCTGCAGCGTCATCTGCGTGCGCACGGCCGCGCGCAGGCGTTCATCCGCGGGGTGGCGGCTGGCGTGCTGCTGCAACAGGCGGGAGAGGTCGTCGTCGTTCATCAGGGCAGTCCGGCCAGGCTGAGCTGGCGCTTCAGTTGGGCGCGGGCGCGCGACAGTCGCGACATCACCGTGCCTATGGGGATGCCGGCGATCTGCGCGATGTCGCGGTAGTCCAGGCCTTCGAGCTCGCGCAGCACGATGACTTCGCGCATCGGTGGGCTCAGCGCACGCAGCGCCGCATCGACGAGGCGCTGTTCACGCCGCATGCCCAGCGCAGTGAGTGGGTCGGGCGCCGGGCTGGGCGACTGGGCCTCGAGGTGGTCCCAGGCGTCCTCGTCGAGCAGCGTCACGTCGGCGCGGCCACGCTCGCGGGCCAGGGCCGTGAAGCAGGCGTTGCGCACGATGCCGAGGAACCAGGGCCTGGCGTCCTCGTTGGGGCGCAGCGAGGCGAAGTAGCGGAAGGCGCGCAGCGCGGCCTCCTGCACGGCGTCCTCGGCCGCGGCGGCGTCGCGTAGCAGCCAGCGCGCGAGGTTGTGCGCGGCGTCCAGCAGCGGCAGCACGGAGGCCTCGAAGCGATGGCGGTCGGTCATGCCACCTCGAAATGGCCGTCCATGCCCTCGTGGCCATCGCCGCAGAAGTTGTCGCACAGGAACGCCAGCCGGCCTGGGGCCGGGGGCGTGAAGGCGAGGCGGATGACGCGGCCGGGCATGAGGTCGGTGCGCAGGTCCAGGTCGGGCACGAAGAAGCCGTGCGCGAAGTCCAGCGAGCGTATCAGCAGCACGACCGGCTCGCCGGCCTTCAGCGGGATCACGTTGGGCGTGAAGCGAAAACGCTGGGCCGTGACCTCGATCTCGCGCGGCGTCTGGGCGCGCGCTCCGCTCAGCGCCGCGCCAGCAGCGACGCCCATCAGCAGCAATTGACGGCGTTTCATGTGGCGGACACCGCATGCTCGACGCGCTCGGTCTTGGCGCCCTCCACCTCCACCTCGCGCCAGCCCAGGCCGCGGTAGGGCGCAGCCGGGTCCCAGGCCACCGGCAGGGGCTTCTCGGCCGTGCCGGGCGCGGGCAGCGGGAACATCAGCGAGCGCGCCGAATGGTGGGCGATGTGGCCCGTCATCTGGTGGTGCTCCTGGTGGATGTGGCCGTAGAAGACGGTCACGTTGGGGTGCGGCATCAGCAGCGCCAGGGCCTGCTCGCCGTCGCGTGTGTGCCAGTCCCACTTGGGCACCAGCGGGAACAGCGGCCGGTGCGCCAGCACGACCAGCGGCGCGTCCCGGTCCAGCTTGGCCAGCTCGGCCTGCAGCCAGGCGAGCTGCTCGGCGCCCAGCGTGGTGCCGCGGTCGGAGACGTTGTCCAGCGCGATGAAGTGCACGCCCTTGTGGTCGAAGCGGTAGTAGGTGTCGCCGAACATCTCCTTGAAGGCGGCGCCGCGGTCCAGCGCCGCATCGTGTTCGCCGGGCATGAAGTGCACGGTCTTGACCTTGAGGTCGCTCACCACCTGCCGGAACTCGGTCATGCGGCGGCGGCGCTCCACGGGGTCGTCGGTGGTGTGAGTCAGGTCGCCGGTGAAGACGATGAAGTCCGGCGCCTTGGGCAGCGCGTTGACGGCTGCGACGGCCTTGGGCAGGGTGCCGCGCGCGTCGGGGTTGGGCGGGCCCTGGAAGCCCCAGTGCGCGTCGGAAAGCTGCACGAAGTAGAACTCGTCCTGTGGTCGGCCCGCGGTCGCGCAGCCGGCCAGCGAGGCCGAGAAGATCGCGCCGCCGCCCAGGCCGGCGAGTTGGAGGAAGTCGCGTCGCTGCATGGTCGTTTGCCCGCAAGAGTGGTGACCTCAAGCGATACCGGCCGGCGGCGGGATTTATTCCCTGGCCTTGGCGAGGCTGCGCAGAAAGGCGATCACGTCGGCCCGCTCGCCCGGGTCGGGCAGGCTGATGCCCATGGCCTGCCCGGGCACCAGGGCCTCGGGGTCGGCCAGCCAGCGGTCGAGATTGACTTCGGTCCAGACCAGGCCCGAGCGCTTCAGTGCCGGCGAGTAGTTCGTGAAGCCCTTGGCCGAGCCGGCGAGCCGGCCGAACACGCCGCGGTGGGCCGGGCCGACGCCGTTGAAGTCGGGCGAATGGCAGGTGGCGCAGCGCGCCTGGTAGATGGCCTGGCCGCGGTTGGCGTCGGCAGGGGCGGCGGCCGCGATCGACGCGGCGGCGAGGCCCAGCAGTGCAAGGGGGGCGCGCAGCATGGGAAGCTCCGGTGTTGGCGCTTTCAATTACCGCGCCACGCGGGGCTTTATTCCCCGCGCCTCATCGGAGCCGGAACCAGGACTTCCTCCTGCGCCTGAAGTGCATCAACGGGATGGACTCGGGCTCCAGCAGGCTGGCATCGATGTCGCCCTCGAGCTGGTAGCCAAACAAGGCTTGCAGCGCGGCCTCGCCCAGATCCAGCGGGTGAAAGGGCAGGGGATAGGGCTTCTCGCCCGCCGCCAGCGTCTGCGGGTCGTCGGCAGGGCGCTCGCCGTTCCAGAACGGGCGCTCGAAGTCCAGCGGCTCGCCGATGTTCTCCATGAACCCGGAGTCCGGCGAGAGGCTGAGCGAGCGCAGCAGGCGGCGGTCGTCCCAGACGGCGAAGGCGAACCAGTCGGCCACGCTGTGCATGGCGTGCAGATGCACGCGGCGGCCCTCGGCCGCCAGCAGGAAGCGCTCGTCGAGCATCGAGGGGCGGTCCAGGCCGAACTCCCCGGCCGCGACGACGGCCAGGCCGTCCCCGAAGCAGCCGGCAAAGATCTGGTCGTCGGGCGGATGGGTGTAGCCGAGGTCGCCGTCGTCCTGCGCCAGGAGCGTCTCCCCGGGAAACAGCCGGGCCAGCCAGGCCTGGGTGGCCTGCCGGTCCAGCACGGGCGCGGCGGCCAGCGCTTCTCTGGCGCAGCCGGCGGCGTAGACCAGCATCCAGGTCTTGGCGCCCATCTCACGTTCTCCTTGGCGATGGGCTCAACGCAGGCCGACCTGTCCCTTCCAGACACTCAGGATCCTGGCCCGGTCCCAGGCCCGCCCGGCCTTCATGGTCCAGGCGACCTCGGGCAGGGTCGGCTTGGCGGCGTCCAGCGGCGCGGCAAAGGCGACCAGGTCGGCGCGCAGGCCCGGCGCGACGCGGCCGACGTCGGCCTCGCGGCCCAGATAGGTCGCGCCATTGGCGGTCATGACCTTGACCGCGGCCGCGGCGTCGAAGCCGGCCTCGCGCAGCAGCTCGAACTGGCGCAGCGACGAGTACCCCGGCACGACGCCGCCATAGCCGGTCGGGTCGGTACCGGCGACGAGCAGGCCACCGGCCTCGACGAACCGCTTCTCCCAGACCATGTTCTTCGGAAGGACGCGGCCGTAGGCGTTGGGGCCGCCGCGCTGTATGGCCGTGTAGCGGGCCACGTACTGCTCGCGCAGCTGAGGCATCAGCAGGTCCAGCGCGCCGGCCGGGGCCATGGGGCGGCCGTAGGAGAAGGTCTCGAAGATGGTCAGCGTGGAGGTCAGCGCGACCTTGGCGTCGATCATCCGGCGCTGCAGCGCGGCCATGCGCGGATCGTCGACGGCCAGCGCGTCCAGCGAGCGCGGCACGGCGTCGCCGTTGGGGCAGGCGTCGGGCTGCTTGCCTTCGACGAAGTCGCTGGATGCGAAGAAGCCATGCTCCAGGTTGTCTATTCCCATGGCCGTGGCCTCCGCATAGGTGACGGCGCAAAGATGGGCCGTCACCTTGGCCTTGCGGTCGTGCGCCGCCTGGACGATGGCCGCCAGCTGTTCGCGCGTCAGGTGCATATAGCCCTTGTACGAGGTGGCGCCCACGTCGGCCCAGTAGCCCACCTGGCGCACGGCGTCGTCGGCCGAGGCCAGCCGCGGCACCTGGGCGACGAAGGCCTGGATGCCGTTCAGGAAGGGGGCCGTCACGTCGATGTCGGGGCCGGGGGCCTTGCCGTCGCGGATGTCCTTCCAGGTGTTGAGGTCGGCATAGGGGCTCATGCTGCCGGCCGTGCGCAGTGTCGTCACGCCGCCGGCGAGATACAGCAGCGGGAAGCTCTGGAAGAAGGCGCCGTAGCTGCCGCGCTCGGTGGGATAGAAGAGGTGTTCGTGCAGAAGCACGAAGCCGGGCATCAGCGCGCCGCCGGCCAGGTCCTTCACCAGAGCACCGGCCGGGGCCTTGAGCTCGGCGTCGGGGGCCACGGAGGCGATGCGGCCGTCGCGGATCAGCACGCTCATGTGCTCGCGCGGCGCCGAGCCGGTGCCGTCGAAGAGCTGGGCGTTGCGCAGCAGCGTGACGGGCGCGTGGAAGAGGGTGTAGCGCTCGGTGTCCGAGGCGGGGGCCTGGGCGAGGGCGGCGCCGGCGAACAGGGCGAGCAGGCTGGGCAGCAGGGTCTTCATGCCCGCCATCCTCGCACCGAGCTCACTTGCGCATCAGCGTCGATTTCCCGAACAGGGATTCGATGAGGTCCACGGCCACCAGTGCCGTCTTGTTGCGCTCGTCCAGCGCGGGGTTGAGCTCGACGAGGTCCAGCGAGGCCATGCGACCGGTGTCGGCGATCATCTCCATGCACA
>NZ_JAFAGT010000034.1 GCF_019237615.1 Roseateles sp. | reverse complement strand
AACCAACCGGACTGGAACAAGGTCTGATGCGCGTCCGAGTTGGCGCCGAACACGTACCACATCAGGGCAAACGTGGTGATGTCGAAAATCGAACTGACCGGTCCGAAATACACCATGAAGCGGCCAATGCCGTCGGGATTCCAACGTTGCGGCTTGGCCAGGAATTCGGTATCGACGTTATCGAAGGGAATGGCGACCTGGGAAATGTCGTACAGCAGGTTTTGCACCAGTAGATGGATGGGCAACATTGGCAAGAACGGCAGGAAGGCACTGGCGATCAGTACCGAAAACACGTTGCCAAAATTCGAACTGGCCGTCATCTTGATGTACTTGAGCATGTTGGCGAAGGTGCGACGACCCTCGATCACGCCCTGCTCCAGCACCATCAGGCTCTTCTCCAGCAGGATGATGTCGGCCGACTCCTTGGCCACGTCCACCGCTGAATCGACCGAGATGCCGATGTCGGCCGCCCGCAACGCCGGCGCGTCGTTGATGCCGTCACCCATGAAACCGACCACATGGCCGTTGTCGTGCAGCGCGCGCACGATGCGCTCCTTGTGCGCCGGCGTCAGCTTGGCGAAGACCTGGTGCGCCTCGACCAGCGGCCCGAGGCCCGCGTCGTCCAGCCGCTCGATCTCGGCGCCCAGCACGATGCGGCCCGGCTCCAGCCCCACGTCGCGGCAGACCTTGCGCGTGACCAGCTCGTTGTCCCCCGTCAGCACCTTGACCGCGACGCCGTGGCTCGCCAGCGCGCGCAGCGCCGGCGCGGTCGATTCCTTGGCCGGATCGAGGAAGGCGATGTAGCCGACCAGCGTCAGCGCGGCTTCGTGAAAGCCGCCGTAGGCAGTGCGGCGGGCGTCGCCGGAGAAGCTGCGGCTGGCGACGGCCACGACGCGCAGGCCCTGCTGGTTCAGCTCGGCGGTCACGGCCTTGATCTGCGCCAGCAGCGCGTCGTCCAGCACGACGCGCTGGTCGCCGCGCTCGACATGGCTGCAGACCGCCAGCACCTCCTCCAGCGCGCCCTTGCAGATCAGCAGGTGCTCGCGGTCGTCGCGCGCGACGACGACGGACATGCGCCGGCGCGCGAAGTCGAAAGGCAGCTCGTCGACCTTCTCCCATCCCGCCGGCTCGCCCAGCTCCGCGCGGCCATGCTCCAGCACGGCCAGGTCCAGCAGGTTCTTCAGCCCGGTCTGGTGGCGGCTGTTCAGCCAGGCCAGCTCCAGCACGTGCCGCGCCGGCTCGCCCCAGGCATTGGTGTGGCGCTCCAGCGCGATGCGGTCCTGCGTCAGCGTGCCGGTCTTGTCGGTGCACAGCACGTCCATCGCGCCGAAGTTGTGGATGGCCTCCAGCCGCTTCACGATGACCCGGCGCCGCGCCATCACGACAGCGCCCTTGGCCAGCGTCGCGGTGACGATCATGGGCAGCATCTCCGGCGTCAGACCCACGGCGATGGACAGGGCGAACAGCGCCGCCTCCCACCAGTTGCCCTTGGTGAAGCCGTTGATCAACAGCACCAGCGGCGCCATCACCAGCATGAAGCGGATCAGCACCCAGCTGACCCGGTTGATGCCGGCCTGGAAGGCGGTCGTGCCGCGATCCATGGCTCCCAGGCGCCGCGCCAGCGAACCGAAGAAGGTCTGGCCGCCGGTGTGCAGCACCAGGGCCACGGCCGTGCCGCTGACCACGTTGGTGCCCATGAACAGCAGGTTGTCGCGCTCCAGCGCGCTGCCCGCCCCGCCGCTGGAACGGGCGAACTTCTCCACCGGCAGAGCCTCGCCCGTCAGCGCCGACTGGCTGACGAAGAGGTCCTTGGCCGTGAGGATGCGGCAGTCGGCCGGGACCATGTCGCCCGCCGACAGCGCGACGAGTTCACCCGGCACCAGGTCGCGCATAGGCCGCTCGACACGGCGTGCGGCGACGACGCCCTGCTCCAGCGGCAGCTCGCGCCCGCGCTCGGCAGGGCGCAGCACGGTGGCGGTGTTGCCCACCATCGCGCGCAGCCGGTCGGCCGCGCGGTTGGATCGCGCCTCCTGCACGAAACGCAGCAGCGTCGACACGAGCACCATGGTGGAGATCACGACGGTGGCCTTGAGGTCATCGGTCAGCCAGGAGATCAGCGCCAATGCCGACAGCAGCAGGTTGAAGGGGTTGCGAAAGCATTGCCAGAGGTGCTGCCAGGCGGGCAGCGGCTTCTCGTGGTGGACCTCGTTGGCACCGAAGCGGCGGCGCAGCGCCAGCGCGCGCCCCTCGTCCAGGCCTTCGCTGCCGCTGCGGTAGCGCACCAGCAGTTCCTCGGCATCGCCATGCGAGGCCTGCAGAAGGGCCGTCTCTATGCCGCGCGGCAACTGCGCCGATCCCGGCTGCGGCGGCTTGTTGCCCAGGCTGACCTGCCAACGCGCGAAATGGCGCAGCAGATGGCGGCTGCGCAGGAAGTTCTCGAACAAGGTGTAGAGCGTGTGCTTCATGGGAGTCTCCAGGCCGCGCATGCGGCGGCTCGATCCGGGGTCCGGGCCGCCGGTCGGCAATGCGTGAGAAAGCGCGGGAGCGGACCTAGCCGCCGATGAACGCGAAGCAGCACATGGCCCCGGCCTGGCAGCCGGCAGCCCAGCCATCCGTGGGCAGCAGCAGGCCGGCCAGCGACGCCAGCGCGGCAATGGCCAGGCGCGGGTCGATGCCACCTCGCAGCCGGCGCAGGCGCTCGGCGAGCGCGGCCGGCGTGCGGCGGCGGGCGGGCGAAGCCGCCACGTCGGGGAAGTACTCGGGGAAGGAGCCGGTGTTCGGCCAGGTCAGCAGAGCGAAGTGCATGGGGTGCTCCTGCGCAGCGCGCAGCCGCCCCGATGCCTTCAGCAATGGCGGGGCAGGCGGCGCGCGGGGATGCGCGTCGTGAGGGATGGAAGGGGTGAGGAGAAGGTGGCGCCGGGGCGCCAACTGGGGTCTGGATCCATGGTCGACTCCTGGGTTGTCAGACGGACGGACGGCCGGATGGCGGCTGCAGCAGCGCGCTGCGCAGCCGGCGGGTCGTCCACGGGGTGAGCTGCTCGAGCCGCAGCAGCGCGCGCAGCGCCTCTTCCCGCGACGGGCTGGGCGCCGCGATGGGCGGCTTGCTGGGCGAAGTTGGGTTTCGCATGAACGCCTCCTGGTGCAAGGACGGTTCGTGCGCGGCACGGCCTGCCCCGGCGGGATGCGCCGAAGGCATGGAGCGATGGGAGTCGGAAGGTGGCGGCCCTCGCGGGCCCGCGGCGCTGACGCGCCGCCGAAGTCGGCGTCAGCGCGTCAGAGGGGCGGCGGCCATCCCGGCTCGCATCGCAGATCGACTGGCACTGTCCACGCACGGACTCCGTTGTTGAAACAGTGCGATTGTTGCATCGCAATAGCGACGGGTCAACCTCTGGCCGCGGGTTCAGGCCATGGTTCCGCGCGCCTGCATCGCGGCCCGCCAGCGCAGCAGGTGCGGATGCTCGTCGCCAGGCCTGAGCTTGACGACCCGGGCGAAGTCCACGGCGACGACGGCCGTGATGTCGGCGAGGCTGAAGCGCTGCGTGGCGATGAAGTCGCGGCCCTCGAGGTGGGCGTCCAGCATGGCGAAGAACTGCCCCAGCCTGGCCAGCCCGCGCTCGGCCAGCGCGGGGATCTGCTCGAAGCCCACAGGCCCGGGCAGCGCGCGGTGCGCCATCGCCGGGCTGCTGTTGCGAAAGGCCTCGGCCACGGCCAGCAGGCCGTCGAACTCGACGCGCCATTGCCAGGCCGCGATCTCGGCCTTCTCCAGCGGCGTGCGCCCCAGCAGCGGCGGCTCGGGGAAGCGCGCCTCCAGGTAGGCGGCGATCGCGGCGTTGTCTGTCAGCACCGCGCCCTCGTCGGTGCGCAGCGCCGGCACCGTGCAATGCGGGTTGATGCGGCGATAGGCCGCACCGAAATGCTCGCCGTTGCGCAGATCCACCTGGACGCTGTCGTGCAGCACGCCCTTCTCGGCCAGCAGGATGCGGGCGCGGCGCGGGCTGGGCGCGGTGGCGCAGTCGTAGAGCGTCATCATGGTGCGAGCTTGTCCTGTGTCCGGGTGTCGAAGTCGCCGGCCGCGTGGCGCTCATGCAGTTGGCTGGCCGGCTCGCCCCAGGTGCGGTTGACCTTGCGGCCGCGCTGCACTGCCGGGCGCCGCGCGATCTCGTCGGCCCAGCGGATGACATGGGTGTACTCGTGCACCGACAGGAAGGCTCCCGCACCGTAGAGCTGGCCCTTGGCCAGCGCGCCGTACCAGGGCCAGGTGGCCATGTCGGCGATGCTGTAGTCGTCGCCGGCCAGATAGCGCGCCTCGGCCAGCCGTCGGTCCAGCACGTCGAGCTGGCGCTTGACCTCCATCGCATAGCGGTCGATGGGGTACTCCTGCTTGGTGGGCGCATAGGCGTAGAAATGCCCGAAGCCGCCGCCCAGGAAGGGCGCGCTGCCCATCTGCCAGAACAGCCAGCTCAAGGCCTCGGCACGCGCCGCGCCGTGCTCGGGCAGGAAGGCGCCGCCGAACTTCTCGGACAAGTAGACCAGGATGGCGCCCGACTCGAACACCCGCACGGGCTCGGGCCCGCTGCGGTCCACCAGGGCCGGGATCTTGGAATTCGGGTTGGCCGCGACAAAGCCGCTGCCGAATTGCTGGCCCTCGTTGATGCGGATCAGCCAGGCGTCGTACTCGGCGCCCGCGTGGCCCAGGGCCAGCAGCTCCTCCAGCATCACGGTGACCTTGACGCCATTGGGCGTGCCCAGCGAGTACAGCTGCAGCGGGTGACGCCCCACCGGCAGCGCCTTGTCATGCGTCGGCCCGGCAACCGGGCGGTTGATGCTGGCGAACTGGCCGCCGTTGGCCCGGTTCCAGGTCCAGACCTCGGGCGGGGTGTAGGCAACGGCATCGGTCATTCAGGCATCTCCAGTCAACGTGCAACCGCGCTTGTACCCGCAGAGGGCATGGGCCTGTCGCGCCGGGGCCTTGGCGCGAGGGCGGACAATCCCGGCCATGCGTATCGATTTCATCTCCGACGTCGTCTGTCCCTGGTGCGCCATCGGCCTGTATTCGCTGGAAGCGGCCGCGGCGCGCATCCCCGGCCTGCAACTGGACCTGCACTTCCACCCCTTCGAGCTCAACCCCGGCATGGGACCGGAGGGCCAGGACATCGAGGAGCACCTGGCGCAGAAGTACGGTGCCAGCCCGGACCAGCTCGCCGGCTCGCGCCAGGCCATACGCGAACGCGGCGCGGCCTTGGGCTTCGATTTCCGCATGGAGGCGCGCAGCCGCATCTACAACACGCGCGACGCACACCGCCTGCTGCACTGGGCCGGCGAGGCCTACGGCGGCGCCGTGCAGCGCACGCTGAAGCTGGCATTGCTGAAGGCCTACTTCAGCGACGGCCGCGACGTATCCGACCCTGCCGTGCTGCTGGAGCTGGCCGGCGCTGCCGGCCTGCCCGTCCCCCAGGCGCGCGAGCTGCTGGCCGGAGACCGCTACGCCGCCGAGGTGCAGGCGGCAGAACGCCAGGTGCAGGCGCAGGGCATCAACAGCGTGCCGGCCATCATCGTGAACCAGCGCCATCTGATCCAGGGCGGACAGCCGGTCGAGGTGTTCGAGAAGCTGCTGCGCCAGTTGATGGCCGAGGCCTGAAGCGAGGTACCTGCACGTCCAAGGTGCGCCCTGGTCGATCGGCAAGGAGCCTGCTCGGGACCGGCCCGGTGCCCGGCCCCACGGCCGGACCTGAGACAATCACCACCCGTTCCCGAAGCCCGCCGCCGGCGGGCTTCTTGTTTCTCCAGAGCCCATGTTCAAGAACCTGATCACCTACCGCATCGGCGAAGGTTGGACGGCCGACGCTGAAACGCTCGCCGAACAGCTCGCCAAGGAGCCATTCCTCGCCTGCGCCCCCACCCAGCCCCTGGCCGTGGGCTGGGCGCCACCGCGCGGCATCGAGCACGCACCGCTCGTCGAGGTCGTCGACGGCCACTGGCTCATCAAGCTCAAGCGCGAGCAGCGCCTGCTGCCCTCATCCGTCGTGCAGGAGCGCATCGAGGAACTGGCCGAGCACATCGAGACCACCACCGGGCGCAAGCCCGGCAAGAAGGCCAAGAAGGACTTGAAGGAGCAGGCCACGCACGAGCTGCTGCCGCGCGCCTTCACCAAGACGTCGGCCACGCAGGTGTGGATCGCGCCCGAGCAGCGCCTGCTGTTCGTCGACGCCGGCTCCAGCAGTCGCGCCGACGAGGTCGTCACACTGCTGATCCAGGCCAGCGCGGGCCTGTCGCTGCAACTGGTGCAGACGGCCGAGAGCCCCGCCGCGGTGATGGCCGCCTGGCTGCTGGACGGCGTGACGCCCGAGGGCTTCGGCATCGAGCGCGAATGCGAGCTCAAGGGCAGCGACGAGCAGAAGCCCGTCGTGCGCTACGCCCGCCACCCGCTCGACATCGACGAGGTGCGCGCCCACCTGACCAGCGGCAAGATGCCCACGCGCCTGGCGCTGAGCTGGAACGAGCGCGTCGCCTTCACGCTGACCGAGGGCTTCGCGATCAAGAAGATCAGCTTCCTGGACCTGGCCTTCGAGGGCCGGCCCGAGGCCAGCGGGGACGAGGCCTTCGACGCCGACCTGGCGCTGGCCACCGGCGAGCTGAGCCGGCTGATCCCGGCCCTCATCGAAGGCCTGGGCGGCGAGCATGACTTCGCCGCGGCGGGCGCGGCGCCGGCGCCCGCCGCTGCCCTGCCCGCCTTGCCCGCCGCCACGCCCGAGGAAGCCCTCAGCGAGTCGCCGCCCTGGTGACCGCGAAGCCGGCGGCCGGCGGCAGATAGCCACGCGTCGCGAGCTGCCACGGCGTCAGCTCGCGCCGGTTGACCGGTTGGCCGCCGGCGAGCTGGCCGGCCGCCCATGAGGCCCGGGCCCAGTCGCGCGCGTCCAACGACTCGCGCCACGCGACCAGGGCCTGCATCAGCCCTGGCCGCAGCCAGACATCCCAGCATGCCTGCCCGGGTGAGAGACGTTTCAGGCCCATGTGCACGGCGTCGGCCAGCAGTCGCAGGCGCGCCTGCGAGGCCGCGCTGCCGCAGGCCGGCAGCAGGCCGCGCAGCAGGCGGTTGCGCGACGCGGCCTGGCCCGCATTCAGCGTCAACAGGCGCTGCACCTGCTGCAAGGCCGTGCGCACCGAGGTCGACGGCAGCGGCGCGCACAGCGGCAGCGACGGCGCGTCCATGGGGCGCGTCGCATAGGCCGGCCCCAGCATCAGCACCGCCAGGCGCAGCCATTCCAGCGGGCTCAGGCTTGACGTCGGTTCGGTCTTGCGCGCCAGCGCCCAGACCTCGTCGAAGGTGCGCCGGCCCTTGATGCGATTCACCCGCGCGGACAGCATCGCCAGGTTGGACGCGGCATAGGCGCCGTCGTTGTTGAGCCGGTCCACCGAGGCGTCGCTGCCCAGGCGGGTGCCATGCGTCAGCGGCTCTCGGGTCACCGGGCAGTGGCTGACGTCCAGGCGGCGCAGCAGCTCGACCGTCACGTCAGGCGCCACGCAGCGGCCGCGCGCGAGCGCGCCGAGCCGCAGTTGCAGCCACTTGCGCATGAAGCGGTCCTCCTGGCGCGGGCGGGCGCCATCCGCCGCGGCCGCGGCGGCAAAGCCCTCGCGCACGGCCGCCGGCCATTGCGCCTGCCAGGGCACGCGGCTGAGCTTGTGGAAGTCATGGCCCAGGCTGCGGCCCACCTCCACCGGATCGACGATGTCGATTGGAGTCACGATGTCATCCCCGAAAGGCCCGCGCGGGCGACGGCGTCTACCCGGGCGGGCACAGTGCAAATCCCGCCGCGGCACGGCTGCGGGCGGGTCGGCTCGGCCGCTCCGGGCGGCCGTCGGGGTTCAACGCCGCGGTGGCGGCGGTGCGGGCCTGAGCTCGGCGTCAGCCCAGGCCGGCGCATGCGCGGCGGGCCAGCGCCCATTGGCACGGCAGACGGTGAGCCTCAGCGGCGACAGCGGCGCGGCCAGCACCAGCATGGCACTGCCCACGGCAGCCCCGGCCACCAGGTCGGCCACGGCCGGATCGGCCTTGCCCAGCGTGCGCACGCTGCCGTCGGCCGCATCATGCCAGTGGCGCTGCAGGCCGCCATGCCCATGTTGTCGCCCCAGCGCATGCGCGCGGGCGTGGGCATGGGCGCGCACGTCGCGCAGGCGCTCGACGAGGCGCTGCACCAAGCCCAGCGCGGGCTCCAGCCAGCCATCCTGCTGGACGACGGCAGCCGGCGCCACATGCCAATGCGCCGGCCCCAGCATGCGCAGGCTGCTGCCGGACGCACCGTAGACCGGCAACGCCAGCATCAGCAGCCAGAGCAGCAGCGCGCGCATGGCCGCCCGTCAGTCAGAAACCCAGCTTCAGCGTCACGCGCACGGTGCGCGGCTCTGCGGGGTGGACATGCCGGTCGGCCACCGGCGCGGCCTCGCCCGGCAATTGGGACTCGTAGAAGTACTCGATGTCGTTGACCTTTCGATCGGTCAGGTTGAAGACGTCCACCGCCAGCTCACTGCCCGCCCACAGCCTGCGGCCGATGCGCAGGTTGGTCGTCAGCGAGGCCCGCGAGCGCACGCTGTTGTCCTCGACCAGCGCGCCGGAGCCCAGGTAGCGCCACTGCAGGCTGACCGACCAGGGGCCCACGTCGCGCAGCGTCACTGCGACGGAGCCGACCTTGTCGACCGCGTTGGGGATGCGATCACCGCCGGGGTCGAAGCCCCTGAAGCGCGCATGCGTCCAGGCCAGGTCGGCGTCGATGAGCAGCCAGGGCATGGGCACGTAGCGGTTGTTCCACTCGACGCCGCGGCGCCTGCTGGGACGGTTGGCCTCGGTGGCGCCGGCGTCGCCCACGTAGACCAGCTCGGAGTCGAAGTCCAGCCTCCACAGCGCCAGCGAGCTCTGCAGCCCCGGCAGCCATTCCGTGCGCGCGCCCAGCTCCAGGCCGCGCGCCGCCACCAGCCCGGGCACCTTGTCGACGGCTTCGCCGGTCTTCGGGTCCACGGTGGTCGTCGTGCCGCGCGCGTCGTTGCTGTGGAAGCCGCGGCCGGCGTTGAGGAAGAACTCGGTCTTGGCCCAGGGGCCGGCGATGAGCGCGAACTTCGGCGACAGCAGGTGGGCCGAGCTGCGGCCGGAGTTGGCGGCCTCGGCGAGACTGTTCACCCTGAAGCGCGCCTGGTCGGCGCGCAGGCCCACGATGCCGCGCAGCCATGGCGCCAGCTCGACGCTGGTCTGGCCATAGACGCCCCCCTGCGTCTGTCGCACCTCGTCCTCGCGCGTCGTCGCCGTGATACGGCGCTCGACGGTGTCGAACAGCCCGACGCGGATGCGGTCGTGGCGCAGCTGCACGCCCAGCTCCGTCTGGGCCGGCAGGCCGCCCAGGCGGTGCTCGAACGTGCGACTCGCGTTGAAGCCGTAGACGCGGCGCCGGTCCCGCTGCAGGAACTGGTCGCCCTCCTCGGGGCGCTCCATCGCATAGGTGAAGTTGGAGTACAGCTTGAGGCGGTAGTCCAGCACGTAGGCCGCCACGCGCGTGGCGGCGCCGTCGGCCACGCGATGCCATTCGCCGGACAGGCTGCCGCGCCGGGTCTCGCCGCCGTCGCTCGTGTCGATGGCGTCGAAGCGGCCAAAGGGCCGGCCGTTGTAGCGGCCCGCGGCGATGAGGCGCTCGGGCACCTGGTCGGTCGACGTCCATTTCGCGTCGTAGCCCATCAGGCTGGCGCTCCAGCCCTCGGCACGCGTGCCGCCAGACAGCGTCAGCACGCCGTTGTGCTTGCGCAGCTGCTCGGGCAGCGTCCACGGCCCGTCGTTGTGCTGCACCTCGACGGCGCCCAGCAGGTTGAGCCCCTGGTCCAGCCTCGTGGAGGCGGCGCCGACGAAGCGCTGGAACTGGCGCTGCCCCAGCGTCAGCGCGGCGAAGCCCTGGTCCAGCGTGTTGCGGTAGGCGATGTCGGCCGAGCCGGCGGCGGAGAAATCGCCGTTCCTCGCGAAGTAAGGCCCCTTGCGGTAGTCGATGCGATCGACCAGTTCGGGGATCAGGAAGTTCAGGTCCGAATAGCCCTGGCCGTGGCCATGCGTGGGCATGTTGACCGGCAGGCCGTTGACGGTGGTCGCGAAGTCGGTGCCATGGTCGAGGTTGAAGCCACGCAAGAAGTACTGGTTGGCCTTGCCGTCGCCCGAGTGCTGCGTGACGATGACGCCGGGCACGAACTCCAGCACCTCGCCGGGGCGCAGCGCGGGGCGGCTCTTCAGCAGCTCGGCGCGGATGCTGCCCTGGGACGCGGCGTCGGAGCTGCCGACGGCGTTGTCGTAGTGGCGGCCGCTGACCTCCACGCGCTCCAGCTCGGCCACCGCGCTGGCGGCGGGCTCGGGCTGGCCCTGGGCGGACAGCGCCAGCAGGCCGGCGCCGGCCAGCAGCGCCGGCTTGAACGCCATGGCGGGTCGTGGAGACGCCGGGGCCAAGCCCCGCGCTTGCCGGCACCGCGGCGAACGGATTCCTGTCATTGGTGTTGTTCTCGAATAGGCCTGCGGCGCAGGCACGGGCACGCCCGTCGCTTCACGCGGGGTGGAACAAGGAACGGGGATGGGCGCAGGCGGCGCCGGGGATCAGCCGCGAGGCGGCGCCAGCGGCGGCGCGACCACACGGTCGCGCCAGTCGAAGGCGAAGGCGGCGGGAGGGTCGCTGCCCGGACGCGCCATCAAGGCCGGCACCGCCGGCAGCCAGGCCAGGAAGGCCGTGGCACTGCCCTGACGGCCATCGTCCGCCGCGTCGCCGACGTCGAGCGCGTCATGCGTCTGGGCCGAATGCGCGTGGAGGATGCCGCCGTGCTGGTGCATCGCGGCGGCCGGCCCGCGGCTCGCCAGCCACGTGAACTTGGGCCCGCTCAGGCGCGGGTCATGGGCTGCATGCAGACGCTCCAGCGCGGCCCGCAGCGGCTGGCCCAGCAGCGACAGCGCCGCAGCCTGCCATGGTGCCGCCGCCGACGTCCCCGTGTGCACATGGCGATGCCCCTGCACCCCGGCCACCAACTGCACCACGCCCTGCAGCGGCAGCACCAGGACCAGCATCACGAGGAGGCCGGCACGGGTGCGGTTCAGCAGCGAGGACAGAAAGGGCGGCAGGGGCATGGGTCGAAGGGGCGGCAGCCGGCGCCTTGCAGACACCACGCGGACAAAACCCGTCGTGCATCGTCGTCCGCCCGGATTGCCGGCGTGTGACACGCACGGCCCGGCCCTTGGCCGGACGGGAACCCCGCCCGCCGGGTCACCAGCTGGTGAACGGCCTCACGGCGAGGTTGGCGTTGACGTAGCGCGAATCACCCGTGACCTCCTCGCCCAGCCAGGCCGGGCGCTCGAAGGCCTGGTCCTCGGACTGCAGTTCGATCTCGGCCACCCGCAGGCCCGCGTTGGCGCCCAGGAACTCGTCGACCTCCCAGCTCATGCCCGCGTGCTCGCACAGGTGGCGGATCTTCTCGACCACCGGCCCATCGCACAGCGCCAGCAGCGCCTGCGCGTCGGCCGCCGGAATCTCGTACTCGAACTCGGCACGGGTCGCGCCGCGGGTGGCGCCCTTGATGGTCAGGAAGGCGCGTTCGCCCGCCAGGCGCACGCGCACCGTGCGCGCGGGGTCGCGGCTGAGGTAGCCCTGGCTGAAACGGGTCTGCGCCGAGGCCGGTTGGCGCCAGCTCTCGCCGACGACGAGGAATTTGCGTTCTATTTCTATGCCCATGGTGCCTCGATTGTCGATGCGCGGTCAGCCGGGCACGTAGTGGTCGGCCAGCAGCGCGGCGAACAGCCCGAACAGGTAGACGATGGAGAACCGGAAGGTCGGCATGGCCCGGCGCGCGTCCCGCCTCAATCGCCAGGCATGGCCGATGAAGTGCAGGCCCAGCGCAGATGCGGCCACGAGGTAGAGCGGCCCGCTCATGCCGATGGCAACCGGCAGCAGGCTGATCGGCAGCAGGGCCACGGCGTACAGGAGCACTCGGGTGGCCGTGAACGGCACGCCATGCGTGACCGGCAGCATCGGCACCTCGGCCTTGGCGTAGTCGTCACGGCGATGGATGGCCAGGGCCCAGAAATGCGGCGGCGTCCAGACGAAGACGATGAGGAACAGCAGCAGCGCGCCGGCGTCGACCCGGTCCGTGATCGCCACCCAGCCGAGCAGCGGCGGCGCTGCGCCTGCTGCCCCGCCGATGACGATGTTCTGCGGCGTCGCATGCTTGAGAAAGCGGCTGTAGACCACCGCGTAGCCGAGCAGCGAGGCCAGCGTCAGCAGCGCGCACAAGGGGTTGGTAAAGGCCAGCAGCAGCGCCATGCCCGTCGCGCCCAGCGTCGCGGCGAACAGCGCGACGGCGCGCGTCCCCAGCGCCCCACGCGGCAGCGGCCGGCCGCGGGTGCGCGCCATCAAGGCGTCGAGCCGCCGGTCGACGAGGTGGTTGATCGCGGCTGCCGCGCCGGCCACCAGCGCAATGCCCGTCACGCCGAACAGCATCGGCCGCCATGGCACCGGGCCATGCGACGACAGCAGCATGCCGACGACAACCGTGAAGGTCATCAGCGCCACGACCCTCGGCTTGGTCACCTCCAGATAGTCACGCCAGCGCGGCCTGGTGGCCGGCGGCGACTTCGAGAGCTCGACGGCGGCCATGGCTGCGCCCTGCCGCTACTTGAAGAACAGCAGCCGGCTGACCAGCGTGTGGTTGGCCTCGGACGCCATCAGCCCCACGAGCACCAGCAGCGCCAGCGGCGGCAGCAGGATGGCGCAGATCAGCGCCAGCCGCTCCCAGGCCATGTGCATGAAGACGGCCACGATGAGACCGGCCTTGAGCAGCATCAGGACGACGATCAGGCTCCAGCGCAGCAGCCCCTGGACGTGGAAGAAGTCGACCAGGTAGGACATCGTGCTGAGCACGAACAGCAGCAACCAGACCTTGAGGTACAGGCCTATGGGGTGTTGTTGTTGAGGATGTTGCGGGGAGTTGACCGGAGCGCTCATGCTGCACCTCATGCATCTCACCAGAGATAGAAGACCGCGAAGATGAAGACCCAGACCAGGTCGACGAAGTGCCAGTACAGGCCGGCAATCTCGACGATCTGGTAGTTGCCGCGTTTCTCGTAGAAGCCGCGCAGCAGCCTTGTCGCGACGACGCTGAGGTAGATGACGCCGGCCGTCACGTGCAGGCCGTGGAAGCCCGTGATCATGAAGAAGCTGGCCCCGAACTGGGCCGCGCCCATGGGGTTGCCCCAGGGGCGCACGCCTTCGAGGATGAGCTTGGTCCATTCGAAGGCCTGCATGGACACGAAGGTGACGCCGAAGGCGGCTGTCGCGAGCATCAGCAGCGCCGCCTTCCTGCGGTTGCGCTGGTAGGCGAAGTTCACAGCCATGGCCATCGTGCCGCTGCTGCTGATCAGCACGAAGGTCATGATGGCGATCAGCAGCAGCGGCAACTCGGCGCCGCCGACGCGCAGCGAGAACACCTCGCTGGTGTTGGGCCAGGGCACGGTGGTCGACGCGCGCACCGTCATGTAGCCGGTCAGGAAGCTGCCGAAGATGAAGGTGTCGCTGAGCAGGAAGATCCACATCATCACCTTGCCCCAGGCGACGTGGAAGGCCTGGCGGTCGGACGACCAGTCGGCCACCAGGCCGCGCAGGCCGGCGAGCGGGGCCTGCGAGGTGGCGTTGGAGGGGATGGCGCTCATGGCGGTGCTCCTCGTCAGCGGCTGCCGCATATCCGGGCGGCGACCTCCGGGTCCAGGGTGCCCAAGGCGGTGAACAGCACGACCCAGACCGCCAGCAGGAAGTGCCAGTAGCGGGCGCACAGCGCGATGCGCCAGGCCGCCGCGTCCGGCGCGCGCAGCACCCAGGCCCAGGCCAGCAGCCCACCCAGCACATGCAGCCCATGCAGGGCCGTCAGCACGTAGAAGAAGCTGCCGGCCGGGTTGCCTGTGAACGACACCCTGGCGCCGAGCAAGGCTGCCCAGGCCCAGGCCTGGCAGGCGACGAAGAGCAGCGCGCAGGCGCCACCGGCCAGCAGCGGCGCCCGCGACGCGTGGCCGCGCTGCGCGCGCCGCGCGGCCTGCTGCAGCAGCAGGCTGCCCGCCACCAGGCTCGCCGTGCTGAGCCAGAGCTGCCAGGGCAGGCCGATGGCGACAGCGTCGCTGGCGCTCAGCCGCATCACATAGGCCACGCCGAACAGCGAGAACAGCGTCGTCGCGACGGCCATGAAGACCCACAGCCCGACGCTTTGTGCCGCTCCCGGCCGCACGCGCCATTGCAGCGCGGCCGGTACCGGCAGTGCGCCGGCGTTCATGCCGGCGCTCCCTTGGAAACGCCGCCCGGGACCGGATGTTCCTCGGGCTCCAGGCCGCCGGCAGCGGCCGGCGCATTCTGGGCGATGAAGTCCTCGGCCGCGCCGGGCACGCTGTAGGCATAGGCCCAGCGATGCACCACCGGCAGCACCGGCCCCCAGTTGCCATGCGCCGGCGGCGTCTGCGGCGTGAACCATTCCAGCGACGCGGCGCGCCAGGGGTTGGGTCCGGCCCGACGGCCGCGGAAGACGCTCCACACCAGGTTGAAGACGAACACCAGCTGCGCGGCGCCGACGACCAGTGCGACGATGGTGATGAAGGCGTTCAGCTCATGCGCCGACTGCGGGATGAACTTGTAGCCGTCGAAGTTGTAGTAGCGCCTGGGCATGCCCAGCACGCCGAGGTAGTGCATGGGGAAATAGATCAGGTAGGTGCCGATGAAAGTGGTCCAGAAGTGCAGCTGGCCCAGCCTGTCGTCCAGCATGCGGCCGCTGATCTTGGGGAACCAGTGGTAGATCGCGCCGAACACCACCAGCAGTGGCGCCACGCCCATGACCATGTGGAAATGGGCAACGACGAAATAGGTGCCCGACAGCGGGATGTCGACGCTCACGTTGCCGAGGAAGAGCCCGGTCAGCCCGCCGGCCAGGAAGGTCAGCAGGAAGGCCAGCGTGAACAGCATGGGCACCGACAGGTGTATGTCGCCGCGCCACAGCGTCAGCACCCAGTTGTAGACCTTGATGGCCGTGGGCACCGCGATGATCAGGGTGCTGGTCGCGAAGAAGAAGCCGAACCAGGGGTTCATGCCGCTCACGAACATGTGGTGGGCCCAGACGACGAAGCTCAGCGCGCCGATGATGACGATGGCCCAGACCATCATGCGGTAGCCGAAGATGGCTTTGCGCGCGTGCACGCTGATGAGGTCGGACACGATGCCGAAGGCCGGCAGCGCGACGATGTAGACCTCGGGGTGGCCGAAGAACCAGAACAGGTGCTGGAACAGCAGCGGGCTGCCACCCTTGTAGCCGGCCAGCTGCCCCATGGACACCAGGGCCGGCATGAAGAAGCTGGTGCCCAGCGTCTTGTCGAGCAGCATCATGACGCCGCTGACGAACAGCGCCGGGAAGGCCAGCAGCGCCAGTACCGTGGCGGTGAAGATGCCCCACACCGACAGCGGCATGCGCAGCAGCGTCATGCCCTCGCAGCGCGCCTGCAGCACGGTCGTGACGTAGTTGAGGCCGCCCATCGTCGTCGCGACGATGAAGATCAGCAGCGAGACCAGCATCAGGATGATGCCCCAGTCATGGCCCGGCGTGCCGGGCAGGATGGACTGCGGCGGATACAGCGTCCAGCCCGCACCGGTGGGGCCGCCGGGCGCGAAGAAACTGGCCATCAGCACCACCACCGACAGCAGGTAGACCCAGAAGCTCAGCATGTTCATGTAGGGGAACACCATGTCCCGGGCGCCCACCATGAGCGGGATCAGGTAGTTGCCGAAGCCACCGAGGAAGAGCGCCGTCAGCAGGTAGATCACCATGATCATTCCGTGCATGGTGACGAACTGGTAGTAGCGCTCCGGCGTGATGAAGGCGAAGTGGCCGGGGAAGCCGATCTGCAGCCGCATCAGGTTGGACAGCAGCACGCCGACCAGGCCCACGAGGATGGCCGTGCTCGCGTACTGCACGGCAATGACCTTGTGGTCCTGGCTCCAGACGTACCTGGTGATGAAGCTCGTCGGCGCGTGGTCTTCGGCGGCATGGTCGCTGCTCATGGCTGGCCTCCGTCAGTGAGCGGCCTGGATGTAGGCCACCAGCGCGTCGAGCTCGTCGTCCTTGATGTCGAGCTTGGGCATCAGCGGCTGGAACCCCTTGACCGTCCTGGACTGCGGCTCGAGGATCTTGTGCCTCAGCGCCGCAGCGTCCATCAGCGCGGTGGAGCCGTCGGCGAAGGTCTCTGTCTTGCCGAACAGTCCCTTCCAGGTCGGGCCGACGATGGTGCTGCCATCGACCGAGTGGCAGCCCACGCAGCCCTTGCTCTGCGCCAGCGCCTTGCCGCGGGCCACCAGGTCGATCGCAGCGGTCTGCACCGGGGCGGCCGGCGCCAGCATCGCGGCGAAGGTCGGCTGCGCGCCCAGCCAGGCCTTGAAGGCCGCCTCGTCCTCGACCACCACGGTGCCGCGCATATTCGGATGGCCGATGCCGCAAAGCTGCGCGCACATCGCCTCGAAGCGCCCGGCGACCGTCGGTGTGAACCAGAAGCTGCTGACCTGGCCGGGCACGATGTTCATGCGCGCGCGCATCGGCGGCACGAAGAAGTCGTGCAGCACGTCGTTGGAGCGCGCCAGCACCCTGACCGGCCGGTTCAGCGGCAGGTGGACCTCGTTGCCGTTGATCACGATGTTGGCGCGCGCCGCCGCGTCATCGGGGTCCAGCCCTATGGGATTGCTGCTGCTGACGAAGCGGGCGTCGCTGGCGCCGAGCTTCTCGGCCGCGCCGACGAAGCGGAAGCGCCACTGCCATTGCTGGCCGACCACCTCCAGCAGCAACGCGTCGGGCGGTGGCTTGATGTAGCTTGCATAGACCACCAGCCCCGGCGTCAGCAGCGCGGCGATGCCGACCGCCGTGACGCCGATCAGCCAGAGCTCGAGGCGCCTGTTCTCGGGCTGGTAGGCGGCGCGCCGGCCGGCGCGATGTCGAAAGCGCAGCAGGCAGTAGACGATGAACAGGTTGATGACGACGAAGAAGATGGCGGTGATGACCAGCGTGATCGTCAGCGTATCGTCCATCTGCCGCCAGTTCGACGCCAGCGCCGTGGTCCACCAGGGGCTGAGGACGTGGAACAGCAGCGAGCCGCCGATGATGGCGAGCAGTGCGATGACCATCCACATGAGCGGCCGCTCCTCGTGACGGGTAGGCTCTATGTCGCCGCCGGCGCACGGCTGAGCTGGCGGTAGACCAGCGCGGCGATGACGCCGAAGGCCAGTTGCCCCAGGAAAGTGGCCTCGCCGCGCATTTCAGCGAACCACGGGAACAGCGCCGCCAGCACGTAGAAGTTCACGAAGTAGACGACGACACCGAACACGTAGCCGATGACCTGCGTCATGGCGAGGCTGTTCTCGCAGCGCAGGGCGGCGATGGTGATGCCGATGACCAGGCCCGAGACCGCACCCAGGCTGTAGTGGATCAGCAGCGCAGTGACGACGACGCCGAGGTCGAACGCGGAGGACTGCAGCACCTGGCGGCCCAGCACCAGCGCGGCCACCTTGTGCGACGTGGCCCAGGAGTTGCCGTCGCCGAACAGCAGCGGCCAGCACAGGTCCAGCACCATCAGCACCGCTCCTGCGGCGAGGCCCGCCACGACGGCTGCCGACCAGTCGGGCGTACGCCATGCCCGGTGGTGTGATTGCAGATGAAGCTCCATGACTGCCTCCTTCTTTCCTGACGCCCGACCTTTGCGGCAGGCCGGGATGCCCCGCTCTTCGCCTTCAGGACCGGCTTCTGGGCGCGAAGCCGGCGGCGCGCGAGCGCGGCGCGGTGGCCGTCGTCAGGGAGCACCCCTGCACGACGGCGCCTGCGCAGCGTTTCAAACGCCTGCGCGACAGGGAGATGCCCATCCTCGTGCGCAGGGTGTCCAGCGCAGGCAGCGGCATGGCTACATGCGCGACGCCCGCATCGTCAAGGGTCGGAACGCGCGCGCACCCGGACCGGGCCCGCGCGAACGGCAAAGCGCTCCCGGCACCACGCGTACTTGCGACGCTTGGCAACCGCAGATGGGTGCGAGGCTTCACCGCAACCTCCTGTGACTCACGAACGTGAGACTAGGTCGTGTTGCTAGGTTTTATACACCTGCCCCGAGGGGGTCGCAACGGCGCAACGGCGCGACCCACAGGACGCGGGGGTGGCCGGGCGGCCACGCTACTCGTTCGATTCCGCAGGATCCTGGCGCCCGCCGTCCGCTGGCACATGACGCAGAGCCTGAGCCGCTGCCTCGCGCAGCTTGTCCTTTTTGCTCTTGCGCGTCGTGCTCTTGATGCCGCCCGTGGCCTGAGCCTCGGTCGCCACGGCCTGCGGCTCGAAGCCGGCCAGCCGCTCGCGCGGCACGCGCTCGCCCTGGCGCTTCTCGATGAGGCGGAAATGGCTCTCAGCGTTCTCGGCACTGTCCGCGCAGATGAAGCTGACGGCCGTACCTTGCGCGCCCGCGCGGCCGGTGCGGCCGATACGGTGGGTGTAGTCGGCCGCGGAGCGCGGCAGTTCGTAGTTGACGACGGCGTCCAGCGCGTCGACGTGCAGGCCGCGCGCGGCCACGTCGGTAGCCACCAACACCTTGACGCCGCCGGCCTTCAGCGCCGCAAGCACGTCGCGGCGCGCGCCCTGGCTCAGCTCGCCATGCAGCACGCCGGCCTTGAAGCCATGGGCGAACAGCTTGTCCGACACCAACTCGGCCGTGTAGCGGCTGGCGACGAAGACCAGCACCCGCTCCCAGCCCGCGTCGCGCAGCAGCTGGCGGAGCGCAGGCAGGCGCTGGGCGCGGTCGAGCTGGATGGCACGCTGCGTGATCTGCGGCGGCGCCTCCTCGATGTGGATGTGCACCGGGTCGCGCAGCAGTTGCCCCGCCAGTGCCTGCACGGCGGCCGGGAAGGTGGCGGAGAACAGCAGCGACTGGCGCTGCGCCGGCAGGAGCGCCAGCACGCGCTGCAGCTCCTCGGCGAAGCCCTGGCCCAGCAGGCGGTCGGCCTCGTCCAGCACCAGGCATTGCACGCCGGAGAGTTGCAGGCCGTTGTGCGCCAGCAGGTCCAGCAGGCGGCCGGGCGTGGCGACCATCACGTCGCAGCCACCGCGCAGCGCCATCAGCTGCGGGTTGATGGACACGCCGCCAAAGGCCAGCGCGACCTTGGGCCGGTGCAGCAGCAGCGCCGCCAGCTCGCGCAGCAGTCCGGCCGTCTGCGCGGCCAGTTCTCGGGTGGGCGCCAGCACCAGCGCGCGCGGGCCCGGCCGCGGTGGCGCGGACACCAGCCGCTGCAGCAGCGGCAGCGCGAAGGCGGCGGTCTTGCCGGAGCCGGTCTGCGCCAGTGCCAGTACGTCGGCACCGGCCAGGATGGGAGGCAGTGCTGCCGCCTGCACGGCAGTAGGGGCGTGATAGCCCTGGTCGCGCACGGCGCGCAGCAGGGCGGGCGACAGGCCCAGTGAAGCGAAGGACATAACTGAAGATTTTGCGGGATGGACCGATCGAGCGAGGCGAGCAGCCCTGTCCCCGCTGACTAGAAAAGCGGCTGCTGATCGCCCGCAAGCTGGCCGGCGGCGCGCGCCTCGATGAGCAGCAGACGCCGCTTGGTCTCGATGCCACCGGGCGCCGAAAAGCCGGTGGGTTCGCCGCCCGCGCCCATCACGCGGTGGCAGGGCACGATGGGCGGAAACGGATTGTCGCCCTCGGCACGGCCCACGGCGCGCGCGGCGCCGGGCTGGCCCAGGGCGGCGGCGATCTCGCCGTAGGTGCGGGTCTGTCCAGGCGGGATGGCGCGGGTCAGCGCATGGACCAGGCGGCGGAACTCGGGGATGCCACGCTCGTCGAGGACGATGTCGCGCAGGTCGGGCACCTCCCCGGCCAGCAGCGCGCGTATGCCGTCCACGGCCTGGGCGATGTGGGGCGGCAGCACCATCGTCGGCTGGGCCCCCGGATGATGCTGCCGCAGCCGCGCCGGGCTGGCCTCGGGCAGCAGCGAGGCGACGATGCCACGCTCGCTCCAGACCAGGCCGCAGCGGCCCAGCGCCGTATCGAAGCCGTGACTCCAGAGAGGCTCGCCGGGCGGCAGGACGGAGCCGGTGCTGTCCATGGGGCTCTCTTGCGTCAGGCCGCGACGGCCAGGCCCGACAGCCGGGCCGCGGTCGCACGCCGGGCGACCTCGCGCGGTGCCAGCGCCTTGAGGCGGTGGTCGCTCCACACCTGACGCCAGCGGCGCGCGCCAGGCATGCCGTTCCACAGGCCCAGCGCATGGCGCATCGCATGCGACCAGGCGCGGCCGGCCGCGTGGAGACGGTCCAGATAGGCCAGCCATTGCTCCTCGACCTGCTCGCGGCTGGCGGCCGGGTCGGCCGCACCGAAGAAGCGCGAGTCCCATTGCGCCATGCTCCAGGGCTCGTGATAGGCCTCGCGGCCGATCATGACGCCGTCCAGCACCTCGAGTTGCGCGGCGATCTGGTCTGCCGTCTTCAAGCCGCCGTTGATGGCAATGGTGAGCTGCGGGAACTCATGCTTGAGCCGCTCCACCAGCTCGTAGCGCAGCGGCGGGATCTCGCGGTTTTCCTTGGGGCTGAGCCCCTGCAGCCAGGCATTGCGGGCATGCACGATGAAGACCTCGCAGCCGGCCTCGGCGACGGTGGCGACGAAGTCGCGCACGAAGTCGTAGCTCTCGATCTTGTCGATGCCGATGCGGTGCTTGACAGTGACGGGCAGCGCCGTCGCGTCGCGCATGGCCTTCACGCAGTCGGCCACCAGCTGCGGCTCGGCCATCAGGCAGGCGCCGAAGGCGCCCTTCTGCACGCGCTCGCTGGGGCAGCCGCAGTTCAGGTTGACCTCGTCATAGCCCCAGCGCTCGGCCAGCCGCGCGCTGGCGGCCAGGTCCGCGGGCTCGCTGCCGCCCAGTTGGAGCGCGACCGGGTGCTCCTCGGCGTTGAAGTCCAGGTGGCGCGGCTGGTCGCCATGCAGCAACGCGCCCGTCGTCACCATCTCGGTGTAGAGCAGCGTGTGGCGGGTGATGAGCCGGCGGAAGTAGCGGCAATGCCTGTCGGTCCAATCCATCATGGGCGCGACCGACAGGCGCCATGGGCTATAAGCCATTGATTTTTCTAGGAAAACCGGCATTTTCAAACTCTTGTCGTAGCACGAAAGTGCCCGTTTTGGCCCTGGGAAGCACTTTCTGACTGCTACGCTAGTGCTACGACCAAGCCAAGGATGGCTTTTTCGTAGCAGTCTCATCCAGGGAGGCCCAAGGGGCATGGCGTCAATTATCCAGCTGAACGGCAAATGGCGTGCTCAGGTGCGCCGATCCGGCGCACCGACGTACACCAAGACTTTTGCGACAAAGGCCCTCGCCGAAAGCTGGGCGCGCCAGGTCGAAATCGACCTTGAGGCCGGACTTGCCGGCCTGGTCTCACCGACGTCCAAGACGACGGTAGCCGACCTAGTCAAGCGCTATACCGACGAGGTCTCCAAGGCCAAGCCGTTTGGAAAGAACAAGGCCTGGACACTGAACCGGATCGCAGACCACAAAACCGGTCTGGGCTCAGTCCAAGTTAGCTCGCTGACGGCCGAGCGCATCGTCAAGTACATCGTCGACGATCGCCGGGTGAAGGGCGTCACGGCTTCAATCGACCTGACTTATCTGGGCTCGGTGCTGAAGGTGGCCAGGTCCATGTGGCGCATCCATGCCCCCCGAGGCGTGGTTGAAGACGCCCGCGATGCGCTGTCACACATGGGCATGCTGGCGCGGAGCAACGAACGCGACCGCCGGCCAACCCGAGCCGAGCTCGACGCGCTGCGGGCGTGGTTCAGGTTGCATTCGCGCAGCCTCACCATGGATGTGTTCGACTTCATCCTGGACAGCTGCTTCCGGCCGCCCAGCGAGATCTGCGGGCTGCGCTGGGCCGATCTCGACCGCAAGGACCGAACAGTCCTGATCCGCGACCGCAAGGACCCAAGAAAGAAGATTGGCAACCATCAGCGCGTGCCGCTTCTCGGGCGGTGCATGGAGATCATCGAACGACAGCCACAGGACGGGGAGTTCATCTTT
>NZ_JAFAGT010000001.1 GCF_019237615.1 Roseateles sp. | reverse complement strand
GATGCTGCGCATCGTGCCGAGCCAACAATGGCTGGGCGCGGATGACGATCCTGGCCAGCTTGTCGAGCGCCTGCTGCTGCTGGCCGAGCGCATGAGCCCCAAGCAACTGGCCACTTCCAAGCGCGCGCCCAAGGCGGAACAAGCCAGGGGCTATGTCGAAGGCTCCATTGCTCGCTCCCATGTCTCCACCGCCCGTGTGCTCAAACTAGCCCTCGGGAAAAGACCTTGAAAGGGATGGCTCTGAGGACTGCACCTCAGGCGGCCGGTGCCACCCCTCAGCCGCTGCCTGCGCCAGCGCACGCTCGAACGCGCCTCGGCCTAGCGTGTCGACGAAGACGCAACTCTTGCTGCGGCCGACGGGATCTATACCCGCGATCTGGTTGCCATTGCAGATTGCCGAGGGAACACAAGAATTGCGCTCTGATTAGCGGAGGGCGGCTCTGAAGCGGAAGCGGACCTCAGGGTGTTCACCCGCTGAGGCGGGACTCGTCGCCCACATGATGTTGGTCGCTCATAGCGTGGCCTACCTCCAGGCCTCACCAGGCATGATGCGCTTCATGAACTCGTCGAACATCGGGACGGTGAACGCCGTGTCGCCGTGACTGGTGTGGTCGCCCGCCCGGCGGGCGAAACCGGCACGCCAATGCGCTGCTTCCACGCCGCTTGCAGCCTGATGCGGTAACCAAGCCGGCCAGACTGACTCAGTCGTTCTGGCCGGCTTGGTGGGCAGCTGCTTCCGCACGCTCCCCCGCACTCAGCGAACCTAACGCGCGCCGAAGGCCGCTCGCACTCGGCGACTCAAGGTACAGACATTTCTTGTGGTGACGCTTGCAATGATCCTTGACGCGCCAGTAGGCGTCGTGGCTGATGCAACCGGTCTGGCAGATGACGAGGTCGGCCGCAGCCAGTTGCGGCTCCAGCTGCGCCGGTCGGTGCTCGCTGCCGCCATCGTGGTGCAGGAACTGCGCGCCACAGCCCTCCACGGCCTGCCGGTACTGCGGCACGCTGCCGCCGCGCCCGCCGACACAGAGCACCACGCGGTTCAGCAGCGTCACGGTCTCGGCCTCCTCCGGCGGCGCGGCCGGCTCGGCCCGGGACGGCTCGCCCGCCACGGGCGCCCGCACCGCAAGCCGGTTGAGCTCGCGCTGCAGCGTCTGGTTGCGCTCCACCTGCTCGGCCAGGCGCTCGCGCAAAGCCTCGCGCTCGGGCAGGTCCGGGCGGCTGCCCTGCCACAACTGCAGCAGCTCCTGCGCCTGCGCCAGCTGGGTCTGCAAGCCGATGTGCAGCGCCCGCTGCTGCATGCGCTCCTGCTCCCAGGCCTGCTGCTCGCGGGCGCGTTCCACGCTCCAGGCCGTCACGCGCTGCTGCACCTCGGCGTAGTCGCGCGCCAGCGCCTGGTGCTCGGCGACCAGTTCGCGGTGGCGGGCCAGGTCCACGCGCTGCGCGGCGCCGAGCTGATGCTGCAGCATGTGCACCTGGCCCAGCACGCGCATCTCCAGCCAGTCGTCGCAGCGCGCATGGGTCAGTGTCGCCCACAGCGCGCCGGCAACAGCCTCGCCCTGCACCGCGCGGGCACGCCACCAGCTCATCAGCGCGTCGCGGCACTTGGCCTGGCCGGCGCTGCGCAGGTCCGGCGCGAAGCGCTGCTCCAGATCCTTCTGCAAGGCCTCGGACACCGCGTTGCGGCGCGCGGCGGCCGTGACGAGGCTGCAGTGCAGCGTGTAGTCGTCCTCGTCGCCCTGCAGCTTCCTGGCAAGCTGGCGCACGCGCTCCAGCGGCACGCAGACGCCGACGACGGGGCAATGGGCATGGCTTCCCAGCTCCCACAGGCGGCGACGGCGCGAGCCCGGGGCGGGAGGGACGCTGGCATGCGCGGCGCAGCAGGTATCGGCCATGGCGGATCTCCATGCGAGGCGCGGGCGGGCGGCGGCTGGCTGGCGCGTTGGGGGCGGGGCGGCGTGGCCCCTACTTGGTCAGGATGAGCTTGCCCTGGGCCGTGACGCGCAGGCGGTAGACCTGCTGCTGGTGGACGATGAAGACCTCGCCACGCGGGCCGAGCAGCGTCGCGCTGTCGAGGTAACGGGCCTGGTTCTGTCCCGGGGGCTTGGGCGAGGGGGCGACGGGCAGCATGGCGTGACTGTAATGAGAATCATTCTCGATTGCAAGTCGCAAACGCCTGGAACCGAGGGCCGCGTCAGCCGTGCTGGCGCTGGCTTTCGTAGAGGCAGATAGCCGCCGCGGCGGCGACGTTCAGCGATTCCTCGCCGCCCGGCTGCGGGATGCCCACAGTCAACGCGCAGCGCGCCATCAGCGCGGGCGACACGCCCTGGCCCTCGTGGCCCATGACCCAGGCGCAGGGCGACGGCAGCGCGACGCGGTTCAGCACATGCTCGGTGTGCGAGCTGGTGGCGATCAGCGGCACCGCAAGCGCGGCAAGGTCGTCGGCCGCCAGGCCCTCGACGAGGCGCAGCCCGAAATGGGCGCCCTGCCCCGCACGCACGACCTTGGGGGACCACAGCGCCGCCGTGCCCTTCAGGGCCAGCACCTGGCGCACGCCGAAGGCCGCCGCGCTGCGCAGGATGGCGCCGACATTGCCTGCGTCCTGCAGCCGGTCCAGCACGACGCTGGCGGCGTCGGGGACGATGGCGGGCGCCACGGGCAGCGTCAGCTCGGCGCCGATCTGGGCCGGCGACTCCAGGCCGCTGAGGGCCTTGAACAGGGCCATGGGCACGACCAGCGCACGCGGCGCGGCCTCCGCCAGCGCGGCCAGGCGCGCGTCCTGCATCGCGGCCTCGGTCAGCACGACGAGCGACGGCGTCCAGCCGCGCTGCAGCGCCGCGCGCAGCAGGTGGTCGCCCTCGATCCAGACGCTGCCGGTCTTGCGGTAGCCGCCGGCGTCGGCCGTCAGCTTGCGCAGCCGCACGAGCGCGGGGTTGTCGCGCGAGGTGATGTGCTGGATCTGAGCGCTCATCGGAGGTTCTCCCGCACCGGCGCGAACGAGCGCCGGTGCCAGGGGCTGGCGCCATGCTCGCGCAGCGCGGCGAGGTGTTCGGGCGTGCCATAGCCCTTGTGCGTGGCAAAGCCGTACTGCGGATGGCTCTCGTGCATCTGCTGGCAGAACAGGTCGCGCGCCACCTTGGCGAGGATGCTGGCGGCCGAGATGGCCTGCACCGTGGCATCGCCCTTCACGATGGCCTCGGCCGGCATCGGCAGCACCGGCAGGCGGTTGCCGTCGACGCGCACCAGGGCGGGCTTGAGGCGCAGGCCGTTGACGGCACGCTGCATGGCCAGCATCGTGGCCTGCAGGATGTTGATGCGGTCGATCTCCTCGGTCGTCGCGTGGGCGATGCAGCAGCACAGCGCCTTGGCACGAATCTCGTCATACAGACGCGCGCGCCGGGCCGCCGTCAGCGCCTTGGAATCGGCCAGGCCAGCGATCGGCTGCAGGTCGTCGAGGATGACGGCCGCCGCGAACACCGGCCCCGCCAACGGCCCTCGGCCGGCCTCGTCCACGCCGGCGACGAGGCCGGGTGGCGTCCAGTCGAGCGCGCCCTGCTCAGGCGCCGATGAGCGTCGCAATGGCATCGCTGGCACGCCGCGCGGTGTCTTGCCGCAGCAGCTCGTGGAGTTGGATGAAGCGCTCGTGCAGGGCCGCGCAACGCGGCGCGTCGGCGAGCAGGCCCTCGGCCTCGCGGGCGAGGTTCTCGGGCGTGCAGTCCTGCTGGATGAGCTCAGGCACGACGAAGTCGCGCGCCAGGATGTTGGGCAGGCCCACCCAGGGCAGCAGGCCCCTACCCTTCATGCGCCACCAGTTCAGCGCATTCATGCGGTAGGCGACAACCATGGGCCGCTTGAACAGTGCCGCCTCCAGCGTGGCCGTGCCGCTGGCCACCAGCGTCAGGTCGCAGGCCGCCAGCGCCGCGTGGGACTGGCCGTCGACCAGCCGGATGTCGGCACCGCCCAGCATGGGCTCGACGAGGCCGCGCAGGCCCGGCACGATGGGCATCACGAAACGGCGGCCCGGCCCGGCAAGCAGCCGCGCCGCGCCGATCAGCGCCGGCGCGATGTAGTTGATCTCGCTGCGGCGACTGCCGGGCAGCAGCGCGATGACGGTGTCGCCTTCCGGCAGCGCCAGGGCCTCGCGGGCGGCGACGCGCGGCACGTCCATCGGGATGGCGTCGGCGAGCGGATGGCCCACGTAGGTCGCGCCTATGCCGGCCCGGTGCAGGATCTCGGGTTCGAACGGGAACAGGCACAGCACATGGTCGGCCGCGCGCCGGATGGTCTCGACGCGCTCGGGCCGCCAGGCCCAGATGGATGGGCAGACGAAGTGCACCGTCTTGATGCCCGCCTCGCGCAGCCGCGTCTCCAGGCCGAAGTTGAAGTCCGGCGCGTCTACGCCGATGAAGACGTCGGGGCGGCTTGAGATGAGGCGCGTGCCGAGTCGGCGGCGGATGGCCAGCAGCTCGCGCAGGTTCATCAGCACATCCACATAGCCGAACAGCGACAGCTTGCTGTGCGGCCACCAGGTCTCGAAGCCCTGGGCGATCATGCGCGGACCGCCTATGCCCTGCGAGGTCAGCGCCGGCCAGCGCGCGCGCAGGCCTTGCAGCAGCAGGCTGGCCAGCAGATCGCCGCTGGCCTCGCCGGCCACGAATCCGAAGCGTGGCGCGGATCCGGTCATTCAGCTCAGCGCACGATGCCGCGCGTGGAGGCGGCGAGGAAGGTCAGCATGTTGTCGATGTCGCCATCGGCGCCGCCGCCGTCCGTGCCGCGCAGCGCCGCGATGGCCGCCTTGGCCTCGTCCAGCGTGTGGCCGCTGCGGTAGAGCAGCTTGTAGATCTGGCGGATGACGGCGATGCGCTCGGCGCTGAAGTCCCGGCGCTTCAGGCCTACGACGTTGACCGCGCGCGCTGCCAGCGGGTTGCCGTCCACCGTCATGAAGGGTGGCACGTCCTGGGCCACATGGGCCTGGAAGCCGATCATCGCGTGATCGCCGATGCGCATGCGCTGCAGCACGCCAGTCAGGCCGCCGACGGTCACCCAGTCGCCCACCTGCACATGGCCGGCCAGCGTCGCGTTGTTGGCCAGCACGCAGTCGTTGCCGAGGACGACGTCATGGGCCAGGTGGCAGTAGGCCATGATCCAGTTGTCGTTGCCCACCGTCGTCTCGCCGCGGTCCTGCACCGTGCCGACGTTCAGCGTGCAGAACTCGCGGATGGTGTTGCGATCGCCGATGACCAGCGTCGTCGGCTCGCCGGCGTACTTCTTGTCCTGGTTGGCTGCGCCTATGGAGCTGAACTGGAAGAAGCGGTTGTCGCAGCCGATGGTCGTGTGGCCTTCGATGACGACGTGCGGGCCGATCTTGGTGCCGGCGCCGATCTTCACGTGCGGGCCGATCAGCGAGTACGCGCCGACCTCGACGCTGCTGTCAAGTTGCGCGCCGGGGTCGACGATGGCGGTGGGGTGGATGGCCATCTGAAGCGCGGGGTCAGGCCTCGATGCGGCGCATCGTGCACATCAGCTCGGCCTCGGCCGCGACCTGGTCGCCCACCAGGGCCCTGGCGGTGAACTTGTAGATGCCGGCCTTGGCGCGGCCCAGCGTCACTTCCAGCACGAGCTGGTCGCCGGGCTCCACCGGGCGCTTGAAACGCGCACCGTCGATGCCGGCGAAGTACACGACCGACTTCTCGTCCAGCACCATGTCCATGCTGCGCAGGGCCAGCAGCGTCGCGGCCTGGGCCAGCGCCTCGAGGATGAGCACGCCGGGCATCACCGGGCGGTGCGGGAAATGGCCGAGGAAGAAGGGCTCGTTGATGGAGACGTTCTTGATCGCACGGATGCGCTCGCCCTTGACCAGCTCGACAACGCGGTCCACCAGCAGGATGGGGTAGCGATGCGGCAGGCGCCTCAGGATCTCGTGGATGTCCATCGTCAGGGGTTGGATCTCGTCGTTCATTTCTTCTCCAGCGCGCGCACACGGTCGCGCAGGGTATGGAGCTGGCGCAGCGTTGCCGCGTTTTTCTGCCAGCTGGAATTTTCTTCGAAGGGGTGGGGGCCGCTGTAGACGCCCGGCTCGGTGATGCTGCGCGTGATCGTCGTCGCGGCCGAGATGTGCACGCCGTCCACCAGCGTCAGGTGACCGACGATGTTGGCCGCGCCACCTATGGTGCAGTTGGCGCCGATGCGCGTCGAGCCCGCAACCGCCGCGCAGCCGGCCATGGCCGTGTTGCGGCCGATGTGAACGTTGTGGGCGATCTGGATCAGGTTGTCCAGCTTCACGCCATCCTCGATGACGGTGTCGGCAAGCGCGCCGCGGTCGATGCAGGTGTTGGCGCCAATCTCGACGTCGTCGCCGATGGTCACGTTGCCCAACTGCTCGATCTTCACGTAGCCGTTCTTGCTCGGCGCGAAGCCGAAGCCGTCGGCGCCGATGACGACACCGCTGTGCATGATGCCGCGCGCGCCGATGCGGCAGCCATGGCCCAGCACGACGCGCGGCGCGAGCCTCGTGTGCTCGCCCACCGTCGCCCCGCGCTCCACGACGCTGTGCGCACCGATGCTGGCATGGTCGCCGATGACTGCACCGGCCTCGATGACGGCCAGCGGGCCGATGCTCACACCCTGCCCCAACCGGGCGTCCGGCGACACGATGGCGCTCGGATGCACGCCGGCCTCGGGCGTCGGACGCGTGCGCGCCGCCCACCATTGCGTGAGGCGCGCGAAGTACAGGTAGGGGTCGGGCGTGACGATGGCCGCGCCACGGGCCGCGGCCGCCTCGGCCAGGGCGGGCGCGACGATGACGCAGGCGGCCGCCGTCGTGGCGAGCTGCGCCTGGTAGCGCGGATTGGCGAGAAAGCTGATGCTCTGCGCGCCCGCCTCGTCCAGGGGCGCAATGCCGGCGATGCGGATTTCGGCGCCACCAAGCAAATCGCCGCCCAAGGCGGCGATCAGTTCGGAGAGCGCGACGGGCGTCGGGCTCATGTCGGACCGGCTTACTTCTGCGCGTTCAGCTGGTCGATCACCTTCTTGGTGATGTCGACGCGGGCGCTGAAGTGGATGGCGTCCTGCAGGATCAGGTCGTACTTCTCGGCGTCGAAGATCTGCTTGATCACGCGGTTGGCCTTGTCGACCACGGCGGACAGTTCTTCCTGCTTGCGCTGGTTCAGGTCTTCCTGCCATTCGCGGCGCTTGCGCTGCAGGTCGCGTTCCTGCTCGACCACGTCACGCTGGCGACGGTTGCGCTCGTTCTCGGACAGCGTCGGCGCGTCCTTCTCCAGTTTCTCGGCGGCACCGCGCAGCTTCGTTTCCAGGTCGCGCAGATCCTTCTCGCGCTTGCCGAACTCGGCTTCCAGCTTGGCTTGTGCGGTCTTGGCCAGGTTGGCCTCGCGCAGCACCCGCTCGCTGTTGACGTAGCCGATCTTCAGTTCCTGGGCTTGCACGGCCGAGGCGGCCACCATCATCGAAGCGGCCAGAGCCACCGATTGCAAGAGCTTGCTCATCATCAGAATGCAGTCCCGATCTGGAATTGGAATTTCTCGATTCTATCCGTGCGTTGCTTGCGGATAGGTTGGCCATAGCTGAGGCGCAGCGGCCCCATCGGGGAGATCCAGGACAGGCCCAGACCCGCCGACGCACGGATGCTGTCGAACTGGAGCTTCTCCTTCTCGCCCCAGACGTTGCCGGCGTCCATGAAACCGAAGATGCGGAAGCTCTTGTCGTTGCCGCTGCCGGGCACCGGCAGATAGAGCTCGGCATTGACGTTGACGCGACGGTTGCCGCCGCTGTAGGAGCCGGTCACGTCGACCGGACCCAGCGAGCCGGCCTCGAAGACCCGCACCGAGCCCAGGCCGCCACCGTAGAAGTTCTTGAAGATCGGGTAGGGCTTGCCGCCCAGGCCCACGCCCCAGCCCAGTTCGCTGTTGAGGCCCAGCGTGATCTTGTTGGTGATCTCGAAGTACTGCTGGTACTGCAGGTTGGCGCGCGCGTACTGCGCGTCCCCGATGACGCTGGCCTCGACGTTGACGCGCTGGTAGCGCCCCCTCATCGGCGTGATGACGCTGTCGCGGCTGTCGCGCTGCCAGCCTATGGTCAGCGGCACGGAGTTGCTGCGCTGGCCGAACTGGTTGGCGAACAGGAAGTAGCTGTTGGGCAGGCCCTTGGACGTCGTGATGCTGGTCTGCTCGTAGCCGACGCCGAAGAAGACGGTGTCGACCTCGGAGAAGGGCACGCCGAAGCGGATCGCTCCGCCCTTGGTGATGTACTGGTACTCCTCACCCAGCGTGTTGATCGGCTTGGTGGTGCGGTAGAACACGTCGATGGCGCGCGACACGCCGTCCACCGTGAAGTACGGGTCCACGGTGCTGACCTGCAGCTGGCGGCCGGTGCTTGCCGTGGCCACGTCGATGCCGAGGTAGTTGCCCGAGCCGAAGACGTTGTCCTGGCGGATGGAGCCGGTGAAGGACAGCTTGGTCTGGCTGGAATAGCCGGCGCCGACCGTGATGGCGCCGGTGGGACGCTCGACGACGGTCAGGATCACGTCGACCTGGTCCTGTGCGCCCGGCACCTCCTGGGTGTCGATGGTGACTTCCTTGTCCTTGAAGTAGCCCAGGCGCTCGACGCGGTCGCGCGAAGCCTTGATCTTCTGGCCGTCGTACCACGCCGCCTCGAACTGGCGGAACTCGCGGCGGATGACCTCATCGCGCGTGCGCGAGTTGCCCGACAGGATGACCTTGCGCACGTAGACGCGGCGCTGCGGCTCGGCGACGAAGGTGACGACCACCTGGCCGGTCTCGCGGTTGATCTCGGGCTTGCTGTCCACCCGCGCGAAAGCGTAGCCATAGGTGCCGAACAGATCGCTGAAGGCGCGCGTCGTCGTCGCGACGGCCTCGCCCTGGTAGGGCTGGCCGGGCTTGAGGTAGACGAGGTGCTTGAAGTCCTCCTCGCGGCCCAGGTAGTCGCCTTCGAGCTTGATGCCCGTGACCGTGTAGGGCTGGCCCTCGCTGACGGTGATGGCGATGCTGATGCTCTGCTTGTCCGGCGAGATCGTCACCTGCGTGGAGGTGACGTTGAACTCCAGATAGCCGCGGTTCAGGTAGTAGCTGCGGATGGTTTCCAGGTCCGCGTTCAGCTTGGCGCGTGAGTAGCGGTCGGTCTTGGTGTACCAGGTCAGCCAGCCGGTCGTGGTCTGCTCCAGCAGGCCCAGCAGCGTGCTCTCGGAGAACACCTTGCTGCCCAGGATGCGGATCTCGGCGATCTTGGCTGGCTCGCCCTCGGTCACGTTGAAACTGACGTTGACGCGGTTGCGCTCGATCGGCGTGATCGTCGTCGTCACCTCGGCGCCGTAGAGACTGCGCGTCAGGTACTGGCGCTTGAGCTCCTGCTCGGCGCGGTCGGCCAGCGCCTTGTCGAAGGGCTTGCCTTCGCCGATGCCGACATCCTTCAGCGACTTGGTCAGCGCCTCGGTGTCGAACTCCTTCAGGCCGGCGAAGTTGACGTTGGCGATGATGGGGCGCTCGTCGATGATGACGACGACGGCGCTGCCGTCGATGCTGATGCGCACGTCCTTGAACAGGCCGGTGGCAAACAGCGCGCGCAGCGCAGCTGCGCCCTTCTCATCGTTGTAGGTGTCGCCGATGCGGAAGGGCAGCGACGCGAACACGGTGCCCGGGTCGGTGCGCTGCAGGCCTTCGACACGGATGTCCTTCAGGACAAACGGATCGACCGCCCAGGCGGCGCCCGACTGGAACATCCCCACGAGAGCCAAAGCCAGGAGTGAGGGGCGACGCTTCGCTCCCGAACTGAAAGAAAAGGACATGGGGAACGGGGAGTTTCAGTGCCAACCCGCGAAGCGGGCGACGTCGTTGGAAAGGGCCAAGGCCATCATCAGCATCAGGATCAGCGCACCAGCGCGCTGCAGTTGCCGTTGCCACCATTCGGAGACGGGGCGGCCACTCAGACCCTCGAAAAGATGATACATGAGGTGCCCGCCGTCCAGCATCGGCAGCGGCAGCAGGTTCAGCACCGCGAGGCTGAGCGAGATCTTGGCGAGGAAGTCCAGATAGGGTGCGAGGCCGGCCCGGGCCGACTGGCCGGCGTAGTCGGCGATGGTCAGTGGGCCGCTGAGGTTCTTGAGCGAGGCCTCGCCGACCAGCATGCGGCCCAGCAGCCGCACGGTCGTGGCCGCCATGTCCCAGCTCTGCTCGACGCCACGCCACAGGCCGTCGACCAGCCCATAGCTGACGAACACGCGCTCGGGCGGCGCGCCGACAACGATCTCCAGCTTCGCGACGCGCTGCCCGGCGTCGTCGGCCAGCCGCGGCGTGACCAGCAGTTCGACGGCCTGGCCACCGCGATCGACGCGCCAGGCCATCGTGCGCGGCCGCTCGCCGTCATGGGCGCGGCGGATGGCGTCGCGCAGGAAGCCGGCGTCGGGTACGGGCTGGCCGTCGATGGACAGCACACGGTCGCCCGCCTGCAGGCCGGCCGCCGCGCCTGCGCCGCCGGCGCCGACCTGGCGGAGCAGCGGCTCGGCCAGCGGCGCCAGGCCGATTTCGTTGAACAGGCTGGCATCCGGCGCCCGGCCGGCCAGGCGTTCGGTCTCCAGGTGGACGCTGCGCGAGCCATGGCCCTGGGCGCCGGTGACCGACAGCTGCAGCGGCTCGCCCAGCGCCTGGGCGCGCACGATGGCGGACTGCAGCTCGGGCAGGGAGGCCACGTCCTGCCATTGCTGGCCGTCGGACGATGTGGCGCGCACCCAGTCGCCGGCATGCAGGCCGGCGCGTTCGGCCAGGGAGCCCGCCGGCGGCGTGCCGAGCACGGCCTTGGGCACCTCGCTGCCCAGCCAGGCCACGGCTGCGAACAGCAGCACGGCCAGCACCCAGTTGGCCGCCGGGCCGGCAGCGACGATGGCCGCACGCTGGCGCAGCGGGCGCTGGTTGAAGGCCTGCTCACGCTCCTGCGGCGCGACGGCGCCGTCGCGCTCGTCCAGCATGCGCACATAGCCGCCCAGCGGCAGCGCACTCAACGTGAATTCGGTGCCATCGCGGCCGACGCGGCGCCACAGCACGCGGCCGAAGCCGATGGAAAAGCGCAGCACCTTGACGCCGCAGGCCCGCGCGACGCGGTAGTGGCCCCATTCGTGGACCGCGATCAGCAGGGCCAGCGCGGCAAGGAAGGCGATCAGGGTGGTCACAGCAGTCGGGTCGCGTGGGCGCGGGCGCGGGCGTCAAGATCCAGCAGCGCCTCGATGCTGGCGCAGTCACCGGGCTGAACGTCGGCCAGGCATTGCGAGTTGACCGCGTGGATGCGGTCGAAGCGCAGACGGCCGTTCAGGAAGGCGTCGACGGCGATCTCGTTGGCTGCGTTCAGCACCGTGGTGCTGCCCTCGGGAGCCTTGAGCGCCTGCCAGGACAGGTGCAGACCGGGGAAGCGCACGGCGTCCGCCTCCTCGAACGAGAGGCTGGGCGTCGTCAGCAGGTCCAGCCGGCCGGCGCCCGAGGTGATGCGCTCGGGGAAGGACAGGCCATAGGCGATGGGTACGCGCATGTCCGGCGTGCCGAGCTGGGCCAGCACCGACTGGTCGCGGCAGACCACCATCGAGTGGATGATGCTCTGCGGATGGATCAGCACCCGGATCTGCTCGGGAGCAAGGTTGAACAGCCAGCGCGCCTCGATGACCTCCAGCGCTTTTTTCATCATCGTGGCCGAGTCCACCGAGATCTTGCGACCCATGACCCAGTTGGGGTGGGCGCAGGCCTGGTCGGGCGTCACGTCGGCCAGCGTCTTCGGGTCGCGGCTGCGGAAGGGACCGCCGGAGGCGGTCAAGACGATGTGGTCGATGCGCTCGTGCCAGGTGGCACGGTCCTCCGGCAGGCATTGGAAGATGGCCGAATGCTCGCTGTCTATGGGCAGCAGCGTGGCGCCGCCCTGCTCCACCGCGGCCATGAAGAGCGCGCCGCCGACGACGATGGCCTCCTTGTTGGCCAGCAGCAGGCGCTTGCCGGCCCGGGCCGCGGCGATGGCCGGCGCGAGGCCGGCGGCGCCGACGATGGCGGCCATGACGGTGTCGACGTCCGGGTGGGCTGCGATGTCAGCCAGAGCTGCGGCGCCGTCCAGCACCTCGGTCGGGCTGCCGGCCTCACGCAGCCGCGTGCGCAGTTCGGCGGCTGCCCCGCGCAGGGGCATGACGGCGAAGCGCGGCTTCCAGGTCAGGCATTGCTGCAGCAATTCGTCGACGCGACTCATCGCGCTCAGCGCGACGACCTCGTAGCGATCGGGATGGCGGGCGATGACGTCCAGCGTGTTGACGCCGATGGAGCCGGTGGATCCCAGCACGCAGACGCGTTGGCGGCGGTTCATAGGCTGATCAGGGCAAGGGCCAGCGGGAACACCGGCAGCAGCGCGTCGATGCGGTCCAGCACACCGCCATGGCCGGGCAGCAGTCCGCTGCTGTCCTTGGCGCCGGCGGCGCGCTTGACGAGGGACTCGAACAGGTCGCCGACGACGCTCATCGCGGCCAGGAAGACCAGGGCCAGCAGGGACACCCAGCCGTGGCGCTGCACCAGCAGCGTGTAGAGGCTGGGCGAATCCACGGCCAGCTTCACGTCGATGACATGCACCCAGGTGAAGCCCAGCAGGATGACGCCGGCCAGGCCGCTCCAGACGCCCTCCCAGCTCTTGCCCGGGCTGATGGCCGGCGCGAGCTTGCGCCGACCGAAGGCGCGGCCGCCGAAGTAGGCGGCGATGTCCGCCATCCAGACGAGGCAGAACACCGACAGGATGAAGTTGATGCCATGCACCTTGGCCTGGGCAATGGCGAGCCAGGCGCCCCACAGCAGCAAGGCGCCGAGCACCAGCCGGGTTCCGCGCGCGATGCGCGGCCAACCAGCCGGGCCGCCGCGCAGCGCGAAGGCGCCGCCCAGCACCCAGACGAGGCTGGCCAGGGACCAGATCCAGGCCGGCGGCGCATCCAGGCCGCCGATCAGCAGCGTCCAGACGCAGGCCAGCGCCAGCGCCACGCCGGCCGCCAGGGCACCTGTGCCCGGCAGGCCATTGAGCCGCGCCCATTCCCAGCCGGCCGCCCCCATCAGGGCGACGGTCACCCAGGCGAAGGGCCAGGGCGAGGCCTGGAAGAGCACCGGCAGCAGGACGGCCAGCAGCACGACGGCGGTGATGACGCGGGTCTTCAGCATGAGGGGATCCGGTTCAGGCCGCGGCGGCCGCTTCCTTGACGCCGCCGAAGCGGCGGTCGCGCTCATGGAAGGCGGCGATGGCCGCATCCAGCTCGCGGTCGCCGAACTCCGGCCACAGGCAGTCGGAGAACACGAACTCGGTGTAGGCCGCCTGCCAGAGCAGGAAGTTGCTGATGCGCACCTCGCCGCCGGTGCGGATGAAGAGGTCAGGGTCGGGCGCGTAGGCCATGGCCATGAACTCCGTCAGCCGGGCCTCGGTCAGCTCCTCGGGCGTCACACCGGCAGCCATGGCCTTGCGGCAGGCCTGCACGATGTCCCAGCGACCGCCGTAGTTGAAGGCGACGTTGAGTGTCAGCTTGCTGTTGTGGGCGGTGCTGGTCTCGGCCTCGTTCCAGGCATTGCGCAGCTTGTCGGACACCGCATCGCGGTCGCCGACGATGCGGATGCGCACGCCCATTGCACCCATCTTGGCAAGATAGCGGCTGACGGCGGCCAGCACCAGGCCCATCAGGCCCGAAACCTCGTCGCTGGGGCGCTTCCAGTTCTCGCTGGAAAAGGCGAATACGGTCAGGTGCTCGATGTCGCGGTCTATGCAGGCCTGCACGACCTTGACCAGCGTGTCCACGCCCGCCTTGTGGCCGAAGAAGCGCGGCAGGAAGCGCTTCTTGGCCCAGCGGCCATTGCCATCCATGACGATGGCCACATGGCGCGGCGGCGCGGGGCGTTCTCGCGACACGGTGAGGACCGCGCTCAAACCGCCAGGATCTCGGCTTCCTTGGCCGAGATCAGCTTGTCGATCTCGGCGATCACGCGGTCGGTGAGCTTCTGCACTTCGTCGAGGCTGCGACGCTCATCGTCCTCGCCGATTTCCTTGTCCTTGAGCAGCTTCTTGGCCTGCTCGTTGGCGTCGCGGCGCAGGTTGCGCACGGCCACCTTGGAATCCTCGCCGGCATTGCGCACGACCTTGGTCAGGTCCTTGCGGCGCTCCTCGGTCAGCGGAGGCATGGGCACGCGGATCAGGTCACCCTGCGAGGCCGGGTTCAGGCCAAGGTCGCTCTCGCGGATGGCCTTCTCGATCTTGGCACCCATGCCCTTCTCCCAGGGCTGGACGGAGATGGTGCGGGCATCCAGCAACGTGACGTTGGCCACCTGCGAGATGGGCACCATGGAGCCGTAGTAGTCGACGCTGACCTGATCGAGGATGCCGGGGTGGGCGCGGCCGGTGCGAATCTTGTGCAGTTCGCCCTTCAGCGACTCGACGGACTTGGCCATCTTGGCTTCGGCGTTCTTCTTGATGTCTGCAGTGCTCATGATCTCTGTCGTCTCGGTTGGTTCGTCTTCAAACGTGGACCAGCGTGCCCTCGTCCTCGCCCTGCACGACGCGCTTCAGCGCGCCGGGCTTGAAGATGCTGAAGACCTTGATCGGCAGCTTCTGGTCGCGGCACAGCGCGAACGCAGCGCCGTCCATCACCTGCAGATTGCGGGTGATGGCCTCGTCGAAGCTGATGCGCGAGTAGCGCGTCGCCTCGGGGTTCTTCTTGGGGTCGGCGGAGTAGACGCCGTCGACCTTGGTGGCCTTCAGCACGATCTCGGCGCCGATCTCGGCGCCACGCAGCGCGGCGGCAGTGTCGGTCGTGAAGAAGGGGTTGCCGGTGCCGGCCGCGAAGACGACGACCTTGCCCTCCTCGAGGTACTGCAGCGCCTTGGGGCGCACGTAAGGCTCGACCACCTGCTCGATGGCGATGGCCGACATCACGCGCGCCGTCATGCCTTCCTGGCGCATCGTGTCCGCCAGGGCCAGCGAGTTCATCACCGTGGCCAGCATGCCCATGTAGTCGGCCGTCGCGCGGTCCATGCCGACCGAGCCGCCGGCCACGCCGCGGAAGATGTTGCCGCCGCCGATGACGACCGCCACCTCGATGCCCAGCTGCGTCACTTCGCGAATTTCCTGCACCATGCGTACGATGGTCGCGCGGTTGATGCCATAGGCGTCGTCGCCCATCAGGGCCTCGCCGGAGAGTTTGAGCAGGATGCGCTTGTACGCGGGCATGGTGTCCTCAGTGAATGGGGGCCGCTGATGGCCCAGAAGTTTAAAGGGCGCCAACTTGGCGCCCTTTCATTTCGCAAGAGTCTTTACTGACCCTTTGCAGCCGCCACCTGGGCCGCCACTTCGGCCGCGAAGTCGTCGACCTTCTTCTCGATGCCCTCGCCCACGACGTAGAGCGTGAAGCCCTTGACCGTCGTGTTGACCGACTTCAGGTGGGCGCCCACGGTTTGCTTGCCGTCAGCAGCCTTCACGAAGACCTGGTCCAGCAGGCTGACTTCCTTCAGGAACTTCTGCACCGAACCCTCGACCATCTTGGCGACGATGTCGGCCGGCTTGCCGGACTCGGCAGCCTTCTCGGTGGCGATCTTGCGCTCCTTCTCGACCAGTTCGGCCGAGACGTCGGCGCCCGACAGGGCGGCCGGCTTCATGGCGGCGATGTGCATGGCCACGTCCTTGGCGGCGACGTCGTCACCTTCGAACTCGACGACCACGCCGATGCGAGTGCCGTGCAGGTAGGTGGCCAGCTTGCTGCCGACGTAGCGCTGGAAGCGGCGGATCGTCATGTTCTCGCCGATCTTGCCGATCAAGCCCTTGCGCACGTCTTCCACGGTCGGGCCGAAGCCTTCCTGCGACAGCGGCAGGGCCGACAGCGCGGCCACGTCGGCCGGGTTGTTCTCGGCGACCAGACCGGCCAGCGCGCCGACGAAGGCCAGGAATGCGTCGTTCTTCGAGACGAAGTCGGTCTCGCAGTTCACTTCGATCATGGCGCCATTGCCGTTCACGACGGCAGCGGCCACCACACCCTCGGCGGTAATGCGCGAGGCGGCCTTGCCGGCCTTGTTGCCCAGCTTGACGCGCAGGATCTCCTCAGCGCGGGCCAGATCGCCGTCAGCCTCGGTCAGCGCCTTCTTGCACTCCATCATCGGGGCGTCGGTGCGGGCGCGCAGTTCGCCCACCATGCTTGCGGTGATAGCAGCCATTTCTCTTCTCCAGATCTCGTTTAGAAAAAGGGGCCGTGACGGCCCCTTTCAATGCAGGATGGAAGGGGCTTTAGGCCTCTTCGGAAACCTCGACGAACTCGTCGCCAGCGGGGGCAACGGCAGCCAGCACGTCATTCGTGGCGTTGGCCTTGCCTTCCAGCACGGCATCGGCAACGGCGCGGGCATACAGGGCCACAGCCTTGGCGGAGTCGTCGTTACCGGGGATGACGTAGTCGATGCCCTCGGGCGAGTGGTTGGTGTCCACCACGCCGATGACGGGAATGCCCAGCTTCTTGGCTTCGGCCACGGCGATCTTGTGATAGCCGACGTCGATGACGAAGATGGCGTCGGGCAGTGCGGTCATGTCCTGGATGCCGCCGATGTTCTTTTCCAGCTTCGCGATATCGCGCTGGAACAGCAGGGCTTCCTTCTTGATCGCGGGCTGGGTGCCAGCCTCGACCTGGGCCTGCATGTCCTTCAGGTTCTTCAGCGAGGTCTTGACCGTCTTGAAGTTGGTCATCATGCCGCCCAGCCAACGCGAGTCGACGTAGGGCATGCCGGCGCGCTGGGCTTCGGCGGCGATGAACTCACGGGCCTGACGCTTCGTGCCGATCATCAGGATCGTGCCGCGCTTGGCAGCCAGCGAGCGCACGAACTTCATCGCATCGTTGAACGCGGGCAGCGTCTTCTCGAGGTTGATGATGTGGATCTTGTTGCGATGGCCGTAGATATACGGGGCCATCTTGGGATTCCAGAAGCGGGTTTGGTGACCGAAATGGACGCCGGCTTCCAGCATCTCGCGCATCGTGACAGACATGGGTCTTACTCCGAAGGTTGTGTCTAAAATCCGGCCCGAATTGCGTTGCAGCATCTGGAAACCGCTGTTTCCCGAGGCCGCAAACCACAACACCTTTGCGTGGCCGGTTTGCGATTTGTTGCGACGAGGGGGCGTCGAAGGCACTTGGCCCCGGGGTGATCCCCACCCATCACAACCGTTTTTGCCGTCAACCAAGCAGCTCCAAGAGCCACTGCCTCCGGCAAAACCCGCAGAGTATACACAACCCATGCCCCTCTCTTGCCGACACCGCGCCGACGCGGTCGCCAGCCCGTTCTTCGCGACTGCCCGCCAGGTGCCCGCGTGAGCCGCAGCATCGCGGTGGTTGGCGCCGGCCTCGCGGGCGTCACGACGGCCTACGAACTGGCCGCACTGGGCTTTCAGGTGCAGGTCTTCGAGCGCGGCGGCAGCGTGGCCGAACAGGCCAGTTTCGCCAGCAGCGCCCTGCTCTCACCCTTCCTGCCCGGCCTGGCCGACGCCAGCGCGCCGGCACCCCTGGGCTTTCGCCTGCGCCGCTGGCGCGCCGGCCGCAAGGGCGGTGACGACGCCGTGAGCCAGCTCGCCGCGCTGAGTCGCCTGAGCCTGGCACGCACCACGGAGTTGCGCCACGAACTGGGGCTGGACGATGAGGCGAGCGACGGCCTGCTCATCGCACTGGCCGACGCAAAGCGCACGGCAGCCGCAGAAGCCCTCCTGGAAGGCTGGCAGGCCCTGGGCCTGCAGGTCGAGCTCATCGAGGCAGGCGAAGCCCGCCTGCGCGAGCCGGGCCTGAACGCCGACGCCCCGCTGTCCGCCGCGCTGGCGCTGGCCCATGGCGGCGCGGGCAATGCCCGCCTCTTCGCCCAGCAGCTGCGCCTGCAGGCGCAGCGCCTGGGGGCCGGCTTCCGCTTCCATACGACGGTACGCGCCATCGCGGCAGACGGCGCCGGCCTCATGCTGCGCCACGAGTACACGCCGCCCGCCGAGGCACCGACGCGCAGCGCCGAGCGCGAGGCCGGCGACACGCTTCCCCAGCCTCTCGGCCCGCAGGACGAACGATTCGATGCCGCCGTGCTCTGCAACGGCCTGGACGCCCCGACCCTTCTGGGCGAGCGCCTGCCGCTGTCGGCCCAGCACGAGGCCTCCGTCACGGCGCCGCTGCGACTCGTGGAGGGCTACCCCGACCTGGGCCCCAAGGCCGGCTGGGTAGACCCGTCCCGCGACCTCAGCGTGGCGCGCGCGGGCCAGCGCGTGCGTGTGAGCGGCGGCCTCACGGTCACCGACGCACGCGCCCGCGTCAACCCCGACTACGAAGCCTTGCACCGCGGCCTGCAGCATTGGTTTCCCGGCTCGGTGCTGCACCAGCAGGTGCAGCAGGGCCAGGCCCGCCGCGCGATGAGCGCCGACGGCCTGCCGCTGCTGGGCGCCAGTGGCCGCCCGGGCCTGTGGCTCAACCTCTCGCTGGGTGGCCAGGGCTGGGGCCTGACCTGCGGCAGCGCCCAGGTCCTGGCCCAACTGATCGCCGGCCAGGCGCCGGCCGTGGACATCGCCGCGCTGGGCCCGCAACGGCTCTAAGCTCCCGGGCATGCACGCGCTGCTGCCCACAACCTCCCCCCTGCCGCTGTTCGACGTCGCCGCCAGCCGGCGCATCGAGGCGCAAGCGCTCGTCCAGGCGCCCGACCTGATGGAGCGCGCCGGCCTGGCCGTCGCCAAGCTGGCGCTGGCCCTGCGACGCCGCGACGGCCCGGTCTGGGTGGCCTGCGGCCCCGGCAACAACGGCGGCGACGGCCAAGTGGCGGCGCGCTGGCTCGGGCGACACGGCGTACCGGTGCACACCGGCCACGACGCGCCCGAGCGCCCCGCCCTCGTCATCGACGCACTACTGGGCCTGGGCCTGAACCGCGAGCCGGCCGCCGCCATTCGGGCCACCATGGCGGCCATACAGGCCTGCGGCGCACCCATCCTCGCCGTCGACCTGCCCAGCGGCCTGCTCGCCGACACCGGCCAGCCCGCCGGCGGGCTGGCCCTGCGCGCCGACCACACGCTGACGCTGCTGACACTCAAGCCCGGCCTCTTCACCGGCGAGGGACGCGCGCATGCCGGGCGGATCTGGTTCGACGACCTGGGCGTCGCAGCCGACGAGCCGCCAAGCGCCTACTTGCTGGGGCGCACCGACGCGCCCGCGCGCAGCCCGACCAGCCACAAGGGCAGCCATGGCCAGGTGCTGGTCGTCGGCGGCGCGCCGGGCATGCAGGGCGCCGCCCGACTGGCGGCGCGCGCGGCCCTGGCCAGCGGGGCCGGCCGCGTCTACGTGGACCTGCTGGGCCAGCCGGCCGGCGAGCCCGCAGACCCCGGCCGACCCGAGCTGATGCGTGGCGCGCTGGCCGAACTGCCGCAGGCCGTGGGCGTCATCGGCTGCGGTGCCGGACCCGGCATTGCGGGCGCGCTGCCCGCAATGCTGCAGCAGATGCCGCACATCGTCATCGACGCAGACGCGCTGAACGCCCTTGCCGCGGACACGGCCCTGCAGGCGCTGCTGCGCGCCCGGCCGCCGGGCACGACGCTGCTGACGCCGCACCCCCTCGAGGCCGCGCGGCTGCTGGGTCGCGACACCACCAGCCTGCAGCAGGACCGCCTGGCCGCGGCGCAGCAGCTGGCCGCGCGCTTCGCCTGCAGCGTCGTGCTCAAGGGCTCGGGCAGCGTCGTCGCCTCGCCCGGCGAACGGCCGGCCATCTGCGCCAGCGGCGGCCCGGCGCTGGCCACGGCCGGTAGCGGCGACGTGCTGGCCGGCTGGCTAGGCGGGCTGTGGGCCCGGCAGCCGGCCTCCAGCGCCCATGCCATCGCCTGCGCCGGCGTGGACGCGCACGGCCGCGCAGGCGAGGCGGATCACGTGCTGCGAGCGGGTGACCTCATAGCTCGCCTGGCCGCGCCACGCTGAGGCCGCGACTCAGCGGCGCTTGCGCGGCGCCGCCTTGGCGGCCGTCTTCTTGGACGCCTTGCCTGCCGCCCGCTTGGCGGCCTGCTGGGCCGCCTTGACGGGGTGCTGCGCCGCGACGACGGCCTTGCGGCTCTTCTTCACGTCGCGGTCGGTCTGGCGCACCTCCTCCAGGGCCTCGACGGCCGTCTGCGGCGCGCGCTTCTTGGCCGGCGCCTTGGCGGCCACCTTGCCAGCGGTGCGGCCGGACGGGCCGCGCGGCTGGCGGGCCTCCCCGTCGTCGCGCACGAGGCGGAAGTCGATGCGGCGGCCGTCCAGGTCCACACGGCTGACCTGCACCTGCACCCGCGCGCCAGTGGCATAGCGGATGCCGGTGCGCTCGCCGCGCAACTCCTGGCGCACCTCGTCGAAGCGGAAGTACTCGCCGCCCAGCTCGGTGATGTGCACCAGCCCCTCGACGTAGAGCTCGTCGAGCTGCACGAAGAGGCCGAAGCTGGTGACGGCCGACACCGTACCCGCGAACACCTCGCCCAGGCGGTCACGCATGTAGCGGCACTTCAGCCAGGCCTCGACGTCGCGGCTGGCCTCGTCGGCGCGGCGCTCGTTGGCGCTGCAGTGCGCGCCGACGACCTCCCAGCGCTCGGCCTCGTTGCGGGCCTCGGCGGGGTCGGGTGGCGCTGCACGACCAGGACGCTTGGGCGCCTGCGGCACCATCATCTTGGCCGCATCCAGCGTGTAGCGCTTGCCGGCAAGCAGCGCCTTGATGACGCGGTGCACCAACAGATCGGGATAGCGCCGGATGGGGCTGGTGAAATGCGTGTACGCCGGATAGGCCAGGCCGAAGTGGCCCGAGTTGGTGCCGGTATAGATGGCCTGCTGCATGGATCGCAGCAACATGGTGTGGATCTGCTGGGCGTCGGGGCGGTCCTTGGTGGCCTCGGCGAGCTGCTGGAACTCGCGCGGCGTCGGGTCGTCGGAGATGCCCACGCCGATACCCAACGAGCGCAGATAGGCCTGCAGAGTCTGCCGCTTCTCGGGTGTCGGCCCTTCATGCACCCGATAGAGCGAGGGGTGCTTGGCGCCCTGGATGAAGTCCGCCGAACAGGTGTTGGCGGCCAGCATGGCCTCCTCGATCAGCCGGTGCGCCTCATTGCGGGTTCGCGGGACGATCTTCTCGATGCGACCGTTGTCGTCGCAGACGATCTGCGTCTCCGTCGTCTCGAAGTCGATGGCGCCGCGGCGATGACGCTCGGCCAGAAGCGCACGGTAGACCTCGTGAAGGTGCAGCAGATGCGGCACCTGCTCGCTGCGCTTGGCGGCCTCGGGGCCATGGGTGTTGGCGAGGATGGCCGCCACCTCGGTGTAGGTGAAGCGCGCATGCGAGCAGATCACCGCCGGGTAGAACTGGTAGGCCATGACCGTGCCGTCGGTGGACACGAGCATGTCGCACACCATGCTGAGCCGATCCTCGTACGGATTCAGCGAGCACAGGCCGTTGGACAGCTTCTCCGGCAGCATCGGGATGACGCGGCGCGGGAAATAGACAGAGGTGGCACGCTCGTAGGCATCTGCGTCAAGCGGCTCGCCAGGCTTCACATAGTGCGACACGTCGGCAATGGCCACCAGCAGCCGCCAGCCCTCGAAGGCCTTCTTGCCGCGGCCCTGCTTGAAGGGCTCGCAGTAGACGGCGTCGTCGAAGTCGCGCGCGTCCTCGCCGTCGATGGTGACCAGCGGCACGTCGCGCAGGTCGATGCGCTGCTTCAGGTCGGCGGCGCGCAGCTTCTCGGGCAGCTTGGCCGACTGCGCCAGCGTTTCCGGACTGAAGCGATGCGGGACGTCGTACTTGCGCACGGCGATCTCGATCTCCATGCCGGGGTCGTCGATCTCGCCCAGCACCTCGACGACGCGCCCCACCGGCTGCGAGTACAGCGACGGCGGCTCGGTCAGCTCGACGGCCACCACCTGACCTGCAGTCGCGTTGGCGATGCCGTTCTTGGGGATGAGGATGTCCTGGCCCATGCGCCGGTCCTCGGGTGCGACGAGCCAGACGCCGGACTCAAGCAGCAATCGGCCGATCAGGGGCCGCTTTTTGCGCTCGAGGATTTCCAGCACCCGGCCTTCGGGGCGTCCGCGCTTGTCGAAGCGGACGACGCGCACGCGCAGGCGGTCGCCATGCATGACGGCGTGCATCTCCTGCGACGACAGGTAGACGTCGGCCGAGCCGTCGTCAGGAATCAGGAAGCCATGGCCGTCCCGATGGCCTTGCAGCGTGCCCTCGACCTCGCCGAGCAGGCCTGCGCCGTCGCTGGCTGGGGAAATGTTTGCGTTCTTCAATTTTTTGATGATATAGTCTTTGTTTTCCTGAAGCGGCTCAGGACTTCGCGAGAAGTTTTGAGCACCTTGCCCAGGTGGCGGAATTGGTAGACGCACTAGTTTCAGGTACTAGCGGGTAACTCCGTGGAGGTTCGAGTCCTCTCCTGGGCACCAAAACAAAAGAAAAAGGCCGGCGCATCGCGCTGGCCTTTTTTGTTTTGGCACTCAAGAAGCAATGTCCGGTGGACATCGCGGGAGGACGGGAAAGGCTTGGAGCCAAGCCCCAAGCCGGGGTCGCGGGACGCGACCGAGTCCCCGCCGACGCACCTCGATGGGCACTTCGGCGAGTCGTGGCACAAACCGAGCTCTCGATCCGCGCCACAAGCCCACCCTTCAAACGACGAACTTCTTCGCCAACGCCTCCGGCCCCATGCCGTCGTACTCCTCGAACGGCTGATGGATCCACGGCGAGGTTTCCAGCATCTCGCAGTAGTAGTCCGGCGTGTAGGCCGACACCTTCTTGGTCCAGATGACGGCCGAGCGCAGCTCGGTGATGGCCGGCATGCCGCGCAGGCGCTCCACGACAGCCCTCAGCGTCACGCCGGAGTCGGCCAGATCGTCCACCAGCAGCACGCGGCCGGCCAGTTCGCCCTTGGGCATGGTGATGTACTTGGCCATGTCCAGGCGGCCCTGGATGGTGCCGGCCTCGGCGCGGTAGGAGCTGGTGGACATGATGCCCAGCGGCTTGTCGAACACACGAGACAGCACGTCGCCCGGGCGCATGCCACCACGGGCCAGGCAGAGGATCTGGTCGAACTGCCAGCCCGAGGCGTGCACCTTGAGCGCCAGGCGCTCGGTCAGCAGGTGGTACTCGTCCCAGGACACGTAGAGGTGTTTGCCGTCGTCGGTCAGCATATTGGGGTGTCTCCGTGATGAGAGGTTGGTTTAGGCGGAATAGGGATGGCGCAGCACGATGGTGTGCTCGCGGTCGGGACCGGTGGAGACCATGTCGATGGGGGCGCCGATGACTTCCTCAACGCGCTTCAGGTAGCTGCGCGCGTTGGACGGCAGCGCGTCCCAGGACGTGGCACCGAAGGTGGTCTCGGTCCAACCCGGGAAGGTCTCGTAGACGGGCGTGCAGGCCTCGATCTCGTCGGCGTCCAGCGGCAGGATGTCCAGCGTCCTGCCGTTCAGCTCGTAGCCCACGCACATCTTGATCTCGGCCAGGCCATCCAGCACGTCCAGCTTGGTCAGGCACAGGCCCGTGATGCCGTTGATGATGATGGAGCGCTTCAGCGCTGCGGCATCCAGCCAGCCGCAGCGGCGCGCGCGGCCGGTCACGGTACCGCGCTCCTGACCCACGGTGGACAGGTGATATCCGACGGTGTCGGGCTTCTCCCAGTCCAGCTCGGTCGGGAACGGACCCGAGCCAACGCGGGTGGTGTAGGCCTTGGTGATGCCGAGCATGTAGTGCAGCAGCTGCGGGCCCACGCCGGCGCCGGCGGCGGCATTGCCGGCGACGCAGTTGCTGGAGGTCACGAAGGGATAGGTGCCGTGGTCGATGTCCAGCAGCGTGCCCTGGGCGCCCTCGAACAGGATGTTCTGGCCGGCCAGGTGGGCCTTGTGGATCATGTAGCCGACATCGGCCAGCATGGGCTTGATCTGGTCGGCCATCTTCATGGCCTGCTCGAAGATGGGCTCGAAGGCCAGCTCCTCACCCTTCAGATACCCCTTGAGCACGAAGTTGTGCAGCTCCAGCAGCTCGCGCAGCTTCTTGGCGAAGCGCTCGGGATGCTTCAGGTCCTGGGCACGCAGCGCGCGGCGGGCCACCTTGTCTTCATACGCCGGGCCTATGCCCTTGCCGGTGGTGCCGATCTTGCCGCTGCCACTGCTCTCACGCAGGGCCTCGCGCGCCTTGTCCACAGCGACATGGAAGGGCAGGATCAGCGGGCAGGACTCGCTGATGAACAGGCGCGAACGCACCTCGACGCCGGCGGCCTCCAGACGCTCGATCTCGGACAGCAGATGGGTCGGGTCCAGCACGACGCCGTTGCCGATGAAGCAGGGCACGCCGTCGCGCATGATGCCGCTGGGAATGAGCTGCAGCGCCGTCTTCACGCCCTTGATGACCAGCGTGTGGCCGGCATTGTGGCCACCCTGGAAACGTGCCACGCCATGGGCATGGTCCGTCATCCAGTCCACGACCTTGCCCTTGCCCTCGTCACCCCACTGAGTGCCGACGACGACCACATTGCGTCCACGCGCGGTTTGGCTTTGCATTTGGTTTGCCTGCTTTTGGAGAAGAGTTTGCGGGAGCCGCTCAGAGCGAGCGGACTTCCCAGCCCGCGTGACCGCGAACCAGTTCGCGGTCACAGTCGAATTCATCGGCCTCGGCCTCGTGGCCCGGCAGCACGCATACCACCGTCTCGCCCTGCTCGCGCAGTTCGCGCACCGCCTGGCGCAGCGAGGCATCTTCGCCCCAGGGCGCGCGGATGGCGGCGCGCAACGGCGTCGGCGCCACCAGGCCCACCAGCGTCTTCAGGTCCAGGCTGAAGCCCACGGCCGGGCGGCGACGGCCGAAAACCGCCCCCACCTCGTCGTAGCGGCCACCACGCAGCACCGCGTCGGAGCAGCCCTCGGCATAGGCCGCGAAGCGGATGCCGGTGTAGTAGGCGTAGCCCTGCAGGTCGGCCAGGTCGAAGCCCAGGCCAACCTCGGGATGGACCGCGGCGAGTTGCCCGGCCAGCCAGGCCAGGTCGGCCAACGCGGCCTTCACGAGCGGGTGACCGGGGAGGCGGCGCGCCGCCTCGTCCAGCACCTCGCGGCCGCCAAACAGGCTGGGCAGCGCCAGCAGCGCGTCGCGCGTGGCAGCGGGCATGCCTGACGTCAGCTCGGCCAGCACCGCCATGTCCTTGGCGGCCAGCGCCGCCGTCAGCGCGGCCAGCGCCTCGGGCGCCAGCGGAGCGCCGTCCAGCACCCCCTGCAGCAGCCGTGCGTCGCCCAGGTCCAGCATGACCTTCTGCAGACCGGCGCGGCGCAGCGCGTCCAGCGCCAGGTCCTGCGCCTCGAGGTCAGCCTCCAGGCCTGCATGGCCGTAGATCTCGACGCCGAACTGCAGTGGCTCGCGGCTGGTGTTCAGGCCGTCGGGCCGCGTGTGCGCGACGGGGCCGCAGTAGCACAGACGGGTGACGCCCTGGCGGTTCAGCAGGTGGGCGTCGATGCGCGCAACCTGCGGCGTCGTGTCGGCGCGCAAGCCCAAGCTACGACCGGAGAGCTGGTCGACGAGCTTGAAGAGCTTGATCTCGGAACCCGAACCGGTGCCGGACAGCAGCGAGTCGAGGTGCTCCAGCAGAGGCGGGATGACCAGCTCGCAGCCATAGCCGCGGGCCATGTCGAGCAGCTCTCTACGCAGCTCTTCGATGCGGCGCGCCTGCGAGGGCAGGACATCGGCGATGTGCTCGGGCAGCAGCCAAGCAGAGGACATGGGCGCAGGCTAGGCGGTTAAAAACGGCATTGTACCGGTGCCCTCCCCGGCTCGCGACCCGCCAGCGTTCAGATCAGCGCAACCAGAGCAGTCCGAGCAGGCCCATCAGGATGCTGGCCAGCCCGATGAAGCGGATCTGGCCATCGCTCATCGCGAGGATGCGGCTGAAGACCTCGCGCCAGCGCGCCGGGCTGATCAGGGGCATCAACCCCTCGATGACCATCACCAGCGCCAGCGCAGTCAGCAGCTCGTTCACTTGTGCGCGGGCGCGGCGGACGCGGAACCGGAGCCCCGCATGGCCTTGAAGAAGTCGCTGCTGGGGTCGACGACCATCACGTCGCTCTTCTTGGCGAAGCTGGCGCGGTAGGCCTCCAGCGAGCGGTAGAACTGGGCGAACTGCGCGTCGCGACCGAAGGCCTCGGCATAGAGCGCCGACGCCTTGGCATCGCCCTCGCCCTTGATCTTCTGCGCGTCGCGATAGGCCTCGGCGACGATGATCTCGCGCTGGCGGTCGGCATCAGCCTTGATCTTCTCGCCCTCGGCAATGCCGGTGGAGCGCGCCTCGGCGGCCACGCGCTTGCGCTCGGAGTCCATGCGGCGGTAGACGGACTCGGTGATGCTGGAGGCGAAGTCCACGCGCTTGATCCGCACGTCCACGACCTCGATGCCGAACTGCTTGGCCTCGTCGGCCAGGCGCTTGCGCACGTCCTGCATGACCTTCTCGCGCTCGGTCGCCAGCACGGCGATGACGGTGCGCTTGGTCACCTCCTCGTTGAATGCGGCCTGCACGACCGGCGCGAGGCGGTTCTCGACATTGCGCATGTCGATGCCGCTGTTGCGGATGAACTGGCGCGGCTCGGTGATGCGCCACTTGATGAGCCAGTCGATGACCAGGCTCTTCTTCTCGGCCGTGAAGATGGGGCGGGACTCGGGGCTGTCCAGCGTCTGCACGCGGCGGTCCAGCATGACCACGTTCTGCAGCGGCGGCGGCAGCTTGAACTTCAGGCCCGGCTCGGTGATGACTTCCTTGATCTCGCCCAGCGCGTAGACGGCGGCGAACTGGCGCTGGTCGACGATGAAGAGCGTCGACGACAGCAGCATCAGGGCGACGAGGGCGCCGGCGAGGATGGCGGCAATACGGTTCATTCGGTGGTCCTCGATCAGCGGCCGTCGCGGCTGCGCAGGTTGTCGCGGCTGCGCAGGTCGTTGTTGGAGTTCGGCAGCGTCTGCGGGTCGGGCAAGGCGCTGGAGGGCTGCGGCTGCGACACCGACACCGTGCCCGAGTTGCCCTGCTGCAGCAGCTTGTCCAGCGGCAGGTAGAGCAGGTTGGAGCCGGACTTGCTGTCCACCATGACCTTGCTGACGTTACTGTAGACCTGCTGCATCGTGTCGATGTAGATGCGGTCGCGCGTGACCTGCGGCGCCTTCTGGTACTCGGTCAGCACGCTCTTGAAGCGCTGCGCGTCGCCCTCGGCCGTCGCGATGACGCGGGCCTTGTAGCCCTCGGCCTGCTCTCGCAGCTTGGCCGCATCGCCCTGGGCGCGCGGGATCACGTCGTTGGCGTAGGCCTGGGCCTCGTTCTTGGTCTGCTCGCGGTTCTGCCCTGCCTTGAAGGCATCCTCGAACGCCGCCTGCACCTGCTCGGGCGGCTGCACGCTCTGCACGTTGACGTTCTTGATCTGGATGCCGGCCTTGAGGCGGTCCAGCTGGGCCTGGATGGACTTGACCAGGTCGGCCGCGATCGCGTCGCGCTGCTCGTAAAGCACCGAGTCCATGGCGCTCTTGCCGACGATCTCGCGCACGGCCGACTCGGCAGCCAGCAGCACGGCCTGCTCGGGGTCGCGGTTCTCGAACAGGAAGTCCTTCAGGTCGCGAATGGTGAACTGCACCGTGAAGCGGATGTCGACGATGTTCTCGTCCTGCGTCAGCATGGACGAGTCGCGCAGGCCAGTGGCCGCGACGACCGAGCTGCGACCCACCTCAACCTGGCGCAGCTGCGAGACCGGCTGCACCTCATGCGCCTGGAACGGATAGGGCAGGCGCCACTGGAAGCCCGCCTCCACCGTCTTGCTGTACTTGCCGAAGGACGTGATGACGCCCTGCTGGCCTTCCTGCACGATGAAGAAGCCGCTGGCCAGCCAGCCCAGCAGCACCACGCCCGCAATCAGACCGATGCCGACGCCGGCGCCCTTCATGTCGGGCGTGCCGCCCGATCCGTTGGGGCTGGCGGGGCCGCCGGGCTTGCCGCCGAACATGCCCGAGAGCTTGCGGTTGAAGTCGCGCCAAAGCTCGTCGAGGTCGGGCGGACCGTCGTTGCGGCCGTTGTTCAGCAACCGGCCTGCGGCTCGCGCGACCGGGGTCAGCAGACGCCGGGCCCAGGGGCTGGGGGGCGGGGTGTGGGAAGTGCTGCTCATGCCTGGGGGAGTCTTAGGAGGAAGGCTCGGGATCCGACGGGTCAGCGTCGAAACGTGGGTCCCGCTCGTCGGGAATCAAGGGCTGGGCCTGCATTGCCGTCGCGATCAGCCGGCGCAGCTCGCCCAGGCCGCCGCCGTCCAGGGCGCTGACGAAGACGCGCGGTGTGGGCTCGGTACTGCCGTTGGCGCGCAGCATGGCGTCGACGGTCTCGCGCGGGCGCTGGTCGTCAGGCAGAAGGTCCTGCTTGTTGTAGACCAGGATCTGCGGCACGTCCGCCGCGCCGATCTCGGCCAGCACGCGCTCGACCTCGGCCATCTGCTCGTCCAGCACCGGACTGGCGGCGTCCACGACATGCAGCAGCAGGTCGGCGTCGGCCGCCTCCTGCAGCGTCGCGCGGAAGGCCTCGACCAGCTTGTGCGGCAGGTCGCGGATGAAGCCCACGGTGTCGGACAGCGACACGCTGGCCGCCGCCTGCTCCAGGTAGAGCGAGCGCGTCGTCGTGTCCAGCGTCGCGAACAGCTGGTTGGCGGCATAGGCGCGCGCCTTGGTCAGCGCGTTGAAAAGCGTGCTCTTGCCGGCGTTTGTGTAGCCGACCAGGGAGACCTTGAAGACGCCGTTGCGCGAGCGCGCCTTGCGCTGCGTGCCGCGCTGGCGCTGCACGCGCTTCAGGCGTTCCTTGGTCTGCTTGATGCGCTCGTCGATCATGCGGCGGTCCAGCTCGATCTGGGCCTCACCAGGGCCGCCGCGCATGCCAATGCCGCCGCTCTGGCGCTCCAGGTGGCTCCAGCGCCGCACCAGGCGCGTGGCCAGGTATTGCAGGCGCGCCAGTTCCACCTGCAGCTTGCCCTCATGGCTCTGCGCGCGGGCCGCGAAGATCTCGAGGATCAGCGCCGTGCGGTCGGCCACCGGCACGCCCAGCACGCGCTCCAGGTTGCGCTGCTGGGCCGGCGAGATGGCCTGGTCGAACAGCACGGTATGGGCCTGATGGGCCTGCACCAGCAGCTTGATCTCGTCGGCCTTGCCGGAACCGACGAACAGGGCCGCGTCGGGCGCGGGGCGGCGCGCGATGACCTTGGCGACAGGCATGTCGCCGGCGGATTCGGCCAGCAGGGCCAGTTCGTCAAGGCTTTCGTCGAAGCCCTGGGCTACGCGGTGGCGGCCGAAATCGACCCCCACAAGAATGGCACGCGCCGCCTCGGAGGGCGGCGTCGCGTCGTTGGTGGCGGTCGAGGACAAGGGCTGGGGATCAGGCGTCCGCGGGTGCGTCGCCAGCGTGGAAGTTGACCGCACGACCCGGCACGACGGTGGAGATCGCGTGCTTGTAGACCATCTGCGTCACGGTGTTGCGCAGCAGGACGACGTACTGGTCGAAGGATTCGATATGGCCCTGAAGCTTGATGCCGTTGACGAGGTAGATCGAGACCGGCACATGCTCTTTGCGGAGCAGGTTCAAAAAGGGGTCCTGCAAAAGTTGGCCTTTGTTGCTCATCGGTATGCTCCGAGTTATCGGGAGAAGGGACTACGGGTTGGACCTTAACACAGGGTTTTGCCTCACCCGGCGGTCACCCTAGGTCTTTTCGGTAAATGGATTCTTGGACGAGCGCAACTCGATCTTCAGCGGCGTCCCGACCAGCTTGTAATGGGCGCGGATGCGGCCTTCCAGATAGCGCTTGTAGACCTCGGTGACGCCCTCCAGCGCATTGCCGTGGATGACGACGATGGGCGGGTTCTGGCCACCCTGGTGGGCGTAGCGCATCTTGGGGCGGGACACGCCCGAGCGCTTGGGCTGCTGATGCTCCACGGCCTCCTGGATGAGGCGGGTCAGCACCGGCGTCGTCATCTTGCGGTAGGCCGAGGCATAGGCATCGGCCATCGCGTTCCACAGCGCCGCGAGGCCCTGGCGCTTTAGCGCCGAGATGTTGTGCATGGGCGCGAACTTCAGGAAGGCCAGGCGCTGCTCGATCTGGCGCTTCAGCGTCTCGCGCTGGTAGCTGTCGACGGCATCCCACTTGTTGCAGGCCAGCACGACGGCACGGCCGCTGTCCAGGATGTAGCCGGCGATGTGGGCGTCCTGGTCCGTCACGCCCTGGGTGGCATCCAGCAGCAACAGCACGACATGGGCGTCGGCAATCGCCTGCAGCGTCTTCACGACCGAGAACTTCTCGATGGCCTCGAACACCTTGCCCTTGCGGCGCAAGCCGGCGGTGTCGATGAGCTTGAACTTCTGGCCGTTGCGCTCGAAGTCCACCGCGATGGCGTCGCGCGTGGTGCCCGGCATGTCGAAGGCGACGAGCCGCTCCTCGCCCAGCCAGGTGTTGATCAGCGTGCTCTTGCCAACGTTGGGGCGGCCGGCGACGGCCAGACGGATCACGCCGTCCTGCTGCGGGCCGGCGCCGAATTCCTCGCTGGTGTCCTCGAAGGGCTCCAGCACGGCGTCCAGCAGGCTGCGTATGCCCTGGCCATGGGCCGACGAGATCGGGTGCGGCTCGCCCATGCCCAGCTCGTGGAACTCGGCCAGCAGCGGCGAGTCGCTCATGCCCTCGGCCTTGTTGACGGCCAGGTGCACGCGCTTGTTGACGCTGCGCAGATAGCGGGCGATGTCGCTGTCGTGTGCCGAAAGACCCAGGCGGATGTCGACGACGAAGATGACCGCGTCGGCCTCCGCGACGGCCTGCTTGGTCTGCTTGGCCATCTCCTTGACGATGCCGGTGCTGCTGTCGGGCTCGAAGCCGCCGGTATCGATGCAGATGAACTCACGGTCGCCCAGACGCCCGTCGCCGTAGTGGCGGTCGCGCGTCAGGCCGGCGAAGTCGGCCACGATGGCGTCGCGCGACTTGGTCAGGCGGTTGAACAGCGTCGACTTGCCCACGTTGGGGCGGCCGACGAGGGCAATGACGGGTTTCATTCGGCCTTGATCGCGAACAGACCGCCGCTCTTGGTGGCGACCAGCGCCGTGTCGCCCAGCAGCGCGATCGAGACGACAGCCGAGCCGTCGGTGGCCAGGCGCGAACGGGTCTTGCCGGTATCTCGATCCAGCAGGTGGACCTGCCCCTCAAAGTCACCGACCAGCACCTGCTTGGCCGACAGCACGGGCACCGAGAGCTTGCGCAGCTGGAACTGATCGGCCGACCAAGCCAGGTCGCCATTGGCCAGCTTCCAGGCCGACAGGCGGTCCGACGCATCGCCGGCGACGACGACCTGATCGTCCGCGCCAATGCCGTTGGCACCGCCGACGACACGGTTCCACAGCGCGCTGCCGCGCTCTGCATTGACACAGCCGACCGAGGACTGGAAGGCGCGGGCGCAGACCAGCTCGCCCTGGCGCACTGCGGGGCCCACGACGTCAGCCAGGCGCTCGACCTCGTTGGTGCCGCGCGGCGTGGCCACGCCGGCCTCCCAACGCAGGCTGCCCTTGAGCGGATCGACGCCCGCCAGACGCGGGCCCTGACCGACGACCAGCGTGTCCTTGTAGGCCAGCAGCACGCCAGCCTTGGCCAGCGTCAGCGGCTCGCCAGGGCGCTTGAGTTCCCAGATCTTGCGGCCGTCCAGCGCGTCGAAGGCCAGCACCTGACGGTCCAGCGTCAGCGCAAAGACGCGCTCGCCGGCCACGAGCGGCGCGGCGACGACGGGCGTCGGCAGAGCCTTCTTCCAGACGACGCGGCCGGCATCCAGCACGACCAGCTCGTTGTCGCGGTTGACGACGGCTGCGAAGCGGCCGTCGCTGCCGATGCCGGCCAGCAGCTTGCCGCCCGCGTCGCCGCGCCACAGCTCGCGGCCGTCGGCGGCCGACAGCGCGCGCACGCTGCCGTCGCTGCTGGCGACGACGAAGCGGTCACCCGGCGTCGCGATGCTGAGCGGGAAGTTGATGTTGTCGCCCTTGGCGCTCCAGACGATGCGGCCGGACTCCGGACCCGACAGGACCTCCAGCGCAGCCGGCTTGCTCTTCTCGTTGCCGAACCAGGAGTTCCACGTCGAGCTGATCGTGGAGCAGCCTGCCAGCGAAGTCGCCAGCAGCGAAATCAGGGCGGCGCGCTTCATTGCGGGGCTCCGGTGGTGTCGACGACGGTCGGCACGCCCAGCGTCGCCAGCTTGGCCTCGACGATGCGGCGATAGTCCTGGGTCTTGTCCAGCGCGGCCAGGGCCTTCTGGTACTCGGCCTTGGCGACATCGCGCTTGTCCTGCAGCAGAGCCAGGTCACCTCGGCGGTCGGCGGCGAGACCGGCAAATTCGGCAGACTTGATTGCGTCCAGAGTCTTGGCAGCCTCATCGAAGGCCTTGGCATCGAGCTGCAGACCGGCCAGGCGCAGGCGGGCGACATCGCGGTAGGGGCCGCCATCGGCGCCATGCTCGGCCACCCAGGTCAGGCTCTGCTTGGCGTCGTCGGTCTTGTCCTTCTCCAGCTGCAGCTTGGCGACCTGCAGACTGGCCTGCGTGGCGTAGGCGGTACTGCCGAAGCGAGCCTTCAGGTCACCCGCCACGCCGACGGCCTTGTCCAGGTCCTGAGCGGCGAACGCGTGGTCGAAGGCGTCGTACATCGCGGCGGCCTGGGCGGCCTGGTCGCGCTGGTACCAGTTCCAGCCCTGCCAGGCGGCGAAAGCAGCCAGAGCCGCCGTGACCAGCCAGGTGATGAGGTTGCCCCAGCGCTTCCAGAACGCCTTGAGCTGTTCGAGTTGTTCTTGTTCTTCGAGGTCGAGATGCGATGCCATGAGAGGAATACAGCGAGTGCGGGCAGGGCCCGGGATTATGCGGTGCGCAATTCGGCCGCCCAGGCAGCCACGTCGGCGAGTGCGCGGGTCACTTGTTCGGCGCCGTCGCGCAGGGGCTTCACGGCCACCTCGCCGCGCGCCAGCTCGTCGGCGCCGAACACCAGCGCGAAGCGCGCGCCGGAGCCGTCGGCCTTCTTGAACTGCGACTTGAATGAGCCGCCGCCCGCATGCATCTGCACGCCGACGCCGGCTGCGCGCAGTGCCTCCAGCGTGGGCAGGATGCGCGGCAGCTCGGCCGGCTCGGGCACGACGGCGTAGACGTCCGGCGCCGCGGCGGGCGACTGCAGGTTCAACGTCTCCAGCAGCAGCAGCAGCCGTTCCAGGCCCATGCCGAAGCCCACAGCCGGCGTGGCCTTGCCGCCCAGCTGCTCGACGAGGCCGTCATACCGGCCGCCGGCGCAGACGGTGCCTTGCGCGCCGAGCTTGTCGGTGACCCACTCGAAGACGGTGAGGTTGTAGTAGTCCAGCCCGCGCACCAGGCGCGGGTTGATGCGGTAGGTCAGGCCCACCGCATCCAGTAGCGCACGCACGCCGTTGAAGTGGGCCAACGACGCCTCGCCGAGGAAGTCCAGCAGCTTGGGCGCCCCCTCGGCCATGGCCTGCATGGCGGGGTTCTTGGTGTCCAGCACGCGCAGCGGGTTGGCGTACATGCGGCGCTGGGCTTCCTCGTCCAGCACGTCGCGGTGCTGCTCGAGATAGGCGATCAGCGCCTCGCGGTGGGCGCGGCGCTCGTCAGGCTGGCCCAGGCAGTTGATCTCCAGCGTGACGTCCTCGCCCTCCTTCAGGCCCAGCTCGCGCCACAGCGTGCGGGCCAGCAGGATGACCTCCGCGTCCACGTCCGGGCCGGCGAAGCCCAGCGCCTCGATGCCCATCTGGTGGAACTGGCGGTAGCGCCCCTTCTGCGGCTTCTCGCGACGGAACATCGGCCCGACGTAGTAGAGCCGGCGCGGACTGTCGCGCAGGTAGCTGTGCTCGATCATGGCGCGCACGACACCGGCCGTACCTTCGGGGCGCAGCGCCAGGTGCTCCGCCTGGCCATGCTTGTCGGCGCGGTCCTCGAAGGCATACATCTCCTTCTCGACGATGTCGGTCACCTCGCCGATGCCGCGCACGAACAGCGCCGTGGGCTCGACGATGGGCACGCGCACATTGCAGTAGCCGTAGCGCTGCAGCACGCTGCGCATCGTGGCTTCGAGCGACTCCCAGCGCGCCGACTCGGGCGGCAGGATGTCGTTCATGCCCTTCACCGCCTGCAGCGGCTGGACTTTCTTGGTCTCGCTCATGGATGCAATCAGGCCGCGGCCTTGGCGCCGAAGCGCTTCTCGATGTAGTTCTCGACCAGCGCGTGGAACTCGCTGGCAATGTTGTCGCCGCGAAGCGTCAGCGCCTTCTCGCCGTCGATGAAGACGGGCGCCGCCGGCGCCTCGCCGGTACCGGGCAGGCTGATGCCGATGTCGGCATGCTTGCTCTCCCCGGGGCCGTTGACGATGCAACCCATGACGGCCACCTTCATCTCCTCGACGCCGGGGTACTTGTTGCGCCACACCGGCATCTGCAGGCGCAGGAAGTCGTCGATCTGCTTGGCCAGCTCCTGGAAGGTCGTGCTGGTCGTGCGGCCGCAGCCCGGGCAGGCGGTCACGCTGGGGTTGAAGTGGCGCAGTCCCAGCGCCTGCAGGATCTCCAGCGCGACCACCACCTCCTGCGTGCGCGACTCGCCAGGCTGGGGCGTGAGGCTGACGCGTATGGTGTCGCCGATGCCCTCCTGCGCCAGGATGCCAAGAGCGACGCTGGACGCCACCGTACCCTTGGTGCCCATGCCGGCCTCGGTCAGGCCCAGGTGCAGCGCGTAGTCGCAGCGACGAGCCAGCTCGCGGTAGACCGAAATCAGGTCCTGCACGCCGCTGACCTTGCAACTGATGATGATGTTGTCGGGGTTGAGCCCCAGCTCGCGGGCATAGGTGGCCGAGGTCAGCGCCGACTCGACCAGTGCCTGGTACATGACCGGCTTGGCGTCCCATGGCTGCGCACGCTTCGCGTTCTCGTCCATGAACTGGGCCAGCAGCTCCTGGTCAAGGCTGCCCCAGTTGACGCCGATGCGCACGACCTTGTCGTACTTCATCGCGGCTTCGATCATCTGGGCAAACTGCCTGTCCTTCTTCTCGCCCTTGCCGACGTTGCCGGGGTTGATGCGGTACTTGGACAGGGCCTGGGCCATGGCCGGATAGTCGGTCAGCAGGCGGTGGCCGTTGTAGTGGAAGTCGCCCACCAGCGGGACGTCGACGCCCATGCGGTCCAGCTGCTCGCGGATGTAGGGCACCTGCTCGGCGGCCTCGGGCGTGTTGACGGTGATACGCACCAGCTCCGAGCCGGCGATGGCCAGCTCCTTGATCTGGATGGCCGTGCCGATGGCGTCCACCGTGTCGGTGTTGGTCATGGACTGCACGCGCACCGGCGCGTCACCGCCGATGGTGACGACGCGGCCGCCCCAGACCACGCGGGCCTGACGGCTCCTGCGCGCCGCGGGGACGGCCTCGGGAATGATGTGTTCGCTCATCAATTCAACTCCAGACGGGCGACGTTGTCCTTGCCGCGCGCGCCCAGGTCGACGGCGGCTCCGCGCCACTCGATACGGGTGCCGCTCACATTGCCGACGCGCACCTTGTAGGGTGCAGCGCCGCTGTATTCCTGCTGCTCGCCCTCGCGCAACACGCGCGACAGCAGCGTCTGGCCCTGAGCGTCGACCACCTCGACCCAGGTCACGGCAGTGGCGGTGACGCGCAGCGCGCCGCCCGGCGCCACGGCGACGGCCGTCTTCTCGGGCGCGGGTGCAGTCGCCGACGCAGCCGCGGGCGGCGGTGCAACCTCGCGCACCTGCAGCGGCGCCGAAGCCACCGGCATGGGCGCCGGAGCAGGCGCCGAGGCCTGCGAGAAGGCCGGCGTGCTGGACGCCGCCAGGAACTCCACCGGGGCGCTGGCTACCGCCACGACGCCGGACGCGGGGAAGGCCGGCATGCTGGCGACGGACTCACGCTCGCCCACCCAGCCGGCCGGCACCCAGTACACAGCGGCCGCGGCCACCAGGATCAGCAGCGCGCCCCAGACGACGGGCCGGCCAAGCAGGGCCCGTACGCCACCGTCGATGGGGCTGCCGGCGCCACGTTCGCGGAAAGGCTGATTGAGACCCGGCCGCACGTCGAAACCCTGCTCGTTGGTGCGCGGCAGCAGGGCCAGCACGGGCGCCGGGTCGACCTTGAGCGCGCGGCACATGGCCGTGGCCAGCGCGCGGGCGAAGGTGGCGTCTGGCAGCAGGTCGTGGCGGTCAGCCTCCAGTGCCTCGAGCTTGGCCTGCGGTACCTTGAGCATGACGGCCAGTGCCGCGATGTGCAGGCCGCGCTGCTGGCGCGCATTCCTCAGCCAGGCACCGGCGGTGGCTGCGGAGCTGGCGCGTCCCTCGGAATTGGGTTCCATCGTCTTGTCGTTCTTGTCGTGTGCCGCGAACGGCTTATTCGTCGTAGCGGCCGGCGTCCAGGAACTGGGTTTCGGGCGCTTGCGGGTATTTGCGGCGCAGCTGCAGCGCGAGGTCGTCGACCATGGCGACGTCGCCCAGCTTGCGCTCGATGCGCAGCTGCAGCCACAGGCTCTGCGCGTTCAGCTGCTCCGGCTGGGCGTTGACGCGCTTCACGTAGAAGCGCGCGCGCTCCAGCTCGCGGTTGCGGAACAGCACCTCGGACAGATTGACCGCGATGGCCGGGCTGCCCGGATCGAGCTCGAAGGCGCGCGACAACGTCTTCTCGGCCACCAGCATGCGGCCGGCGCGGGCCTCGCACACTCCCTTGGCCAGCAGCGTGCGTGCCGGGGCGCGATAGGTGGACTGGGCCAGCGCCTGATCGAACAGGGAGTCGGCCGTGGGCCAGCGCTGCTGCTGGCACATGAACCAGCCATAGTTGTGCAGCGTGTCGGGGTCGTTGGGATAGGTGACCAGTGCGCGGCGGAAGGCTTCCTCGGCCAGCGCCGGTTCTCCCATGGCGGCGTAGACCAGACCGCGCAGGTTCACCGCCTCGCGCATGTCGGGCTTGGCCTGCAGCGCGAGCTTGAGTTCGTCCAACGCCGTCGTGAACTGGCCGCGCGAGAAATAGCCCTGGGCCAGCTCCAGCCGGATGCCGGCGCGGCGGTCGGCGTCGGTCTGGTCGGAGTCTGTCTTGATCTCGCGGTCGGCGGCTGGCCCGGTGCCAGCGCAGGCGGCGAGCAAGGCGGCGGTCAGAATGATCAGCAGTCGCATCATCGAATCCTCGGCGTTGGAACGTCAGCTGGATTTGGCCACCGTCACCGGTGCTCTGACCATGCGGATATGCGCGCGGGTGCGGTCCTGCACCTCGCCGGCGAGCTGGCCGCAGGCGGCGTCGATGTCATCGCCACGCGTCTTGCGCACGGTCGTCACGATGCCGGCCTGGATCAACACTTCGGCAAAAGCCTGCACGCGCGCATTCGTGCTGCGCACCAGGCCCGAGGCCGGGAAGGGATTGAAGGGGATCAGGTTGATCTTGCAACTGACCCGGTTCTTCAGCAGGCGCACCAGCTCCTGCGCCTGCTCGGGCGAGTCGTTCACCTCCTGCAGCATGCAGTACTCGAAGGTGATGAAGTCGCGCGGGGCCTTCTCGAGGTAGCGGTTGCAGGCGTCCAGCAGCTCGGCGATGGGGTATTTCTTGTTCAGCGGCACGAGCTGGTCGCGCAGCGGATCGACGGGCGCATGCAGGCTGACGGCCAGTGCGACCGGGCAGTCATCGCGCAGGCGGTCGATCATGGGCACGACGCCCGAGGTCGACACCGTGACGCGGCGGCGGCTCAGGCCGTAGCCATGGTCGTCCAGCATGGTCTTGAGCGCCGGCACAAGCTGGTCGTAGTTCTGCAGCGGCTCGCCCATGCCCATCATCACCACGTTGGAGATGACGCGCTCGTTCGTGTTCTGGCGCTGGCGCAGGCTGTGCTCGGCAAACCAGAGCTGGGCCGTGATCTCGGCCGTCGTCAGGTTGCGGCTGAAGCCCTGGTGGCCCGTGGAGCAGAAACGGCAGCCCACGGCGCAGCCAGCCTGGCTGGAGATGCACAGCGTGCCGCGGTCGTCCTCGGGGATGAAGACGGCTTCCACGGCATTGCCGGCACCGACGTCGAACAGCCACTTGATGGTGCCGTCCGTCGAGACATGCTCGGAGATGATGTCCAGGCCGCGGATGATGGCCCGGCCGCTGAGCTTCTCGCGCAGCGACTTGGCGAGGTCGGACATCTGTTCGAAGTCCGACGCACCCTTTTGGTGGATCCAGCGGAACAGCTGGGTCGCACGAAATTTCTTTTCGCCCAGTTGCTCGCAGTAGGCGGCCAGGCCTGGCAGATCGAAACCGAGCAGGTTGACCGCGTCCATACGAACTTCCTGGGCCGGGGTCACCGACCCCGTTGGGGGGATTTACCGGCCGGCGTAGACGTTCATGCCGGGGAAGAAGAACGCCACTTCGACGGCGGCCGTTTCGGCGGCGTCGGAGCCGTGCACGGCGTTGGCGTCGATGCTGTCGGCGAAGTCGGCGCGGATGGTGCCCTTCTCAGCCTTCTTCGGATCGGTCGCGCCCATGAGGTCACGGTTCTTCAGGATGGCGCCTTCGCCCTGCAGGGCCTGGATCATCACCGGGCCGGAGATCATGAAGTTGACCAGGTCGTTGAAGAACGGGCGGGCCTTGTGGACGGCGTAGAACGCTTCAGCTTCGACGCGCGACAGGTGCACCATCTTGGCGGCCACGACCTTCAGGCCGGCGGCTTCGAAGCGGGCGTAGATCTGGCCGATGACGTTCTTCGCCACGGCATCGGGCTTGATGATGGACAGGGTGGTTTCGATCGCCATGGGATTCTCCTGAGGGGGCGTATTGGACAAAGCCTGTCATTGTAGCGGGCAGGGATGACCCTAGCGGGTACGCCTGCCCGGACCGTGTTAGCGGTGGCGGCCGCCGAAACCGCCACCCGAACGGCCACCGCCGCCGCCCTTGCCGCCTCGCCCACCGCCGCCACCGCCGCGGCGCAGGAAGGCGTCACCGCCGATATAGCCGACCGAGGTCTGCATCGGATCGGGCTCGCGCTGGCCGCCGCCACCCTTGTTGCCGCCCTTGCCCGGCCGGTTGCCACCTTGCTGGCCACTGCCGCCGGCGCCGAAGCCCTGCGGGATTCCGCGCTTGCCGCCCGTCGCGTGGCGACGGTCGAAGGTCTGCTCCAGCGGGTTGATGTGATGCGGGATGAAGTCGTCGTCCTCATCGTCGTCGTCACGACGCTGGGCGCGCTCCTCGCGCGGGGGACGCTGCTGCTGCGCCTCGGGCGGACGGCTCGGGCGCGGGCCGACGCCGCTGTGGCGGTCGTCGGAACGGCGCTTGTTGCGGTCCTTCTTGTTGCCCTGCCCCTGTTGCTGAGGCTGTCCCTGCTGCTGCCCCTGCTGCTGGCTCTGCCCCTGGCCGCTGCCGGTGTGGCCGGCCAGGCGGCGGATGACGCGCACGTCGTCGTCACCCAGCTCCACCCAGACGCCGCGCTTGAGGCCGCGCGGCAGAACGACGGTGCCGTAGCGGATGCGGATCAGCCGGCTGACGACCATGCCAACCGCCTCGAAGAGCTTGCGCACCTCGCGGTTGCGGCCTTCGGTGATGACGACGCGATACCAGCGGTTGGCACCCTCGCCGCCGCCGTCCTCGATGCTCTTGAACGAGGCCGTCTGGCCGTCGACGCCGACGCCTTCGAGCAGCTTGGCGCGCTGTTCGTCGCTCAGCGAGCCCAGCACGCGCGCGGCGTACTCGCGCTCCACGCCGAAGCGCGGGTGCATCAGCTGGTTGGCCAGTTCGCCGGAGTTGGTGAACAGCAGCAGGCCCTCGGTGTTGATGTCCAGGCGGCCGACGGACTGCCACTTCTGGCCCTGCACGCGCGGCAGCGTGCGGAACACGGTCGGGCGGCCCTCGGGATCGTTGAAGGTCGAGACCTCGCCGGTGGGCTTGTGGTAAGCCAGGATGCGCGGGTTGGGCGGCGAGATGCGCACGCGCACCGGCTTGCCGTTGACGCGCACCTGGTCGCCAAAGGAGATGCGCTGGCCCACATGGGCCACCTCGCCATTGACCTCGATCTTGCCGTCGGCGATCCACTCCTCGATGTCGCGGCGTGAGCCTATGCCGGCCTGGGCCAGGACCTTCTGCAGCTTGGGTGCATCGGCATCCGGCGCCAGCACGCGCTTGGCCTCGCCCTCGCCCTCCCCGGCAGCCTCCTCGGCCTCAGGGGCCGCGTCCGGTGCGGCGGCGAGCACGGGCGGCTCGGCATCCGGCGCCTCGGACTCGGCATCCAGACTGCCCGACAACACGTCGGCGAAGCGCGCCCCCGCGGCCTCGACCAGCTCAGGCGCCAGCCCCTGGCCCGGCAGTTCGCTGCCACCGGCCGCCTGCACGGCGGACTGGCGCTCGGCGCGCTCCTTGCGGTTGCGCCGGCGATTGCGGCTGCGGCCGCCGCGCTCGCCATCGTCACCCTCCTCGTCCTCGGCCTCGCCACCACCTTGCTCAGCCGCCGGTGCCTCGTCACCCAGCGTGAACAGGGGCTCCGGCTCGCCCACGGGCGCCGGTGCCGCGACGGCTTCCACCACGGCCTCCTCGGCCGGCGCGACCACCGAGACCGCCGCGGCCGTCTTGCGCGGCGCGCGCTTGCGGGCCGGCGTGGGAGCCTCCTCCGCAGCTGCGGCCTCGGGCACGGTGCCTGCCTCTTCGGCCACCGCCTCGGCCTTGCGGCGCGTGCGCTTCACCGGCACGGCGGCTTCGGCCGCTGCCGCCTCGGGCGCGGCATCGCCCGTGGCCTTGGCCGTCGTGCGGCGGCGCTTGGGCGCGGCGGGCGCCTCGGCGTCAGCGGCGGGAGGCAGGGGATTGTCTTGATCAGCGTCGTTCATGCGGATTCGGGCTGGGGTTGCGGGGGCAGATCTTGGGGGTCGGGATTGGGGAGTGCGGGCGTGCCGTCGTCGCCAAACAGGCTCGGCGACGGCGCGGGCGCCTCGGCCGGCGGCTCCGCTTCGGCGGGCACTGCTGCGGGCGTGGCCTCTTCGGCGGCCTCCAGCAGTTGGCCCTGCAAGGCCTCGAAGGCCGGCGGCGCACCGCCGACCTCCAGGGCCGGCAGTTGCTCCAGGCTGGCCAGGCCCAGGTCGTCAAGGAAGGCCTTGGTCGTCGCGTACAGCGCCGGACGGCCGGGCGTCTCGCGATGGCCTATGGCCTCGATCCAGCCGCGATCCTCCAACTGCTTGACGATCTGGCTGGCGACGACGACACCGCGGATGTCCTCGATGTCGCCTCGCGTAACCGGTTGGCGGTAGGCAATGATGGCCAGCGTCTCAAGCACCGCGCGCGAATAGCGCGGCGGTTTCTCGGGGTGCAGCCGATCGAGGTAGTCGCGCAACTCGGGGCGGCTCTGGAAGCGCCAGCCCGAGGCCAGCGCCACCAGCTCCACGCCCTTGCCTTCCCAGTCGCGGGACAGCTCGTCGAGCAGACCGCGCAGCGTATCAGCGCCAAGCTCGTCGGCGAACAGGCTGCGCAACTCGCGCAGCGTCAGCGGCTGCGAGGCACAGATCAGCGCGGTCTCGAGGACGCGCTTGGCATCCTGACTATTCATGAACTCAACTTCGCACCCTCAATGGGCAGAGCTCTGGCGTTGTGACCCCGGTCTGGGCGCTCATCAGGCGCTCGCCAGAGGGCTGGGGCGGGTCCGGCACCGGCCTTCATGGACCAGGTGCGCAGCGATGGGTTGGCGTCTTCCGGGTGGACTGCGATCCCGCGACGGGCAGCCGTTCCCGCATCATCTGCTGACACCGGGCACGGCGCTCAGACGCGCCAACTGAACCGCATTGTAGCCCCGTCAGCCCGGCAGCTCGCCAGCGCCTATCCGGCCCCAGGCGGCGGCCATGTCGGCGGGCAGTGGCGCGGTCAGCGACAAGGCCTCGCCCGTGACCGGATGCGCGAAGCCCAGGCGCGCCGCATGCAGGGCCTGACGCGCCATGCCCAGGGCCGGTGCACCGCCGTACAGGACGTCCGCCAGCAAGGGGTGGCCACTGTGCATCAGATGCACGCGGATCTGGTGCGTGCGGCCCGTGTGCAGCACGCAGTGCACGGCGCTGACCGCCCGCCCCTGCACGTCACCGACGCCCAGCGGAAAGACGTCGGTGCGCGCCGGCTTGCCCAGGTTGGCGGGTGCGACGGCCATCTTCACGCGCGACACCGGGTCGCGCCGCAGGGCCACCGCCACGCTGAAGCCCTCCTCGACGCGCCCCCAGGCCAGTCCCAGGTACTCGCGGTGCACCTCGCGCGCGGCGATCTGGCGTGTCAGCGCAGTGACGGCCTCCAGCGTCTTGCCGACCACCATCAACCCGCTGGTGTCCTTGTCCAGCCGGTGCACGATGCCGGCGCGCGGCAGGCTGGCGCACGCCGGGTGGTGGGCCAGCAGGCCGTTCATCAGCGTGCCTGACCAGTTGCCCGCCGCCGGGTGCACGACCAGGCCGGCCGGCTTGTTGACGACAGCCAGGTGCTCATCCTCGTAGACGAAGTCCAGCTCCATCGCCTCGGCGCGGAAGGCGCGGCTCTCGTCGGTGGGCTGCAACTCGACCTCGATGCGCTGGCCGGCGCGCAGCTTGAGGGCCGCCTTCTGAAGCGGCCGGCCGTCCAGCGTCACGCAGCCGCGCTCGATGAGCGACTGCAGGTGGTTGCGCGAGAACTCAGGCGCCAGCCGCGTCAGCCAGCGGTCCAGCCGCTCGCCATGGCCGGCGGCATCGACGTCCGCACCGCGCCGCTCGACCTCGTCGCCACCATCGGCCTCCTGCTCGAAGTCCTCCTGACCCCCCACCCTATACTCCGCGTCCATTGTTCCCCGTGACCAGCCGGCAGCACCGCCGTCGACTCCAGACATGTTTGTTGAGAAATTCAAGGCCGGCCGCATCGTCGCCGGCGCCGTCCTGATGGCGTTCGCGCTTGGCATGAGCGGCTGCGGCTCCACGGCCAAGGAGGATCCAAACTCCCAGGCAGCGCTGGACAAATTGTATGCAGACGCCAAGGACGACCTGAACGCCGGCAGCTACGACCGCGCCATCAAGTCGCTGGAGAAGATCGAGGGCCGTGCCGCCGGCACGCCCATGGGTCAGCAGGCGACGCTGGACGTGGCCTGGGCCTACTACAAGACCAACGAGCGCGCCCAGGCGATCGCGACGCTGGATCGCTTCATCAAGCTCAACCCGTCCAGTCCGGCGATGGACTACGCCCTCTACATGAAGGGCATCGTCAACTTCAACGAGGACCTGGGCCTGTTCGGCCGCCTGGCCAACCAGGACGTGGCCGAGCGCGACCAGCAAGCCTCGCGCGAGGCCCTGCTGGCCTTCCGCCAGCTCGTCGAGCAGTTCCCCGAGTCCAAGTACTCGGCCGAGGCGACGACGCGCATCAACTTCATCACGAACACGCTGGCGGCCTACGAGATCCACGTGGCGCGCTACTACTTCAATCGCAAGGCCTATGTCGCCGCGGCCAACCGCGCACAGAGCGCCGTGGCCGAGTTCCAGCATGCACCGGGCATCGAGGAAGGCCTGTTCATCATGAGCGAGAGCTACGACAAGCTGGGCCTGACCCAGCTGCGCGACGATGCCCGCCGCGTGCTGGACAAGAATTTCCCCAGCAGCGTCTACGCCACGGGCAACTCATCCAAGCGCAAGCCCTGGTGGCAACTCTGGTGAAGCAGGGCGCCTCTCGCCCAGCCTCGCATCGCTGAACGCGATTGAGTCGGGTCACTCCCCCGAGGAGCGGCGAAGCTTGGCGGGTTGACCGCCATCAATACGGGCCTGTCAGGCCCGTTCTTCATTGAGGCGCTGCAACCACGCCAGCGCCTCGGCCTCGTTGGCCACCGCCGTCATCGGCGGCAAGGCTGCGCGCAGGCGGCGGCCGTAGTTCATGCCCGCCATGCGCGGGTCGCACACCACCAGCAGGCCACGATCGGTTTCGGTGCGGATCAGACGCCCGGCGCCCTGCTTCAGCGCGATGGCCGCTTCGGCAACGAAGTACTCCGCGAAAGCATTGCGCCCCTGGGCCTCCAGGCGCTGCACGCGCGCCTCAACGAGGGGGTCGTTGGGCGGCGGGAAGGGCAGCTTGTCGATGAGCACACATTGCAGCGCGTCGCCCGGCACGTCTATGCCCTCCCAGAAGCTGGCCGAGCCGACCAGCACCGCCTGCGGGTTGTCCACGAAGCGCTGCAGCAACACGCGCTTCGGCGCCGCGCCCTGCTGCAGCACGGCGATGGCATCGCCGCCCTCCTCGAAGCGCTCGCGCAGCGCATCGGCCACGGTCTGCAGGTTACGCAGCGTCGTCGTCAGCACGAAGGTCCGCCCGCCCAGCGCCCGCGCCAGGCGCGAGGCCAGCAGCGCGACGCTGGCCGGATGGGTGGGCTCAGCGGGCTTGGGAAAGCCGCGCGGCACATACAGGCGCGCATGGGCCGGATAGTCGAAGGGGCTTCCCACGCGAAGCACCTCGGCGTCGGTGAGGCCCGCGGGCTCGGTGAACCAGGTCAGGCCCTCGTCATCGCCTAGCGTTGCCGATGTGAACACCCAGGCCTTGGGCGGCCCTTCCAACTGCTGCTGCATCGCGTCGCGAATGTCCAGCGGTGACTCGACCAGACGCGCCCCATGGGGGCTGATGTCTATCCATCGCACGTCGCCGGGGTCGGGCGGGGCGGCAAAGGCCTTGGCCAGGTCCCGCAACTGCTGAGCGCGCTCGCACAGGCGGGCGAAATCGGGAGCGGCCTCGCGCACGGCGGTCAGCGCTTCGAGCGCCGCAGCACTCGCCGTTTCGACGCCCGCGAGTGCAAGCGCGAAACCTGGCTGATTCGCCCTCTCCTTCCAGCCCAGCTTGAGCGTTCCGCGCAGCTCGCGGCCGGCGGTGGCCAGCGGCCCGGCCGCAGCCAGGCGCAGCTCGCGCGCGGCCTTCTCAACACCGGCATGCAGGCCCTGCCAGTCGTGCACGCCGCGCGCATGGGCCAGGCCCTGGGCGAGCAGGTCGCGGGCGAAATCGATCAGCGACGCCGTGCCCAGCAGCGTGCCAAGGAACTGCACGCCGGCCTCGGCGAGCTGATGAGCCTCGTCGAAGATGGCAATCTCGACGCTGGGCAGCAGCTCGGCGACACCACTGTCGCGCAACGTCATGTCGGCGAAGAAGAGGTGGTGGTTGACTACCACGACGTCGGCCTCCATCGCCTCGCGCCGCGCCTTGACGACGTAGCAGGCCTTCCAGTCGGGGCAGTCCTGGCCCAGGCAGTTCTCGCGGCTGGAGCTGACGATGGGAATGATGGGCGAGCGTTCGTCCAGCCCGTCGATCTCGGCGAAGTCACCGGTCGCAGTCCCCAGCGCCCAGCGCTCGATGCGCGCGAGGGACAGCGCCGTGCGTCGGTCCGGGAACTCGCCGGACACGCGCGCCTCCTTCATGCGGTGCAGACACAGGTAGCTGCTGCGCCCCTTGAGCAGCGCCAGGCGCACCGGCATCTGCAACGCCTTCGTCAGGCGCGGCAGGTCGCGCAGGAAGAGCTGGTCCTGCAGGCTCTTGGTGGCGGTGCTGATCAGGGCCCGGCTGCCGGCCAGCAGCGTCGGCACGAGGTAGGCGAAGGTCTTGCCGACACCCGTGCCAGCCTCGACGACAAGTGCCTGGCGTCGCGACAGCGCACGGGCCACTGCGCGGCTCATCTGCAGCTGCGGCTCGCGCGGCCTGTAGCCCGGGTCCAGCCGCGCCAGCGGGCCGTCCACGTCGAAGGCGGCAACGACAGCCTGTTCGAGTTCGTCGGCGGCGGGTGGGGCGGGCGGGGTGGCCTGATCGAGGGCGTCGAGCCAGTCGTCGAGATCAGGCGGGTTCATCGGGCTCGCTGGCGGCCTCCAGCCGGGCCATCATGTCGCGCAAGGCCAGGCGGCGCTTCTTCAGGCGCTGCAGCGCCAGTTCGTCCAGCGGCGTCTGCTCGACGAGGCGATCGATCATCGCGTCGAGATCGGCATGCTCCATGCGCAGCTCGATGAGGCGCCGCGACACAGAGTGAAGTTGTTCATCCATCCGAGGGGTTTCTGGGGCGGGTTGCAGCGGGCCGAAAGCTCGCCGCCAAGTATAGTTTTCAGCATGCCCCCTCCCATCGCCGCCGGATTCCGACTCAACGCCGCCACCGGCACCCATCGCGGGGACCGGACCTACCAGCAGGACCAGGTGGCCGTCATCGCCCACCCGCGCGTCGCAGGCTGCATGATGGGCATCGTGGCCGACGGCATGGGCGGCAAGAGCGGCGGGCGCAAGGCGGCCGACCAGGTCGTGCTGACGGCGCGCCAGCTGTTCGAGCGCTATTCGCCCGAGGACGAATCGCCGGCTGAGCTGCTGGGCCAGATCGCGTCGGAGGCACACCTGATGATCAAGCTGACGGCCATCTCCGCCGAGGAGGAGCCGCACAGCACCATCGCCGGCTTCGTCGTCTCCAGTGACCGCTGCGCGCACTGGATCCATTCTGGCGATTCGCGCATCTACTGGTTCCGCGGCGCCCGCCTCGTGAAGCGCTCGATGGACCACTCCTATGTGCAGCGCCTCGTCGATGAGGGCCAGCTGAGTGAGGCCGAGGCCAGCTCGCATGCGCAGAGCAACCTGCTGACGGCCTGCCTGGGTACCGTGCAGGAGCCGACCTCGACCGCAGAGCGCTTCGAGGGCCTGGAGGTCGGCGACACGCTGATGTGCTGCAGCGACGGCCTGTGGCATTACTTCACCGCCCAGGAGCTGGGCAGCGTGCTCCACAGCCTGCCACCGCGCGAGGCCGCCGAGCTGCTGGTGAGCAAGGCGCGACAGCGCGCACGCGGCGGCGGCGACAACCTCTCCATCGCCATCGTCAAGCTCGAGAACCTCGACTGAATCGTCGCCTGCGGCCCGCAGGCATGACGCGCATCAGTTCGGCTGCGAAGCCGACGCCCCCGACAGCGGCAGCGGCGCCGCCAGCGGCTTGCTGCGGCTCTTCTCTCTCGCTGCGTGGGCGTCCAGGCGCTGCTGCTGACGCAGCTCGCGCTCCCGGGCCTGCTCGCGGCGCCGTGCCGCCTCCGCGTCGGCCTTCTGCTCGGCCTGCTGGCGGGCCTGCGCGGCCTGCTCGGGGCTGAGCGCGCGCAGCGGCCGCGAGGCCGGCAGCAGCGGCGCCGACGCCGCGACGATGCGCTCGTGGTGCTGCCCACCTTCCTGGGCCGCGGCCAGTTCGCGCTCGCGCACCCGCTCGACCTGGGCCTCGGCGCGCTCGCGACGCTCCTGCGCGGCCAGCTCATGTTCGCGCCGCACCAGCGGCACCAGCGCATCGTGACGGCGCTGGCGCAGGTCGTCCAGACAGGCCGCGACGCTGAAGCGCTTCTCGCACTCGGCCTGCTCGCGCGCAAACCGCTGCTCGATGGCGGCGCGCTGCGCGGCGACCTCGGCACGCGTCGCGGGCTGGACCGAGGCGGCCGTCGCGACGAGCAGCAGGACGAGTGCGGGCGGGTTCATGTCAGCGAAGTATCGACCTCGCGGCGCGCCAGGGCCAAGTACTCGGCCGAGCGCATCTCCTGCAGCCGCGACACCGTGCGCGGAAACTCGTGGGCCAGAGGCCCTTCCGTATAGAGCTGCTCAGCCGGCACCGCGGCCGAGATGATGAGCTTGACCCGGCGGTCGTAGAGCACGTCCACCAGCCAGGTGAAGCGGCGCGCCTCGCTGGCCAGGCGCACCGGCATCTCGGGAACGTCGGACAGGATGACCGTGTGGAACTGGCTGGCCAGCTCCAGATAGTCGTTCTGCGAGCGCGGGCCGCCGCACAACGTCGCGAAGTCAAACCAGACGACGCCGCCGGCTCGCCTGCGCGCATAGATCGCGCGGTGCTCGATCATGAGCTTGCGGTCCTCGTCCTGGGCCTCGGCCAGGGACTCGAAGGCCTGCGTCAGCGTCGCCTCGGTCGTGCCGTTCAGCGGCGTCAGGTAGAGGTTCATGTCCTCCAGCGTGCGGCGCCGGTAGTCCGTGCCGTTGTCGACGCTGAGCACTTCCAGGTGGGCCTTCAGCAGCTCAATGGCCGGCAGGATGCGGTCGCGGTGCAGGCCGTTGGGATAGAGCTCGTCCGGATGGAAATTGGACGTGGTGACGATGGAGACGCGGTTGCGGAACAGCGCGTCCAGCAGCCGGTGCAGGATCATCGCGTCGGTCACGTCCGCGACGTGGAACTCGTCGAAGCAGATGAGCCGGAAACGCCGCGCGATGCGCTTGCCCAGCTCCTCCAGCGGATCGGCGATGCCCTTGAGCTCCTGCAGCTCACGGTGCACCTCGCGCATGAACTCGTGGAAGTGCAGCCGCGTCTTGCGCGTCAGCGGCACGGCCTGGAAGAAGCAGTCCATCAGGAAGCTCTTGCCCCGGCCCACGCCGCCGTACATGTAGACGCCGCGCGGGATGGGCGGGCGCACCAGCAGCTTGGTCACCGCATTGCTGCGGCGGGCCTTGTAGGCGGCCCACTCGTCCTGGCAGCGCTGCAGGGCCGACACGGCGCGCAGTTGCGCCGGGTCGGCCGTGTAGCCGCGCTCGGCCAGCGTCTGCTGGTAGAGCTCGGTGACTTCGGTCACGTCAGAAGTTCAGCGTGCGCTTGTCGACGGCGAGTGCCGCTTCCTTCGTCGACTCGGACAGCGACGGGTGGGCATGGCAGATGCGCGCGATGTCCTCGGCCGAGGCCTTGAACACCATCGCCATCGTCGCCTCGGCGATCAGCTCGGAGGCCATCGGGCCGATGATGTGCACGCCCAGGATCTCGTCGGTCGTGGCGTCGGCCAGGATCTTGACGAAGCCCGAGGTGTCGCCCAGCGCGCGCGCGCGGCCGTTGGCCAGGAAGGGGAACTGGCCGGCCTTGTAGGTCTTGCCTTCGCTCTTCAGCTGTTGCTCGGTCTTGCCGACCTGGGCGATCTCGGGGCTGGTGTAGATGACCGACGGGATGATGTCAAAGTCCACATGGCCATGCTGGCCGGCGATCCGCTCGGCCACCGCGACGCCCTCTTCCTCGGCCTTGTGCGCCAGCATGGGGCCGCGCACGACGTCACCCACTGCCCAGACGTTGGGCAGGTTGGTCTTGCAGTCGGCATCGACCTCGATGGCGCCGCGGCCATCGAGCTTCAGGCCCACGGCCTCGGCGTTCAGGCCGATGGTGTTGGGCACACGGCCGATGGAGACGATGAGCCTCTCGCATTCCAGCTGCTGCTCGCCGCCCTTGGCGTCGGTGTAGTGGACGACGACGCCCTTCTTGCCCGTCTTGACCTCGCCGATCTTGACGCCCAGCTCGACGGCCAGGCCCTGCTTCTTGAACAGCTTGGCGGCCTCCTTGGCGACCGACTCGTCGACCGTCGGCAGGAAGGTCGGCATGGCTTCCAGCACGACGACCTCGGCGCCCAGGCGGCGCCACACCGAGCCCAGCTCCAGGCCGATGACGCCCGAGCCGATGACGCCCAGCTTCTTGGGCGTGGCGGGGATGCGCAGCGCGCCGTCGTTGGACAGCACGAGGTCTTCGTCGAAGGGCAGGCCCGGCAGCGCGCGGGCGTTGGAGCCGGTCGCGACGATGACGTGCTTGGCGGTGATGGTCTCGTCGCCCGCCTTCAGCTCGTAGCCACCGTCCTTGGCGGCCACGAAGCTGCCGCGGCCGTGGAAGAAGCTGACCTTGTTCTTCTTGAACAGGTAGAGGATGCCGTCGTTGTTCTGCTTCACGACGCTGTCCTTGCGGCCCAGCATCTTGGCGACGTCGATGCCGACGTCGCCGGTGCTGATGCCGTGGTCGGCGAAGTGCAGCCTGGCGTGCTCGAAGTGCTCGCTGGACTGCAGCAGCGCCTTGGACGGGATGCAGCCGACGTTGGTGCAGGTGCCGCCCGGAGCGGGGCCGCCCTTGTCGTTCTTCCACTCGTCGATGCAGGCGGTGTTGAAGCCCAGCTGGGCCGCGCGGATGGCGGCCACGTAGCCGCCGGGGCCGCCGCCGATGACGACGACGTCGAATTGCTTGGTGCTCATGCTGATCTATCCTTTGATTTAGATGTCGAACAGCAGACGAGCGGGATCCTCGAGGGCTTCCTTCATCGTGACCAGGCCGAGCACGGCTTCACGGCCGTCGATGATGCGGTGGTCATACGACATGGCGAGGTAGTTGATGGGGCGCACCACGATCTGGCCGTTCTCGACGACGGCGCGATCCTTGGTCGCGTGCACGCCCAGGATGGCCGACTGCGGCGGGTTGATGATGGGCGTGGACAGCATGGAGCCGAAGACGCCGCCGTTGGAGATGGAGAAGGTGCCGCCCGACAGGTCGTCCAGCGACAGCTTGCCTTCCTTGGCCTTCTGGCCGAACTCGGCGATCTTCTTCTCGATGTCGGCAAAACTCATCTGGTCGACGTTGCGCAGCACCGGCACGACCAGGCCGCGCGGCGAGCCGACGGCGATGCCGATGTCGAAGTAGCCGTGGTAGACGATGTCATTGCCATCCACCGACGCGTTCAGCACCGGGTACTTCTTCAGCGCGGCAACGGCGGCCTTCACGAAGAAGCTCATGAAGCCCAGCTTGACGCCGTGCTCCTTCTCGAACTTCTCCTGGAACTTCTTGCGCATCTCCATGACCGGGGCCATGTTGACTTCGTTGAAGGTGGTCAGGATGGCGTTGGTGGCTTGCGACTGCAGCAGGCGCTCGGCGATGCGGGCGCGCAGGCGGGTCATGGGCACGCGCTGCTCGGGACGGTCACCCAGGTTCTGCTGCACCGGCGCTGCCACGGCGGGCAGCGGCTTGGCAACGGCGGGCGTGGCGGGCACGACCAGCGGCGCGGTGGCCGGCTTGGCCGAGGCGGCGAGCGCATCGCCCTTGGTCACTCGGCCGTCCTTGCCGGAGCCGGCCACGTCGGTCGCGCTCAGGCCCTTCTCGGCCAGGATCTTGGCGGCGGCGGGCATGGCCACGTCACCCTTGTTGGCAGCGGCAGCGGGGGCCGCGGCAGGTGCTGCGGCCGGAGCGGCAGCGGCGGGCGCGGCGGCGGCGGCGGCCTTGCCTTCGGTGTCGATCTTCGCCAGCAGCTCCTGGCTGACGACGGTGCTGCCGTCGGCCTTGACGATTTCGCTCAGCACGCCAGCGGCGGGCGCCGGCACTTCCAGCACGACCTTGTCGGTCTCGATCTCGACGAGGGTCTCGTCGATGGCGACGGCTTCGCCGGGCTTCTTCTTCCAGGTCAGCAGCGTGCCCTCGGAAACGGATTCGGAAAACTGGGGAACTTGGACGTCAACGATGGCCATGGTGTGAGGCTCCGTGTTCTTTATTCGGTGTGATGTGGTGCAGGCGCGAGCGAAAGCAGCGCCTCGGTGGGCGCTGCGCTTGCGGTCTTACTTGGTGAGGATGAAGCCCTTGAGCTTGGCGAAGGCCTGATCCAGCAAGGCCTTCTGCTGCTCCTGGTGCAGGTGGGCGTAGCCACAGGCAGGACTGGCGCTGGCCGGACGGCCGGCGTAGCCGAGCTTCTGGCCGTCGAGCATGTTCTCGTGCACGTAGTGCTGCACGAAGAACCAGGCGCCCTGGTTCTGCGGCTCGTCCTGGCACCAGACGATGTCGGTCGCGTTGGGGTACTTCTTCAGCTCGGCCGCGAAGGCCTTGTGCGGGAAGGGGTAGAGCTGCTCGACGCGGACGATGGCCGTGTCGTGCGCCTTCTTCTCCTCGCGCTTGCGCACCAGGTCGTAATAGACCTTGCCCGAGCAGACGATGACGCGCTTGACCTTGTCGGCCACGATGGCCTCGTCGTGCTCGCCGATGACGGTCTTGAACTCGCCCTTGGTGAAGTCGGCCAGCGGGGACGTGGCGTCCTTCGCGCGCAGCAGGCTCTTCGGGGTCATGATGACCAGCGGCTTGCGGAACATGCGCAGCATCTGGCGGCGCAGCACGTGGAAGATCTGCGCGGCGTTGGTGGGCTGCACGATCTGCATGTTGTTGTCCGCGGCCAGCTGCATGAAGCGCTCCAGGCGCGCCGAGCTGTGCTCGGGGCCCTGGCCCTCGTAGCCATGCGGCAGCATCATCGTCAGGCCGTTGGAGCGACCCCACTTCACTTCGCCGGAGGCGATGAACTGGTCGATGACGACCTGGGCGCCGTTGACGAAGTCGCCGAACTGCGCCTCCCAGATGGTCAGCGTGTGCGGTTCGGCGGCGGCGTAGCCGTACTCGAAGCCCAGCACCGCCTCTTCCGACAGGATGGAGTCGATGACGACGAAGGGCGCCTGCCCCTCGCCGACGTTCTGCAGCGGCACGTAGGCACCTTCGTCCCAGTTCGTGCGGTTCTGGTCGTGCAGCACGGCGTGGCGGTGCGTGAAGGTGCCGCGGCCGGCGTCCTCACCCGACAGGCGCACCGGGTAGCCCGAGGCCACCAGCGACGCGAACGCCATGTGCTCGCCCATGCCCCAGTCCACATTGATCTCGCCGCGGCCCATCGCGGCGCGGTCGGCGTAGAGCTTGCTGACGAGGTTGTGCGCGGCGAAGTCCTTGGGCAGCGTCGTGATCTTCTCGGCTAGACGCTTCCATTCGGCGCCGGGGATGGCGGTGTCGCAGCTGTCCGTCCACTTCTTGCCCAGGAAGGGCGACCAGTCGGTGGCGAACTTGCTCTTGAAGTTGGTCAGCACCGGGTCCACCGTGTGGCGGCCCTCGTCCATCGCCGCGCGATAGGCCTTGACCATCTCGTCGGCGCCTTCGGCGGTCAGCACGTTCTGCGCGACCAGCTTGTCGGCATAGACCTTGCGCGTGCCGGGGTGGGCTGCGATCTTCTTGTACATCAGCGGCTGGGTCAGAGCCGGCGTGTCCTGCTCGTTGTGGCCCAGCTTGCGGAAGCAGACGATGTCCAGCACCACGTCCTTCTTGAACTCGGCGCGGTAGTCCATGCACAGCTCCATGGCCCACACGACGGCCTCGGGGTCGTCGCCGTTCACGTGCAGCACCGGCGCCTCGATCATCTTGACGACGTCGGAGCAGTACCAGGTGGAACGCAGGTCGCGCGGGTCGCTGGTGGTGAAGCCGATCTGGTTGTTGATGACGATGTGCACCGTGCCGCCCGTGCGGTAGCCGCGGGTCTGGGCCATCGCCAGCGTTTCCTGCACGACGCCTTGGCCGCCGAAGGCCGCGTCGCCGTGCACCAGCACCGGCAGCACCTGGGCGCCGTCCTTGTCGCCACGGCGGTCCTGGCGGGCACGCACGCTGCCCTCCACCACCGGGTTGACGATTTCCAGGTGGGACGGGTTGAAGGCCAGCGACAGGTGGACCGGGCCGCCCTGCGTGGAGACGTCGGAGCTGAAGCCCTGGTGGTACTTCACGTCACCGGCCGGCAGGTCCTCGGCGGCCTTGTGCTCGAACTCGGCGAACAGGTCCGCCGGCATCTTGCCCAGCGTGTTGACCAGCACATTCAGGCGGCCACGGTGGGCCATGCCGATGACGATTTCCTGCACGCCGCGCTCGCCGCCGTGCTGGATCAGCTCGTCCATCGCGGCGATGAAGCTCTCGCCGCCTTCCAGCGAGAAGCGCTTCTGGCCCACGTACTTGGTGTGCAGATAGCGCTCCAGGCCCTCGGCGGCCGTCAGCCGCTCCAGGATGTGCTTCTTCTTCTCGGCTCCGAAGCTGGGCTTGCCGCGCGCCTTCTCCAGGCGCTCCTGCCACCAGCGCTTCTCGCCAGGGTCCGAGCCGTGCATGAACTCGGAACCGATGCTGCCGCAATACGTCTCGCGCAGGGCCTGCACGATCTGGCGCAGCGTCATGGTCTCGCCGCCGAAATAGCTGTTCACGGCGCTGAACGAGATGTCCATGTCGGACTCGGTCAGGTCATAGAACGCGGGGTCGAGTTCGGGGATCTTGGGGCGCTCGGCGCGCTTGAGGGGGTCCAGCTCCGCCCAGCGGTTGCCCAGGAAGCGGTAGGCCGCGATCAGCGACTGGACGTGGACCTGCTTGCGGGCAACGGCCAGGTCGGCGCTGCTCGCCTTGTTGGCGAAGGCGTTGGCCTTGGCGCGTTGAGCGAAAGATTCGATGACCGGCGCATGGGCCACGTCGCGGGCCTCGCTGCCGTCGACGGCGGGGACATGCTGCAACGCATCGAAGTAGGTGCGCCAGTTGTCCGGGACGGAGCCGGGGTTGTCGAGGTAAGCCTCGTACATCTCCTCCACATACGGCGCGTTTCCGCCGAACAGGTAGGAGTTGGACCTGTATTGCTGCATCATCTTTCGCTCACCTCATGCCCCGGTTTCCAGGGAGTTGGCTGGTTGAAGAACCTTCCGCGACACGGCTCGACCGATTGGCGGATTGCGACCCACCTCGCTGTTGCCAGCAAAGGGACGGGAAGGACCGGGAACCTCTTCCGCTGCTCGCAAAGCCTGCCGCCCACGCGGGTGCGGACTTTCCGAGTAACAGACCGGTTCCATCTCGGGGCCGAACTCTAGCACCAAGGGTTTGCCCGACAAGCTTTGATGGGCGTCAGAAAGTTGACGGATAAGTAAACTCCATATCCGCGCCAGCCCCGCCATTGAATGGCTGCGCACAGGCTTGACCACACGCGTTGGCAGGCCCAAGGGACATTCAGGAGATCCCATGCAAGTCCAGGTCGTCGACTACCGCGCGCCCGATGCGGCCGAGAAGTTCACCCGTTCCCTGCACGAAACCGGCTTCGGCGTGCTGACCAACCACCCCATCCGCCAGTCGCTGGTCGAGAAGATCTACGCCGACTGGCTGGCCTTCTTCAACAGTGAGGCCAAGCATGGCTTCGCGTTCTCGAAGGAGACCCAGGACGGTTATTTCTCGACCGAGATCTCTGAGACGGCGAAGGGCTTCAAGCAGAAGGACATCAAGGAGTACTTCCACATCTACCCCTGGGGCCGCATCCCCGAGCAGTTGAAGGAAGACGCCCTCGGCTACTACCGCGAGGCCAACGCACTGGCCGAGGAACTGCTGGGCTGGGTCGAGCGCTACACGCCGCCCGAGATCGCCGCCAAGTACCGCGAGCCGCTGTCCAACATGATCACCGGCAGCAGCAAGACGCTGCTGCGCGTGCTGCGCTACCCGCCGCTGACGGGCCAGGAGCCCGAAGGCTCGCTGCGCGCCGCACCGCATGGCGACATCAACCTGCTGACCATCCTGCCCGCCGCCAACGAGCCGGGGCTGCAGGTGCTGGGCAAGGACGGCACCTGGCACGACGTGCCCTGCGACTTCGGCACGCTGACCATCAACATCGGCGACATGCTGCAGGAAGCCTCCGAGGGCTACTACCCGTCGACCCAGCACCGCGTCGTCAACCCCACCGGCGAGGGCGCCCGGAAGAGCCGCGTGTCGCTGCCGCTGTTCCTGCATCCGCGCGACGACGTGGTGCTGTCGGACCGCTACACGGCAGAGAGCTACCTGAACGAACGCCTGCGCGAGCTGGGCGTCAAGACCTGAACCGGATCATCGAGATCCACCCCGACGCGCCGCCCAAACCGGCGCTCGGGGCCAACTGCAACGGCTGCGGCGTCTGCTGTCTGGCCGAGCCCTGCCCACTGGGGGCCCTGCTGAGCCGGCGCCTCAAGGGCGCCTGCGTCGCGCTGCGCTGGGACGGCGAGCGCTACGTCTGCGGCGTGCTGACGTCGCAACCCCGTGGCATCCGGGGCTGGCTGGTGCGGCGCTGGATCGCCGCCGGCGCCGGTTGCGATTGCTCACTGGAACCTGGGGGCAAGCCCTAGCCCTGCTGCCGGAGCTGGCGACTACATTTTTTGGCTTCTGCCGTACCGAGGAAGCCGCATGCCATCCGCCCTCCGACTGCTGCCCCTGCTCGCCACGCTGACGCTGTCCGCGGCCATGGCCGCCCCGCTGCGCTGGGCCGCGCAGAACGACATCCTGACGCTGGACCCCCACTCCCAGGATCACAACCCCTCCAACGTCATCGGCACCCACCTCTACGAGGGCCTGACGCGCCTGGGCCAGAACTACCGGCCCGAGCCTTCGCTGGCGACCAAGTGGACCTATGTCTCGCAGACGCAGGTGCGCTTCGACCTGCGCCGCGGCGTCAAATTCCACGACGGCTCGCCATTCACCGCGGATGACGTCGTCTTCAGCTTCGGCCGCATCACGCAGCCCCAGGGCACCAAGCAGACCTATGTGTCGGGCATCAAGGAAGTCAGGAAGATCGACGACCACACGGTCGACTTCCTGCTCGAGGCACCCACGCCCATGCTGCTGCAGAACATCATCGCCTTCCCGATCATGAGCAAGGTCTGGTCGGTGAAGAACAACGCGACCAGCACGCAGGACTACAAGGCCAAGGAAGAGAACTACGCGTCGCGCAACGCCAACGGCACCGGCCCCTACAAGCTGGTGAGCTGGCAGCCCGACCAGGCCGTGAAGATGGTGGCCAACAAGGACTGGTGGGACAGGAACGCGGGCAACATCACCGAGCTGAGCTACTTGCCGATCAAGTCTGCGCCGACCCGCGTGGCGGCCCTGCTGTCGGGCGACGTGGACATCGTCACCGATCTGCCGCCACAGGACTTCTTCAAACTCAAGGAGGCGGGCAAGGTCAAGCTGCTGGAAGGCCCCGAGATCCGCACCGTCTTCTTCGTCATGGACGAGGGCAGCGACGAGCTGCGCGAATCCAGTGTGAAGGGCAAGAACCCCTTCAAGGACAAGCGTGTGCGCGAGGCCATGAACCTGGCGCTGGACCGCGAGGCCATCAAGCGCAGCATCATGCGCGGCCTGTCGGTGCCGGCGGCGCTGATGGTGCCGCCGGGCGTCAACGGCTACGACGCGGCGCTGGACGCCCCGCTCAAGCCCGACCTCGACAAGGCTCGCCGGCTGCTGGCCGAGGCCGGCTACCCGCAGGGCTTCGAGGTGCCGCTGCACTGCCCCAACAACCGCTACGTGAACGACGAGCAGGTCTGCCAGGCCGCGGTGTCCATGTGGGCCAAAGTCGGCGTCAAGGTGCGCCTCATCGCGGCACCCTTCTCCACGCACAGCCAGACCTTCCAGCGCGGCGAGTCGCCCTTCTACATGCTGGGCTGGGGCGTCTCCACCTACGACGCGCTGTATGCGCTGCAGGCCTGGGGCCACACGCGCACCAATGGCGCCGACGGCAACTTCAACTTCGGCAAGGTCAGCGACGCCAGGCTGGACGAGCTGATCCAGAAGATCAAGTTCGAACCCGACGTGCCCACGCGCAATGCACTGATCAAGGAGGCGCTGCTGCGCATCCGCGACGAGTTCCTCTTCATCCCCATCCACCACCAGATCCGGCCCTGGGCGATGAAGCCAGGCGTGGACACGCTGCACCGCTCCAACGACTACTTCGAAGCCCGCTACACGACGATCAAATGAAGCTGCTGACGACCTTTACGGCCGCCTGGCTGCTGACCAGCGGCCTGGCCATGGCCGGCACGCTGCGCTGGGCCGCGCAGAACGACATCCAGACGCTGGACCCGCATTCGCAGAACCACTCGGCCACGTCGACGATCACGGGCTATGCCTACGAGGGCCTGACGCGCTACACCGAGAAGTTCGAGGTCGAGCCGGCGCTGGCGACGAAATGGACCTATGTCACGCCCACTCAGCTGCGCTTCGACCTGCGCCGCGGCGTGAAGTTCCACGACGGCACGCTTTTCACTGCCGACGACGTGGTCTTCAGCCTGCAGCGCATCAAGCATCCGGCCAGCAACATGGTCATCTACGCCTCCGGCATCAAGGACGTGAGGAAGATCGACGAGTTCACCGTGGACTTCCTCCTCGATGGCCCCAACCCCGTGCTGACGCGCAACCTGACCTATGTGCGCATCCTCAGCAAGGCCTGGGCGGCCAAGAACCGCTCCGAGAACCCGCAGGACTTCAAGGCCAAGGAGGACACCTACGCCTCGCGCAACGCCATGGGCACAGGGCCGTTCAGGATCGTCGGCTGGCAGCCGGACCAGAAGATCACCCTGGTGGCCAACAAGGACTGGTGGGACAGGCCCAGGGGCAACATCAGCGAGGTGATTTACCTGCCGATCAAGTCCGACGCGACGCGCGTGGCCGCCCTGCTCTCCGGCGACCTGGACCTGCTGACCGACTTGCCGCCCCAGGACGTCGCCAAGCTCAAGACCGACCCGCGCCTCAAGGTCATCGACGGTCCGGAGAACCGCACCATCTTCTTCGCGCTGGACCTCGGCAGCGACGAGATCAGGGGCTCGAGCGTGAAGGGCAGGAACCCCTTCAAGGACCGCCGCGTGCGTGAGGCCATGTCTCTGGCCATCGACCGCGAGGCCATCAAGCGCAGCCTGATGCGCGGTCTGTCGATTCCGGCAGCCCTCATGGTGGCGCCGGTGGCCTATGGCTGGTCGGCCGACCTGGACAGGGTGGCCAAGCCCGACGTCGCTCGCGCCCGGCAGCTGCTGTCGGAGGCCGGCTATGCCGACGGCTTCGACGTGCCGCTGGCCTGCCCGAACGACCGCTACGTCAACGACGAGGAGATCTGCCAGGCCGTGGTGTCCATGTGGGCCCGCATCGGCATCAAGGCCAAGCTGACGACGCACCCCATGACCCAGCATTCGGCGGCGATGCAGCGCTACGAGCTGCCGCTCTACCTGTATGGCTGGGGTGTGACGACCTTCGACGCGCAGTACACGCTGCAGGACATCGTCCACACCAAGACCAGCGGCGCCGACGGCAAGGGCAACTACTCGCGCGTCAGCGACGCAAGGGTCGACGCGCTGGTGCAGCAGATGAAGGTCGAGACCGACGTGCCCAGGCGCCTGGCGCTGATGCAGGAGGCGCTCAAGCGCACGCGCGACGAGTTACTGTTCATCCCCATCCACCACCAGGTGCGGCCCTGGGCGATGAAGGCCGGCGTGAGCCTGCCGCATTCGGCCAACGACGCGCCTCAGGCGAAGTGGGCGACGGTGAGGTGACACCGCAGCGCAGCATGCCCTGGCTGCTGCCCGTGCTTGCCTGGCTGGTGCTCGGCACTGCCATCGCGGCGGCACTGCTCCTCGTCAACGGCGCCGCGTTCTCCGCGTGGATGTCTGCCGGCCCGCCCGACCCGTATCCGCAGGGCTGGGCACTCAGGTCCCTGAAGCAACTGGCCTGGGCCGCTTCGACGGCGCTGGGCGGATACGCCGCGTTCAGGGCCATACGGGAGATTCCCGCACTGCGCCGCACCACCTTGGCGCTGGCTGTCGCCGCTGTCGCGCTGACCATTCCTCCTTGCGCCTACGAATACCTTCAGGTGGATCGCTGCCTGGACACCGGTGGCCGCTGGAATACCTCAGGGATGCAGTGCGAACACCAGGCGCTCGCCCGATGAAGCGTCGGTCCCTGCTTGCTGCGCTCGTGCCCGTCGCCGCCTGCTCACGCCGGGACGAGCAGGGCGCAAGCTACCTTGCGGCCCTGATCGCCGCTATCCACGATTCGGGTCGCATCGTCGTCACGGAGCACTCCTTCGAACTGGACGCCTACGACATGAATCAGGGCAAGTCGCTGCTGCCGGGCACCGTGGTGTACCGGACGGTTGAGCTGAGCCCGGCACAGAAGGCCACCCTCCTTCAATCCATCGAGCGGCTGGATTCGAAGACCCAGGACGCTGTTCCGGCCTGCATCTTCGAACCGCACCACACCATCCATTTCCACACCAAGGGCAGATTGCGCAGCACGATGCGGATCTGCTTCGCCTGCAGCCAGATGCAGTGGGACGAAACGAGCGCGACGCCACCCTGGGCGCTCTATCGAGTGCTGCACGACGCCATCAAGGCCTTGGGGCTGGAGCCTGAACGAGATTGGCGCGCGCTGGCTCGTGAGCACTTGAGAAAGCTTTCGAGCCGGCCACCATCGATGTCGACGTGAACCGCGCGGCATTGGTGGCGTCGGACAATCCGGCCCATGCGCGACGTCCCGTTCCAGCCCATCCACATCACGCCGAGCGCCGAACAGCTCGCCATCCAGTTGCTGAAGACCCGCCTGCTGCTCGTGGAGGCCAACGCCGGCGCGGCGAAGACGACGACGCTGGCCCTGCGCATCGCGCAGGCGCTGCAGCGCGGCGCGCCGCCGGAAAGCGTGCTGGCCCTCACCTGCACGGCGCCGGCCGTCGCGGCGCTGAAGGAGCGGCTGGCCCACATCGGCGTGCCCAGGGCCACGGTGCAGCAGCTGCGACTGCAGAGTTTCGAGGCCTTCAGCGGGGCCGTGCTGGAGGCCGCTGAGGGCACGCAGACCCGCGTCGTCACGGCGCCCGAGCAGGTCAGGCCGTATGTGGTGCGGGCCATCGAGCGCGCCCAGTCGCTGCCGGAAGAGCGCCACCCCGAAGAGCTGATGGCCGAGGCCCAGCCGGCCGACCTGGTCGAGGGCTTGCTGAAGACCTTCGACGTGCTCAAGGGACGCATGGTGATGGAGTACCAGCCTCCCGAGGAACGCATGACGCCTGCGCTGGCCGAGGAACTGGGATTCGGCTACCTGGCGATGCGCGCCTGGGCCTGCTACGAGTTCATCCGCCGCGGCGGCCACCCGGACCGACCCGAGTTCCGCTTCCAGGGTGACGCCACCTACGACCTGGCTCGCGCGCTGATGAGCGGCGAGATCGACGCCGGCGACACGGCACTGCGGCAAGGCCTCACGCTGATCTGCGTGGATGAGATGCACGACGTCAACCGCGCCGCCTTCACGGTGCTCAAGGCCGTGCTCGCGGCCCATCCGCGCGCCGCCTTCGTTGGCGTGGGCGACCGCGATCAGGTTATCCATGCGCAGACCGGCGCCGAGGCCGGTTTCATGCACGAGCATTTCCGCGCCGAGATCGGCACGCCCGAAGTGCTGCCTCTGACGCTGAGCCATCGCTTCAGCCCGCAGCTCGCCGCCCACGTCGGCGCGCTGGCCCGCAAGCCCTACGCGGCCGACGCGGCGCTGCACACCGACATCCGGCTGGAGCGCTGCGAGTCACCCCGCGTGGCCGCCGCCTTCATCGCCCGCCAGGCACAGGCCCATCTGCAGCAGCCGGCGTCCGGCAGCCTGTGCGTGCTGCTGCGCCATGCGGCGCATTCGGTGCGCATCGAACACGAGCTGCTGCGCCTGGGCCTGCCCTATGGCGCGGTGGGATTCGCGCCCTATCTGGAGCGGCCGGAGACGCTGCTGGTGCGCGGCCTGTACGCCCACGCACAGGGCGACTACACCGGCTTCGAGGACGCCGCCCAGCGCGCCCGCCTGCTCGACGCCTGGTTGCTGTTCTCAGGCGCCCGCGTCGACAGCCTGGAGCTGCGCCACCTGGACGCCAGCGAGGCCCAGCGCGTCGCGGTGGCGCAGGCCGCGACCGACGTCGACTCGACTCGCAGCTTCATCGACGGCCATGCGCTGCGCGGCGCAAACGCCGCGGCGCGGCGGCAGCTGGAGGCCGCGATGGCGCTGCTGCGCAAGGACGACTTCGAGGCTTTCGAGGCCTCGTTCCTGACCCTGCTGGACCTGCCGAAGCTCGCCGCCCGCGTATTCGTGCGCCGCGACGAGGCCGCCCAGGTGGCAGACAACGTCCAGCAGCTTCATCAGCTGGCGGTGGACGAAGGCGCAGGCGTGGCTGGTGCGTTCCGCATGTTCTCGGCCATGGACCAGGCACGGCGGCGCCTGCGCGCCAGCGATCGCGTCGTGCTGTCCAGCATCGAGGCGACCAAGGGGCTGGAGTTCGAGCATGTCGTCCTGCCGCACCTGTCACGGGGAGAGTTCGGCGACGCATCGGCCGAGAACCGCAACCTGCTGTACGTGGCGATGACGCGCGCCAAGGTCCGCCTCACGATGACCTTCGACCCCGGCCGCCCGTCCCGATTCCTCAAGGACGCGGCGTTGCTCGATTGAGCGGGCGATGATGCGGCCCACATGAAGCCTCCCGTCATCAACTTCTCCACCCTGCAGGCGGCCGTCGAGATCGCCGCCACCCTCGCCTTTGCGCTGTCCGGCCTGCTGGCCGGCGCGCGCAAGCAGCTCGACGTCGTCGGCCTGTGCGTCGTCGCGGGCCTGTCGGCCTTCGGCGGCGGCACGCTGCGCGACGTGCTGCTGGACCGCCGACCCTTCTTCTGGGTCGAGCACGCCGACTGGCTGTGGGCCCTGATGGGGCTGTGCCTCGCAGCCATGCTGCTGATGCGCCGCCGCCATCTGGCACTGACCGAGCGCGCCATCCAATGGCCCGACGCGCTGGGCCTGGGCCTGTTCACCGCCAACGGCGCACTGGTGGCGCTTGACGCCGGCATGCCGGCCATCGTGGCCGTGCTGATGGGCGTCATCACCGCCGTGTTCGGCGGCGTGCTGCGCGACATCGTCTGCAACGAGATCCCCGCCGCCTTCCACGACCACCGCCCCTATGCGCTGTGCAGTTTCGTGGGCGGCTGGGTGCTGGTGGCCGTGGTGGCGCTCGGCTGGCCGCAATGGGCCACGATCAGCGCCGCGGCGGCGACGGCGGTGCTGCTGCGCGGCCTGGCGCTGTGGACGGGCTGGACGCTGCCGGCCTGGCGCATCAACCGGCGCTGACCGGCCGCAGGCGCCGCCTCAGTGCGAATGCACCGAGCGCAGGTGCGAGCCCGGCGCGGCGGCCGGTGCCGCGCCGTCCTGCGCCGCGGCGGCCAGGCCGTTGAGAATGCCGCAGCGCTCCACGCTCTGCGCCGCGGCGCAGCTCCGGCGCAGGTCCTTGAGCTGCGTCTCCAGCGCCCGCAGCTCCCGGATGCGCCGCGACACATGGCCGATGTGCTCGTCCAGCAGCGCGTTCACGTCGCCGCAGTCGCCGTCCGGCGCGTCCTTCACGCGCAGCAGCACGCGCACCTCGTCCAGCGACATGTCCAGGCCCCGGCAGTAGCGGATGAACTGCAGCCGCTCCAGGTGGGCAGGCTCGTAGACGCGGAAACCGCCCGCAGTGCGCCCCGGCGCCGGCAGCAGGCCCTCGCGCTCGTAGTAGCGGATGGTGTCGACGGCGGTGGCCGATGCGGCGGCGAGTTCTCCGATCTTCATGGGCCCAGTGTAGGGACTTGACTCTGGAGCTGCTCCAGGGATTCCAATGCCCCTCATGAGCTCGCACCACCACACCCACGCCGCCCATGGCCAGGGGCATGGCCACGCCCCCCACTCACACCACGAGCATGGCTGCTGCGACGGCGCCGCCATCGCGGCGCTGCCATCGCCGGCACCGGGCGGCGGCCTGCTGCTGCGCATCCCATCCATGGACTGCCCCACCGAAGAGGGCCAGATCCGCCGCGCGCTGGAGGGCTTCGCCGCCGTGCGCCGCCTGCACTTCGATCTGCCCGCCCGCGCGCTGACGGTGGACGCGCCGCCATCTGCCTGGGACGCGGTCACGGCGGCGATCGCCAAGGCGGGCTTCAAGACCGAGACGCTGTCCACGCCGCCCGCGGCCGAGGACACGGCCAGGGCCCGGCGCGGCGAGCTCCTGCGCCTGCTGGCGGCCCTGGGGGTGGCGGCGGGTGCCGAGCTGCTGCACTTCCTCGCCCCCGAGGGGCTGCCCTGGCAGGCCGCCGGCATGGCCGTCGCCGCCGTGGCGATCGCGCTGTCGGGCCTGGCGGTATTCGGCAAGGGACTGTCGTCGCTGGCCCGCGGCCAGCTCAACATCAATGCGCTGATGTCGGTCGCCGTCATCGGCGCCTTCGTCATCGGCCAATGGCCCGAGGCCGCCATGGTGATGGCGCTGTACTCGCTGGCGGAGCTGATCGAGGCTCGTTCGGTGGAACGCGCGCGCAACGCCATCACCGGGCTGCTTGCGCTCTCGCCCGAGCAGGCCGAGGTGCGCCAGCCCGACGGCCGCTGGGCCCGCGTGGCGGCCAAGACCGTGACTGTGGGCGCCATCGTGCGCGTGAAGCCGGGCGAGCGCTTCGCGCTGGACGGCCGGGTGACCGCCGGCCAGGGCGCCGTGGACCAGTCGCCCGTCACCGGCGAGAGCATTCCGGTCGACAAGGCGCCGGGCGACACGGTCTTCGCAGGCACCATCAACCAGAGCGGCGCGCTGGAGTTCGAGGTCACGCGGCCGGCCAGCGACACGGTACTGGCCGGCATCATCCACGCCGTCGAGGCGGCGCAGGGCCAGCGCGCCCCGACGCAGCGCCTCGTCGACCGCTTCGCTGCCGTCTACACGCCCGCCGTCTTCGTGCTGGCGCTGGCCGTCGCCATCGGCACGCCGCTGCTGCTGGGCTGGCCCTGGCTCACCGGCATCTACAAGGCGCTGGTGCTGCTCGTCATCGCCTGCCCCTGCGCGCTGGTGATCTCCACGCCGGTCACGGTCGTCAGCGGGCTGGCGGCGGCCGCGCGGCAGGGCATCCTCATCAAGGGCGGCGTGCATCTGGAGCAGGCTCGCAGGCTCAAGGTGCTGGCGCTGGACAAGACCGGCACACTGACCGAGGGCCGCCCCCGCCTCGTCGCGCAGCGCGTGCTGGCCACGGGCCTGGACGAGGCTCGGGTGCTGCAGCTGGCACACAGCCTCGCGGCTCGCTCGGACCACCCCGTCTCGCAAGCCATCGCAGCCGGACTGCCGGCCGACACACTGCCGGTGGAGGACTTCGGCGCCGACCTGGGCCGCGGCGTGCACGGCCGCATCGACGGCCAGGACCTGGTGCTGGGCAACCACCGCTGGATCCACGAGCGCGGCCAATGCTCGCCCGAGCTGGAGGCGCTGATGCAGACGCACGAGGCGCAGGGCCGCACCGTGTCGCTGCTGGCCGGCGTGGGCCGCGTGCTGGCTCTCTTCGCGGTGGCCGACACCACGCGCGCCACCAGCCGCGAGGCCGTGGCCCAGCTGCAGGCGCTGGGCGTGCACCCCGTGATGCTGACCGGCGACAACCCGTCCACCGCCCAAGCCATGGCCCGGCAGGTGGGCATTGCGGACGTGCAGGCCGAGCTGCTGCCGCAGGGCAAGCAGCAGGCCGTCACCGCATGGCGTGCGCGCGGCCCGGTGGGCATGGTGGGCGACGGCGTCAACGACGCGCCCAGCCTGGCCGCGGCCGCCGTGGGCTTCTCCATGGGCGCGGCAGGCACCGACACGGCCAAGGAGGCGGCCGACGTGCTCATCATGAACGACGACCTGCGCAAGCTGCCGCAGACCATCCGCCTGTCCCAGCGCACCTACGCCGTGCTTTGGCAGAACATCGTGCTGGCCCTGGGGCTGAAGGCGGTGTTCTTCGCACTGGCCGTGTTCGGCAGCGCGACCATGTGGATGGCCGTGTTCGCCGACATGGGGGCCAGCCTGCTGGTGGTGTTCAACGGGCTGAGGCTGCTGCGCGACGCAAGGCGTTGAGCAGCCGATCGGGGCTGGCGGCATTTCCCGCCTCGCACCGTCGATTGGTCGCAAGCCGGTCGTCCGACCGACTGGGTCGCCGCACAGTCCGGGGCATCGCAACCCACGGAGTGCCCGCCATGACCCAGTCCCTGCCCCTCTGGCCCTTCGCCATCCTCGCCGCCCTCCTGGTGCTGGGCTATCGCCAGTCCCGCGAGCGCGTGGTACAGCCCGGCACGCTCGCCAAGGTGGCGCTGGCCATGCTGGCCCTGTCCCTGTACGGCGTCACCGCCGCCTTCGGCGCCCACCTGGTCCCGGTGCTGGCCTGGGCGGCCGGCTTCGCCACTGCGGCTTTCGTGGCCGGCCCCGTCTTCGCTCCGCAGGGCCTGGCCCGCGAGGGCAGCGCCGTACGCGTGCCCGGCAGCTGGCTGCCGCTCGGGCTGATGGTGAGCATCTTCGCGGCCAGGTTCGTGCTGGGCTATGCCACCGGCGTGGACGCGCACATGGTCCACGAGGCCTGGTTCATCGCCGTGGCAAGCGCCGTCTTCGGGCTCCTCAGCGGGGCCTTCGCCGCGCGGGCCACGGCCGTGCACCGCTTCATGCGCAGCGCCTGAGCCTGGTCGGCACGAAAGGCAACGGCCGCCCGCAGGCGGCCGTTGCGCATTCCGGGCGAGGCCTTCAGCTCACAGCGCCAGACGCGCCCGCGCCGCCGCGTACTCGCGCTTCAGCCGCCCGACCAGCTCCGCCGCCGGCACCACCTGCTTGACCGCGCCTATGCCCTGGCCGCTGCCCCAGATGTCCTTCCAGGCCTTGGCCGCACCGCCGCCGAAGTCCATCTTGCTGGGGTCGCTTTCCGGCAGGTTCTCGGGGTCCAGGCCCGCAGCCACGACCGAGCCGCGCAAGTAGTTGCCGTGCACGCCTGTGAAGAGGTTGCTGTAGACGATGTCGTCGCTGTTGCTGGCCACGATCATCTGCTTGTAGGCGTCACTGGCGCGCGCCTCTTCGGTGGCGATGAAGGCCGAGCCGATATAGGCCAGGTCCGCGCCCATGGCCTGGGCGGCCAGGATGGCGTCGCCCGTCCCCATGGATCCCGACAGCGCCAGCGGGCCGTCGAACCACTCGCGGATCTCATGGATGAGCGCGAAGGGACTCTTCACGCCGGCATGCCCGCCCGCGCCGGCCGCCACCGCGATGAGGCCATCGGCGCCCTTCTCGATCGCCTTCTTCGCGAACTTGTTGTTGATGATGTCGTGCAGCACGATGCCGCCCCAGCCATGCACGGCCTGGTTCACGTCCTCGCGCGCGCCCAGGCTCGTGATGATGATGGGCACCTTGTACTTGGCGCAGACCTGCATGTCGTGCTCAAGCCGCTCGTTGCTCTTGTGCACGATCTGGTTGATGGCGAACGGCGCAGCGGGCCGGTCCGGGTTGGCGCGGTTGTAGGCGGCCAGCGTCTCGGTGATCTCGGCCAGCCATTCGTCCAGCAGTTCGGCCGGTCTAGCGTTCAGCGCCGGCATGGCGCCGACGACGCCGGCCTTGCACTGCTCGATGACGAGCCTGGGGTTGCTGATGATGAACAGCGGCGAGCCGATGACCGGCAGCGGCAGGTTCTTCAGGATCGTGGGCAAAGCCAAGTGCTGTCTCCTCTCAGAAACTTTCGAGTGCGAGTTCGGTCACGCTGTCGGCGCCATCGACAATGGCGGCACGCAGCGCACCCGTGCGCGGCAGGATGTGCTCGGCGTAGAAGCGCGCGGTCGTGATCTTGGCAGCCATGAACGCCTTGTCAGTCGCCAACGCGTCTTCCGCGGCCATCAACGCGCGCGCCAGTTGCCAGCCGGCGACGAGGTTGCCGGCCAGCATCAGGTAGGGCACGGAACCGGCATAGGCGGCGTTGGCGTTGGCCTTGCCCTGGGCCGCGATGAAGTCCACCGCGGCGAGGAAGTCCGCGCGCGATGCGCGCAGCGCCTTCAGCATGGCCTTTGCGGCAGCACTGTCGCGCTTGGCGAGTTCGCCTTCCGTCGCCTCGATCTGGCCGGCGATGCCGCGCGCAAGCCGGCCGCCGTCGCGCGTGGTCTTGCGGCCCACCAGGTCGTTGGCCTGGATGGCCGTCGTGCCTTCGTAGATGGTCAGGATCTTGGCGTCCCGGTAGTACTGCGCCGCGCCGGTCTCCTCGATGAAGCCCATGCCGCCATGAACTTGCACGCCCAGGCTCGTGACCTCCTGGCTCATCTCGGTGCTGTAGCCCTTCACCAGCGGCACCATGAAGTCGTAGAAGGCCTGGTTCTGCTGACGCGCCTCGGCGTCGGGGTGGTGGTGGGCCGCGTCCAAGGCGGCCGCCGCGGTGCTTGCCATCGCGCGGCAGCCCTCGGTCAGCGAGCGCATCGTCATCAGCATGCGGCGCACGTCGGGGTGGTGGATGATGGACGCAGGGCCGGCCACCGAGCCGTCCACCGGGCGGGACTGCACGCGCTCCTTCGCATAGGCCGCGGCCTTCTGGTAGGCACGGTCGGCGACGGCGATCCCCTGCAGGCCCACGCCGTAGCGGGCCGCGTTCATCATGATGAACATGTACTCCAGGCCGCGGTTCTCCTGGCCGATCAGCTGGCCGACGGCGCCGCCATGGTCGCCGAACTGCAGCACGGCCGTCGGGCTGGCCTTGATGCCCATCTTGTGCTCGATGGACACGCAATGCGCGTCGTTGCGCGCGCCCAGCGAGCCGTCGGCGTTGACGAGGAACTTGGGCACCAGGAACAGGCTGATGCCCTTCACGCCCTCCGGCGCACCGGCCACGCGGGCCAGCACGAGGTGGACGATGTTCTCGGCCATGTCGTGTTCGCCGTAGGTGATGAAGATCTTGGTGCCGAAGATCTTGTAGGTGCCGTCGGGCTGCGGCTCGGCGCGCGTGCGCACCAGCGCCAGGTCGGAGCCGGCCTGCGGCTCGGTCAGGTTCATCGTGCCGGTCCACGAACCGTCCAGCAGCCTGGGGATGAAGGTGGCACGCTGCTCGTCGCTGCCAGCCGTCAGCAGTGCCTCGACGGCGCCGTCAGTCAGCAGCGGGCACAGCGCGAAGCTCATGTTGGCCGACTGCAGCATCTCGTTGCAGGCTGCGGCGATGGTCTTGGGCGCGCCCTGGCCGCCGAACTCTGTGGGGTGCACCAGACCCTGCCACCCGCCCTCGGCATAGGCACGGAAGGCCTGCTTGAAGCCGGGCGTCGTCGTGACGACGCCGTCCTTCCAGCTCGACGGGTTCTTGTCGCCCTCGAAGTTCAGCGGCGCGATGACGTCCTGCGTCAGCTTGGCGCACTCCTCCAGCACGGCACCGGCGGTGTCCAGGCCGAAGTCGGCGAAGGCAGGAACTTGGCGGGTCAGCGTCTCCAGCCCGGCGAGGTGCTGGATGTTGAAGAGCATGTCCTTGACGGGGGCTTGGTAACTCATTTGTTCCTCCAGGCGGAGACAAAAAGGGCGCCGCGACGTCGACTGTCGGGGCGCCCGCTGGGATGGTCCGGCGCGGTTTACAGCGCGTTGACGAGCTCGGGCACGGCCGTGAACAGGTCCGCTTCCAGGCCGTAGTCGGCCACCGAGAAGATGGGCGCCTCGGGGTCCTTGTTGATCGCGACAATGACCTTGGAGTCCTTCATGCCGGCCAGGTGCTGGATGGCGCCAGAGATGCCGCAGGCCACGTAGAGCTGGGGCGCGACGATCTTGCCGGTCTGGCCGACCTGCCAGTCGTTGGGCGCGTAGCCCGCATCGACCGCCGCACGCGAGGCGCCCAGCGCAGCACCCAGCTTGTCGGCCAGCGGCGTCAGCACTTCCATGAACTTGTCGTTGGAGCCCAGCGCACGGCCGCCCGAGACGATGATCTTGGCAGCCGTCAGCTCGGGGCGGTCGCTCTTCGTCACCTCGCGGCCCACAAAGCTGCTCTTGCCACTGTCTGCGGCCGCGGCGGCGCTCTCCACGGCGGCCGAGCCACCGGTGGCTGCAGCCGGGTCGAAGCCGGTCGTGCGCACGGTGATGACCTTGACCGCATCGCCGCTCTGCACCGTGGCAATGGCGTTGCCGGCGTAGATCGGACGCTCGAAGGTGTCGGCGCTGACGACCTTGGTGATGTCGCTGACCTGTGCCACGTCCAGCAGCGCGGCGACGCGCGGCGCGACGTTCTTGCCGGCGGCGGTGGCGGGGAAGAGGATGTGGCTGTAGCCCGGGGCCAGCGCGATCACCTGCGCGGCGACGTTCTCGGCCAGGCCTTCGGCCAGGGCCGCGGAGTCCGCGTGCAGGACCTTGGCGACGCCGGCGATCTGGCCGGCGGCCGCGGCGGCCGCGGCGGCGTTGTGGCCAGCCACCAGCACATGCACCTCCGCCCCCAGCGCGGCGGCGGCGGTGACGGTGTTCAGGGTGGCGGACTTCAGGGTGCCGTGGTCGTGTTCGGCAATGACGAGTGCGGTCATCTCAATTTCTCCAGGATTCGGTTAGATGACCTTGGCTTCGGTCTTCAGCTTCGTCACCAACGTGGCGACATCCGGCACCTTCACGCCGGCGCCGCGCTTGGGCGGCTCGCTGACCTTCAGCGTCTTGATGCGCGGCGTCACGTCCACGCCCAGCTCGGCCGGCTTGACGACGTCCAGCTGCTTCTTCTTGGCCTTCATGATGTTTGGCAGCGTCACGTAGCGCGGCTCGTTCAGGCGCAGGTCCGTCGTCACGACCGCCGGCAGCGTCAGCGCCACCGTCTCCAGGCCGCCGTCCACTTCACGCGTCACGTTGACCTTGTCGCCGGCCACTTCCACCTTGGAGGCGAAGGTGCCCTGCGGCAGGCCCGTGAGGGCCGCCAGCATCTGGCCGGTCTGGTTGCAATCGTCATCGATGGCCTGCTTGCCCAGGATCACCAGGCCGGGGCCTTCCTTGTCCACCAGCGCCTTCAGCAGCTTGGCCACGGCCAGGGGCTGCAGCTCGGCGTCGGTCTCCACCAGGATGGCGCGGTCCGCGCCTATGGCCATGGCGGTGCGCAGCGTCTCCTGGCATTGCGTGACGCCGCAGGACACCGCGATCACCTCGGTCACCGCCCCCTTCTCCTTCAGGCGCACGGCCTCTTCGACGGCAATCTCGTCGAAGGGGTTCATCGACATCTTCACGTTGGCGATGTCGACACCCGTGCCGTCGCTCTTCACGCGCACCTTGACGTTGTAGTCGACCACGCGTTTGACAGGGACCAAGACCTTCATCGAAAACTCCAGCTCGAATTGACGTAAACGTTAATTTGATTCTACGGGCCGCTACCGGCGGAGCCACGCACAAAAAAGCACGATCGTTCGATTCTAGCCAGGAGCCGGTCCGCAGCGGACGAAGTCTTCTGGAGAGGTCTCTCGAATGACGACGCTAGACTGTCCGAGCCCATGCAGACCGACTCCTCTCCACGCCGCGACATCGGCGTCTTCGACTCCGGCGTCGGCGGCTTCACGGTGCTGCGCGAGCTGCGCGCCCTGCTGCCAACCGCACGCCTGCGCTACCTGGCCGATGCCGCCTACGCCCCCTATGGCAGCCGCAGTCCCGAGGAGATCCGCGCGCGCAGTCTCGCGATCACCGAGCACCTGATCGAGCAGGGCGCGGGCCTCATCGTCATCGCCTGCAACACGGCGACGGCGCACGCCATCGACGCCTTGCGCGAGCGCTGGCCGGCCCTGCCCTTTGTCGGCACGGAGCCCGGCATCAAGCCCGCGGTCGCGGCATCGCGCAATGGCCGCATCGGGCTGCTGGCCACGCCAGCTACCGCCTCCAGCGACCGGCTGCGCGCGCTGATAGCCCGCCACGCGGGCAGCCACGAGGTGGTGGTCCAGGGCTGCCCGGGCATCGTCGACCATATTGAGGCCGGCGACATCGACAGCACCGAGCTGCGTGCGCTGGTCGAGCACCACTGCGCGCCGCTGCGCACGGCCGGCGTCGACACGGCCCTGCTGGGCTGCACGCATTACCCGCTGATCGAACCGCTGTGGCGGGCCGCCCTCGGCGCCGACGTGAAGCTGCTGCACATAGAGACCGCCGTGGCGCGGCGCGCGGCCGAGCTGTGGACGCCCATGCCGGGCCAGCCCGGCCTGGACATCGAAACCAGCGGCGATCCCGCCGCACTGCGCGCATGGATCGCCCGGGTGCTGGGCTGGGGCGAACTTGACGTCCGGGCGCACCGCACCCGCAAGGAGCCCGCATGAACATCGGGGAAGCCGCCGCCGCCTCGGGCGTGTCTGCCAAGATGATGCGCCACTACGAGAGCGTGGCGCTGCTGCCGCCGGCCGGCCGGACCGAATCCGGCTACCGGCAGTACACCGACAAGGACATCCACACGCTGCGCTTCATCCGCCGTGCGCGCGACCTGGGTTTCTCCATCGACGAGATACGCGGCCTGCTGAGCCTCTGGCAGGACCGCGGGCGCTCCAGCCGCCAGGTCAAGGCACTGGCGCTGGTACATCTGGAAGACCTGCAGGCCAAGATCGAGGAGATCCAGGCCATGAAGACGACCCTGGAGCATCTGGTGCACTGCTGTCACGGCGACGAACGCCCGGACTGCCCGATCCTGGAAGGGTTGGAGTCCGGTGCGCTACCGGCCACACCTCGGGTACGCAAACCCCGTGGTCGAGAAGGCCATCGCTGAAGACGACGGCGGTCGGTTACATGGTGCCCCGGGCCGGACTCGAACCGGCATGCCGCGATGAAGCGGCGACGGATTTTCTTACCCCTACGGCTTTCGCCGCCGCGCTGCCGCGTTTGGAGTCTGGAATGCGCCTTGACCCTAGCGCTGTCGCCAGCCGCCTTAGGTCCCCGCCGTCCACTCTCTACACCTTCCTCGCTGGCGAGGCTTGGCTCGGCGTTACCTCGGCCACAGGCCAGGGGATTCGCCGACTTTGACGGGATTCACGCCGGCCGTTTCCGCGCCGGGTGCTCAAATTTCATCAAGTCCGCTGTGTCTACCGATTTCACCACCGGGGCACGGGGGCAGTTTAAGCGATGGGCCCGGCAAAAAGAAAACGGGAGATCCGATCAAATCGGATCTCCCGTGAAGCCTGGAGCGGGATAAGAGGCTCGAACTCTCGACCTATACCTTGGCAAGGTATCGCTCTACCAACTGAGCTAATCCCGCATCGGACGATGCCTTGCGGCACGCCGTGGCGTTAACACTGGAGCGGGTAACGAGGCTCGAACTCGTGACCTCAACCTTGGCAAGGTTGCGCTCTACCAACTGAGCTACACCCGCATGAGTGCTTTTTGGAGGCGCGATCCGGAGTCGAACCGGACTAACCGGATTTGCAATCCGGGGCATAACCGCTTTGCTATCGCGCCGCCGTAAACCCAATCAAAGCCGTTGGTGCGGCCTTGACGAAAAAGGGAAGCCGGGGCTTCCCTTCGAAATACATGGAGCGGGATAAGAGGCTCGAACTCTCGACCTATACCTTGGCAAGGTATCGCTCTACCAACTGAGCTAATCCCGCTTTGTTCCGCCGTCTCGACAACTCTTCAGCTGTCTGTCTAGCGAAGCTGGCATTGTAATCCATTTTTTGGTCGGATGACAAGCCAGTCGCACATTCAATGCGGCACGGCCGCACTTTTGGCCGCGCCGTCCTCCGGCTTGGCCGCGGCGACGGCGACTTCCTCGTCGGGCAGCGGCGTCGGCACGGCTTCCAGCGCGACTTCCAGCACGCGCTCGATCCAGCGCACCGGCACGATCTCAAGCTGGTTCTTCACGTTCTCCGGAATGTCCTGCAGGTCCTTGACGTTCTCTTCCGGGATCATGACGGTCTTGATGCCGCCGCGGTGGGCCGCGAGCAGCTTCTCCTTCAGGCCGCCGATCGCAGTGACTTCACCGCGCAGCGTGATCTCGCCGGTCATCGCGACGTCGGCCCGCACCGGAATGCCAGTCAGCGCAGACACGAAGGCCGTCGTCATCGCGGCGCCGGCGCTGGGGCCATCCTTGGGCGTGGCGCCGTCGGGCAAGTGCACGTGCATGTCGCGCTTCTCGAAGACCTCGTCCTTGATGCCCAGGCGGCGGGCCCGCGAGCGCACCACGGTACGTGCGGCCTCGACGGACTCCTTCATCACGTCGCCCAGCGAACCGGTGCGGATGATGTTGCCCTTGCCGGGCATCGCGGTGGCTTCGATGGTCAGCAGGTCGCCGCCCACCTCGGTCCATGCCAGGCCCACGACCTGACCGACCTGGTTCTTCTTCTCGGCACGGCCGAAGTCGTACTTGCGCACGCCCAGGAAGTCGTGGAGGTTGTCCTCCGTCACGACGACCTTGCCTTCATACGCCTTCAGCTGGATGCCCTTGACCACCTTGCGGCAGATCTTGGACATCTCGCGCTCGAGTGAACGCACGCCGGCTTCCCGCGTGTAGTAGCGGATCACACCACGGATGGCGGATTCGGTGACATCCAGCTCCTCGTCCGCCACGCCGTTGTTCTTGCGCTGCTTGGGCAGCAGATAGGTCTGGGCGATGTTGACCTTCTCGTCCTCGGTATAGCCCGACAGGCGGATGACTTCCATGCGGTCCAGCAGGGCCGGCGGGATGTTCATCGAGTTGGACGTGGCGACGAACATCACGTCGGACAGGTCGAAGTCGACCTCGACGTAATGGTCGCCGAAGGTGTGGTTCTGCTCGGGGTCCAGCACCTCCAGCAGCGCCGACGACGGGTCGCCGCGGAAGTCCATGCCCAGCTTGTCGATCTCGTCGAGCAGGAACAGCGGATTGCGCACACCCACCTTGGACAGCGACTGCAGCACCTTGCCCGGCATGGAGCCGATGTAGGTGCGGCGGTGGCCGCGGATCTCGGCCTCGTCGCGCACGCCGCCCAGCGCCATGCGGATGAACTTGCGGCCGGTGGCGCGGGCCACGCTCTGGCCCAGCGAAGTCTTGCCGACGCCCGGAGGGCCCACCAGGCACAGGATGGGCGCCTTGACCTTGTCGACGCGCTGCTGCACCGCGAGGTACTCGAGGATGCGGTCCTTGACCTTCTCGAGGCCGTAATGGTCCTCGTTCAGCACGTCCTCGGCGTTCTTGAGGTCGTGCTTGATCTTGGTCTTCTTGCTCCAGGGCAGGTTGACCAGTGTGTCGATGTAGTTGCGCACCACCGTCGCCTCGGCGGACATGGGCGACATCAGCTTGAGCTTCTTCAGCTCGGCGTCGGCCTTCTTACGCGCCTCCTTGGGCATGCGGGCCGCGAGGATCTTCTTCTCGAGCTCCTCCATGTCGGCGCCGTCCTCGCCGTCGCCCAACTCCTTCTGGATGGCCTTGACCTGCTCGTTCAGGTAGTACTCGCGCTGGCTCTTCTCCATCTGGCGCTTGACGCGGCCACGGATGCGCTTTTCGACCTGCAGGATGTCGACCTCGTGCTCCAGCAGGTCGAGCAGCTTTTCCAGCCGCTTGGCCACATCGGCAAGGTCCAGCACGGCCTGCTTGGCGTCGAGCTTGAGCGGCAGGTGGGCGGCGATGGTGTCACCCAGACGACCCGGGTCGTCGATGCCGCCGATGGAGGTGAGGATCTCGGGCGGGATCTTCTTGTTGAGCTTGACGTACTGGTCGAACTGCTGCGTCACGGCGCGGCGCAGGGCCTCGACCTCGGGCGCATGCTCGGTCTCGGGCGGGATGGGTGTGACCTCGGCAACGAAGTGCTCGCCCGGCTCGGTGATGGTGCTCGTCGTGGCGCGCTGAAGGCCTTCGACCAGCACCTTCACGGTACCGTCGGGCAGCTTCAGCATCTGCAGGATGCTGGAGACGCAGCCGACCTCGAACATGTCCTCGGGCTTGGGCTCGTCCTTGCCGGCGGCCTTCTGCGCGACCAGCATGATCTGGCGACCGGCTTCCATCGCGGCTTCCAGGGCCTTGATGGACTTGGGGCGCCCGACGAACAGCGGGATGACCATGTGCGGGAACACGACCACGTCACGCAGCGGCAGCAGCGGCAGCGTGATCGGATCGGCGGGGAGGATGGGATGTCCTGACATGAAGACCTCTCTTTCTCAGGCCGATGTAGGGCCTGAGGGTGCAATTGCAAGCGGATGCGGCGGCAGCTGGCTTATGCGCTGGCCTTGGCCTGCTCGCGATAGACCAGCAAGGGCCGCGACGTCGCGTCCTCGATGTTGTGCTCGTCCAGCACGACCTTTTCCACGCCATCGAGTGCGGGCAGGTCGAACATTGTGTCGATCAGCGACTGCTCCATGATGGAGCGCAGGCCGCGGGCACCGGTCTTGCGGGCCAGCGCCTTGCGGGCAATGGCGGCCAGCGCCGGCTTGCGGATTTCCAGCTCCACGCCATCCATCTCGAACAGCTGCTGGTACTGCTTGACCAGGGCATTCTTGGGCTCGGTCAGGATCTGTACCAGCGCATCCTCGGTCAATTCGCCCAGCGTCGCGACGACGGGCAGGCGACCCACCAGTTCGGGGATGAGGCCGAACTTGATGATGTCCTCGGGCTCGCATTCGCGAAACACTTCGCCCACGCGCTTGTCGGACTTGCTCTTCACCGTGGCGCCGAAGCCGATGCCGGACTTCTCGCTGCGGTTCTGGATGACCTTCTCCAGGCCGTCGAAGGCGCCGCCGCAGATGAACAAGATGTTGGTCGTGTCGATCTGCAGGAAGTCCTGGTTGGGGTGCTTGCGGCCGCCCTGCGGAGGCACCGAGGCCATCGTGCCTTCGACGAGCTTGAGCAGCGCCTGCTGCACGCCCTCGCCCGACACGTCGCGCGTGATGGAGGGGTTGTCGGCCTTGCGCGAGATCTTGTCGATCTCGTCGATGTAGACGATGCCGCGCTGCGCGCGCTCGACGTCGTAATTGCAGTTCTGCAGCAGCTTCTGGATGATGTTCTCGACGTCCTCGCCGACATAGCCGGCCTCGGTCAGCGTCGTCGCATCGGCGATCACGAACGGCACGTTCAGCAGGCGCGCCAGCGTCTGCGCCAGCAGCGTCTTGCCGGAGCCGGTGGGGCCGATAAGCAGGATGTTGCTCTTGGAGAGCTCGACCGAATCCTTGGTCGTGCTCATGTGGCGCAGGCGCTTGTAGTGGTTGTAGACGGCCACGGCCAGCGTGCGCTTGGCCACATCCTGGCCGATGACGTACTGGTCCAGGCTGGACTTGATCTCGCTGGGCACGGGCAGATCGGACTTGCCCGCGCGCGCCGCCGGAGCCGGCGCCGGGATCTCGTCACGGACGATGTCGTTGCAGAGCTCGATGCACTCGTCGCAGATGAAGACGGACGGGCCGGCAATCAGCTTCTTGACCTCGTGCTGGCTCTTGCCGCAGAAGGAGCAGTACAGAACTTTCTCGCTGGAGTTGCCTTTTTTATCGGCCATGAGGACTGCTCGAAGAAAACGTAGACCGGGGCGAAATGCCTCGAATGATGATAGTCCAAACGATCTCGGGGCCCTCGTAGGGGTAAGGGCCCCGGTTTCGCTGCGAAATTCGGGGGGCGGTTACAGCCCCCCCGACTCAGGGCCGGTGTTCCAGCACCTGGTCGACCAGGCCGTAGCTCTGCGCCTCGGCGGCGGACATGAAATAGTCGCGCTCGGTGTCCGACTGGATTTTCTCCAGCGTCTGGCCGCTGCGCTCGGCCAGGATGCGGTTCAAGGTCTCGCGAGTCTTCAGGATTTCACGCGCATGGATCTCGATGTCGGTCGCCTGCCCCTGGGCGCCGCCCAGCGGCTGATGGATCATGACCTTGGCGTTGGGCAAGGCAAAGCGCTTGCCCTTGGCGCCGGCCGCGAGCAGGAAGGCGCCCATGCTGGCCGCCATGCCCATGCACAGCGTCGACACGTCGGGCTTGATGAAATTGATCGTGTCGAAGATCGACATGCCAGCCGAAACGCTGCCGCCCGGCGAGTTGATGTAGAGGTTGATGTCCTTGTCGGGGTTCTCGCTCTCCAGGAAGAGCAGCTGCGCGACGACGAGATTGGCCACCGCGTCGTTGACGGGCCCGACCAGGAAGATGACGCGCTCGCGCAGCAGGCGCGAATAGATGTCGTAGGCGCGCTCGCCACGGCCGGACTGTTCGATGACCATGGGCACGAGGCCGAGGTTGCTGGTGTCGAGAGCGCTCATTCAGATCCTTGGAAGCAATTGCGTCTGTTATGGGGGCGGATTATGGCCACGCAAGTGAAAAAGGCGCCGGCCTTGCGGCGCGGCGCCTTCGTGAGGCGAAGGGCTCTCAGTTGCCTTGGGCCATCAGTTCGTCGAAAGGCAGGGCCTTGTCGGACACCTTGGCGGTCGACAGCACGAAATCCGTGACGTTGTTCTCGACCACGACGGCCTCGACCTCGGCCATGCGCTCGCGGTCGCTCAGGTACCAGCGCATGACTTCGGCAGGCTTCTCGTAGCTCTGCGACAGTTCTTCGATGTGCGACTGCAGCTGGGCCGGCTTGGCCTGAAGGTTGTTGGCACGCACCAGCTCGGCCACGACCAGGCCCAGGCGCACGCGGCGCTCGGCCTGCGGCTTGAAGATGTCGGTGGGGATCTCGGCCTTGTCGGCATCCTTGACGCCACGCTTCTTCAGGTCCTCGCGGGCCGCGGCCACCATCCGCTCGGCCTCGCCCAGCACCAGCGCGTTGGGCACGTCCAGCTCGGAGACAGCGACCAGGGCGTCCATGACGGCACCCTTGTTGCGGGCCAGCACGCGGAACTTCACTTCGCGCTCGAGGTTCTTCTTGATGTCGGCGCGCAGCGCGTCGACGGACGCATCCTTGATGCCCAGCGACTTGGCGAACGCCTCGTTCACTTCGGGCAGGTGCTGGGCCTCGATCTTCTTCACGGTGACCAGGAAGTCGGCTTCCTTGCCGGCCACGTCCTTGCCGTGGTAATCCTCGGGGAACTGCAGCGGGAAGGTCTTGCTCTCGCCCGACTTCATGCCACGCACGGCGGCGTCGAACTGCTCCAGCATCTGGCCTTCGCCGATCAGGAACTGGAAGCCCTCGGCCTTGCCGCCGGCGAAGGGTTCGCCGTCGATCTTGCCTTCGAAGTCGATGCTGACGCGGTCGCCGACCTGGGCCACGTCGGCGGCAGCGCGCTGGGCGAAGCTGCGACGCTGCTTGCGCAGGATCTCGACGGTCTTGTCGATGGCTTCGTCCGTCACGTCGCTGGTGACGCGCTCGACCTCGGCGGCGGCCAGGTCGCCGATCTTGACTTCGGGGTAGACCTCGAAGGTCGCGTCGAACGCCATCTGGCCTTCGGGCGCTTCGTTCTTCTGCTCGATGCGCGGCATGCCGGCCACGCGCAGCTGGGCCTCGTTGGCAGCGCTGTTGAATGCGGCGCCCAGCTTGTCGTTGACGACTTCGTACTGCACCGAGTAGCCGTAGCGCTGGGCCACGACGTTCATCGGCACCTTGCCGGGACGGAAGCCGTCGGCCTTGACGGTGCGAGCCAGCTTCTTCAGACGGGCTTCGACTTCGCTGTTGATGTCAGCGGCCGCGACGTGCAGTGTGATGCGGCGTTCCAGCTTTTCGAGGGTTTCGACGGTGACGGCCATGATGGACTCGGGAACAGTTGAAGGACAGTGGTGGTGCGCGGGGCCGGACTCGAACCGGCACGCCCGTGAAGGCGTCAGGACCTAAACCTGGTGCGTCTACCAATTTCGCCACCCGCGCGGGTCTTGCTTGGGCTGCTGCTGGCCTTGATTCAAGCGGTGCAGCAACCCCGTAGGCGATTCGGCAAACCGGCGATTGTAGCGATCTCCCGCGGTTTGCCTGCCGCCCCGCGTACGCGGGACGGCAAAACCCTGATGAACGGCGTCACGGTTGGCCGCCGGCCTCCTCGGGCAAGCGGCTGTGCATGCGGCTGTGCTCCTCGGGCCGCTGCACGCGGAACCAGGCCGCGTACATGGCCGGAAGGGCCAGCAGCGTCAGCACGGTGGCGACGATGAGGCCACCCATGATGGCCACGGCCATGGGCCCCCAGAACACGCTGCGCGACAGCGGGATCATGGCCAGCACCGCAGCCGCCGCCGTCAGCACGATGGGGCGGAAACGCCGCACGGCCGACTCGACGATGGCCGACCAGTCCGGCACGCCGCGGGCGCGGTCCTGCTCGATCTGGTCGATCAGGATGACGGCGTTGCGCATGATCATGCCCATCAGCGCAATGACGCCCAGCAGCGCGACGAAGCCGAAGGGCCGGTTCAGCAGCAGCAGCGCCATCGCGACGCCGGCGATGCCCAGCGGCCCGGTCAGGAAGACCAGCATCGCGCGGCTGAAGCTCTGCAGTTGCAGCATCAGGAGCGTGAAGGTGATGAAGAGCATCACCGGCACGCCGGCGGCGATGGAGCCCTGGCCTTTGCTGCTCTCCTCCACCGCACCGGCGATCTGGATGCCGTAGCCGGTAGGCATCTGCTTCTGCAACTGGTCGAGCTTGGGCCAGACCTCCTGGGTGACCGTCGCGCCCTGCAGGCCTTCGGCGACATCGCCCTGCACGGTGACCGCATAGTTGCGGCCCTCGCGCCACATCACACCAGGCTCCCAGGCGAACTCGACCCGCGCGATCTGCGTCAGCGGGATGGCACGGCCGCTGCTGGTGGGCACATAGGCGTTGCCGATGTCGGTGATGACGGCGCGCTCGTCCTCGGGCTGGCGCAGCACGATGTCAATGAGCTTGTCGGCCTCGCGGTACTGGCCGATGACGGTACCCGACAGCAGCGTGCGCGCCGACTGCGCCAGGCCCTGGCTGGTGACGCCCAGCGCCCGCGCCTTGTCCTGGTCCACGTTCAGGCGCAGCGTCTTGACGTTCTCGTTCCAGTTGTCGTTGACGCCGCGCATGTTGGGGCTGGCGCGCAGGATGTCCTTGGCCTTGTCGGCCCAGTCGCGCACGACCTTGGGGTCGGCGCCGGTGACGCGGAACTGCACCGGATACTGCACCGGCGGCCCGTTGGGCAGCAGCTTCACGCGGCCGCGCGCCTCCGGAAACTCCTCCGCCAGCAATGCAGGCAGGCGCTGGCGCAGCTCCTCGCGTTCGACCAGGCCCTTGGGCAGCAGGATGGACTGCGTCACGTTCGTCGCCGGGAAGATGGTGTCCAGCGGCAGGTAGAAGCGCGGCACGCCGGAGCCAACCCAGCTCGTCACCGTGGCGATGCCGGGCTCCTTGAGCATGCGGGCCTCGAAGCGCTTGGCCAGCGCCTCGGTCTCCTGAAAGGTCGAGCCCTCGGGCAGCGAGAGGTCGACCAGCACCTCGGGGCGGCTGGAGTCCGGGAAGAACTGCTGCTGCACCCGGCCCATGCCGGCGACGCCGAGCCCGAACACCAGCAGCGTGAGGCCGATGGTCTTCCAGCGGTTCTCCACGCACCAGCGCACCAGGCTGCGGAAGCGGTTGTAGAAGGGCGTGTCGAAGAGCTCGTGCACCTCGCCCTCCGCCGCCGGCTTGGCCCTGAGCAGCAGCGCGCCCAGGTAGGGCACGAAATAGACCGACGCCACCCAGGAGATCACCAGCGCCGCCGCTGTCACCGCAAAGATCGCGAAGGTGTACTCGCCGGTCGTCGACTTCGCCAGGCCAATGGGAAGGAAACCCACCGCCGTGATCAGCGTGCCCGTCAGCATGGGCATGGCCGTCACGTCGTAGGCGTAGGTGGCGGCATGCATCTTGTCGTAGCCCTCTTCGAGCTTGCGCACCATCATCTCGACGGCAATGATGGCGTCGTCCACCAGCAGGCCCAGCGCGATGATCAGCGAGCCCAGCGAGATCTTGTGCAGGCCCACGCCCCAATAGAACATCGCGACAAAGGTGATGGCCAGCACCAGCGGGATGGTGATGGCAACGACCAGTCCGGGCCAGATGTCGATGCGCAGCGGCCTGGTGTGCAGGCCCAGCGAGATGAAGCTGACCGCCAGCACGATGACGACGGCCTCGATCAGCACGTGCACGAACTCGCCGACCGAGGTCGTCACGGCCTTGGGCTGGTCCTGGATCTGCTCGAGGTGGATGCCGGCGGGCAGGTCGCGCTCTATGCCCTTGACGGCGACGTTCAGAGCCTTGCCCATCGCGATGATGTCGCCGCCCTTGGCCATGGACACGCCCAGCGCCAGCACGTCCTTGCCCTGGTGGCGCACCGTGGTGGTCGGCGGGTCAACGTAGGCGCGCTTGATCTCGGCGATGTCCCCCAGGCGCATCTGGCTGGCCACGCCGGTCTGCGGGTTGACGGCACGGATCGGCACCTCCGCCAGTGCCTGGGCCGACGTGAACTGGCCCTGCACGCGGATCTGGAAGTTGGCGCTGCCGGCGTTCAGCACGCCGGCACCCTCGACCGCGTTCTGCGCGCCGATCTGGTTGATGACCTGGCCGAAATCCAGGCCCAGCTGCGCCAGCCGCTTCTGCGAGACCTCGATGAAGAGCTTCTCGGGCTGGATGCCCATGATCTCGACCTTGGCCACGTCCTTGACCTGCAGCAGCGCCTGGCGCACGCGGTCGGCATGCTCGCGCAGCTCCTCGCGGCTGAAGCCGTCGGCAGACAGCGCATAGATGGAGCCGTAGACGTCGCCGAACTCGTCGTTGAACAAGGGGCCGAGCACGCCCTGCGGCAGCGTGGCACGCATGTCGCCGACCTTCTTGCGCACCTGGTACCAGATCTCGGCCACCTCCTTGGGCGGCGTGCTGTCCTTGAGCTGGAAGATGGTGATGGACTCGCCGGGCTTGGTGGACGACCGGATCTTGTCCGCGTAGTTCACCTCCTGCAGCGTCTTCTCGATCTTGTCGGTGACCTGGTCAGCCATCTGCTGCGCCGTGGCACCCGGCCAGAAGGCCTGTATGACCATGGCACGGAAGGTGAACGGCGGGTCCTCGTCCTGGCCGAGCTGGAAGTAGGCCGCGAAGCCCATCAGCATCAGCACCACCATCAGGTAGCGCGTCAGGGCTGGGTGCTCCAGCGCCCAGCGAGAGACGTTGAAGCCGCCGACGTAGGGTTGCTTGGTGATCGGGGAGGTCATGCGCGGTCCCGCTTCAGCGTGAGGCTGCGGGAGCCGCTGGTGGGGTCGTGGTGCGTGGCGGCACGTAGCGCTTGACCTTCTGCCCGGGGTTGAGCACATGCACGCCGGCGACGACGACCTCCTGGCCCGCGCTCAGCCCGCCGGCGATGACGACCTCGTTGCCCTCGGCGCCCCCCACCTGCACCGGCACGGGCTTGACCGTCATCGACGCGCCGTCCAGCATCCAGACCGAGGTCTTGCCGCCTTGCTGCAGCACCGCGGCCAGCGGCAGCTTGATGACGCCGGCCGTCTGCGGCAGGTCGAGCACGACGGTGGCGGACTGGCCCAGCCGCACGTCCAGCTTGCCGGCGTCGGCCTTGATGAGGAAGGTGCGCGTGACCGGATCGGTCGCGGCGGCCACCTCGCGCAGCGTCAGCGGCCAGGTCTTGTCGCCCCCCCACAGGCGCACCTTCAGCGCGCCAGGCTGGCTGGCGGCGGCCTTCACGCGGGCGATCTGGTCTTCGGGCACCGAGAAGACGATGTCACGAGGGCCGTCCAGCGCGACGCTGACAACCGGCGTGCCGGCGGCCAGCACCTGGCCCGGCTCGGCGTTGACGCCGGTGACGACGCCCGCGCCGTCGGCGACGAGCTGGGCATAGCCGGCCTGGTTGCCCTGCACGTCGGCCTGCGCCCTGGCCTGCTCCAGCTGGGCCTGGGCGGCCTTGAAGGCCGAGTCGCGGCGCTCCAGTTCGGCGGTGCTGATGAAGCCCTGGCGCTGCAGGTCGACGAAGCGCTTGTAGTCCGCGCCGGCCTGGTCGCGATTCGTGCGGGCGGCGGCCACGCCCGCGGCGGCGGCGGCCTGGGCCAGCTTCAGGTCCTGCGCGTCGATATGGGCAAGCACCTGGCCGGCCCGCACGGTATCGCCCAGATTGACCGCCCGGTTCAGCAGCTTGCCGCCGACGCGGAAGGACAGGCGCGATTCGATGCGCGGCCTCACCTCGGCCGCATACTCATGGCTGGCGCTCGCCGTGCTGGCGCTGACGAGCAGGGTGCGCACCGCCCGCTCCGGTTCCGGCGCGGCGGGCTGCTTCCCGCAGCCCGACACCAGTGCCGGGAGCAGTGTCGCCAGCAGCAGGGACGACGCGAGACGCAGAAGATGGGACATGCAGACCTCGGCAGGGGTGAGACGGCCGGGAGAACGTTTTAATGACCGGCGGGTCAGTAATGTATTCAGAGCCTGTGACAACTGTCAAACCTCGCCGAATTTCGCTGGTACGTCGGGGCTTTGCAAGCGGAACTTGAGAAAAAGCTTGAGCGTCGACCACTACGAGAACTTTCCTGTCGCTTCCATGCTGTGCCCGCCCGCGCTGCGGCCGGCGGTCGTCGCGATCTACCACTTCGCGCGCACGGCCGACGACCTGGCCGACGAGGGCGACGCCAGCACGAGCGAGCGGGCCCGGGCCTTGCGCGACTATCGCGCCGACCTGAGCGCCACCGTCGCCGGGCGGGCGCCCTCCTCCCGCTGGCCGCAGGTCTTCACGCCGCTCGCGCGCGAGATGCCGCGCCTGCAGCCGCCGCTGCTGCACGACTTGCTGGACGCCTTCGAGCAGGACCTGACACCGCCGCGCTACCGCGACCGCGCGCACCTGCTGGACTACTGCCGCCGCTCCGCCAATCCGGTCGGCCGGCTGCTGCTGGGCCTGTACGGCGTGAACGACGCCATCTCGCTGCAACGTTCGGACGCCATCTGCTCGGCGCTGCAGTTGATCAACTTCTGGCAGGACTTCAGCCGCGATGGCCCCCGCGGCCGGCTCTACGTGCCGCAGGCGGACCTGGAGCGCCATGGCCTCGCGGCCGAGGAGGTCCTGGCCTGCCGCGACAGCCCGGCGGCCCGCACGCTGATCGCCGACCTCTGCGCCTGGGCCCGCACGCTGATGCTCGAAGGCGCGCCGCTGGCGCCGACGCTGCGCGGCCGCGCCGGCTGGGAGCTGCGCTTCGTCGTCCAGGGCGGGCTGCTCATACTCGACAAGATCGCGGCACGCCAGCACGACAGCCTGCTGCACCGCCCCGCCCTCAGGGTTTGGGACCTCCCTCGCCTCGCCTGGCGCGCCCTGACAATGCGGGCCGCACCATGAACCCAGAGCAATACGTCCAGGACAAGGCCGCCGCGAGCGGTTCGAGCTTCTATTACGCCTTCCTGTTCCTGCCGCCGCCCCGGCGCGCGGCGATCACGGCCTTCTACGCCTTCTGCCGCGAGGTGGACGACGTCGTCGACGAGACGCATGACGCCGGCGTCGCCGCGACCAAGCTGGCCTGGTGGCGCAAGGAGGTTGCCAGCGCCTTCGCCGGCCAGCCCAGCCACCCGGTCACGAAGGCGCTGATGCCCCATGTGCAGGCCTACGACATCCGTATCGAGCATCTGAACGCCGTCATCGAGGGCTGCGAGATGGACCTGCAGCAGACGCGCTATCTCGACTTCCCCGGCCTGGCGCGCTACTGCCATCTGGTGGCGGGCGTCGTCGGCGAAGTGGCCAGTGGCATCTTCGGCCGCACGCAGTCGCAGACCGTCGAGTACGCCCACAAGCTGGGCCTGGCCATGCAGCTGACCAACATCATCCGCGACGTCGGCGACGACGCGCGGCGCGGCCGCATCTACCTGCCGGTGAATGAGCTGCAGCAGTTTGGCGTCAAGGCCAACGAGATCCTTCTGCGCAGCAAGCCCTGGGGCTATGGCGAGCGCTTCACGGCGCTCATGCGGTTCCAGGCCGAGCGCGCGCACCGGCTCTACGACGAGGCCCAGGCGCTGCTGCCCGAGGCGGACCGCGCCGCGCAGAAACCCGGCCTGATGATGGCCAACATCTACCGCGCGCTGCTCGTCGAGATCGAACACGAGAACTTCCAGGTGCTGCACCAGCGCATCGCACTGACACCGCTGCGCAAGCTGTGGATCGCGATGAAGACCAACTGGCGCGGCCGGTGAGCCGCATCGCCATCGTCGGTGGCGGCTGGGCCGGCATCGCCGCGGCCGTCGCGCTGGCCGACGCCGGCCACGACATCCACGTCTTAGAGATGGCGCCTCAGCTGGGCGGGCGCGCGCGCAGCGTCGCGGGCGAGCCGCCCTACGACAACGGCCAGCACATCCTCATCGGCGCCTACCGCGACAGCCTGGCGCTGATGCGCCGCCTGGGCGCCGACCCGAACCAGTTGCTGGCGCGCCTGCCGCTGGCCCTGCCCTACCCCGGCGAGCCGGGCCTGCGCCTGCCGCCTGGGCCGCCGCTGCTCGGCTTCGCGCGCGGCGTGCTGGCCCATCGCGGCTGGCCGCTGTCGGCGCGGCTGGGCCTGCTGGGCGCCGCGGCCGGCTGGCTGGCGCGCGGTTTTCGCTGCGATGCGGACCTGACCGTCGCCCAGCTGTGCGCCGGCTTGGCCGTGGACGTGCGGCGCGACCTCGTCGAGCCGCTGTGCATCGCCGCGCTGAACACGCCCGCGCCCCAGGCCAGCGCCCAGGTCTTCCTGCGCGTGCTGCAGGACGCGCTCTTCAGCGGCGCCGGCAGCGCCGACCTGCTGCTGCCGCGGCGGACGCTGTCCGAGCTGCTGGCAGGGCCGGCCACCACCTGGCTGGGCCCGCGGCTGCGCCTGGGTTGCCGCGTACAGAAGATAGGACCCGGCTGGCGCGTCGACGGCGAGGCCTTCGACGGTGTCGTGCTCGCCTGCACCAGCGTCGAGGCAGCGCGGCTGACCGCCGACCTCGCGCCCGACTGGTCCGCCATGGCCGGCGCCCTCGGCTTCGAGCCCATCGTCACCGTCTACCTGAGCAGCCCCGGCAGCCGCCTGCCCGCGCCCATGCTGGCGCTGCGCGACGGGCCGGATGCACCGGCCCAGTTCGTCTTCGACCAGGGCCAGCTCGGCGGCGCGCCGGGCCGCTTCGCCTTCGTCGTCAGCGGCGCGGCACCCTGGGTGGCGCGCGGCGGCTGCGCCGAGGCCGTGCTGGCCCAGGCCCGACGCGAGCTCGACTGGGCCACGCCGCCCGTCATCGACAGGCTGCTGGCCGAGAAGCGCGCCACCTTCGCCTGCACGCCCGGCCTCGCCCGGCCGCCCGGCCGAATCGCGCCGGGCCTGTTCGCAGCCGGCGACTATGTGCAAGGCCCCTACCCCGCCACGCTGGAGGGCGCCGTGCGCGCCGGCCTCGCCGCCGCTCAGGGCATGGGCACCGGCGCGAAGGGCGCGGCCAGCGGCTCGCCGACGAAGACCCCCTGAGCCGGCCAGGCCACGCTGTGCCAATAGGCCTCCAGCGCGCTGACGCCCTGGGCATAGGCCTGGATCAGCAGTTGGGGATGCGGGAACTTCTGCAGGTGGTTGCAGGGCTCGCTGACCGTGCCGTAGCTGGCCGTTGCGCCGGCTTCGATCCAGTCGAGGATGTTCATCTGCCCCTCGCCGGCGGGCCGGTCGAGCTGGCCGCCGAACGAGGTCAGGTGGTCGGCCAGCGCGCCGGGCAGCCATTCGCCACCCAGTGGCGCGGGCACGCGGGCCAGGCCGGTCTGGTAGACCAGGGTTCGACGCATGACCGGCAGCGCCTCGCTCCTCACGCGCGCGACCTCGAGGCCGGGCGCACCCGGCACCGGACCGGCCGGCGGGAACAGCCGCTCGCGGACGTTGCGCGCGGCATCGGGCGTTGCCGCGAGGTAGGCCACGGCCGTCTCGGGCGCCCCCGCGGCCAGCCGGTGGTCGGCGGCGATGCCGCGCTCGATCATGGCCATGGCCGCCGACACCGAACGGGCCGCCAGCTGCATGGTCGGTCGCAGGCCGATGACCAGCCAGGGTCGGGCGCCGAAGTAACTCGTGTAGGGGCTGGTGCGCGTGGCCGCGCAGCTGTTCGCGCAGAGGTCGGGCTGCAGGCCCTGCCCCAGGGCGCTGGTCAGCGAATTGCAATCGACGGCATAGGGCTGCACCCAGGCCAGGGCCAGGCCGTTGACATGCTCGGGCATGTGGCTGCGCAAGGCCTGGTCCAGCACCGCGAACTCCTCGCGCGTCAGGCTGGCTCGCAGGGGCAGGTGGACGCGCAGCACCTGCTCGGCCGGGATGCCGCGCCGCTTGGCGTAGTACTCGCCGACGACGACCGAATACGGGTCGGCCGTGTTGATGACCAGCCCCAGCTCATGGGCCGTGATGCGGCCATACAGCCGCGGCGCGCGCGCCCAGCGCGCCTCCGCCGCGCCGCTCGCCGCGGGCCCCGGTTCGGCCGCCTGGGCCAGGCCCGCACAGGCCAGCAGCAGCCCCGCCAGGGCTTGCCATCTGCTGAAGCATGCTTTCGCCATACAAAACACCCGCAATCTCCCCCACAATGAGGCCATGAAATCCAAAGAGGCCCGGCAGACCCCGGCGATCCAGGTGCTGGAGCGCATGTTCGCGCTGCTGGACGTGCTGGCCGGCCACCAGGACCCGGTCTCGCTGAAGGCCTTGTCCGAGGCCACCGGCCTGCACCCCTCCACGGCCCACCGCATTCTCAATGACCTGACGCTGGGCCGCTTCGTCGACCGGCCCGAAGCGGGCAGCTACCGGCTCGGCATGCGCATGCTGGAGCTGGGCAATCTCGTCAAGGCAAGGCTGGACGTGCGCGACGCGGCGCTTCCGGCCATGCGCGAGCTGCACAAGTTCACCCATCAGCCGGTCAACCTGTCGGTGCGCCAGGGCGACGAGATCGTCTACATCGAGCGCACCTACTCCGAGCGCTCGGGCATGCAGGTCGTGCGCGCCGTCGGCGGCCGCGCGCCGCTGCACCTCACGTCGGTGGGCAAGCTCTTCCTGGCCGGCGACGACAGCCCGCGCGTGCGCGCCTATGCGACGCGCACCGGCCTGTCGGGCCACACGCGCAACAGCCTCACCGACATTGGTGCGCTGGAGCGCGAACTGGCCATGGTGCGCCAGCGCGGCATCGCCCGCGACGACGAGGAGCTGGAGTTGGGCGTGCGCTGCATGGCGGCCGGCATCTACGACGACCAGGCCAAGCTCGTGGCCGGGCTGTCCATCTCGGCGCCGGCCGACCGGCTGGAGGAGAGCTGGGTCGTGCGGCTGAAGGAGACGGCGGCGCAGATTTCGGCGGCGCTGGGCTACCGGGCCTGATCGCACCCCGCAAAAGCAGATGCGGCGCCGAGGCGCCGCGTTCTTCATTCCGGGTCGGCTGCTCAGAGCTTGGTGGAGACAGCCGCGTTGTCGCCCTGACTGGACAACCACTTGCGCATGCGCTCGGCATCGGCGATCCGCGACGCCTTGCCGCTGGAGTCCAGGAACACCATGATGAGCTTGCGGCCGGCCATGCTGGCCTGCATGACCAGGCATTTGCCGGCCTCGTTGATGAAGCCGGTCTTCTGCAGTCCGATGTCCCACAGCGGGTTGGACAGCAGACCGTTGGTGGAGCGGAACTGCACCAGGCGCTTGCCCAGCGCCACGCGGGCCTCGCGCGACGTCGACAGGTCGCGCAGCAGCGGCACCTGGCTTGTCGTGTTGACGAGCTTGGCCAGGTCGGCCGCGCTGCTCTGGTTGCGGCTGGACAGGCCCGTGGGCTCGACGTAATGCGTGTCGGCCATGCCCAGGCTCTGGGCCTTGGCGTTCATCGCCGCCACGAAGGCGTCGAGCCCGCCGGGATAATTGCGGCCCAGCGCGTGGGCGGCGCGGTTCTCGCTGGCCATCAGCGCCAGATGCAGCATGTCACCCCGCGTCAGCGTCGTGCCCACGGCCAGGCGCGAACGGGTGTTCTTCTCGGTGTCGATGTCATCGGTGGTGACCGAGATCTTCTCGTCCAGCGAGAGGCCGGCCTCCACGACCACCAGCGCCGTCATCAGCTTGGTGATGGACGCGATGGGCAGCACGGCCTGCGGGTTCTTGGAAAACAGGACCTCGTTGGTGTCCTGGTCCAGCACATAGGCGACGCTGGACTTCAGCGACAGCGGATCCTCCACGTCGTGGAGGCCGGCCACCTGGCCGAAGGTCGGCACCGCGGCAATGACCGGGGCGACCTTGCGCACCACGACGGACTTGGCCTTGCGGGTCTGTGTCGGCGTGGCCTTGGACTTGCTGACGGGAGCGGCGGCCTCGGCAACACCCGCGGACAACAGGGCAAGGCTCAGGAAAGCGGCGGCAAAAGTCTTCAACGGGGTCCCCAACGGCTGGGCATCAGTGTAAATGATGCCAAAAATACTGACAAGATAAGAACTTAAGCGAGATACCTCAAGTGAATTCCTGTCCCGTCACAGCGGACCACAGACTCCAGGCCCGTGACCGGCTCTTTCGCTTTGCAGCAGGATACAAACGCGCGGAAGTAGGCCTCGGCTGACACGTTTTGTGTATCGGGTCGGCCCCGGATGCGAGGAATTGCCGCCCAGCCGCCCCGTCCACTGCCTGCGAAGCGCCACGGGCTGCGATTCTGCGGTCGCCACCTGCGGCCCGAGCCCGGGGCCGGACCGGCTTTACGCGCCAAAGTCCACGTCGAGTGGTAACGGTTGCGTGCGGCGTGACACCTGTCACGCCGGTTACAACGCCTCGGGACGGCACGCGGCGGCGTCATGCCCGCCGGCCAGCCCGGCTGGCCGGCCTCAGTCAGCCCTGCGCGGCGACCCGCTCCGTCTTGCTCTGCAGCTTGTTCAGCGCGCTGAGATAGGCCTTCGCGGACGCCACCACGATGTCCGGGTCGGCCCCCACGCCGTTGACCACGCGCCCGGCATGCTGCAACCGCACGGTCACCTCGCCCTGCGACTCGGTGCTGCCACCTGTGATGGCGTTGACCGAGTACAGCACCATCTCGGCGCCCGATTCGACGACGGACTCGATGGCGCGCAGCGTGGCATCCACCGGGCCGTTGCCGTCGCTCTCGGCCCGGTGCTCCTGAAGACCGACGGCGAAGACGATGGCGGCATGCGGCCGTTCGCCGGTCTCGGAGCGCTGTGCCAGCGACAGCAGGCGGTAGTGCTCGGCATCGTTGATGACGGATTCATCCATGACCAGGGCCACGATGTCCTCGTCGAAGATCTCGTTCTTGCGGTCGGCCAGGTCCTTGAAACGCTGGAAGGCCGCGTTGACCTCGGCCTCGCTCTCCAGCTGGATGCCCAGCTCCTGCAGGCGCTGCTTGAAGGCGTTGCGGCCCGACAGCTTGCCCAGCACGATCTTGTTGGCGGCCCAGCCCACGTCCTCGGCGCGCATGATCTCGTAGGTGTCGCGCGCCTTCAGCACGCCGTCCTGGTGGATACCTGACGCATGCGCGAAGGCATTGGCGCCGACCACCGCCTTGTTGGGCTGCACGACGAAGCCCGTCGTCTGCGACACCAGCTTGGAGGCCGGAACGATCTGCGAGGTCTCGATGCCCACGTCCAGGCCGAAATGGTCGCGCCGCGTCTTCACGGCCATGACGACCTCCTCCAGCGAACAGTTGCCCGCCCGCTCGCCCAGGCCGTTGATGGTGCATTCGACCTGGCGCGCGCCGCCTATCTTCACGCCGGCCAGCGAATTGGCGACCGCCATGCCCAGGTCGTTGTGGCAGTGCACGCTCCAGATCGCCTGATCGGCATTGGGCACCTTCTCGCGCAGGCGACGGATGAAGTCGCCATACAGCTCGGGGATGGCATAGCCCACCGTGTCGGGAATGTTGATGGTGCCGGCCCCCTCCCTGATGACGGCCTCGCAGACGCGGGCCAGGAAGTCGATGTCGGAGCGGTAGCCGTCCTCGGGCGAGAACTCGATGTCACCGCACAGGTTGCGCGCGAAGCGCACGGCCAGCGTGGCCTGCTCCAGCACCTGCTCGCGCGTCATGCGCAGCTTCTTCTCCATGTGGAGTTCGCTGGTGGCGATGAAGGTGTGGATGCGGGCCCGCTGCGCCGGCGCCAGGGCCTCGGCCGCGCGGGAGATGTCGCGGTCGTTGGCGCGGGCCAGCGAGCAGATGGTGCTGTCCCTGACCGCCGCGGCGATGGCCTTGACGGCCTCGAAGTCCCCGTTGCTTGACGCCGCGAAGCCGGCCTCGATGACGTCCACCTTCATGCGCTCCAGCTGGCGGGCGATGCGCAGCTTCTCCTCGCGCGTCATCGACGCGCCGGGCGACTGCTCGCCGTCGCGCAGCGTGGTGTCGAAGATGATGAGCTTGTCGGTCATCGCACGTTCTCCTCTCGTGTAGGTTGCACCGCAACCGGCGCGCGCGACAGGCCGGACAGGATGGCCTGCATGGATGCGCGCACGATGCTGCCATCAATACCCACGCCGTGGCGGGTCACGTCGCCGATGCGCAGTTCCAGGTAGGCCACGGCGCGGGCATCGGCACCGCTGCCGATGGCGTGCTCGTGGTAGTCCAGCACGCGCACCTCGGTCCCCAGGCGGGTGGACAGTGCATTGACGAAGGCGTCGATGGGGCCGTTGCCCTCACCCTGCACATGGCCCATCCAGCCGCCCAGCACGACCTCGGCCGACAGGCGCATCGCGCCACCGGCCACCTCGGTCATCTGAGGCTGCACGACGGCGGCACCGGCGTCGCCGATGGCGTACTCGCGCTCGAAGATGCCGTAGATGTCCGCGGCCGTCAGCTCCTTGCCGGCGTCGTCCATGACGCGCTGCACGACCTGGCTGAACTCGATCTGCAGCCGGCGCGGCAGCTCCAGGCCGTACTCGGCCTCCAGCAGATAGGCGATGCCGCCCTTGCCGGACTGGCTGTTCACGCGGATGACGGCGTCATAGCTGCGACCCAGGTCCTTGGGGTCGATGGGGAGGTAGGGCATGTCCCAAATCTCTCCCTCCTGGCGAGCCGCAAAGGCCTTCTTGATCGCGTCCTGGTGCGAGCCCGAGAAGGACGTGTAGACCAGGTCGCCCACATAGGGGTGGCGCGGGTGCACCGGGATCTGCGTGCAGTGCTCGACGCAGCGGCGCACCTCGTCGATGTCGGAGAAGTCCAGTTGCGGATCCACGCCCTGGGTGTAGAGGTTCAGCGCGATGTTGACGAGGTCGACATTGCCGGTTCGCTCGCCATTGCCGAACAGGCAGCCCTCGACGCGGTCGGCGCCGGCCATCAGCGCGAACTCGCCGGCGGCCGTGCCGGTGCCGCGGTCGTTGTGCGGGTGGACCGACAGCACGATGCTGTCGCGACGCGCCAGGTGGCGGTGCATCCACTCGATCATGTCCGCAAAGATGTTGGGCGTGCTGTGCTCGACGGTGGAAGGCAGGTTGATGATGCACTTGCGCTCGGGCGTGGGCTCCCACACCGCCGTCACCGCGTCGACCACGCGCTTGCTGAAGGCCAGCTCGGTGCCGGAAAACATTTCGGGCGAATACTCGAAGCGCCAGTCGGTGCCCGGCCGCGCGGCGGCCAGCTCCTTGATCTGGCGGGCATGCGAGCTGGCCAGCTCGACGATGCCGTCCTCGTCCTGGCCCAGCACGACGCGGCGCATGATGGGCGCGACGGCGTTGTAGACATGGACGATGACGCGCTTGGCGCCGTCCAGCGACTCGAAGGTGCGCTCGATGAGGTGTGAGCGCGCCTGCGTCAGCACCTGGATGCTCACGTCGTCTGGGATGTGGCCGCCCTCGATGAGCAGGCGGATGAAGTCGAACTCGGTCTGTGACGCCGACGGGAAGCCGACCTCGATCTCCTTGAAGCCGATCTTCACCAGTTGCTGGAACATGCGCAGCTTGCGCGGGATGTCCATGGGCTCGATCAGCGCCTGGTTGCCGTCGCGCAGGTCGGTGCTCAGCCAGATCGGTGCGCAGGTCAGCACGGCGTCGGGCCAGCGGCGGTCCGGCAATGCGGCGGGGGCCACACGCGGAAATTGGCGGTACTTGAGCTGCGGTTGCTTCAACATCATGGTCATTCCATCCGTGGGGGGTGGTGCAACCTGCAGCATCGAAAAAACAAAACGGCCCGCTGCGGTTGCATACGGGCCGTTGGTGTCAGTGTGGGCTTATGAGCGTATAGGCGTGGCTGACTAGCGAACCCGTGGTTCCTCTAGGACTAGTAGCAGGCTAATTCGCGTGGCGCGGCTCATGGGTTGGGAATCTAGCACGAATGGCTATTGATGCAAGCCTCGCTCATCGGGCTCGTCGGTGCTGGTGGAGATGACGCTGGTGGGCTTGCCCTTGGCCTTGCGCCAGCCGTAGATGACATAGCCCGACAGGCCGTAAACGCAGAAGGCACCGAAGAGAACGCGCGATGGGTCGAGCGCCGCGAGGCCGATGGCCAGCATGATCAGCACCAGCACGATGAAGGGCACGCTGCGTCGCCGGTCAAAGACTTTGAAGCTGTAGAACGGAGCATTCGTCACCATCGAAAGGCCGGCGAACAGCGTGATGCCGTAGGCCGTCCAGGCCACCCAGCTGCCGGGCTGGACGCCGGTGTAGTTGGACTGGTCCACCACCGCCCAGATCAGCCCGATGACCAGTGCCGCGGCGGCCGGGCTGGGCAGGCCCTGGAAGTAGCGCTTGTCGACGACACCGATGTTGACGTTGAAGCGCGCCAGCCGGAGCGCGGCGCCGGCGATGTAGACGAAGGCCGGGATCCAGCCCGGCTTGCCCATGTCCTTCAGCGCCCACATGTAGACGATGAGGGCCGGCGCGGCGCCGAAGGCGACCATGTCGGACAGGCTGTCCATCTGCTCGCCAAAGGCGGACTGCGTGTTGGTCATGCGCGCGACGCGGCCGTCCAGGCTGTCGAGGATGGCGGCGGCGAAGATGGCCACGCAGGCCACCTCGAAGCGGCCGTTCATGGCCATGACGATGGCGTAGAAGGCGCTGAAGAGCGCGCCCAGCGTGATGGCGTTGGGCAGCGCGTAAATGCCTTTGCGGCGGGGGCGGACGGCGATGCTGGGCTCGTCGTCCTCGGAGGGCTCAGGAGTCATGGGCGGCAGGATAGCGCAGCGCCCTGCGACGACGGCGCAGGATTGCTGGCAGCTCCCGGCAAATCAGGCGCCTAGCATCGCTCGATGCCACATGAACGCAACGACAAGGCCGCCATGAAACTCGTCGAAGTCCGCACCTACCGCCTCAAGCCCGATTGCGCCGAGCGCTTCATCGCCGCCGTCCACATGGCCCTGCCGCTGGTGCGCGCCAGCGGCATGGACGTCGTCGCCTTCGGCCGCTCGGACCATGAGCATGAGAGCTTCTTCCTGATCCGCGCCTTCGACAGCCGCGAGCAACTGGTCGCACAGCAGGACGCCTTCTACGGCTCGGACGCCTGGCGCCAGGGCCCGCGCGCCGGGCTGATCGACTGCCTGGACACCTACGCCAACACGCTGCTGTGGCTGACCGAGGCGGCGGTCGACGCGTTGCGCGCCAATCACCAGGTCTGAGAAATGCAAAAGGCCGGCGCCTCGCGGCACCGGCCCTGGCTGCTCGCGCAGGCGATCAGTTCTTGGCCTTGTCGACCAGCTTGTTGGCCTTGATCCAGGGCATCATCTCGCGCAGCTTCTCGCCGACCTGCTCGATGGGATGCTCCGCGGTCAGGCGGCGGCGGCTGATCAGCGTCGGGGCGCCGGCCTTGTTCTCGAGGATGAAGCTCTTCGCGTATTCGCCGGTCTGGATGTCCTTCAGGCACTGGCGCATCGCGTTCTTCGTGGCTTCGGTGACGACGCGCGGGCCGGTCACGTACTCGCCGTACTCGGCGTTGTTCGAGATCGAGTAGTTCATGTTCGCGATGCCACCCTCGTAGATCAGGTCCACGATGAGCTTGAGCTCGTGCAGGCATTCGAAGTAGGCCATCTCGGGGGCGTAGCCCGCTTCCGTCAGCGTCTCGAAGCCGGCCTTGATCAGTTCGACGGCGCCGCCGCACAGCACGGCCTGCTCGCCGAACAGGTCGGTCTCGGTCTCTTCGCGGAACGAGGTCTGGATGATGCCGGCCTTGCCGCCGCCGTTGGCCGCGGCATAGCTCAGCGCCAGATCACGCGCCTTGCCGGTCTTGTCGGCGTAGACGGCGATCAGGTGGGGCACGCCGCCACCCTGCTTGTAGGTGTTGCGCACCGTATGGCCGGGGGCCTTGGGGGCGACCATCCAGACGTCCAGGTCCTCGCGCGGCTGCACCTGGCCGTAGTGCACGTTGAAGCCATGGGCGAATGCCAGCGACGCGCCGTTCTTGATGTTGGGCTCGACTTCCTTCTTGTAGACGTCGGCGATCTGCTCGTCGGGCAGCAGGATCATGACCACGTCGGCGGCCTTCACGGCCTCGGCGATCTCGGCGACCTTCAGGCCCGCGCCCTCGGCCTTGGACCAGGAGGCGCCGCCGCGGCGCAGCGCGACGGTGACCTTGCAGCCGCTGTCGTTCAGGTTCTGCGCATGCGCGTGGCCTTGTGAGCCGTAGCCGATGATGGTGACGTTCTTGCCCTTGATGAGGCTGAGATCGGCGTCCTTGTCGTAATAGACGTTCATGATGGGTCGCTCCAGGAAAAAACTGTGTGTTGGGGTGAAGACGGATCAGACGCGCAGGATGCGCTCGCCGCGGCCGATGCCGCTGGCGCCGGTTCGGACGGTTTCGAGGATGGACGCGCGGTCGATCGCGTCGATGAAGGCGTCGAGCTTGCCGGCGTCGCCGGTCAGCTCGATCGTGTAGGTCTTCTCGGTCACGTCGATGACGCGGCCGCGGAAGATGTCGGCGGTGCGCTTGATCTCCTCGCGCTCCTTGCCGACGGCGCGCACCTTGATGAGCATCAGCTCGCGCTCGGTGTAGTTGCCCTCGGTCAGGTCGACGACCTTGACGACCTCGATGAGGCGGTTGAGGTGCTTGGTGATCTGCTCGATGACTTCATCGGACCCGGTGGTCACGATGGTCATGCGCGACAACGACGCATCTTCCGTCGGCGCCACGGTCAGGCTCTCGATGTTGTAGCCGCGGGCGGAGAACAGGGCCACGACGCGCGACAGCGCGCCCGGCTCGTTCTCGATGAGCAAAGCAATGATGTGTTTCATGGGGATCGTCCTTCGCGCTCTTCGGTGCCGACGGCGGTAACCGGCGGACCTTGGCTGCGGGTTCGAATCGTTGAAGAAGAGCTGCCGTTCTCGGCTGCGTCCGTCATCCGCCGCCGGCCTCGGTACGCGCGGTAACGCGCACCCAGACCCGCGGCTTCAGCCGTTCACAGGTCTTCCGAGCCCAGCAGCATTTCCGAAATACCCTTGCCCGCCTTGACCATGGGCCAGACGTTCTCGGTCGGATCGGTGCGGATGTCGAGGAACACCGTGCGGTCGGTGAGCCGCATCGCTTCCTTCAGCGCCGGCTCCACGTCACCCGGCTTCTCGACCAGGATGCCCACGTGGCCATAGGCCTCGGCCAGCTTCACGAAGTTGGGCAGCGCGTCCATGTAGCTGTGCGAGTAGCGGCCCTCGTAGTCCAGCTCCTGCCACTGGCGCACCATGCCAAGGTAGCGGTTGTTCAGCGACACGATCTTGACCGGCGTCTTGTACTGGAAGCAGGTCGACAGCTCCTGGATGCACATCTGGATGCTGCCCTCGCCGGTGATGCAGAACACGTCCGACTCCGGCTTGGCGAGCTTGATGCCCATCGCATAGGGCAGGCCCACGCCCATGGTGCCCAGGCCGCCCGAGTTGATCCAGCGGCGCGGCTCGTCGAACTTGTAGTACTGCGCGGCCCACATCTGGTGCTGGCCCACGTCGGACGTGATGTAGGTGTCGCGGTCGCGCGTCAGCTTCCACAGCGTGTCGACGACCATCTGCGGCTTGATGACCTCGTCCGAGTCCTTGTAGACCAGGCAATCGCGGCTGCGCCACCCGTTGATCTGGCTCCACCAGGCATTGATGGCGTCAGCATCGGGCCTGGCCTGGGCCTCCCTGATCTGGGCGATCAGCTCCTGCAGCACGTCCTTGACGTCACCGACGATGGGGATGTCGACGCGCACACGCTTGGAGATCGACGAGGGGTCGATGTCCACGTGGATGATCTTGCGCTCCACCGAGCCGAAGTGCTTGGGGTTGCCGATGACGCGGTCGTCGAAGCGCGCGCCCACGGCCAGCAGCACGTCGCAATGCTGCATGGTCATGTTGGCCTCGTAGGTGCCGTGCATGCCCAGCATGCCCAGGAAGCGCGGGTCCGTGCCGGGCATGGCGCCCAGGCCCATCAGCGTGTTGGTGCAGGGGAAGCCCAGCAGGTCGACCAGCTGGCGCAGCTCCGTCGCTGCCTCGCCGAGGATGACGCCGCCGCCGGTATAGATATAGGGCCTCTTGGCCTGCAGCAGCAGCTGCACGGCCTTGCGGATCTGGCCGCTGTGGCCCTTCCTGACCGGGTTGTAGGAGCGCATCTCGATGCGCTCCGGATAACTGAACGTCGTCTTGGCCAGCGACACGTCCTTTGGGATGTCCACGACCACAGGTCCGGGGCGGCCCGTGCGGGCGATGTGGAAGGCCTTCTTCAGCGTGACGGCCAGGTCGCGCACGTCCTTGACGAGGAAGTTGTGCTTGACGATGGGGCGGGTGATGCCGACCGTGTCGCATTCCTGGAAGGCATCCAGGCCGATGGCCGGCGTTGGGACCTGTCCCGTGATGATGACCATCGGGATGGAGTCCATGTAGGCCGTCGCGATGCCGGTGATGGCATTCGTCACACCCGGACCCGAGGTCACCAGCGCCACGCCCACTTCGCCGGTCGCGCGGGCGAAACCGTCAGCGGCATGGACGGCGGCCTGCTCGTGGCGCACCAGCACATGCTGGATGCTGTCCTGCTTGTAGAGGGCGTCGTAGATGTAGAGCACCGCGCCACCGGGGTAACCCCAGAGATGGCGCACCCCTTCGGCCTGCAGGCAGCGAACGAGGATCTCGGAGCCGTTCAGCTCCGCGGTGGGGGAATTGGGGGAGGAAGATGGCGGCTGCGCCAGGGCGGCGCGCTTGATTTCCGCGGCAGACATGTCCATTTTCGAACCTCTGTGAATTTCTCTAACGAAAAACCATTGGTGCCCCTCTTCTCGCCCTCGTGAGGCGGATTCGGAGCCTGCGCAGTCAACCGATGGGGCCCCGGTCGGGCGGCCACGGAGAGAGCATGACTCTTTGTGCGAAACGCCATTATGCCGAGCAAAAATGCCTGAGCCTTCGTATCAGGCGAATGCCATAATCTGCGCTGCCGCCTGGACCCGCTCCTCAAGCCTTGGCAACCGACAAAGAACTCAACGATTTCCTGCGTACCGTGGACCGCCGCGCCTTCAAGCGCACGGCCTACCTGGTTCGAGACGACGATGCCGCCCTGGACATCGTGCAGGACGCCATGATCAAGCTGGCCGAGAACTATTTCGACCGCCCGGCGGCCGAACTCCCCCTGCTGTTCCAGCGCATCCTGTCGAACGCGACGATGGACCATTTCCGTCGCCAGAAGACGCGCAACGCCGTCATGACGAATATGTCGGACTTCGAGGGCGGCGATGGCGATGGCGACTTCGACCTGCTCGAGATTCTCGAGACCCAGGACGGCGCGATAGGCGCGTCCAGCACGGCCGACGAAGTCAGCCGGGCGCAGATATTGCAGCGCATCGAGGCGGAAGTCGAGCAGTTGCCGGCGCGTCAACGCGAAGCCTTCCTGCTGCGTTACTGGGAGGAACTGGATGTTGCAGAGACCGCCTCTGTGATGGGTTGTTCGGAAGGCAGCGTCAAGACGCACTGCTCCCGGGCGGTCCACGCGTTGGCGAAGTCGCTCAAGGCCAAGGGGATCACGCTATGAATTCGCCGTCGAAGTTTTCCACTCTCCCTACGGACCGGGACGCCCGCCTGAATGCGAGCGTCAAGCGCTTCGGCCTGCGCGTCGCTGCCAGCCTGACCGAACGCAGTGCCGAGCTCCCGCATGACGTGTCGGAGCGCCTGCGCTTCGCGCGCGAGCAGGCGCTGGCGCGCGCGGCCCAGGCCCGAGCCGCTCGCACGGCGGCGAACCCAGCCAGCCCCATGATGGTGCAGATGGGCACCACCTTGGCGCTGAGCGGCGGCCCGCGCGGCGCCGGCGGCCATGGCGACAGCGGTCTCTGGGCCAAGCTCGTCTCCGCCCTACCCCTGCTGGCGCTGCTGGCCGGTCTGCTGTTGATGCAGCAAGGCCAGAAGCATGAGGAGATCGTTGCCACCGCCGAGGTCGACACGGCCCTGCTCAGCGACCAACTGCCCCCGGCCGCCTTCGGCGACCCGGGCTTCGCGGAATTCCTGAGAGATGGACAAGAATGACCGGAGCCGCATGATCCGAGCCGCGCTGACGCCAGCCGTCGCCCCATCCCTCCTGCTGACTGCCCTGCTGCTGTGCGCAGCGGGGTTTTCTGCTTTTGCGCAGACGCCGGAGGCTGCCCCCGCACCCGAGGCCTCCGTTGCCAGTGCGCCTGCGGCGCCCGCGCGCGGCCAGCGGCCCGCGCAGCCGGTCCTGCCGCCGGTGTCCGCCCTGGCCACCGTACCGACCTGGCAGGCGTTGACGCCCGCGCAGCGCGAGCTGCTCGCGCCGCTGGAGCACGACTGGGACAAGCTGGGCCTCGGCCAGCGCAGCAAATGGCTGAACGCGACGCCGCGGCTGGCCAGGCTTTCACCCGAAGAACTGCGCCGGCTGCACGAGCGCATGCGCGACTGGGCGTACCTGAAGCCCTCCGAGCGGCTCGACGCGCGCGTCGGCTTCCAGGTCGCCAAGCAGGTCGACGCGGAACAGCGCCAGGCCAAGTGGGAGGCCTACCAGGCACTGCCGCCCGAGAGGCGCCAGGAACTGGCCGAGAAGGCCGCCGCCCGCCGCCGGGCCCAGACGCAGGCCAAGGCCGGTGGCCATGCGGCCAAGCCGCTGGCGGTCCAGTCCAAGTCCAACATCGTGCCCGCCTCGCCCAAGCTCGTCACGCCGGTGCCGGTGACCGGAAGCCTCCTGCAGGCCAAGCCCGGCGCGACCACGGTGCTGATGACGCGCCGGGCCACGCCGCCCCTGCACCAGGCCGCCGGCCAGCCCAAGGTCGTGGCCGACCCGACCCTGGTCGACCCCAAGACGCTGCTGCCCAAATCGCTGAAGGCGCCGTCCGCGGCCTCGACGCCGCGTCCATGACCGCGCCGCTCCCCGACCAGGGCGCCGCGCCTCCGGGCCTGGCGCGGCGCCTCGCGGCCTTCGTCTACGAGGGCGTGCTGCTGTTCGGCGTGATCTTCTTCACCGGCTTCCTCTACACGGTGCTGACCCGCCAGCAGCATGCGCTGGAGGGCCGCGTCGGCATGGGCCTCGTGCTATTCACGGTGATCGGCCTGTACTTCGTCGGCTTCTGGACCCGCTCGGGCCAGACACTGGCCATGAAGACCTGGCATCTGCGCGTCGTCGATGCCGAGGGGCGCCCGCTGGGCTGGCGCCGCGCCGTGCTGCGCTACCTCTTCAGCTGGCTGTGGTTCCTGCCGGCGCTGGTCAGCGTCTGGGCGCTGGGCCTGCACGGCGGCGGCGCCATCGGCGGCAGCCTGGCCGCCGGCATCGCTGCCTATGCGCTGATCGCGCGCCTGCATCCGCAGCGACAATTCCTGCACGACGCGATCTGCGGCTCGCGTGTCATCACCCTGCTTCCGCAGCGCTCATGAGCAACCCCCACAAGGGCCGCACCGGCCTGGATCGCATCATCCACGCCGCCGGCTACTCCTGGGCCGGCCTCAAGGCTGCCTACACCGGCGAAAGCGCCTTCCGCCAGGAGACCTGGTTGTGCGTCGTCGCCGCACCACTGACGTTCTGGCTGGCCAAATCCTGGGAGCAGGCCGCGCTGCTGCTGGGCTCGCTGCTGCTGGTACTGATCGTCGAGTTGCTGAACTCGGCCATCGAGGCCGTCGTGGACCGCGTCTCCTTCGAGCGGCACGAGCTGTCCAAGCGCGCCAAGGACATCGCCAGCGCCGCCGTGCTGATGGCCCTGCTGCTGGCCGCGGGCATCTGGGGCGCTGCGGCCTGGCAGCACCTGCGCTGACCTGCGACAGTACGGGGTCATGCTGCCCCGTGGTTTCACACTGATTCCCAGCCATGCCGACGGCATCGAAGCCGTCACGGCCGACTCGGCGCTGGCCTTCGGCCGGCACACGCATGGCGAATTCGGCATCGGCCTCATCGAGCGTGGCGCACAGAAGTCGGCGAGTGGGCGCGGCGTCGTCGAGGCGGCCGCCGGTGACGTGATCACCGTCAACCCCGGCGAGGTGCACGACGGCACGCCCTTGGCCGCTGGCGGGCGGCGCTGGCGCATGCTCTACATCAGCCCGACCCTGGTGCTGGACGCGGCCGACGACATCTCGCCCGGCGCGGCCTTCGAGTTCACGGCACCCGTCCTGCGCGACGCCGTTCTGGCAGCCCGCTTTCGGGCGCTGTTCGACGCCGCCACGGTCGGCAGGCGGGCGTGGTGCGCCGAGGCCGGCCTGCTGGAGCTGGTGGCCGGGCTGTTGAGGCCCGCCACCACGCGCGCAGCGGTCCACGCGGGTGTGGCGGCCGCGCGCGAGCGCATGGACGACGACCCGGCCGCCGACGCGGGCCTGAGCCGCTACCAGTTCCTGCGCGCCTTCACGCGCTTGACCGGCCTGCCGCCCCACGCCTACCGGCTGCAACGCCGCGTGCAGCGCGCCCGCCAGCTCGTACGCGGCGGCCTGCCGCTGGCCGACGCCGCCGCGGCCAGCGGCTTCGCGGACCAGAGCCACATGACGCGCTGTTTCGTGCGCAGCTACGGGCTCACGCCCGGCGCATGCATGCGACGCTGAAATTTCGTTCAAGACGCGGCCCCGCGGGCGCCGCAGCATGAGCGCCCCTTCAAGGAGCGTCTGCATGAACCTCGAATTCCTGACCGTCTCGCTGCTGGTCGTCGCCTCGCCGGGCACGGGTGCGGCGGTGACCATTGCCACCGGCCTGTCGCGGGGCGCCCGCATGGCCGCGGTCGCTGCCCTGGGCTGCACGCTGGGCATCGTGCCCCATATGCTGGCCGCCGTGACCGGCCTGGCCGCACTGCTGCATGCCAGCAGCCTGGCGTTCGAGACGGTGAAGTACGCCGGCGTGGCCTACCTGCTTCACATCGCATGGACGACGTGGCGCGAACAGGGCGTGCTGAGGATTGATCCCGACGGCACTGACCGCTCGGATTGGCAGGTCATCCGGCACGCCGTGCTCGTGAACCTGCTCAACCCAAAACTGTCGATGTTCTTCCTTGCGTTCCTGCCGCAGTTCATCTCACCGGATGACGCGGCGCCGACCGCCTCGATGCTGCAGCTGTCGGCCATCTTCATGGCCATGACCTTGGGCGTGTTCGCGCTCTACGGCGCCTTCGCGGCACGCATGCGCGACCGGGTGCTGGGCAGTCCGACGGCAATGACCTGGCTGAGACGCGGCTTCGCTGCCACCTTCGTGGCGCTGGGCGCGAAGCTGGCCCTCACGGCACGCTAGACGGCGGCCTCGTCCGTCTCGCCGGTGCGGATGCGGATGACCTGCTCGACCGGCAGCACGAAGATCTTGCCGTCGCCGATCTTGCCGGTCTTGGCCGCCTTCAGGATGGCGTCGATGCAGCGCTCGACCTCGTCGTCCTTCACGACGACCTCGACCTTGACCTTGGGCAGGAAGTCGACGACGTACTCAGCGCCACGGTAGAGCTCGGTGTGGCCCTTCTGGCGGCCAAAGCCCTTGACCTCGGTGACCGTCAACCCTGATGCACCCACCTCGGCCAGCGCCTCGCGGACCTCGTCCAGCTTGAAAGGTTTGATGATGGCGGTGATCTGCTTCATGACGGGACTCCGGTTGACTGCTCCGAGTTTACGCACGGAACCTGGACGTGATGGGGTAGCGCCAGTCCCTGCCGAAGCCCCGATGGGTGATGCGTATGCCCACCGGCGCCTGGCGGCGCTTGTATTCGTTGATCTTTATCAGGCGCGTGACGCGCTCCACGTCCTCAGGCTTGAAACCCGCGGCAACAATTTCGGCGATGGACTGGTCCTGCTCCATGTAGCGCGCCAGGATGGCATCCAGCACCTCGTAGGGCGGCAGGCTGTCCTCGTCCTTCTGGTCCGGGCGCAACTCGGCCGATGGCGGGCGGGTGATGATGCGCTCGGGGATGATCTCGGGGCCCTGCGCATTGCGCCAGCGCGCCAGGCGGAAGACCAGCGTCTTGGCCACGTCCTTGATGACGGCAAAGCCGCCGGCCATGTCGCCGTACAGCGTGCAGTAGCCGGTGGCCATCTCGCTCTTGTTGCCCGTCGTCAGCACGATGCTGCCGAACTTGTTGGACAAGGCCATCAGCAGCGTGCCGCGGATGCGGGCCTGGATGTTCTCCTCGGTGGCGTCGGCGGCCAGGCCCTTGAACTCGTCGGCCAGCGTCGCGTTGAAGGCGTCGAACATGGGCACGATGCTCATCTCGTCGTAGCGCACGTTCAGGCGCTCGGCCATGTCGCGGGCGTCTATCCAGGAGATGTCGGCCGTGTAGGGCGAGGGCATCATGACCGCCCTGACCTTGTCGGCGCCCAGCGCGTCGACGGCGATGGCCAGCACCAGCGCCGAATCGATGCCGCCCGACAGGCCCAGGATGGCGCCGGGGAAGCCGTTCTTGCCGAGGTAGTCGCGCACGCCGACCACCAGCGCCTGCCAGACCTGGGCTTCCATCTCGAGCGCGGGCGCAATCGTGCCGCTCAGGCGGTGCGCGGCGTCGACCTCGATGACGGCCAGCGCTTCCTCGAACATCGGCGCCCGTGCGGCCAGCGCGCCGTCGGCCTGGACGGCGAAGGACGCGCCGTCGAAGACCATCTCGTCCTGCCCGCCGACGAGATGGGCATAGACCAGCGGCAGGCCCGCGGCGCGCGCGCGCTCGGCCATGCGGGTCTCGCGCTCCTCGACCTTGCCGACATGGAAGGGCGAGGCATTGATGACGCACAGCAACTCGGCGCCCGCGTCTTGAGCTGCGGCGGCGGGCTCGTCGAACCAGGCGTCCTCGCAGATCAGCAGGCCGACCTTGAACCCGCGCACGTCGAAGACGACCGGGCCCAGCCCCGCGTCGCGCCCCGAGTAGAAATAGCGGCGCTCGTCGAAGACCTGATAGTTGGGCAGCTCGCGCTTGGCATAGGTCTGCGTCACGCGGCCGCCGGCCAGTACCGAGGCCGCGTTCAGGCACGGCGGCAGCGACCAGCTGCGCTCGCGCACGACGCCGTCCTCGCGCGCCAGCGGGTGGCCCACGACGACCTGCAGTCCCGCGCAGTCAGCCAGCTCAGCGGCGATGCGGCGCAGCTGCACGTCGCAGGCGGAGAGAAACGCCGGGCGCAGCAGCAGGTCCTCGGGTGGATAGCCGCACAGCGCCAGCTCGGGCGTGACGAGCAGGTCTGCGCCGGCCGTATGCGCGGCGCGCGCCTTGGCAATGATGCGGTCCGCATTGCCCGCCAGATCGCCGACGACGACGTTGATCTGGGCCAGGGCAATCTTCAAGGGCGAGGGCATGGGCAACGGCAGTTCAGGACACGAGACCGGCATTGTCATTCGGGTCGGCAACTCGCCCGCCGCGCGACCCGAAAGCCATCGATGCGCCCGGCCTATCGGCCGCCGTGCCACCTCCACAGGCTTGAGGATGGACGTCCCCGCCCGACGGCGTAGCTTGCCAGCGTCCAGTCACCCAGTCGCAGCGGCCGGCACAAGGAGTTCATCCACGATGGAACAGCGGATCCTGACCGTGGGCGGCCTGCGTTCGCCGGCCCTGTGCGCTGGCGATGGCGCGTCGCCGCAAGCCGTCGTGTTCGTCCATGGCAACCCGGGCTCCTGCCGCGACTGGCTTGGCCTGATCGAGCAGGTCGCGCCGTTCAGCCGCGCCTTCGCGCCCGACCTGCCGGGCTTCGGCAAGGCCGACAGGCCGGCCGACTTCGACTACACCGTCGCCGGCTATGCCCGGCACCTCGGGCGCCTGATCGCTTCTCAGGGCATCGCACGCGTGCATCTCGTGCTGCACGACTTCGGTGGCCCCTGGGGCCTGCAATGGGCGGCCGAGCACCCGGACCGGGTCGCGAGCGTCACGCTGCTCAACATCGGCGCCCTGCCCGGCTACCGCTGGCACTATCTGGCCCGCATCTGGCGCACGCCCCTGATCGGGGAGTTGTTCATGGCCCTCACCAACCGCCCCGGGCTGCGGCTCGCGCTGCGCCATGGCAACCCGCGCGGCCTGCCCCAGCCCTTCTTCGACGAGATGTATGCGAACTACGACGCCGGCACGCGCAGGGCCATCCTGAAGCTCTACCGCAACACCAGCGATCTCGGCGCCCTGGCTGAACTGGCCGCCAGCGCGCTCGCGCCCAGAAGGATTCCGGCACTGGTGGTCTGGGGGGCTCGCGACCCCTACGTCCCCGTGAAGTTCGCGGAAATGCAGCGCCGCTTCTTCGCGGTCGAGCAGGTCGTACGCCTGGAAGACAGCGGGCATTGGCCCATGATCGACAACCCAGCCGCCGTCGCGCAGGCCGTGCTGCCCTTCCTGCGCTCGCAGACGGGCCGCGCCTGAGGCCGGGCCGCCACGCTCCCGGTCTCGCCCGGCCCGCGCCGGATCAACCCCAGCCGCATGCGCCGCGCGCGCTTGGGCAATGATGCCGCCCATGTCGCCCTGCAGCCCGGCAGGGTGAAACCACTGACCATTGCATGGCATCCTCTTCCAACGCGGCTGAGAAGGCCGCCGTCATCCGGGTCGACGCCGACCCGGCGGCCCTGCCCGAGCGCGCCTGGGACGCCCTGCTCGCGGCCCAGGCTCGGCCCACGCCCTTCATGCGGCTGGCTTATCTGCGCGCGCTGCACGCCAGCGGCAGCGCCGTCGCGACCACGGGCTGGCAGCCGCAGTTCGTGTCGCTGTGGCGTGGCGACGAGCTGCTGGCGGCCTGCCCGGCCTATCTCAAGGGCCACAGCTATGGCGAGTACGTGTTTGACTGGGCTTGGGCCGAGGCCTACCACCGCCATGGGCTGAGCTACTACCCGAAGCTGCTGGTGGCCGTGCCCTTCACGCCGGTGCCGGGCAGCCGGCTGCTGGCCGTCGACGACGAAGCACGCGCCATGCTTGCCCAGGCCTTGCGCGCGCTGGCCCGGGAGACCGAGGCTTCCTCCCTGCACGTGCTGTTCGGCGACGACGCCGACCAGGCGGCGCTGGCGGCAGCCGGCTGCATGGCCCGCGGCGGCGTGCAGTTCCACTGGACGGCCGAGGGCGACACCGACTTCGCCGCCTTCCTCGCCCGTCTGCAGCGCGACAAGCGCAAGAAGATCCAGCAGGAGCAGCGCCGCGTGCGCGAGGCGGGCATCGTCTTCGAGACTCGCCTTGGCCAGGACATCCGGCCCGAGGACTGGGACTACTTCTACCGCTGCTACCGGCAGACCTACAGCGAGCACCGCAGCACGCCCTATCTCAGTCGCGACTTCTTCGCCCGCATGGCCGTCGACATGCCGGAGCACTGGCTGATGTTCACGGCCCGTCGCGCCGGCGTGCACGTGGCGACCTCCCTGATCGCGCTGGACCCCGAGCGCCGCGCCGCCTTCGGCCGCTACTGGGGAGCCACCGAGCCCATCCCCAACCTGCACTTCGACGCCTGCTACTACCAGCCGCTGGCCTGGTGCATAGACCACGGCTACCAACGCTTCGAGGGCGGGGCCCAGGGCGAGCACAAGATGGCCCGCGGCCTGATGCCCACGCCCACCGCGTCCAGCCACTGGCTGGCTCACCCGGCCTTCGCCGAGGCGGTGAACGACTTCCTGGCCCGTGAGGGCCAGGCGGTGGCGGGCTACCTCGACGAGCTGGGTGAGCACGGCCCGTTCAAAGCAAAAGACGCCGCGGATGCGGCGTCTTGAGCGGAGCGGGACGGGTCAGGCCTTGGCGTAGTTGGCCATGCCTTCGGCGATCTCCGACTTGGCCTTCTCCGGGCCTTCCCAGCCCTTGACCTTGACCCACTTGTTGGCTTCCAGGTCCTTGTAATGCTCGAAGAAATGCTGGATGGCCTTCAGGCGCATCGGGTTCACGTCCTCGATCTTCTGCCAGTGGTCGTACATGGGCAGGATCTTGCTGGTGGGCACGGCCAGCAGCTTGGCGTCGCCACCCGCCTCGTCGTCCATCATCAGCACGCCCAGCGGGCGGCAGGTCACGACGACGCCGGGCGTCAGCGCGAAAGGGGTGATGACCAGCACGTCGACCGGATCGCCATCGTCGGCCAGCGTCTTGGGGATGTAGCCGTAGTTGCACGGGTAGTACATCGGCGTGGTCAGGAAGCGATCGACGAACAGGGCGCCGCTGTCCTTGTCGACCTCGTACTTGATCGGGTCGGCATTCATCGGAATCTCGATGATGACATTGAATTCGTCGGGCGCCTTGGCGCCGGGGCTCACGTTCTGCAGGCTCATGGTCGTCGTTCTTGGGGCTAAGGAAAACCCCGATTCTAGGTTTGCTGGTAAACGCTCAGCTGACAGCCACGACCCGGCCCGTAAGCTCCGCCGCGCAGGCCGCGCAGCCCGCGAGGCCGCTGATCGCACGCTAAACAGGAGACTTGTTCATGTCGACGGAAGTGGCGCTGTATTTCGCGCTGGCCTGCGGCCTCGCGGCCGTTCTTTATGGCTTCATACAAAGAAGCTGGATCCTGAGCCAGGATGCCGGCAACGCCCGCATGCAGGAAATCGCCGCGGCGATCCAGCAGGGTGCGGCCGCCTACCTGGGCCGGCAGTACCGCACCATCGCCATGGTCGGCGTCGTGCTGGCCATCGCCATCGCTGCCTCCGGCCTGGGCACGACGACGGCCATAGGCTTCGTCGTCGGCGCGCTGCTGTCGGGCGTCTGCGGCTTCATCGGCATGAACATTTCCGTGCGCGCCAACGTGCGTACCGCACAGGCGGCATCCAAAGGTATTGGCCCGGCGCTGGACGTGGCCTTCAAGGGCGGCGCCATCACCGGCATGCTGGTGGTGGGCCTGGGCCTGCTGGGCGTGGGCGGCTTCTACATGGCCATTGGCGGCGGGCATGACAGCACAGCCTTGAAGCCCATGCTGGGCCTGGCCTTCGGCTCCTCGCTGATCTCCATTTTCGCCCGCCTGGGCGGCGGCATCTTCACCAAGGGCGCCGACGTGGGCGCCGACCTGGTCGGCAAGGTCGAGGCCGGCATCCCCGAGGACGATCCGCGCAACCCCGCCGTCATCGCCGACAACGTGGGCGACAACGTCGGCGACTGCGCCGGCATGGCGGCCGACCTGTTCGAGACCTACGCCGTCACGCTGATCGCCGCGATGGCGCTGGGCGCGCTGATGGTCACGGGCTCGAGCGCGATGGCCGGCGTGGTCTACCCGCTGGCGCTGGGTGGCGTGTCCATCATCGCATCCATCATCGGCTGCCTCTTCGTCAAGGCCAGCCCCGGCATGAAGAACGTGATGCCGGCGCTGTACAAGGGCCTGATCGTGGCCGGCGTGCTGAGCCTGATCGCCTTCTACTTCGTCACCCGTGCCATGTTCCCCGGCAGCATCGAACTGACCGGCGGCGGCACGACCAACGCGACGGCGCTGTTCGGCGCCTGCGCCGTTGGCCTGGTGCTGACGGCCGCCATGGTCTGGATCACCGAGTACTACACCGGCACGCAGTACCACCCGGTGCAGCATGTGGCGCAGGCCTCCACCACCGGACATGGCACCAACGTCATTGCCGGCCTGGGCGTATCGATGAAGTCCACCGCCTGGCCGGTGCTGTTCGTCTGTGCGGCCATCTATTCGGCCTATGCACTGGCGGGCCTGTACGGCATCGCCGTCGCCGCCACCTCCATGTTGAGCATGGCCGGCATCATCGTCGCGCTGGACGCCTACGGCCCCATCACCGACAACGCCGGCGGCATCGCCGAGATGAGCGAGCTGCCGGACAGCGTGCGCGACGTGACCGATCCGCTGGACGCCGTCGGCAACACCACCAAGGCCGTCACCAAGGGCTACGCCATCGGCTCGGCCGGCCTGGCGGCGCTGGTGCTGTTCGCCGACTACACGCACGCGCTGGAAGCGCGTGGCATGCACGTCAGCTTCGACCTGTCCGACCACAAGGTCATCCTGGGCCTGTTCATCGGCGGCCTGATCCCCTATCTCTTTGGTGCGATGGCGATGGAGGCCGTGGGCCGCGCGGCGGGTGCGGTCGTGGTGGAAGTGCGCAAGCAGTTCGCCGACGGCGCCATCATGGCCGGCCAGCGCAAGCCGGACTACAGCGCCGCCGTCGACATGCTGACCAGCGCGGCCATCAAGGAGATGATCGTGCCGTCGCTGCTGCCGGTGGCCGCACCCATCATCGTGGGCATGACGTTGGGCCCGGCCGCGCTAGGCGGCCTGCTGATGGGCACCATCGTGACCGGCCTGTTCGTCGGCATCTCCATGTGTACCGGCGGCGGCGCCTGGGACAACGCCAAGAAGCTCATCGAGGAAGGCTTCAAGGACGACAAGGGCGTGCTGCACAAGAAGGGCAGCGAGGCGCACAAGGCCGCCGTCACCGGCGACACCGTGGGCGACCCCTACAAGGACACGGCCGGCCCGGCCGTGAACCCGCTGATCAAGATCATCAACATCGTGGCCCTGCTCATCGTGCCGCTGCTGCCGATGACGGCGGGCAGCCAGGCACCCGAGCCGACGCATGCCAGCGCCGCCGCGGTGGCGCCCGCCGCGCCGGCCGCCAGCATGGGCGAGGCGCCGGCCTCGGCGGCATCGCAGCCGTAGCCGGGTAAATCCGGTGCGCGGCGGCCCGAGAAGCGGGACTTCTCGGGCCGTTCCCACATCTGGCGCAGGCAGAATTGCAACCCATGGCGAGCATGGCGATCACGAGGCACGAGCTGACGCGACGACGCGAACAACTGCAGGACCTGCAGCGCTATCTCGCGGTGCTGGAGGCCGACCATGACGGCGCCCGCGCCAAGCTGCTGGGCTTCCGCCAGCGCTACCTCGAGGCCCTGGGCCCGCTGATGCGCGAGCTCGACGAGCTGGAGGCCCAGCTCCACCAGGCCACGGCCTTGCTGTCCGAAGCCCTGAAGCGCCAGGGCGTGGAGGCGCCCATGTCGGCCTCGCCGCGCGCCAAGGCCTGGCCCGACACCCCCGCGCTGCCGGATGCGACGCCGCTGCCGCCCGAGCCCACGGGTCCGACGACCGACCTACCGCCACCCAGCCTGAAGACGCTGTACCGGCGCGCAGCCATGCGCTTCCACCCCGACCTGGCACCTTCCGGCCCGGAGCGCGAGGTCTGCGAGCAGCGCATGATGATCGTCAACGACGCCTACGCCAGCGGCGACCGGCATAGGCTGGAGACCCTGCTGCTGGCGGCCGGCGAACTGCCCGAGAAGGTCATCGGCGGCCCGGCCGACGCTGTGCGCGCATGGCTGGGCCTGTGCGAGCACATGGTGCAAGGCCGCATCCGCGTCGTGCAGGCGCAGACGGCCATGCTGCAGGCCCAGCAGATGCACGAGCTGCGCATTGCCGTAGAGCGCGCCGAGGTCGGCGGCATGCGCCCGCTGGACATCATGGCTGCGCGGCTGCGTGCCCAGATCGCGGAGCGCCGCCAGGAGCTCTACATCGGCGAGCGCGTGGGCGGCGACGCCAGCCTGGCGGCCGATTTCCTGCGCAAGCGCCACCAGCGGCTGACCTGAGCGCGGCGCGGCCCGCCGGAACGCGCGCGCCTCCGGGCGTCAGTCGTCGCTATTGACCACCACAGGATCGGTGCTGGCGTACAGCCCATCCACCTGGCCGGCGTTGGAGAACATCAGCACGACGCCCTTTTCGACCGTGTTGGTGGTGGGCATGGGAATGACCACCATGCCCTCGTCGTTCGACGGCGTGAAGTTCTTGTCGTTCATGCTGGCCGGATGGCCCAGCGTCTTGAAGACGGCACCAAGCAAGGTCAGCGCAGAGCCTTCGGCCTGGCCAATGGTGCAACCACCAGCCTGCTGCGGGATGACCAGCCGATCGCCCTCCACCGGCTGCTTGGCAGCGTAGTCGTAGAAATAGAGGCAGGAGGCGAACTGGCCGGACGGGTCGATGCTGGCACGGACAAAGTACTGGGATGGCATGGAACATATCCTCCAAATAAGGGACAAGTCACGGGTCCGAACCGCCGCCTAACGCCGCGTTGCAAGCCAGTCCCGCGTGGTGGAGGTTTGTACCTCCTTGCTCTCGGGCCAGCATGGCTGCAATTCCAGCCAGGCTCTCGTGACTTCGTAGTCCATGCGCAATAGCTCACGGAAACCGTCGAAGTCGCTCACGACGTCCGCGCAGCGTGCATCCCGCTGCGCGCCCTTGCCCGGATAGCGGAGCGCCGCAGCCTCCGTCTCTGCGAGTGCGCGGGCCAGGCGGAACTCGGTAGGCCTGTCGTGCCAGGCCTTGCGAAGCTGGAGCACGGTTTCGTCCAGCAGCCGTGCGGCCTCGGCCGGCGTTGCTGCGAGCGTTTCCGCGCGCAGCCGAGCCCATCGGGCACGTTCGGTCAGCCGGCGCAAGCGGGTGGCTTCGCCGCCAGCCGCCTCGGCGCGCTCCAGCGCTTCGGTCAGTTGGGGCAGGCGCTCGCGCAGCATGCGCTGGCGATCCGCGGCCGGCAACGCGTCCGCGGCATGCAACTGGGCGACCAGCAGATCGGCCTGCCAGCTTCGGTTGGCAGGATCTCGCTCGACCAGCTTCTCAAGCCCCCGCACGGCACTCGCCAACAGCTGCGGCGCCCGGTAGGCTTGCCCCGCCTGCAGGCTGCTCAAGCCCAGCCAGCGCTGCAGCACCGCGAGGCGGTGAGCCCACTGAGCATCGGCCGGCTGACCCTGCTGCAGGGTCTCGACGATGCCCAGTGCCTCCTCGAAGGCCTTCACCGCCGCCGTGAACTCGCCCTGCCACAGCTTGGCCTGGCCCTGCCAGCTCAAATCGTTGGCGAAATCACCCAGCACCTGGATGCGCCTCTCACCCTCGAGGCGTTCGAGGACGCGCCGCTTGATGTCGGTCGCCTGCGCAAAGGCGGCCTCCACCTCACCCAGCCGGCCCGTTGCCAATGCCAGGCTGCCAAGGTTGGTATGTGCATAGGACAGCTCGACCTGGGCTTCGGCGCTCTGGGGTTGGGCTTTCAGCCAGGCCTCGCTCACACGCCGGTACGCCTCCCACGATAGGCGCGCTCCGTCGTGGTCGCGCTGCAGAAGCTGGACCTGGCCTATCCAGAAATGCGCGGCGCCCTGCGCCTTGCGCCAGTCGGCGGTCAGCGTCGGCTCGGGCGGCTCCCCCTGCAACAGCGCGCTGGCGGCCTGCAGGGGCTCCATGGCCGCCGCCAGCTCCCGCTTGGACACACGCACCTCGCCGATGACGGTCAGCGCCTTGGCACGCTGTAGACGATCCGTGCCCTCCGGGTCCTGCGCGAGAAAGCTCAGGGCCTTGCCGCCCACGCTGTCCAGCAGCTCCAGCCGACCGATAGGCCGCAGCTTGTCGGCGAACTCGCCAAGCATGTAGCTGAGCAAGTCCTCGGCCTGCTGGCGCCTTGCCTGGGCCTGCTGCTCTGCGGCCTCGGCGCGCCGCGCCTGCACCAGGCTGGCGGTGGTGGATGCCAGCAGCAGCAGCACCGCCGCCGTGCCCGCAGCCACGGCAAGGCGGTGGCGGCGCACGAAGCGGCCCAGCACATAGAGCCGGCTGTCCGGCCGCGCGCCTATGGGCTCGTGGGCCAGCCAGCAGCGCAGGTCGGCCGCCAGGCCCTCGGCATTGACATAGCGCTCCGCCGGCTGCTTCTTCAGCGCCTTGGCGACGATGGTGTCCAGGTCGCCGCGCAACTGGCGGGCCTGGCGGGACGGCAGGGGGTCGGCCCCCTGCCGCGCCGCATCCGAGAGCCGGCGCGGCACCTGCTCCACCACGGCCTTGAGCAGATCAAGCCGCATCTGCGTGTCCGCGGCCGTCGGATGCCCGCCGCCCAGCAACTGGTAAAGCAGCACGCCCAATGCGTAGACGTCTGTCGCCGTCGTCACTTCAGACTGCTGCACCTGCTCGGGCGCGGCGTACTGCGGCGTGTAGGCGTGGCCGGCCAGCTGTGTCAGCTCTGTATTTGCCACGCCCTGCCCCGCATCGTCCAGCAGCTTGGCGATGCCGAAGTCCAGAAGCTTCACCTCGCCCGAGCGGGTGACGAGGATGTTGCTGGGCTTGAGATCGCGGTGCAGGATCAGACGGGCATGCGCATGGCCCACCGCGGCCAGCACGTCGAGGAAGAGGCGTACCCGGGCCTCGATGTCGAGGCCATGCTCGCGGCAATAGGCGTCGATGGGCTGGCCGTCCACATACTCCAGCACCAGATAGGGCTGGCCCTGCACGACGCCGGCATCGAGCAGCCGGGCGATGTGCGGATGGGACAGGCGCGCGAGAATCTGCCCTTCGCGCGCGAAGCGTCCCGTGTCGCCCGCGGCGAACAGGCCGGCCCTGAGGAACTTCACCGCGACGCGGCCCTCGAATCGGCCATCCACGCGCTGCGCCGTCCAGACGCTGCCCATGCCCCCCTGGCCCAGCTCGCGCTCCAGCCGGTAGGGGCCGATGGTCAGGCCCTGCGCCACGGGGCTTTCGGGCGGCGCATCCAGCTGCAGGGTGTCGGCCACCGGGCGCTCCAGGAAGCCGCCGTCGTTCAATGCCTGCTCCTGCAGCAGCAGTGCGCGCAGTTCGTCGGCCAGCGCGGCGTCCTGCAGCGACAACGCATCCAGGCGCCGCGCCCGGGCGTCGCCGTCCAGGTCCAGCAGCTCGTCCAGCAGTGGGCTCAACACCAGCCAGCGTTCCTTGGGGAGTGGGGTCATGTCTTGAGACTCATGGCAAGGAAGAGCCTGGCTTTCTGCCAGTCGCGCTGCACGGTGCGCTCGGTCACGTTCAGCGCCTGGGCGATCTCCTGTTCCAGCAACCCGCCAAAGTAGCGCATCTCCACGACCTGGGCCAGGCGCGGCTCCAGCTGCGCCAGCTCCTCCAGCGCCTCGTGCACGCGCAGCACATGGTCCTCGTCCTGCGGGGCCAGCTCGGCCACGGCGGTGTTCAGCGTCAGCGCCTGCGCGCCGCCGCCGCGCCGGTCCGCCTGCCGGGCACGCACCAGGTCGATCACCACGCTACGCATGGCCCGCGCCACATAGGCCAGGAAGTAGCGCCGGTCCGGGAACTCGGCATCCGGCACGCCTTCCAGGCGCAGCCAGGCCTCGTGCACCAGGGCCTGGGTGTCGAGCAGGGTGAGATCGCCGGAGCGCCGCAGGCGGCTGCGGGCCAGGCGCTGGAGGTCGGCATACAGCCGCCCCACCACCTGGTCGGCCGCGGCCCGGTCGCCGGCCTGGGCCGCCCTCAACAGTTGGGTGATCTCTTGCACCGCCCAAACTGTAACGGCCGGTAGGGGCCGGGCGGGCGGGACAAACGCGGTTGCGCGCGAGGTACGAAGTTTTTTTGCACGGCGATGTCGGGTTCCGGAGCGCGGCCGCGTTCTTCAGTGTGATGCCTCAATGCGCCGCCCGGCCGGCGGCCCGTGGCCAATCCTTACGGAGCCCGTTCATGTCCGTCACACAACTCGTCCTTCAGGACACAGCCCCCACCGGCCGCGGCGGCTATGCGCCCACGCGGCCGATGGTGCAATCGCTGGTCGAACTCGTCCCCTATCTGTCGCGGCGGTTGGCCCGCTGCCGGCGCGACGGCGAGCAAATGGCCCTGCTGTGGATAGAGCTCGCCCCCGTGCCCTCGCCGGTGGCCGACGCCGCCGGCACGACGGCCGAACTGCTGCGCACCGCGGGCCTGCGCGTACGCAACCGCGTGCGCGGCACCGATGAGGTCGTGCAGGTGGGCGAACAAGGCTTTGCCGTGCTGCTGCCGGGCGCCGGCGGCGCGGAAGCAGCCCTGGTGGCCCTCAGGCTCAAGCAGACGCTGTCGGGCGCCTACGGGCTGGACAGCGGGCAGGCCCACCTCGCCGTGGCCATGGGCGAAGCCGCCTACCCAGAGACCGGGCTCACCGGCACCGAGCTGGCCGAGGCCGCGCAGCGCAGCCTGGCTCTGCGTCAGGAGGCCTGAACCCCAAGCCGCCGCCCTCCGGCCCCGTTCACACCTCCAGCCACTCCTTGCGGACGTAGGCGTTGGCGCGCAGGTCCGCCGGGCTGCCCTCGAAGACGATGCGGCCGTGGCCCATCACATAGCAGCGCTCGGAAATTTCCAGCGCGATGGCCAGCTTCTGCTCGACCAGCAGTACCGCGATACCACGTTCCTTCAGCGCCTTCAGGTACTCGGCCACCAGCTCGACGATCTTGGGCGCCAGCCCCTCGGTAGGCTCGTCGATCATGATGAGGTCGGGGTCGCCCATCAGCGTGCGGCAGAGTGTGAGCATCTGCTGCTCGCCGCCGGACAGCACGCCGGCCTCGGTGTGCTGCCGCTCCCTGAGCCGCGGAAACATGCGGTACATGTCCTCGAAGCTCCAGCGCGGGCTCTTGTTGCGGGTCTTCTCGCCCAGCATCAGGTTCTGGTGCACCGTCAACTTGGGAAAGATATCGCGGTTCTCCGGCACATAGCCCAGGCCCAGGTGGGCGATCTCGTAGGCCTTGCGGCCCACCAGCTCCTGCCCGCCCCACTGCACCGAGCCCTTGGCGTCGACCTGGCCCATGATGGTCTTGACCGTCGTCGAGCGGCCCGCGCCGTTGCGGCCCAGAAGACTCACGATCTCCCCGGGCTTCACCTCCATGCTGACACCATGCAGCACATGGCTCTTGCCATAGAAGGCGTGGACGTTGTCCAGCTTGAGGAGTCTGCCTTCGGTCATGCCGCCGCCTGGGTTTCTGCGAGCACGGAGCCGAGGTAGGCCTCCTGCACGCGTGCATTCGCGCGCACCGCATCCGGTGTATCGAAGGCGATGACCTCGCCATAGACCAGCACGGCGATCTTGTCTGCCAGGCCGAAGACGACACCCATGTCGTGCTCCACGGTCAGCAGCGTCTTGCCGACGGTCACGTCGCGAATCAGCTGGATGAAGCGCTGGGTCTCGCTCTTGCTCATGCCGGCTGTGGGCTCGTCCAGCAGGATGACGCTGGAGCCGCCGGCGATGGTGATGCCGATCTCCAGCGCCCGAGCCTCGGCGTAGGTGAGGTTCATGGCCAGCACGTCGCGGCGCTTGTCGAGCTTGATCATCTCGAGGATGTGCTCGGTGCGGTCGTTGGCGTCGTCCAGGTCGGCGAGGAACTTCCAGAACGCGTAGCGGTGGCCCAGGCTCCACAGCACCGCGCAGCGGATGTTCTCGAACACGCTCAGGCGCGTGAACAGGTTGGAGACCTGGAAGCTGCGCGACAGCCCCTGCCGGTTGATCTCGTAGGGCTTGCGGCCGTCGATGCGCTGGCCGTGCAGGTGGATCTCCCCCGACGTGGGTGCGAAGCGGCCGCTGATCAGGTTGAACAGCGTGCTCTTGCCCGCGCCGTTGGGCCCGATGATGGCGACACGCTCGCCGGCCTGCACGGCCAGGTTGGCGCCGCGGATGATCTCGCTCTTGCCGAAGCTCTTGCGCACGTCGCGCAGCTCGAGGGCGAAGCTCATAGCGCCTCCCTGCGCTTGATTTCCTTCTCGATGTCCTCCTGGATCTCGCCCCACTCGTGCACGTACCGGCGGCGCACCAGCTCGAACAGGGCCGCACCGACGACGATCAGCAGGCCCGCGCCGAACCAGGCATCCACGCCCGCGCTGTTCAGCGTCGCGCCCATGAAGCGCAGCTCGGGACCCAGCGCCTCGTTGAGCTGGCGGTGGTAGACCATCTCGATCATGGTCGCCGCACCCACCAGCGCCGCCAGTGCCGTGCCGGCCAGCGCGAGATAGGACGTCCAGAGCTTCTTCAGCTTGCCGAAGGCCGCGACGCGCAGGTTCATCAGGATAAGGCTGGCGAAGCCGCCCGGCGCGTACATGACCATGAAGAGGAAGATCAGCCCCAGGTACAGCAGCCATGCCTTGGTCAGCTCCGACAGCAGCACGCCGCAGAAGACCATCAGCACGGCGCCGATGATGGGGCCGAAGAAGAAGGTTGCGCCGCCCAGGAACGTGAACAGCAGGTAGGCGCCCGAGCGCGTCGCATGCAGCACCTCGCCGTTGACGATCTCGGTGTTGATGGCGCCCAGCCCGCCCGCGACACCGGCGAAGAAGCCGGAGATGGCGAACGCCATGAAGCGCACCCAATGCGTGTTGTAGCCAACGAACTCGACGCGCTCGGGGTTGTCACGGACGGCGTTCAGCATGCGGCCCAGGGGCGTGCGCGTCAGCGCGAACATGGCCGCCGTGCAGATGAAGCAATAGACGGCGACCAGGTAGTAGACCTGGATCTGCGGCCCGTAGCTGATGCCCAGCACCGGCTGGCCGATGACGCGATTGCTGGACACGCCGCCCTCGCCGCCCGAGAACTCGGGCAGCATCAGCGCCAGCGCGAACACCAGCTCGCCGATGCCCAGCGTGATCATCGCGAATGGCGTACCGGCCTTCTTCGTCGACACGTAGCCCAGCAGCGCCGCGCACACCAGGCCGGCGGCGCCACCGACCAGCGGCACCAGGCTGACGGGCAGGCCCAGCGTGCCGGCACCGGCCATGTTCAGCGCATGGATGGCCAGGAAGGCGCCCATGCCGCTGTAGACGGCATGGCCGAAGCTCAGCATGCCGCCCTGGCCCAGCAGGATGTTGTAGGCCAGGCAGGCAATGACGCCTATGCCCATCTGCGTCAGCATGGTCTGCGCGAGGCCACTGGTCCAGATGCGCGGCGCGACCAGCAGCACCAGCGCGAACAGCCCCCAGACGAACCAGCGCCCGACGTTGAGCGGCTTGAAGTGGAATTCCTTGGCCTGGCTCATCGCGTCAGTCTTCCCGCGTGCCGAGCAGGCCCTTGGGCCTGAAGATCAGGATCATCACCATCAGCAGATAGGGCAGGATCTGCGCGACATCCTTCAACGCCAGGCGCAGCACCGGGTAGCCGGGCGTGTCTGGCGTGACGGTCATGCCCATGGCCGTCAGCGCCGAGGCCAGCGATGCGTCCACCGTCAGTGGCAACGTCTGCAGCAGGCCGATGACGATGGAGCCGACGAAGGCGCCCGCCAGCGAGCCTATGCCGCCCACGACGACGACGACGAAGATGATGGAGCCGACGATGACGGCCATGTTGGGCTCGGTGACGAAAGTGATGCCGCCGATGACGCCGGCCAGCGCCGCCAGAGCGCAGCCGCTGCCGAACACCAGCATCAGTACTCGCGGCACGTTGTGGCCGAGCGCCTCCACCATCTCCGGATGGGTCAGCGAGGCCTGGATGACCAGGCCCACGCGGGTGCGCGTCAGCAGCAGCCAAAGGCCCAGCAGCATCAGCAGCGCAACCAGCATCATGAAGGCGCGCGTCAGCGGAAAGGTGGAGCACAGCGCCGCCGTGCACAGCTCGGGCGCGGCCTTGCCGAGCGCGAAGGACAGCCCCTGGGCCGGCGACGAGATGATGGTGAAGGCCGAGCCCTGCAGCGCCTCGGGCGGCGTGAAGGGCACGGCCGTGCGGCCCCAGATCAGCTGCACCAGCTCCAGGATCACATACGACAGGCCGAAGGTGATGAGCAGCTCAGGCACATGGCCGAACTTGTGCACGCGGCGCAGCGCCAGCCGCTCGAACGCCGCGCCCAGCAGCCCGACGACGAGCGGCGCCAGCAGCAGCGCCGGCCAGAAGCCGACGATGCCCACCAGCGAGTAGGCAACGTAGGCGCCCACCATGTAGAAACTGGCATGCGCGAAGTTCAGCACGCCCATCATGCTGAAGATCAGCGTCAGCCCGGAGCTGAGCATGAACAGCAGCAGCCCGGACGACAGGCCGTTCAGCAGGTTGATGAAGATTTGATCCAAGGCGGAGCCGACGACGGGGTGGTCCAGGGGATCGCGCCGCCCCTTGCGGACGGCGCGGCCGGGTCGGGGGCTGGGGCGATCAGCCGGGCCGCTTCATCTGGCAGGACGTGGGCGTCGACGACACATAGGACTCGTACTCCTTCACCGGCACCAGCGTCATGCCGGTGTTCTCCGGGCTGTACGGGTACTTGGCATCCGCCTTCTGCCAGACCGAGATGTAGAGCGCCTGCTGCAGCTGGTGGTCGCTCTTGCGCATCGTCACCTCGCCATTGAAGCTCTTCACGGTCAGGCCTTCCATCGCCTTGGCCACCTTGACCGGGTCCGTCGACTTGGCGTTGGCCATGGACTGGCTGAGCATCAGCAGGATGTGGTCGGCGCTCCAGGTGTAGAGGTCGTCGTTGAACTTGGCCTTGAACTCGTTGCCCAGCTTCTGCGTCTCGCCGCCCATGTTGTAGTGGCTGTAGGCGGCCTGGTAGACACGACCGGCGCCGCCCGTGCCCAGGGCCGTGGGCGTGCCGGTGACGCCGGTGTAGTAGGTGAAGAACTTGCCGTTGTAGCCGGCCTCGTTGGCGGCCTTCACGAGCAGCGCGAGATCGGAGCCCCAGTTGCCGGTAATGACGGTGTCGGCGCCGCTGGCCTTGATCTTGGCGACATAGGGCGCGAAGTCGCGCACCTGGGCCAGCGGGTGCAGGTCCTCGCCGACGATCTGGATGTCCGGGCGCTTGCGCGCCAGCATCTCCTTGGCGTACTTGGCGACCTGGTGGCCGTGGGCGTAGTTCTGGTTCAGCAGGAAGACCTTCTTGACGTCGGGCTGGTCCTTCATGAAGGTCGTGATCGCCTCCATCTTCATGGATGTGTCGGCGTCGAAGCGGAAGTGCCAGAAGCTGCACTTGCTGTTGGTCAGGTCGGGATCCACCGCCGAGTAGTTCAGGTAGATGACTTCCTTGCCCGGGTTGCGCTCGTTGTACTTGTTGACAGCATCCACCAGCGCCAGCGCCACGCTCGAGCCGTTGCCCTGCATGATGTAGCGGATGCCCTGGTCGGTCGCAGCCTTGAGCAGGTTCAGCGACTCGGCGGGGCTGAGCTTGTTGTCGAAGGGCACGATCTCGAACTTCACGCCGGCCGGGTTGCTCTTGTTGAACTTCTCGGTCAGGAACTGGAAGGTCTTGACCTGGTTCTGCCCCACCGGCCCCATCAGGCCCGAGAGCGCATCGATGTAGGCCAGCTTGACCGTCTCGCCCTTCTGCGCCTGGGCCGCACCGGCCGTCAGTGCGAGCGCCGCGGCGGCTCCCAGCACGCGCGCGAAGCGCGAAGGGAAGCGGGCCGAAGTGAAGTCGAACATGCTTGTCTCCTGGGTTATGGCTTTGAGGTGAACGAAAGTTAATGCAGCCGGGCCCCGACGAAGTCCCGGGCTTTCCCCAGACGCTGGCCGGCTCAGGCCGTGGGGAGCTTGTGGTTCAGGAACTGGTCGCGCAGCTTGAGCTTCTGCACCTTGCCGGTAGCCGTATGCGGGATCTCGGCGACGAAGACGACGTCGTCCGGGATCTGCCACTTCGCGATGCGGCCCTCGTAGAAGGCCAGCAACTCCTCGCGCGTCAGCGCCGCGTCGGCCTTCTTCACGACCACCAGCAGCGGCCGCTCGTCCCACTTGGGATGCTTGGCCGCGATGACGGCCGCCTCATGCACGGCCGGGTGGGCCATCGCGATGTTCTCGAGGTCGATGGAGCTGATCCACTCGCCGCCGGACTTGATGACGTCCTTGCTGCGGTCGGTGATCTGCATGAAGCCGTCGGCGTCTATGGTGGCCACGTCGCCGGTGGGGAACCAGCCTGGCTCGCCGTCCACGCTGACCAGCGGCGACTCATCGTGGTTGAAGTACTTGGCGATGACCCAGTGGCCGCGCACGACGAGGTTGCCGGAGCTCTGGCCGTCCCACGGCAGCGAGCGGCCCTCGTCGTCGATGAGGGCCATGTCAACGCCGTAGATGACACGGCCCTGCTTCTCCAGCAGGCGCTGCTGCTGCTCGTGCGGCAGGCCCAGCTGGCGCGTGGTCAGCTTGGACAGCGTACCCAGCGGCGACATCTCCGTCATGCCCCAGGCGTGGATGACCTCGATGCCGAAGTCCTCCTGCAGCGACTTCATCATGGCCGGCGGGCAGGCCGAGCCGCCGATGACGGTGCGCTTGAAGGTCGAGAACTTCAGCTGGTTGGCCTTCACATGGTTCAGCAGGCCCAGCCAGACGGTGGGCACGCCGGCGCTGAAGGACACCTTCTCGCCCTCGAACAGCTCGTACAGGCTCTTGCCGTCCAGGTGCGGCCCGGGCAGCACCAGCTTGAAGCCCACCAGCGCCGCGCTGTACGGCAGGCCCCATGCGTTGACGTGGAACATCGGCACGACGGGCAGCACGACGTCGCGGCTGCCGCAGTCCATCGCGTCCGGCAGCGCCGCGGCGTAGGCATGCAGCACCGTCGAGCGATGGCTGTAAACGGCGCCCTTGGGGTTGCCCGTGGTGCCGGAGGTGTAGCAGATGCTGGAGGCCGTGTTCTCGTCGAAACGCGGCCAGCTGTAGTGGCCGTCCTCTGCGTCCAGCAGATCGTCGAAGCACAGCAGGTTGGGAATGCCCGTGGCGGCCGGCATGTGGGCGCGCGAGGTCATCAGCACAAAGTGCTGCACGCTCTTCAGCAGCGGCGCGATCTTCTCGACCAGCGGCAGGAAGGTCGCATCGAAGCACAGCACGCGGTCCGCCGCGTCGTTGGCGATCCAGACGATCTGCTCGGGAAACAGGCGCGGGTTGATGGTGTGGCACACCAGCCCGGACCCCGAGCTGCCATAGTAGATCTCGAGGTGGCGGTGGCCGTTCCAGGCCAGCGTGCCGACACGGTCGCCAGGCTGGCAGCCCAGCCGCGCGAAGGCCTGCGCGGCCTGGCGCGAACGGCGCGCCACCTCGCGCCAGTTGCTGCGATGCAGGTCGCCCTCGACCCGCTTGCTGACGATCTCGGTCTCGCCCGAATGCCGCTCGGCGTGCTTCAGCAGCGACGAGATCAGCAGCGGTTCCGACATCATTCGGCCCATCAATGCCATGTTGTCTCCTGGCGGTCTTATCGATCCAGTCTAGCCCCCGCCCAGAGCCCCCACCGTCACAACCGCGACCCTCGCCCCCCGGGGAAACACCCAGGCCAGCGGGGCCAAGCACCGCTCACTAAACTGACGAAATGGACTCGCTTACCGGCCTCGCCTGGACCAACCGCTTCGCCGACCTGGGGCCAGACTTCTTTACCGAACTGCCAGCCGAAGGGTTGCCCGACCCGCACTGGGTGGCACAAAGCCCCGACTGCGCGCAACTGCTGGGTTTGCCCGCCGACTGGACTCTGCAACCCACCGCTCTGCCTGCCATGTCCGGCAACGCTCCCTGGCCCGGCATGCGGCCCCTGGCCAGCGTCTACAGCGGCCACCAGTTCGGCGTCTGGGCCGGGCAGCTCGGCGACGGCCGCGCGCTGTGGCTGGGCGAGGTCGACACCCCCACCGGACCGCAGGAGCTGCAGCTCAAGGGCGCCGGCCTGACGCCCTACTCGCGCCGCGGCGATGGCCGCGCGGTGCTGCGCTCGTCCATCCGCGAATTCCTGTGCTCCGAAGCCATGGCCGCCTTGGGCGTGCCGACGACACGAGCCTTGTGCATCACCGGCTCGCGCCTGCCGGTCATCCGCGAGACGGTGGAGACCGCCGCCGTCGTCACCCGCGTGGCGCCCAGCTTCATCCGCTTCGGCCATTTCGAGCATTTCGCCCACCACGACCGACCCGACGCGCTGCGCCGACTGGTCAACTGGTTCATCGCCCACCATGCGCCCGAATGTGCCGACGAGCCCGAGCCGGTCGTCGCGCTGCTGCGCAAGGTGTCCCTGCAGACTGCCGACCTCATCGCCCACTGGCAGGCCATAGGCTTCTGCCATGGCGTCATGAACACCGACAACATGTCCATGCTGGGCCTGACGCTGGACTACGGCCCCTTCGGCTTCATGGACGGCTTCGACCCCAGCCATGTCTGCAACCATAGCGACGACCGCGGCCGCTACGCCTACGCGCGCCAGCCGGCCGTCGCTTTCTGGAATCTGCACGCACTGGCCCAGGCCCTGCTGCCGCTGATGCCCATCGCGACCGAGAAAGACGCCGAGGCCTCCGGCGAGCGGCTGCTGGAGGCCGTCGAGGCCTACCGCGAGCGCTTCGCAGGCCAGATGCTGGCCCGCCTGCGAGCGAAGCTGGGCCTTGTGGGCGAGGACGCAGACGACCAGGCTCTGGCCGACGACTTCCTGAAGCTGATGGCCGCCTCGCGCGCCGACTTCACGCAAAGCTTCCGCCGCCTGTCGCGCGCGCAGTCCTCGCCCGAGCCGCTGCGCGACCTCTTCGTCGATCGCGAGGCGCTGGACGCCTGGCTGCTGCGCTGGCGCGCCCGCGCCGCACCGGACGCCCAGGCGCGCATGCTGGCCGCCAATCCCGCCGTCGTGCTGCGCAACCACCTCGCCGAGGGCGCCATACGCGCCGCCCAGCGGGGCGACTTCACGGAGATCGCGCGGTTGCTGAAAGTTCTGGGCCGCCCGTTCGACGAACCCGAGCAGGCCGGCGACGCCGCCCTGCCGCCCGACTGGGCGTCCTCCCTCGAAGTCTCCTGCTCATCATGACCGACAAGCCCTACCCCATCCAGAAGACCGATGCCGAGTGGCGCGAACAGCTCGACGCGATGCAGTACCAGGTCGCCCGCCACGCGGCCACCGAACGCGCCTTCACCGGCAAGTACTGGGACCATTTCCAGCCCGGCCACTACAACTGCATAGGCTGCGGCACGCCGCTGTTCGAGGCCGATACCAAGTTCGACGCCGGCTGCGGCTGGCCCAGCTACTGGGCGCCCGTCAACAGCGAGGTCGTCGAGCGCGTGGTGGACCGCAGCCACGGCATGGTGCGCGTGGAGGTACGCTGCAACCGCTGCGGCAGCCACCTGGGCCATGTCTTTCCCGACGGCCCCGAGCCGACGGGCGAGCGTTTCTGCATCAACTCGGCCGCCATTGACTTCGTCAAGGACAATCCGGGCGCATGAAGTTACTGCTAGATTTTCTGCCGCTGATCCTGTTCTTCGTCGCCTTCAAGGGCGCTGAAGGCCACCCCGATGCTGCGGCGGCGTTTGCGACGGAACATTTCGGCTTCCTGGTCCAGGGCGGAATCGTCGGCCCGCAGGAGGCGCCGGTGCTGCTGGCCACCGTCGTCGTCATGGTCGCCACGCTGGCCCAGGCGGCCATCCTCAAGGCCCGCGGCAAGAAGATCGACCTGATGCTGTGGATCAGCCTGGCCCTGGTGGTCGTGCTGGGCGGCGCCACGGTCTGGTTCCACAATGAAACCTTCATCAAGTGGAAGCCCACCGGCCTGCACTGGGCGATGGCGCTGACGCTGTGGATCTCCCAGGCCTGGTTCGGCAAGAACCTGATCCAGGCCATGCTGGGCGCCGAACTGCGGCTACCCGACGCCGTCTGGCTGCGTCTGAACCGCGCCTGGGTGCTGTTCTTCGCCGCCATGGGCGTGGCCAACCTCTATGTGGCCTACCACTTCACGACCTCGGCCTGGGCCAACTTCAAGGTGTTCGGCGTCACTGGCCTGATCGTGCTGTTCACGCTGGCCCAGGGCCTCTACCTCGGCAAGCACCTGCCGCCGGAAGAGGACGGCAAGCCATGATCGCCGCACAGATCGAGGCTCGCCTGCGGGCCGAGCTGGCGCCCACCGAACTGAGCGTCCGCGATGACAGCGCTCAGCACGTCGGCCACGCCGGCGCCCGCGAGGGCGGGCATTTTCATGTGGCTGTCGTGTCCGATCGCTTTGCGGGCCTGCAACGGCTGGCCCGCCACCGCCTCGTTTATCATTGCCTGTCCGACCTGATGCAGCATGGCATCCATGCGCTGGCCATCGACGCCCGCGCCCCGGGTGAACGCTGAGCCTGGTCGAGCGTGATCGAACCACGCGCCCAGACCGGGCGCGATTTTTTTAGCCTGATTCACACCCCAGCCCATGAAGAAGTTTGCGCTTGCCGCCATCGTCGCGGCCACCATCTCGGCCCTCGTGCCGGCTGCCGCAACCGCGCAGAACATCGCCACCGTCAACGGCAAGCCTGTGCCCAAGGCGCGCGTCGAGACGCTGATCCAGCAGGTCACCAAGAGCGGCCAGCAGCAGCGCTCGCCCGAGCTGGAAGCCCAGATCAAGGACGAGGTCGTGCGTCGCGAGATCTTCATGCAGGAAGCCGAGAAGCGCGGCATCCCGCAGGGCGCCGACTACAAGGTGCAGATGGAACTGGCCCGCCAGATGCTGCTGATCCGCGGCCTGATGGAGGACGTCAAGGCCAAGAACCCGGTCACCGACGCCGAGGCCCAGGCCGAGTACGACAAGTTCAAGGCCGCCAACAGCGGCAGCGAGTACCGCGCCCGCCACATCCTGGTTGAGAAGGAAGAGGACGCCAAGGCGCTGATCGCCCAGATCAAGGCCGGCGCCAACTTCGAGGAACTGGCCAAGAAGAACTCCAAGGACACCGGCTCCGCCCAGAACGGCGGCGACCTGGACTTCGCCAACCCGAACAACTTCGTGCCCGAGTTCAGCAAGGCCATGGTCGCGCTGGAAAAGGGCCAGATGACGGACGAGCCGGTGAAGAGCCAGTTCGGCTACCACATCATCAAGCTCGAAGACATCCGCCCGGCCACCTTCCCGGCCTTTGACGACGTGAAGGCGCAGATCAAGCAGCGCATCGAGCAGCAGAAGATGATCGACTTCCAGGAAAGCCTGATCAAGAAGGCGAAGACGGACTACAGCTTCTCCAAGTAAGCCCTCGCGCCGAAACCGCTAAGCCCGCTGATCGCAAGGTCAGCGGGCTTTTCTCTTTCAGGCGGCCAGTCGGCCGGCCTCGATGCGCAGCTGGCGCTCGCAGCGCGCCGCGATCTCGCGGTCGTGGGTGACGAGAACCAGCGTCGTTCCAGCCTCGCGATTGAGCTCGAACATCAGCGCCATCACCGAGGCGCCGGTCGCGAAGTCCAGGCTGCCGGTCGGCTCGTCGGCCAGCAGAAGGGCCGGGCGCTGCACAAATGCGCGCGCCAGCGCCACGCGCTGCTGCTCGCCGCCAGACAGCACGCGCGGGTAATGGCCCAGGCGCTCGCCCAAGCCGACGCGGGCCAGCATGGCCGCGGCCTGCTCGCGTGCATCGCGCTCGCCGCGCAGCTCCAGCGGCAGCATGACGTTCTCCAGCGCCGTCAGGTTGGGCAGCAGCTGGAAGCTCTGGAACACGAAACCCAGCTCGCGCGCGCGCACCGCGGCGCGCTGGTCCTCATCCAGCGTGAACAGATCCTGGCCGCGCAGCTTCACGGTGCCGCCGCTGGGCGTGTCCAGGCCCGCCAGGATGGCGAGCAGCGTGCTCTTGCCCGAGCCCGATGCGCCGACGATGGCGACCGACTCCCGGGCGGTCAGCGTGAAGCTGATGTCATGCAGAATCGTCAACTCCCCGGTCGCGTCGCTCACGCGCTTGGTGATCTGGTCAACTTGAACAAGGGCTTCGGGCATGTCGGGACTGCGGCGGCGTTGGGTGTTGGCGCACTTTAGCCTGGGGGTGATGGCCGGCTGGACGTCAGGGGCCGCGGCGGCCGAGGCGCCCGTCATCCTCGTCGTCGGCGACAGCCTGTCGGCCGAGTACGGACTCAAGACCGGCACGGGCTGGGTCGCGCTGCTGCAGGCCCGGCTGGCCGAGCAGAGGAAGCCGCATCGCGTCGTCAACGCCAGCATCAGCGGCGACACGACCTCTGGCGGCCGCAGCCGGCTGCCGATGGCACTGCGCACGCACAAGCCCGCCGTCGTCATCCTGGAACTGGGCGGCAACGACGCGCTGCGCGGCCTGCCGCTGTCCAGCACGCGCGACAACCTGCTGGCGATGACGCGCGCCGCACAGTCGGCCGGCGCCAAGGTCATCGTCGTCGGCATGCAGGTGCCGCCCAATTACGGCAGCGGCTATGTACGCGACTTCGAGGGCTTGTTCGCCGACGTGGCCAAGCAGACCCATGCCGGCCTGGTGCCCTTTCTGCTGAAGGGCGTGGCCGATCGCGCCGATGCAATGGACTGGTTCCAGCCGGACCGCATCCACCCGCTGGCCAAGGCGCACCCGCACATGCTGGACAACGTCTGGCCGGCGCTGCGGCCGCTGCTCGGCTAGCTAGGGGCCTCAGCGCTCGGCCTGCCGCTCGGCGGGCCGTCCTTCGTTTTGCGGCCGATCGCGGCGCACCGGTACACCGTCCTGACGACCGCGCTGAGGACCCTCCTCGCGAGCTTGGGGACGGGGCTGGGCTTGCGGCTGCGGCTGGGGCATTGGCATGCGTGGCGTTTCCATCTGGCGCTGCGGCTCGGGCTGGGGCACGCGGCGCTGCTGTTCCTCGCGGCGCTGCTGTTCCTCGCGCCGCTGCTGAAACTCCTCGCGGCGTTGCTGCTCATCGCGGCGTTGCTGCAGGTCTCTCTGCTGCATTTCCTCGCGGCGCTGCTGCTGTTGTGCCTCGCGTTGTTGTTGCTGCTGCTGTGCCTCGCGTTGCTGTTGCTGCTGCTGTGCCTCGCGTTGCTGCTGCTGCAGGGCTTCACGCTGTTGCTGTTGCTGTTGCTGTTGCTGTTGCTGTTGCTGCGCGTCGCGTTGCTGCTGCGCGCGCCAGGGCATGTTGTCGCCGCCACGCTGCGGCTCAAAGCCGGGCCGCGCCTGCGGAAGCTGGACGGCCGGCTGCGCCGTCTGCGGTTGCTGGGCCTCCGGGCCGCGGGGGTCGCGACGCAACGGCAGTTGGCCGTCGCTGCGCCAGCCCGTGCCGGCGTCGGGAGCGCGCGGCATGCGACGCGGCAGATCGGCCTCGGCCGGACGCGTCGGCGCGGCGGGCAGCACGGCGGCCAGATCGTTGCGGCCGGGCGCGACTGGCAGCGGGCGGGCCCAGCCGGGATCGCCCCTGCGATCAGAGCCGCGCACCGGCATGGGCTGGATCGCTGCGCCCGGCGCGGGCAGCATGCTGATGGCGGCCGGCACGTCGCGGTAGCGGTTCGGGCGCTGCACGGTGACGGGGTCGCGCAGGTCGCGTGGGTCGTTGATGCGGTTCACGTAGCGCGGGCTGTGGTGGTACGCCGGCACGTAGACCTCGCGCGGCGCCAGCGGATACCAGCCGAAGCGCGGGGGCGCGGGCCGGCTGCCTATGCTGATGCCCACGCTGACCGCGCCACCGCCCACCCAGCCCACCAGGGCTGGCGCGTAGACGGGGCGATGGACATAGGGCCCCGGTGCCCAGCACCAGCGCCCGCCCCAGCTGACCCAACGGCCGTAGTGGAAGGGCGCGAAGCCCCAGGGCGCGTCGTCCACCCAGGTCCAGCCCCACAGGCGCGACCAGGCCCAGTGGCCATAGCGGTAGGGCGCCCAGTCGGCGACGATCAGCGTGGTCGGCACCCACACGGCGCCGTAGTCTGGCGCGGTCTCCCAGCGGCCGTAGCGGTCCAGGTCCTCGGCGCCGGTCATCTCGGGCGAGACATAGCGGGCCACGGGGCGGTCGCCCTCTTCGCGGTTCTCCGATAGCACCCAGTCACCGAAGCCGTCGCTGTACAGAGGCGAGCGCTCGGCGCGCGGGCCGTCGGGCCACCACAACTCCACCTGCTCGCCGGTGCCCAGAACCACGGGCGAGGCGGCGCGCGCCCATTCGAAGCGCATGCGCCCCTGCCAGACGTAGACCTTGCTGCCACGGTCGAGCTGCTCGACTCGGTAGAGCCCTTCGCGCTCGGGCCGGGCCGTGCCCTCGCGGGTACGCAGTTGCGTCTCGGCCGCGTTCTCGGGGGAACGCAGGCGCAGCGCCACGTCGCCACGATCCAGCTGCAACAGGGTCTGGCCTTCGTCGAGCTGGCTCAGTTCCAGATCGCTGCGCTCGTCCACCCAGATCGTCGTCGAGCCGACGCGCAGGCTGACGCGGGCGCGCTCGTCGGTGCGCAGGCGGTCGCCCTCGCCCACCGTCTGGTTGCGGTTGATGCGCGTCCACTCGCGACTGTCCTGGTCGAACAGCCAGGCATCACCGACGACGCTGACGACGCGGGCGGCCCGCGTCGGCGGATCGCGGTCGGCGTCCTGGGCCTTGGCGCCGGGGGCGATGGCGACCAGCAGGGTCAGCGCGAGGATGCGCCAGGTACGACGGTTCAGGACGAGCTTGGGGGCGGCGGGCGTGACCATGTGCTTGAGGCTCCTTTGCGGCACCCTAACGTGCCGCTGGCGCAGCCGGTGCACGGCGCTTACAAACGTTTCAATCATCGGCGTTGGCATCCAGCTCCGGAAACAGCACCGACGTGAAGCCGAAGCGCGTGAAGTCCTTGACCCGCATCGGGTAGAGGACGCCGTCCAGGTGGTCGCACTCATGCTGAACGACGCGGGCGTGGAAGCCCTCGGCGATGCGATCCATGGCGTTGCCGTCGGCATCGAAGCCGGTGTAGCGGATGCGCTCGTCGCGTTCGACGACGCCACGCAGCCCCGGCACCGACAAGCAGCCCTCCCAACCCTCGGCGCGCCCGCCGTCCAGCACCTCGATGACCGGGTTGATCAGCACGGTGGGCGGCACGGGCGGCGCGTCCGGGTAGCGCACATTCCTCGTGTAACCAAAGATGACCAGACGCAGGTCGACGCCGATCTGTGGCGCCGCCAGGCCCGCGCCACTGGCTGCTGCCATCGTCTCGAACATGTCGGCAATCAAGGCCTTGAGTGCCGGCGTGCCGAACTCGGTGACCGGCTTGGCGACGCGCAGCAGGCGCGGATCGCCCATCTTCAGAATCTCGTACACCGCCACCGCGGCCTCCTTCGGCTATCGTGAGCGGCGATTCTAGGAAGCCCCTCTCCCCCCATGCTTGATTTCATCGAAGACCTCGGCCACGGCATCTATGCCATCGACACCGGCTTCCAGCGCCCGCGCTTCGACGCGGCCTATCTGATGGTGGAGGACGGCCGAGCCGCCTTCATCGATACCGGCACCAACCATGCGGTGCCGCGCCTGCTGGCGGCGCTGAGCGCGCTAGGCCTGGCGCCAGACGCCGTCGACTGGGTCATCCCGACCCATGTCCACCTCGACCATGCCGGCGGCGTTGGCCTGCTGATGGAGTCCTTGCCCCGCGCCCGGGCCCTCATCCACCCGCGCGGGCTGCGCCACATGGTGGACCCCAAGGTACTGTGGCTGGGGGCGCTGGCCGTCTATGGCGAGGAGGAGATGCAGCGCAGCTACGGCAAGTTGGTGCCGGTGCCGGCCGAGCGCGCCGAGGCGACGCATGACGAGCAGATCGTCCATCTGGCCGGCCGGCCGCTGCGCTTCATCGACAGCCCCGGCCACGCCAAGCACCACCATGCGATCTGGGATGCGAGGAGCCGCAGCTGGTTCACTGGCGACACCTTCGGCCTGTCCTATCGTGTCTTCGACGTGGACGGACGCGCCTGGGTGCTGCCCACGTCGACGCCGGTGCAGTTCGAGCCCGACGCGCTGAAGGTCACCGTCGCGCGGCTGCTCGAGGCCGAGCCGGTGGCCATGCAGGTCACGCACTACGGCCGCATCGGCGGCTCGGTCGAGGAGGTGCGGCGCCTGGCCGCGCTGCTGCTGAGCCAGGTGGACGAGATGGTGGCGCTGGCCGAGTCACTGCGAGACGCGCCGGACCGCCACACCCACCTGAAGACCGGGCTGCTGGGCGGCTACCTCGGGCGGCTGCAAGCCCACGGTTACCAAGGCGGCGCGGCGCACGACTGGCTAGCGCTGGACGCCGAGCTGAACGCTCAGGGGCTGGAGGTGTGGCTGGACAAGGCGAGCGCTCAGCGGGCCTGAGCGAGCGGTAGCGCCGCGGCGTAGCTGCGCGGCGAGACCTGCCCGTACAGCCAAGCGACGACGGCGACGCAGCCAAGGTGCATCAGCCAGCCGGCCAGGAAGCCGCCGCCCTGCATCAGCGCCGACAGCGCGCCGGCTCGCGCCGGGTCGCCCAGGTGCTCCAGCGCGACGACCATGGACAGCGCGAAGCAGCCCCCCAGCCCCGCGCCCAGCAGCAGCGCCGACACAACGGGCGCCGCGCCGGGCCTCCAGGCCAGCGCGGCGAAGCCGGCCGCCTGCAGCGCCGACGTCAGCCATAGCCAGGGGCGGCGGTCTCCGTCCCGGCCGGCGAGCACCGGCAGCAGCAGCGCCGCGCAGGCCTGGGCCGCCGCCAGGCTGGCGAGCAGGCCGCCGCTGGCCGTGGCCGTCCAGCCCTGCTCGCGATAGAAGGGGGCGAGCCAGGCCACGACGCTGGAATAGCCGCCGTTCACGAGGCCGAAGCAGGCCATCAGCAGCCAGACACGTGGCCGCCCGAGCAGGCCGGCGGCGGCATCGGCGCTGCGCCGCGCGGCGCCATCGCGTGGCAGGTAGCGCGCAGCCAGCACGAGGGCGAGCGCGGCCGGCAGCGCCGTCCAGGCCAGGCCTTGTCGCCAATCCCCGGTGGCGCCGGCGACGACCGGCGCCAACTGTGCGCCGAGCGCACCGCCGCCCATCAGCATGGCCGAATACAGCCCCGTGACCATGCCGGCGCGGTGGGGAAACTGGCGCTTGATGACGCCGGGCAGCAGCGCCTGCACCAGCGCCGCGCCCAGGCCCAGCAGCACCGCCGTGCCCACCATCTGCCAGCCCCGTGCAGCGAACAGGCGCAGCGCGCCCCCCAGAACGAGCAGGGCCAGCGCGGCCACGGCCGTGCGCCGCGCGCCGAAGCGCGCCTGCAGCGACGGCCCGGCGAAGGCGAACAGGCCCATCAGCAGCATGGGCACCAGCGTCAGCAGCGCCAGGCCCTTCAGGCCCAGCCCGGTCTGCGCGCCGATGTCGACCGCCAGAGGACCTATGCCGGTCATGAAGGGCCGCAGGCTCAGCCCCGCCAGCACGACGACGGCCAGCAGCCGCGCCTGGGCGGCCCATGAAGACGTCCCGCTCACCGCGCGCTAACCAAGCTTCTTGGCGGCGTCGACCCACTCGGCGTAGAGCTCCGGCAGGCCTTGCTGCCGCACCGGCAGGTGGCAGATCGACATGGACTGCTGGGCCTGGGGCCTGGCGAGGTCCTCGTAGATGGCGGCCGTCGACAGGCCGAACGGCGCGGCGTCGTCATTGGAATGGGCGTAGGCGACCCTCACCACGCCGGACATCCGCATCGCGGCCATGCACATCGGGCAGGGGTGGCCACTGGCATAGACGGCGCAGCCGCTCAGGTCGGGCGAGCCGAGCCGGCGGCTGGCCGCGCGTATTGCCACCATTTCGGCATGCGCTGTCGGGTCATGGCTGGCATGGATCTCATTGACGCCGGCGGCGATCAACGCACCGCCGCGGACCACCACCGCACCAAAGGGGCGCCCGCCGGCGCCGATGTTCGCGCGGGCCAGTGCCATGGCTTCGCGCAGCCAATGGTTCTCGTCGTTCATGGGGCTTCTCTGTCAGCAAGGCGTGACCCACGGCCACGGTCGCCCAATACTAGGGAGCGCCCCGTGTATTTGGAAATTAAATATCGACATGAAGTCCATTCCAACAATGAATGGAAAATGGCGCGATGCTCGACCCCCGCCTGCTGCGCTCCTTCACCGCCATCGTGGATGCGCGCAGCTTCACGCTGGCGGCGCAGCGCCTGGCGATGACGCAGTCCACCATCAGCCAGCAACTGGCCCGGCTGGAGGACGCGGTCGGCACAGCACTGGTGGACCGCGCGGCGCGGCCGGTCGCGCCGACGGCGGCCGGCGAACGGCTGCTGGGCTATGCGCGGCGTCTGCTGACGCTGCAGCAGGAGGCCGAGGCGGCCCTCGGCGACCCGGCCGGCACGGCGTCCCTGCGCATCGGGCTGCCCGAGGACCTCGTCAGCGGCGAGATGGCGACGGTGTTCGGCGCCTTCGCGCAGCGTCATCGCGAGATCAGACTGGACGTCACCGCCGGGCTCAGCCGCGAGCTGACACGGCGCTATCGCGCCGGCGAATTCGACATCGCGATCGTCAAGGAGGCTCAGGCCAGCCCTGACTGCCGCGCCAGCTTCCCGGAGGCGATGGCCTGGTTCGAGAGTGCCGCCGCGCCGCATGCCTGGCCCCAGCCGCTGCCGCTGGTCACCTTCCCGCCGGGCGGCCTCTACCGCGACGCGATGTTCGAACGCATCGAGCAGGAGCAGCTGCGCTGGTACGTCGCCTTCGTCGGCAGCAGCCTGCACAACGTCGGCGTCGCCGTGGAGGCCGGGCTGGGCCTGTCGCTGCTGCCCAGGCATGCAGCGGCGGCCTATCGGCTGCGGCCCTACGCGCCGTTCGGCACGGCGCCTTCGATGGCCGTGTCGATCTACGCCTGGGAGGGCGCGGGGCCGATCGCTGAGCTGGTCGAGCGGATGCGCGCCGTGCTCGCAGCCCGATGCGGCCTCGGCGACCCCGCCTGAGTCCTCAGACGTCCAGGCCCAGCTCCTGGATCTTGCGTGTGATGGTGTTGCGGCCTATGCCCAGCTTCTGCGCGGCCTCGATGCGGCGCCCGCGCGTGACGTCCAGCGCAGTCAGGATGAGCCGGGCCTCCAAGCGCCTGGTGAGCACGTCCCACACGTCCGCCTCGCCGGCCAGAAGGCGGGCGCGGGCATCAGCGGCCATGTCGGCCAGCCAGCCCTCGCCGCTGCTGGTGCTGGTGCTGGCAGGCGCGCCGGCCGGCGATGCAACGGCGAGCTGGGTCGGCGACATGCCCGTCGTCGGTGCGGGGGCATGGCCCGGCTGCAGCTCGTCCGGCAAGTCCTTGGACTCGACGACCTGGCCGGGCGCCATGACGCTGAGCCAGTGGCAGATGTTCTCCAGCTGGCGCACGTTGCCGGGGAAATCGAAATGGGTCAGCTGGGCCAGCGCCGCGTCCGACAGGCGCTTGGGCTCCACGCCCAGTTCGGTGGCGCTGCGCTGCAGAAAATGGCGGGCCAGCGCGGGCACGTCCTCGCGGCGCTCGCGCAACGGCGGCAGGCGAAGGCGGATGACGTTGAGGCGGTGGAACAGGTCCTCGCGGAACACGCCCTGGCGCACGCGCTCCTCCAGGTTCTGGTGCGTCGCCGCAATGACGCGCACATTGCTGCGCAGCGGGCTGTGGCCACCGACGCGGTAGAACTGGCCATCGGACAGCACGCGCAGCAGCCGGGTCTGCAACTCGAACGGCATGTCGCCGATCTCGTCGAGGAACAGCGTGCCTCCGTCGGCCTGCTCGAAGCGGCCGCGCCGCGAGGCCTGGGCACCGGTGAAGGCGCCGCGCTCGTGGCCGAACAGCTCGCTCTCCAGCAGGTCCTTGGGGATGGCCGCCGTGTTGATGGCAACAAAGGGACCGTCGCCGCGTGGGCTGTGCTTGTGCAGCGCGCGGGCCACCAGCTCCTTGCCCGAGCCGCTCTCGCCCGTGATCATCACGGTGACGTTGCTCTGCGACAGCCGGCCAATGGCGCGGAACACGTCCTGCATGGCCGGCGCCTGGCCCAGCATCTCGGGCACCTGCGCGGCGGCCTCCTGCTCGCCGGCCTCGCGCTGGCTCTCCTCCTGCGCACGGCGGATCAGCTCCACGGCGCGCGGCAGGTCGAAGGGCTTGGGCAGGTACTCGAAGGCGCCGCCCTGGAAGGCCGAGACGGCGCTGTCGAGGTCCGAGTAGGCCGTCATGATGATGACGGGCAGCGCCGGCAGCCTGGCCTTGACCTTGGCCAGCAGCTCCAGACCGGAGCCGCCCGGCATGCGAATGTCGGAGACCAGCACCTGCGGGACATCGTCGTCGAGCGCGGCGAGCATGTCGCGCGCATTGCTGAAGCTGCGCACCGGCAGCCCCTCGCGGGCCAGGGCCTTCTCGAGCACGAAGCGGATCGAGTGGTCGTCGTCAACAACCCAGATGGATTTCATGAGATTCCTCGGCCCGTCCCGTCGGCTTGTGGCGTCAAGGCAGGGGCAGCGTGATACGGAAATTGGTCAGGCCAGGCTCGCTCTCGCAATCGATCATGCCCTGGTGCTGTTGCGCGATCGTCTGCGCGAGCGTGAGTCCGAGCCCCGAGCCGCCCTCACGCCCCGACACCAGCGGGAAGAAGATGCGGTCACGGATCTCGACGGGGACGCCGGGACCGTTGTCCTCGATATGCAATTCCAATGCCAGGCGCCAGCGCTGCTTGCCTATCGTGACCTGCCGCGCCACTCGCGTGCGCAGCACGATCTGGGCGTCGCCGGCGGCCATGCGCGCCGCAAGCGACTGGGCGGCGTTCTGCACGATGTTCAACACCATCTGGATCAGCTGCTCGCGGTCGCCGCGGAAGTCGGGCAGCGAGGTGTCGTAGTCGCGCTGGATCCGGAGTCCCCTGGGATGCTCGACGAGCACCAGCGCCCTCACCCGCTCGCAGATCTCGTGGATGTTGACGTCGCCGACGACCGGTGCCTTGCGGTGCGGCGCCAGCAGCCGGTCGACCAGGCTCTGCAGCCGGTCCACCTCATGGACGATGACCTGGGTGTACTCCGTCAGCTCGGGGTTGCCGTCCTGCAACTCCAGCGCCAGCAACTGGGCAGCGCCGCGGATGCCGCCCAAGGGGTTCTTGATCTCGTGGGCCAGGTTGCGGGTCAGCTCCTTGGTGGCCTGCACCTGGTCGAGGCTGCGCTCATCGCGGTCCTGGCGCGCCTGCTGGGCGATCTCGATGAGCTCCACCAGCACGCGCGGCGCGCCGTCCTCGGCGGCGTCCATCTGCGACACGATGACGTGCACCGGCAGCCCGTCCTCGTGGGCCCACGTGCCGCGGCGCAGCAGCGCATCGAAGCGGCTGCTGGAATAGTGGTTGGCTGCGACGCCGGCCAGCGTCTCCCTCAGCCGCTGGGCGTCATCGAACCAGTCGGGCAACTGGGCCTTCTGCACCGTGCGGCGCGACAGCCGCATGCCGTTCTCGAAGGCCGCGTTGGCGAACAGGCATTCGCCGTCGGCGCCGACGACGACCACCATGGTGGCCAGCAGGTCCAGGCCGGCGAACTCGGCCGGCAGCAAGGAGGCTTCAGTCATGGCGCGCAACGGCGCCGGGCCGATGCTCAGGGAAGTTTTGAGATCTCGCGCTTGAGCGCCTGCACATCGGCCTCATAGCGGGCGATGCTGTCCTTGAGCTCGGCCATGCGGTCCAGGTACTTCTGATAGTTGCGCTCGTCACCGCGGCGCTCGCCCTGGCCGTTGCCGAATTCCTTCTGCGCGTTCGCCAGCCGCTCCTCGGCCTGGCGCAGTTCGGCCTGCAGCACCTGGCGGCGCTGGTCGTCGCGCGCGCGCTGCTGGCCGGCGTCGACGCGGCTGTCACCACCGCGCACGCCTTCCGCGGCGGGCGCCGCGGCCATGCTGGGGCGCGGCTTGGGCGCCTGCAGCACCGTGATGGGCGTGCCCTCTATCGTGCGGCAGCCCTTCTCGTGCGCCTCCTTGGCGGACAGCGCATCGGTGTAGAGCACCGGCGGGCCGGGACAGCGGTAAACCGTGCCCTGGGCTTGAGCGCCCAGGCAGACCAGGACGAGCAACGGTGCCAACAGTCGATTCAACATGCGGAGATTGTGGCGCAGACCCGCGAACAAAGAAGGGGCCGCATGGGCGGCCCCTCCGCGGGGATTGAGAGCGGGCCGACGACGTGCAGCTCGCCCTGAGCAGGGCGGCAGCGTGCATGCCGCCCGCGCCCATCACAGCGCGTAGTACATGTCGAACTCGACCGGGTGGGTCGCCATGCGGAAGCGGGTCACCTCCTGCATCTTCAGCTCGATGTAGGCATCAATGTAAGCGTCGGTGAACACGCCGCCCTTGGTCAGGAAGGCACGGTCCTTGTCCAGGTACTCCAGCGCCTGGTCCAGGCTGTGGCAGACGGTCGGGATCTTCGCGTCTTCCTCGGGCGGCAGGTGGTACAGGTCCTTGGTGGCGGCTTCGCCCGGATGGATCTTGTTCTCCACGCCGTCCAGGCCGGCCATCAGCAGCGCGGCGAAGGCCAGGTAGGGGTTGGCGGAGGGGTCCGGGAAGCGCGCCTCGACGCGGCGACCCTTGGGATTGGCCACGTAGGGGATGCGGATCGAGGCCGAGCGGTTCTTGGCAGAGTAGGCCAGCTTGACCGGCGCCTCGAAGCCGGGCACCAGGCGCTTGTACGAGTTCGTGCCGGGGTTGGTGATGGCGTTCAGCGCACGGGCATGCTTGATGATGCCGCCGATGTAGTACAGCGCGAACTCGGAGAGGCCGGCATAGCCATCGCCTGCGAACAGGTTCTTGCCGTCCTTCCACACGGACTGGTGCACGTGCATGCCGCTGCCGTTGTCGCCGACCAGGGGCTTGGGCATGAAGGTGGCCGTCTTGCCGTAGGCATGGGCCACGTTGGCGATGATGTACTTCTGCAGCTGTGTCCAGTCGGCGCGCTCGACGAGCGAGCTGAACTTGGTGCCGATTTCCATCTGGCCGGCGTTCGCCACTTCATGGTGGTGGACTTCGACCGGGATGCCCATCTGCTCGAGGATCAGGCACATCTCCGAGCGCATGTCCTGGCCGCTGTCGACCGGCGGCACGGGGAAATAGCCGCCCTTGACGGTGGGGCGGTAGCCGCTGTTGCCGTGCTCGTACTCCTTGGAGGAGTTCCAGGCGCCCTCTTCCGACTCGATCTTGAAGAACGAGCCCGACATCTCATTGCCCCAGCGCACGCTGTCGAAGATGAAGAACTCGGGTTCCGGGCCGAAGTAGGCGGTGTCGCCCAGGCCGGACGCCTTCAGGTAGGCCTCGGCGCGCTTGGCCAGCGAGCGCGGGTCGCGCTCGTAGGCCTTGCCGTCGGCGGGATCGACGACGTCGCAAGACAGGATCAGCGTCGGCTCTTCGAAGAAGGGGTCGATGTTGGCCGTGCTGGGATCGGGCATGAGCAGCATGTCCGAGGCCTCGATGCCCTTCCAGCCGGCGATCGAGGAGCCGTCGAAGGCGTGGCCCGACGTGAACTTGTCTTCGTCAAAGTGGGAGACGGGCACGGACACATGGTGTTCCTTGCCACGGGTGTCGGTGAAGCGGAAGTCGACGAACTTGACTTCGTTCTCCTTCACCATGTTCATCACGTCGGCGACGGTCTTGGCCATCAAATACTCCTAGCGGGATCGAGAGGGTGGATGCCGCCGCCAGCACCTGCGCGCCGGCGGCTACAGGGGATTCAAAGCAGGTTGCATGCCAGATGCACCGACATGGGTTGTCGCCCGCAACGCCGGGCATTATGTGGCGACACCCGGGAGGGCGTGGGAACTATCGCACCAACTCGGTGCTGATCAATGCACCAGACAGGATCACGCCCTGTTTCAGGGCGTCGTAGGCCGCATCGAGCCGTTCCACGCTGCCTTTGACGCCGAGCTCTATGCAGCGGCCCCAGCGGGGATGGTCCACGCTGGGCAGGCTGAAGACCTTGATGCCGCCAAACTGGGCCTCGATGGCCTCCATCAACGGCGTCAGGCTGGCCTCCATCGCGCCCTGCACGATGAGGGAGCGCTCCAGCACACCCACCTGACGATGCAGCTGGGGATAGCGGTCCAGCACCCAGGCCATCATCGGATGGGCCATGACCGGGAAGCCGGGCACGAAGTGCATGGAGCCGACGAAGAAGCCGGGGATCCTGTTGTAGGGGTTGGGGATGAGGCCGGCACCCTCGGGGAAGACGCCCATCTGGAAGCGGCGCAACGTGTCCGGGTGGTCGGGGTCGGCCGTCGTGCCCTGCTCGGCCGCCGTCTGCTGCACGCGCTGCCAGATCAGTTCACGCGCCTCGGGGTGCAGGGCCAGCGGGCGACCCAGCGCCGCAGCGGCGGCCTGGCGGGTGTGGTCGTCGGGCGTGGCGCCGATGCCGCCGCAGCTCACCACCAGGTCGCCGCCAGCGAAGGCCTCGCGCAGCCGCGCCGTCAGCAGCTCGCGATCGTCGCCCAGGTACTGCGCCCAGGCGAGTTGCATGCCGCGCCGGGACAGCAGCTCGATGAACGTGGCCAGGTGCGCATCCTGGCGCTTGCCGGACAGGATTTCGTCGCCAATGATGAAGAGACCTACCTTCATGGCTTCAGACGTCCATGACAACGGCCGACTCGACCACCGGCTCGGCCGCCCGCCGGGCCTGCAGGGCGGCCAGCGCGTAATGCGTGAACCAGGCGGTGGAGAAGGCAAACACCAGCGTGTAGAGCCAGATCGCCAGCAGCACGACAAAGGGCGCGAAGACGATGGTCATCGCGCTGACGGCCCAGATCAGCGATGGCGCGGCGCCGAGGTAGCCGCAGATGACGCCCATGGTCAGCATGGGGATGCGGTGCTCCTTCAGCAGTGCACGGCGCTCGTCGGCCGAGGCATGCTCGGCCAGCACGTCGAAGCCGAAGACGCGGTAGGCCAGCCAGCCCCAGATCAGCGGTGGCAGCACCATGACCAGCGGCGGGATCAGCCACAGCGGCATGGACAGGACGATGAGCACCAGCGCGATCAGCATGGCGCCGACCGAGGCCGCGACGCTTTGCAGCAGCGTGCCGCCGCGCTTGCGCTCCAGCAGCGGGAAGCGCCGCTGCGCGACCAGGCCCACGATGGCCGGCGTCATGCACAGCGCCACCAGCAGCAGGCTCAGCAGGATGACGACGGGCAGCACACCGGCCAGCACGACGAGCGCCGACAGCGCGCTGCGGAAGGACTGCAGGCCCATCGCGTCCAGCCATTGCAGCAGGCTCTCGATGAGGCGCCAGCTCTCCAGCGTCGCTCGCACGCCGGCGATGGCGTCCTCCCAGAAGAAGAACATGAAGCCAAACACCCCCACGCCGGCGATCAGCAGCGGCAGCAGCGACAGCGCGATGACGCGCGGGTGCAGGCAGTAGGCGACGGCGCGCCAGAAGGAGTCGGCCAGACCTTGCATCAGGCGGGCTTTCGGAAGGAGGTGGCCAGCCGCGTCAGCCCCAGCCATTGCTGGCGCCAGAAGCCACGGCCGTAGTCGCGTCCGCCCTCCTCGGGCAGCTGGTCACGCACGCCGGTGGCGTCGAAGCGGTTCTCGAAATTGCTGGTGCGAAACAGCATGTCCCACAACGGCAGCAGCACGCCGAAGTTGTGCCCGCCCAGAGTGCCGCGACCCTCGGATTCATGGCCTATGCCAATGCTGTGGTGCAGGCGGTGGAAGCGCGGGCTGATCAGCAACCGCTCACCGAGGCGGCCGAAGCTGATGCGGGCGTTGGCATGCTGCAGGCTCTCGTGCAACTGCGTGACGACGACGATGGCGACAAACTGCCCCGGCTCGATGCCGATGAGGCGAGCCAGCAACGCGAAGGCGGTGGCGAGGATGATGTCGTCGAGCAGGTGGACGCGGTTGTCGCTCCACATCGTCATCTGGCGCTGGCTGTGATGCAGGCTGTGCAGGGCCCACCACCAGTTGAACTGGTGCTGGGCGCGGTGCAGCCAGTAGTTCACGAAGTCGAAGACGACGAGGTAGAGCAGGAAGCTCACCCAGGCGACGTCGGTCACGCCGGGCCACAAGGCGTCGAGCTGCCAGGTCGGCAGGCCCGCCAGGCGCAGCCGACCGGCGATGCCGTCCCACAGCGGCTCGATGCTGAAGAACATCACCAGCCGCACCAGCCCCAGGCGGTGGATCAGCGTGTAGATGACGTCGGTGCGCACGGCGGCGCGGTCGGTCACGGGCTCGACGGGCCAGCGGCGCTCCAGCAGGCCTATGCCCAGCAGGATGACGGCGATCTGCACCAGGCCCCACAGCAGCCAGCCGGTCGCGTCAAAGGCGTCTTCCAGCAAGTTGCCCAGGCCCAGGCCGAAGACCAGCGGCTGCACCAGGCTCTCGTACAAGGCCAGCTGCAGGCTGTCGAAGATGTTGGATATCCAGTCGATCACGGCTTGGCGAACAAGGGCGCGTAGCGGGGATGCTCGCGCAACGGAGCGAAGCATAGGCCGCGTTGCTCCAGCCCGGTCATCAGCGGCTCCAGCACCGCCGGCGCCCAGGGGTCTTGACGCTCCCAGATGCCGAGGTGGGCGAGCAGGATGTCGCCGGGCCGGATGTCGCGCAGCGCCTTCTCCAGCAACTGGGCGTTGGGGTGGCTCTGGCTGGGCAGCTCGTCGCCCAGGAAGCCCGCACGACTCCAGCCCACATGCGTGAAGCCGCAGGCCTTGGCCGCGTTCAGCAGCGCCGGCGAGGTGCGCCCGGCCGGCGCGCGAAAGATCGGCGAAAGCGGCTTGCCGGTCATGGCCGCGAAGCGCGCGCCGACCTTTCTGAGGCTGTCGCAGTACTGCTCGGCCGTCAGCTCGCGCACCACCGGCGGGTTGATGCCGGCCTGGGTGCGGAACCTGAAGCGCGTGACCTTGCCGTCGGCGTCGGGCAGGTCCTGCAGAAAGACATCGTGGTCCCAGGTGTGCGCGCCGAAATCATGCCCCTCGGCCGCACGCTCGCGCCACCACGGCGCCCAGGTTTCGTCCAGCGTCGTGCCACCGGTCTTCGTCGGCTCGCTGGCGAGGAAGAAGGTGACGCGCGCGTTGTGCCTCTTCAGCGTCTCGGCGACCAGCGGCGCCACGCCCATGTGACCCGTGTCGAAGGTGAGGTAGACCGGCTTGTCGCAAGCCGGCTGCGCCGTGGCCACCGTGGCAGCCAACAAAAGGATCAAGGCTCTCATGTCATGAACTTCACGGGCGAACGCCGGGGCGCCCCAGGCCGGCCCGTCCTGGCTGGGCACGCCCGCGTTCAGCTGGGCGGGACCGGACGAGGGGCTTCACAGCCGCGGCTGATGGTCCAGCGTCCAGATGCCGTGCGGCGACTTGCCCACCTTCACCTGGCGCACCACCTTGTGCGTGGTGGTGTCGACCTGCGTGAGCTTGCCGGCCCAGCGCGACGTGAACAGCAGCGTGCGGCCGTCAGTCAGCAGCTCCATGTCGTCGGGGCCGGCCGGGCCGGGGAACTGGTCCACGACGCTCAGCGTCGTCAGGTCGATCTTGCTGATGGTGTTGGCCGCGCGGTTGCTGACGAGCACGTGGCGCTTGTCGCCCCAGGCGCGGAATGAATGAGCCCCGTCGCCGGTCGGGATGCGCTTGACCAGCCTGGGCGCGGCGGCGCTGACGTCCCAGACCTCGACGAAACGGTCGCCCGTCAGGCCCACGAGCAGGAAGCGGTCGTCCGGCGTCAGGTAGATGTCGGCCGGCATCTTGCCGACGGGCTGCTTCCACTTGACCGCCTGCGTCGCCAGGTCGACGGCCAGCAGTTCGTCGCTGTCCTGCAGGCTGACGTAGAGCGTCGTGCTCTTGGTGTCGATGTTCAGGTGGCTGGGCGTCTTGGGCGCGGGGATGCGCTTGACGAGCTGCAGCGGCTCCTGGGCAGCGCTGCCCTGCCAGCGGTAGAGGTCGACGCGGTCCAGTCGGTTGGACGCCGTGACAAACCACTTCATGTCGGGCGAGAAACGCAGGTGGTAGGGGTCGGGGATGCCGCGCACCACGCGCTGCACCTCGGCCGTGCGCGGGTCGATGAAGGTCAGCGAGTCGCCCAGCGCGTTCGCGACGATGAGGGAGCGCTCGTCAGGCGACAGGTAGAGGTGGTGGGGTTCCTTGCCGGTCGGGATGCGCTTGACGACGCTGAAGCTGGCCGGATCGACGACCGCGATGTCGGCCGCCAGCGAATTGAGCACGAAGATCGGCGGCCGCGCCGGCTGGGCCTGTGCCCCCAGTGCCACCACCCATCCCAAGGCCAATGCCCAACTGCGCAACATTCCAGCACTCCAATGAAAAGGGCGGCTTCATGCCGCCCTGACCATCTGAGTTTACCCGGGGGGTCTGTCCAGACTCTGTCCCAGGTCAAGGCCCGCGCGGCCTAGCCCATGTGCAGGCCGCCGTTGCAGGAGAAGTCCGCACCGGTCGTGAAGCCGCTGTCATCGCCCGCCAGCCAGGCCACCACGGAGCCGATCTCCTCCGGCGTGCCCAGGCGCCTGACAGGGATGGTCGCGACGATCTTGTCCAGGATCTCCGGCTTGATGGCCTTGACCATGTCGGTGCCGATATAGCCCGGGCTCACCGTGTTGACGGTGACGCCCTTGGCGGCCAGCTCCTGCGCCAGCGCCATCGTGAAGCCGTGCATACCCGCCTTGGCAGCCGAGTAGTTGGTCTGGCCGGCCTGGCCCTTCTCGCCGTTGACGGACGAGATCTGGATGATGCGGCCCCAGCCCTTCTCCACCATGCCCGGCACGACCTGCTTGGTCACGTTGAACATGGAGTTCAGGTTGGTGTCGATGACGGCCTTCCAGTCCTCGGGCGTCATCTTCAGGAACATGCGGTCCTTGGTGATGCCGGCGTTGTTGACCAGCACGTCGATGGCCCCATGCTCGGTGATGGCCTTCTGGAAGGCCTCCACCGTGGAGCCCCAGTCGGCCACATTGCCGACCGAGGCGTGGAAGCTGAAGCCCAGGGCCTTCTGCTCATCCAGCCACTTCTGGTAGTCGCGGCTGGGGCCGCAACCGGCGATGACCTTGAAGCCCGCCTTGGCCAGCTTCTGGCAGATGGCGGTGCCGATACCGCCCATGCCACCGGTCACGTAGGCAATCTTTTGGCTCATTGGATGTCTCCTGTCGTGGTGTGTGATTGTCGTTTCAGCGCTCGACGGTCAGGGCGACGCCCATGCCGCCGCCTATGCACAGCGAGGCAATGCCCTTCCTGGCACCGCGCCTGGCCATCTCGTGCAGCAGCGTGACGAGCACGCGGCAGCCACTGGCACCAATGGGATGGCCCAGCGCGATGGCGCCGCCGTTGACGTTGACCTTGCTCAGGTCCCAGCCCATTTCGTTGTGCACGGCGCAGGCCTGGGCCGCGAAGGCCTCGTTGATCTCCAGCAGGTCCAGGTCGGCGGGCTTCCAGCCGGCGCGCTCCAGCGCGCGGCGCGCGGCGGGCACCGGGCCCATGCCCATGTAGGCCGGGTCCAGGCCGGCCGAGGCGTAGGAGGCGATGCGCGCCAGCGGCGTCAGGCCCAGGGCCGCCGCCTTGGCGGCAGTCATGACGACCACGCCGGCCGCACCGTCGTTGAGGCCCGAGGCATTGCCGGCCGTCACGCTGCCGGCCTTGTCGAAGGCCGGGCGCAGGCCGGCCAGGGCTTCGGCGTTGCTCTTGCGGTTGATGAACTCGTCGGCGGCGAAGACGACGGGGTCGCCCTTCTTCTGCGCGATGCTGAAGGGCACGATCTCGTCCTTGAAGCGGCCGGCGTCCTGCGCCGCGGCGGCCTTCTGCTGGCTGCCCAGCGCCAGCGCGTCCTGCTGCTCGCGCGTGACGCCGTACTTCTTGGCGACGTTCTCGGCCGTGATGCCCATGTGGTACTGGTTGTACACATCCCACAAGCCGTCGGTGATCATGGTGTCGACCATCTTCCAGTCACCCATGCGCTGGCCGTCGCGCGAGCCGTTGAGCACATGGGGGCTCATGCTCATGCTCTCCTGGCCGCCGGCGATGACGATGTCGCTGTCGCCGTCGCGGATGGCCTGGGCCGCCAGCATCACGGCCTTCAGGCCCGAACCGCAGACCTTGTTGATGGTCATGGCCGGCACCGCATGCGGCAGGCCTGCCTTGATGACGGCCTGGCGCGCCGGGTTCTGCCCGACGCCGGCCGTCAGCACCTGGCCGAGGATGACCTCGCCGACCTGGTCGCCGGCCAGGCCGGTGCGGCGCAGCAAGTCCTGGATGACGGCGGCGCCCAGCTCGCTGGCGGGCGTCTTGGCCAGTGTGCCGCCGAACTTGCCGATGGCGGTGCGGGCCGCGGCGACGATGACGATGTCTTGCTTGCTCATGGCTGTGCTTCCTTTCAGGCCTTGACCTTGACGTACCGGCCCGGTGCCGGCTCTATGGGTTTGTACTGGCGGTTGCCCGGCGCCTTGGGCGCGGCCTTGCGGGCGCCGGCATGCGCGGCCAGCCAGCTGGACCAGTCGGTCCACCAGCTGCCTGGGTGTTCGGTCGCGCCCTTGAGCCAGGCCTCGGGGTCGGCCGGCAGCGCGCTGCTCTTGGCGATCCAGTGGCTGCGCTTGCCCTTGGCCGGCGGGTTGATGACGCCGGCGATATGGCCCGAGGCGCCCATGACGAAGCGCCTCTTGCCCTTGAGGATCTGCGTGTTCCGGTAGGCGGCCTGCCAGGGCACGATGTGGTCCTCGCGGGAACCGTAGATGTAGACCGGCGCCTGGATGGCGCCCAGGTCCAGCTTCTCGCCGCAGACGGTCAGCCGGCCCGGCTGCTTCAACTCGTTCTGCAGATAGGCGTGGCGCAGGTACCAGCAGTACATCGGCCCAGGCAGGTTGGTCGAGTCGCCGTTCCAGTACAGCAGGTCGAAGGCCGGCGGCGCCTCTCCCTTCAGGTAGTTGCCGACGACGTAGTTCCAGACCAGGTCGTTGGGGCGCAGGAAGCTGAAGGTCGTGGCCAGCTCCTGGCCGTGCAGCAGCTGCGGGCCCTGCGGTGCGTCCGCGCCCAGCGTGGCCTCGCGCAGGCGCACACTGGCCTCGTCGACGAAGATGTCCAGGATGCCGTTGTCGGCGAAATCCAGCAGCGTCGTCAGCAGCGTGAGGCTGGCCGCCGCCTGCTCGCCGCGCGCGGCCAGCACGGCGAGCGCCGTCGCGAGGATGGTGCCCCCGACGCAGAATCCCAGGGCGTTGACCTGTTGCTCGCCCGAGATGGCCTGCACGACGCGGATGGCCTGGATGACGCCGTCCGCGATGTAGTCGTCCCAGCCCAGGTGCTTGACCGACTCGTCGGGGTTGCGCCAGCTGACGACGAAGACGCGGTGCCCCTCGGCGACGGCGTAGCGGATCAGCGAGTTGTCCGGCTGCAGGTCCAGGATGTAGAACTTGTTGATGCAGGGCGGCACCAGCAAGAAGGGCCGCGCGTGCACCTCCCTGGTCAGCGGCGCGTACTCGATGAGCTGGAACAGCGCGTTCTCGAACACGACGCTGCCCGGCGTCGTCGCGACATTGCGGCCCACCTCGAAGGCGCTCTCGTCCGTCTGCGACACATGCCCACGCTGCACGTCGCCCCACAGGTGCTGCAGGCCGCGGGCCAGCGTCTCTCCGTGACTGTCCAGGGCCAGCTTCTGCGCCTCGGGATTGAGCGCCAGGAAGTTGCTCGGCGACGCCGCGTCGACAAACTGCTGCACGGCGAAGCGGATGCGCGCCTTGGTCTTGTCGTCGCCCTCGACCGCTGCAGCCATGCGGCCCAGCGTACGGCCGTTGAGCAGGTAGAGCTGGGTCATGAAGCTGGCTGCCGGGCTGGCCCGCCATTCGGGCGCCGCGAAGCGGCGGTCGCCGACGGCCGGCGCCTCGCCCTGACCCAGCGACGCATTCCACAGGGCCGCAGCCTGCTTCAGGTAGTCGACCTGCAGCTCGGCCAGGGCCGCCGGCGAGATCTGTGGCAGATGTGCCATCTGCTGCATCAGTTCCGCGAAAGGCTGCGCCTGCATCCCGGACGGCGAGTCGTTCTTCTTGCGAGTGGCCATATGTTCCTCGGATCTCCCGCCTCAGCGGTATTGTCTCGGTCCGCTGCAATAAGCTTGCCACATTCCGCAGGTCCAGTTTTGTAACCGCAGGCGCTGACGCGCCCATGACACGACACCACCATGTACCTCGTTGCGATCGCCTGGGCCTATGTGGCGCTGATGATGGCCGCCGCCGAAGCCACCAGCCCGCAGGGCTCGTGGTTCGGGGCCTTCGTCACGCTGATGCTCTACGGCGTCCTTCCCTTGGGTTTGCTGCTCTACATCCTCGGCACGCCAGGCCGCAAACGGCGCCGTCGTGCGGCCGAACTAGCGGCCGAATCCCCGTCCCAGGGCGATGCAGGCGGCCATGCGGCCGCGGGGCCGGCCCAGTGCCTCGCCGCGGAACGAGAAGAAGCGTGAATCATCGGTGAGCGTGCACCAGGAACCGCCGCTGATTTGGGTGACATTCACCGAAGCCAGCCGCTCGCGGGCCAGCGCGCCCAGGTCGGCACGCCAGCGCGGCTCGGGGTTGGGGCGATAGAGGAATCCGGGCTGGTCGCACGCCAGCGCCTCGCGGCCGAAGGCCCGCACGACCTCGGGCCCCACCTCGAAGGCCTCGGGGCCTATGCAGGCGCCCAGCCAGGCCTTCACGTCGCGCGGCGCGCAGCCGGTGGCGGCGCAGAGTTCCGCCACCGTGTTCTCCAGCACCCCGGCTGCCAGGCCGCGCCAGCCCGCATGCGCACCGGCAACGCCGCCGGGCGCCGCGAACAGCACCGGCAGGCAGTCGGCGACGAGGATGGCCACAGCCAGCTCCGGGTCGGTGGACACGGCCGCGTCGGCCCGGGGCGCGTTGTCGTCATGCCAGTCGGCGCGCAGGCGAACGACATCGGCGCCATGGACTTGATCGAGGAAGACGGGTCGTGCTCCCAGCCGCTCGGCCAGCCCCGCGCGGTTCGCCCGCACCTGCTCGGGGTCGCCCGCCTTGCGGCCGAAGTTGGGGCCACGCGTCGTCATGAACGCCGTCACGCCCGGCCCCAGCTCGTCGGGCCCGGGTCGCAGCCAGTCGCGGTCAGGTGGCATCGGGACAGGCGCTGGGATGGGTGTTCGCGAACGCCGGCAGGGCCAGGCAGGCGGCGTTGACGCGCATCACCGTCGGGTAGGCCTCCAGCGGGCATTCGAAGCGCTGGGCGTTATAGACCTGGGGCACCAGCACGCAGTCCGCCAGGCCCGGCGCGTCGCCGAAGCTGAACTGCCCGGCCGTACGTGCCAGCCGCTGCTCGACGACGGCCAGGCCTGTCGCCACCCAGTGGCGGTACCAGCGGTCCACCGTCTCCTGCTCCTGGCCGAGGTCGTTCTTCAGGTAGCGCAGCACGCGCAGGTTGTTGACGGGGTGGATGTCGCAGCCGATGTCCTGGGCCAGCGCCCGCACCTGCGCCCGCGCGACCGCGTCGCGCGGCAGCAGCGGCGGCTCGGGGTGTGTCTCGTCCAGGTACTCGAGAATGGCCATGGACTGGCTCAGCCAGCGGCCGTCGTCCAGCACCAGCGCCGGCACGAGGTGCGACACCTGCTGGTTGGCGAAGGGCTCGGCGAACTGCTCGTTCTTCTGCAGGTGGATGGACGCGTAGTCGTAGTCCAGGCCCTTGAGCGCGAGGCCGATGCGCACCCGCCAGGAGGCCGAAGAGCGGAAGTAGTTGTAGAGCTTCATGGCCTGCAATTCTGCGCCTCTAAACTGGCCCCATGCCCTTCCCCGTCCGCCTCAAGTACTGCCCCAACTGCGGCACCGCCGTGGACTACCGCATCCCGGCGGACGACAACCGCGAGCGCGCCGTCTGCCCGGCCTGCGCAAGCGTCCACTACCAGAACCCTCTGAACGTGGTTGGCACGCTGCCGGTGTGGGAGGCGGACGGCCGCGTGCTGCTGTGCCGCCGCGCCATCGAGCCGCGCCACGGCCTGTGGACGCTGCCGGCGGGCTTCATGGAACTGGGCGAGACGCTGGCCGAGGGTGCACTGCGCGAGACGCGGGAAGAGGCCGGCGCCGACATCGAGATGGGGCCGCTGTACACGGTGCTGAACGTCGTGCGCGTGGGCCAGATCCACCTCTTCTATCGCGCCCGGCTGCGCTCGCCGGACTTCAACCCGGGGCCGGAGTCGCTCGAGGCCAGGCTCTTCGCCGAGGACGATATCCCCTGGGACGACATCGCATTCAAGACGACGCGCGAGACGCTGCGCTGCTTCTTCGAGGACCGGCGTGGCGGCCGCGGCTACGCGCTGCACGAGATCGACATTCCTTGATCGCGGTGCGCCGCGCACGCATCATCGACGGCATCTGTCCGCGACACGGAGGCTGGACATGACGACGCGACGCCGCTGGTGCCAGGCGGGGCTGGGCTGGATGGCCTGCCCGGGGCTGGCCTCGCCGGCCCGCGCCGTGCCGTTGCGCGCCGTTGGCTCGCAGTTCGCGCGCATCTTCGAGGGTGCCGAGGGCCAGGCACCGCGGGGGCTGGCGGTGGACTTGCTGGGCCAGCTCTTTGGTGACAGCGTCCGCTGCGAATGGCTGCCCTGGTCACGCGCCCAGCTGATGCTGGAGCAAGGCGATGCCGACATCCTCATCGGCCCCTACCGCACGCCGGAGCGCGAGGCCCGCATGCTGTTCAGCGTGCGGGCCTTCTATTCGGACGCCATGGTCTGGTACGCCCGCCGCGGCGAGGAGGCACGCTGGAAGGGCGAGTTTGCCGACCTGGCCCGGACACCCGTGGCCGCCATGCGCGGGTGGGCCTATGGCAGCCGTTTCGAGCGCATGAAGACCGTCATGAGCCAGCTGACCTGGGTGCACAACGTCGACGCCGGCCTGCAGATGCTGATGAAGCGGCGCGTCGAGCTGTTCGCGGCCAATGACCGCAACTGCCGGCCAGTGCTGCAACGCCTGCGGCTGGAAGGCGCCGTGGCGCGCTGCTCGCCGCCGCTGGACGTCCTGCACGGCCACATGGCCTTCGCGCGCAGTGCCGCAGGCGAGACCCTGTCGCAGCGCTACGACCAGGCCTTCGAGCATTGGCTGCGCACGCCGCCGGCCGCCGACCTCTACCGCCTCTGGGGCGTGGACCGGCCCGCCACGCCACCCTGAGCGATCAACCCAGGCTGACGAGCAGCGCCGCCTGCAGGATGCTGCGGCGCTTGACCTGCCGCGTCGCGTCGACCTCCAGCGCCTCCACGAGCGTGGCCGTCGGATGCCCCGGCGTGGCCAGGCCGGCGAAGACGGGGATGCCGGCGCCGCGGGCGATGCGCCGCACCAGCTCGGCCGGCAGGTGCTGGCATTCCACCGCGTCGTAGAGCCGGCCCAGCACGCGCGCCGTGGCGTCGACCTGCCGCGCGCTGCTCGCCTCGTCCAGGCCGGCCCGCACGAAGGACACATGGGCGCCCAGCGCCTGCGCCGCCTGGATGAACTCGAGCGCACCCGCGTCGCCGCAGTCTGGCGACAGCAGCGCCAGTTGCTTTCCCGCCATCAGCTGCGGGCTCGCCGCGTCCGCCCGCGCAAGAACCCGGGCCTGCCGCAACAGCGCGGCCGCCTCGACGGGATTGGACAGGTCGGCGCCGGCGGCACCCTCGCGGTCTGCGAAACACATGCCCGGCAGCGTAGCGAAGCGAAATGCGTGGGCCTTGATGAAAGTCAACCCGGTGGGATCTGCTTTGTTGTGGCTCATCCGACACCGTCGGTTCACGCAGTGTTACGCAACGCGACCGAGCGATGCCGCGCATTGCTCATGCATTGCCAGGCCCTGCCTAGCATGCCCTGCATCCAACGCGCCCATCCAGGAGAAACGCATGCAAGCCCCGACCTCGCAGCTCGTCGCACCGCACATCACCCGCGGCGCCCTCGCCCGCCCGGTCGCCATCGACAGCCGGGGCGATGCCTGCGCCGACGAGGGCCGGCGCATCGCCGACACGCTCAAGCTGATCGACACCGTGCTGGCGCCCAAGCGCCGCATCGTGCACGCGGGCGAGATGATCTACCGGGCCGGCGAGCGATTCAACCAGTTGCACATCCTGAACTCGGGCTTCTTCAAGCTGATCAGCATGTCCTGCGATGGCCGCGAGCAGGTCGTGGGCCTGAGGTTCCGTGGCGACTGGCTGGGCTTCAGTGCCATCTCGCAGGGCAGCTATGGCTGCGACGCCATCGCGCTGGACACCGCCGAGGTCTGGACGCTGCGCTACGACGCGCTGCTTCAGGCATGCGCCGAGCACCCGGCGCTGATGGTCGTCGTCCACGAGGCCATGAGCCGCGAGATGATGCGCGACCGCGATTCGCTGATGGCCATCTGCACGCTGCCGGCCGACGCGCGGGTCGCGACCTTCCTCCATTACTGGGCAGGAGCGCTGGCCGTGCGCGGACTCAGGGCTGACCAGTTCAGCTTGCGCCTGACCCGGGCCGAGATCGGCAACTACCTGGGCCTGACGCTGGAAACGGTGAGCCGCGTGCTGTCGCGGCTCGCGCGGGCGGAGCTGATCGCCTTCAACGAGAAGAGCCGCCGCGACATCTGCATTCCCGACTTCCCGGCGCTCGCCGCCTACGTGGAGGACCGCGACGCCCGGGCCGGACTGCACTGAGGGCGGTGCGATGCCGAGCACAGCGCCCCGGGAGGCGACGTTGAATCCAGCCGGGTGCAGCGACCTCGAACCCGACTGGGACAACGCGGGAGGCCCGCGGCCGCGGCGCCTGACCGCCCCGTTGGCGCTCGCCCTGGCCTACGCAGCCCTGGGTATGGCGTGGATTCTGCTGTCCGACCGGCTGCTGCAGTCGATCACGGCCGACCCGAGAACGCTGGCGGCCCTGAGCCGCGGCAAGGGCATGGCCTTCGTGCTGGTGACGAGCGGGCTGGTCTACCTGGTGGCCGTGCGCCGCGGCCCCGGCATGGGCGAGCCGGCCCGTCAGGACCGATCGGCCGGCCTGATGTGGGTGTTCGCGCTGCTGTGCGCGGCCGTCGTCATCGCCAGCCTCGTCAGCTACTCGGGCGCGGCCCAGAAAGCCTATGAGCAGCAGGTCGGCCAACTGCGCCGCGAGGCCCAGCTCAGGGCCGGCATCGTCGGCCGCTGGACTGAACGGAGCCTGCAGGAGGCCAGGCAGCTGGGCGCCGACCCGACGCTACGCGCCGGTCTGCAGCGCTGGCGCCATCACCCCGACGCCGAGGCGACCAACCAGTTGCGCCGGCAGCTGCAGATGCTGCCGGCCGCCGGCCGCTACACCGACGCGCTGCTGCTCGACCCACAGGCTCGGCTGCTGCTGGGCCAGGACGACGACGCCGCAGACCTCGCGCCGGCGCTGGCCGAGGACGCCCTCGCCGCGCTGCGCCGCGGCGAGGTCGGCCACAGCGACTTCCAGGCCCGCGCGGACGACCCGGCCAGCCTGCACTTCAACCTCTTCGTCCCGCTGCCGGGCCCCGATGGCCGGCCCGACGCCGTGCTGGTGCTGCGCGCCGCGCCGCGCCGCACGCTGCTGCCCCAGTTGCTGGCGGGCTCGGCCGCCGGCAACCCCGAGACGCTGCTGCTGCGCCCCACTGCGCAGGGGCTGCTGGCCCTGGGCCTGGGCGCCTCCGACATGCCGGTGGCGCGGCCGAACGGCGCCCCCACGCCGGCGTCGCTGGCGTCACTGGCCGCCAACCCCGGCCTGGCCGGCCAGGTGCTGGCCGGTCTCGCCAGCGACCGCGAGGCGACGGCGGCCGTGGCCATGGCGCTGCCCGAGTCCGGCTGGTACGTCGCAGTGCAGTTGCCGCGCAGCACGCTGCACGGCGAGGGCGCGGCGGCCGGCGCGGCGACGCTCTCCCTCGTCAACGTGCTGGCCGTGCTGGTCACCGGAGCCGTGGTCTATGCCGCGCTGCGCCGCCGCGAACTGCAGGCGGCCTCCCGCCGGGCGGCCGACCGGCGGGAGATGGAGCGCGCCTGGAAGATCGCCGAGGTGATCGCCAACAGCTCGACCGACGCCATCTTCGCCAGGGACTTGCAGGGCCGCTACCTGCTCGCCAACGGCGCAATGTGCCGCCTGCTGGGGCGCGGCCCGGAGCAGCTGCTTGGCTCGGACGCGCGCGACCTGTTCCCGCCCGAGCAGGTGCGCCGCTTCCTCGCCGACGACGACGCCGTGCTGCGTTCGGCGGCGCCGATCAGCTTCGAGACGCGCTGCAGCACGGAGCAGGGCGAGCGCGTCGACGCCTGCACGCGGGGCCGGCTGCTCGACGGCGACGGCCGCGTCATCGGCGTCTACGGCGTTTCCAGCGACGTCACCGCGCGGCGCGCGCTGCAGCAGCGCATGCGCCAGTGGAGCACCGCCTTCGAGGACATGCGCGACGGTGTCATCGTCACCGACGCCCAGGGACGCATCCAGTCCGTCAACCGCGCCTTTACCGAGATCACGGGCTACGCGGCAGAGGAGGCCATAGGCACCGGCATGAAGCTGCTGCAGTCCGGCCGCCACGACAAGGCCTTCTACGAGCGGATGTGGACGCTGATCAACCAGACCGGCAGCTGGCAGGGCGAGATCTGGAACCGGCGCAAGAACGGCGACATCTTTCCCGAGTGGCTGACCGTACGCGCGATGCGCGACGAGGATGGCCCGGTCACGCATTACGTCGGCGTGTTCACCGACGTCAGCCGCATCAAGGACAGCGAGGCCCTGGCCGACTGGCTGCTCCACCACGACCCGCTGACTCGACTGCCGAATCGCGTGCAACTGCAGCGCCAGCTCGAGCAGGTGCTGGCATGCGCGCGCCGCCGCGAGACGCAGCCGGCGCTGATGGTGATCGCGCTGGACGGCTTCAAGACCGTGAACGACAGCCTCGGCCACCCGGCCGGCGACGAACTGCTCGTCTGCGTGGCCGAGCGGCTACGGGCCGGGCTGCACCACAAGGATTTGCTGGGCCGGCTCGGCGGCGACGAGTTCCTCCTCATCCTCGACAACGGCGCCGACGCCGACGAGGTCGGCGTCCTGGCGCAGCAGCTGCTGGCCGCGGTGTCCGAGCCAGTGGCGCTGTCGTGTGGCCAGGACGCCTACCTGACAGCCAGCATCGGCATCTGCCCTTATCCCGAGGCAGGCAGCCCCAGCGGGGTGGAGTTGCTGCGCAATGCCGATGCGGCCATGCACCGCGCCAAGGAGCTGGGGCGCAACCGCCTGTGCTTCTACGCCGGGGACATGCATGCCACGGCCATGGCCAAGCTGGAGGTGGAGGCGGCGCTGAGCCGGGCCATCGAGCGCGACGAGCTGCGGCTGCACTACCAGCCCAAGGTGGCCAGCCGCAGCGGCCGGGTCGTCGGCGCCGAGGCCTTGCTGCGCTGGCAGCGCGGCGGCATCGGCATGGTCCCGCCGGGCCAGTTCATCCCGCTGGCCGAGCAGAGCAGCCTGATCCTGGACATCGGCGCCTGGGTCATCGACGCGGCCTGCCGGCAGATCCGTGCCTGGATGGACGCCGGCCAGCCCGTCGTGCGCATCGCCGTCAACGTGGCAGCGCGGCAGTTCGCCGCCGGCGACCTGGATGCCGTCGTCGCCGACGCGCTGCGCCGCCACGCAGTGGCGGCCCACCACCTTGAGCTGGAGCTGACCGAGGGCATGCTGATGAGCAACCCGCAGGCCGGCACGGCCGCGCTGCACCGCCTGCGCGACCTGGGCGTCAAGATCGCGCTGGACGATTTCGGCACCGGCTACTCCAGCCTGGCCTATCTGCAGCAGTTCCCCATCGACACGCTGAAGATCGACCAGTCCTTCGTGCGACGCATCGGCGACGAGCCCGACGGCGCGGCCCTGGTGGACGCCATCATCGGCCTGGCCCATCGCCTGCACCTGCGCGTGGTGGCCGAGGGCGTCGAGACCGCCACGCAGCACCAGCACCTGCTGCGCCAGCGCTGCGACGAGATGCAGGGCTACCACTTCGGCCGCCCGGCACCCGCCGAAGCACTGCAGGCGCTGCTGGTGGCGCAGCCGGCCTCAGCCGCCGCCTGACAGCGCGCGGGCGATGGCCCGGGCCAGCTCGGCGCGCGAGTAGGGCTTTTGCAGCAGCTCCCAGCCGGCGGGGGCACTCCGGTCGGCCTCCAGCAGCTCGGCCGAGAAGCCCGACATCAACAGCACGGCCAGGCCCGGCAGGCGCTGCTGCGCCAGGCCGGCCAGCTCGGTGCCACGCATGCCCGCGCCCAGCGCGATGTCGGTCAGCAACAGGTCGAACCCGGCGTCCTCCGTCAGCAGCAGCACGGCCTGCTCGCCGCTGGCGCAGGCCGTGACCTCGCAGCCCAGCGTGTCCAGGAACTGCCGCGCCACCGCCCGCACCTCGGCGTCGTCCTCCACCATCAGCACCTTCAGGCCCGGCAACAGCGCACCGCCCTCCCCCGCCGGCTCGTCGCGGTCCGGCTGCGGCTGCCAGGGCCGCGGCAAGTACAGGGAGATCGTCGTGCCGGCGCCCGGTTCCGACTCGATGGCCACCGCCCCGCGCGACTGCTTGGCGAAGCCGTAGACGGTGCTCAGCCCCAGGCCCGTGCCGCGCCCGGCCTGCTTGGTCGTGAAGAAGGGCTCGAACGCGCGCTCCCGGACCTCCTCGGGCATGCCGGAGCCGGTGTCGGCGATGGCAATGCACAGGAAGCGCTCGTCCTGCGCGCTGGGGTCGTCGACTTCGCGCCTGACCTGGGCAGGCAGCGGGCCGGCCGGCCCGGCGATGAAGCGCAGCGTGCCGCCTTCGGGCATGGCGTCGCGCGCATTGATGGCGATGTTGAGCAGTGCCGCCTCCAACTGGCCCGGGTCGGCCAGCACGGCCAGCACGGCCAGCGCGTCGGGCGCATCGGCCGCCAGCTCCACGCAGATCGCAATGCGCTGGTCCAGCGTGCGACGCAGCATGTCGGCCAGCGAGTGCAGCAGCACGCCCACGTCCACCGCGGTCGGCTGCAACACCTGGCGCCGCGAGAAAGCCAGCAGCTTGCCGGTCAGCTCCGCGCCGCGCCGCGCCGCCCGCGTCGCGGCGCCGACGAGCTGCTGGCCGAACTCGTGGCCGGCCAGCGCGGGCAGCTCCTCCAGCACCTGCAGGTTGCCCTGGATGACCGTCAGCAGGTTATTGAAGTCGTGGGCGATGCCGCCCGTCAGCTGGCCCACGCTCTCCAGCCGCTGCGCGTGGTTGAGCGCCTCCTCGCTCTGGGCCCGCTGCAGGCAGGTCGCCAGCAGGTTGGCCAGCGACTGCAGGAAGCGGGTGTCGTCGTCGCCGAAATGAGCGGCGGCGCGCGAGCGCACGCACAGCACACCGGTCACTCGCCCGCGGTCGGACAGCGGCACGGCCAGCAGACTGACCATGCCGGCGTCCAGGTCGGCCCGAGGCACCTCGAAGCGCTCCTCGCTCGCCAGGTCAGCCACGACCAGGGGCCGGCCATGCGCCAGCACATGGCCAGCCGCCGTGCCGGGGTCGTTGGGCAGACGGGAGCCCAGCGGCGGCGACGCGACATCGCCAAAGCGGCTGACGACGCGCAGCTGCTGCCGATCGGGCTCCAGCAGCAGCACGCTGGAGAACTCGGCCTCCAGCGCCTGGGCGGCGAGCTCGGGCACCCACATCAGCAGCTTCTGCGGGTCGCGCTCGTCGACGGCCATGCGCCCCAGCTGGGCCAGGTGCTCGCTGTGGCGTGCGCGCTGCAGGGCCTGCTTGACGCGCGGGTAGGTGCCGATGTCGCGGATGGCCGCCACCACATAGGGCAGGCCGTGGCTTTGCAGCGGGCTCAGCGCGATCTCCACCATCACCTCGCTGCCGTCGCGGCGCTTGGCCACCAGCTCCATCTGCGTGCCCATGGGGCGCGGGCGCGGCGCCAGGCCATAGGCCTTGCGGTAGGAGGCGTGGCGGGGGCGGATGCTGTCGGGCACCAGCGCGTCGACGGCGGTTCCGACGAGTTCACCGGACGCGTAGCCCAGCAGCGCCTCGGCCGCCGGGTTGGCCAGCACGATCTGCCCCTCGGCGTCCACCAGCAGCAGCCCGTCCGCGGCGGCCGAGAACAACGAACGGTAGACGCCCAGGTCGTCGACGGCCTTGGGCATCTCGGCAGGCTCGCGGGGGAAGTCCATCTAGGGTGCCGGATCCACCGACGGGATGAAGATGTAGCCGGCGCCGCGCACCGACTTGATGATCTGCGGGTTCTCCGCGTTGGCCTCCAGCTTCCTGCGCAGGCGGCCGACCTGCACGTCTATCGTGCGGTCGAACGGCGCCGCCTCGCGGCCACGCGTGCGCTCCAGCAGGAAGTCGCGCGACAGCACCCGTCCGGCATGCTGGGCAAGAGTCGACAGCAACTCGAACTCGCCCGTCGTGAGCCTCACCTCGGCGCCGGCGGGGTCGTCCAGGCGGCGGGCCGCCAGGTCCAGCCGCCAACCCAGGAAGCCCAGGCAGGCGCCCGCGGGCGGCACGGGCGCGGCGGGGACGGCCGGCGCCACTGCGACGGGCGGCGCGGGCTCGATGCGCCGCAGCACGGCCTTGATGCGTGCCACCAGCTCGCGCAGGTCGAAGGGCTTGGTGACGTAGTCGTCGGCGCCCACCTCCAGGCCCACGACCTTGTCGACCGCGTCGCCGCGGCCGGTGATGATGACCAGGCCGCAGCGCCAGTGCTCGCGCAGTTGGCGCGCGATGGCGAAGCCGTCCTCGCCGGGCAGGCCCAGGTCCAGCAGCACCAGCTCGGGCGGGTCGACGGGCATGAGCTCCATCAACGCACGACCCGAGTGCAACTGGGTGGTTCTGAAGCCATGGGTACCGAGGTAGTGGGCCAGTAGCTCGGTGATGGCGAACTCGTCGTCGACTACGGCAATGTGCTGGGGCGTCACGGCGTCGGCGCGTCGGTTTCGTTGGGGAACGGCGCCATTTTTGCACCGTTCCACGACCCCGGTGGCCGGGGAGCTTCCTAACGCCCGCCCAGCACCCGCGCCGGCAGCATGACGATGGCTCGCAGCAGGCCGAACGCGCCGTCCACCGCGATGCCCAGCAGCCTGAAGGGCAGCGTGACCAGCCAGACCAGCGGCCACAGGACCAGGGCCAGCAGCGCCAGCGGCCAGCAGATCACGAACAGGATGCACCAGAGCAGGAAGCCAAACATCGCGGAACTCCTTACTTGGCCGGCTGGCTCACGCCTGGCTTCAGGTACCTGTCCAGGAACTCGACCATGCGGCGGTTGCCCTCCAGCGTATTCTTTTTCTTCGAGAAGCCATGGCCCTCGTCGTCGAACACCAGGTACTCGACCGGCACATTGTTCTTCTTGACCGCGGCGACGATGTCGTCGCTCTCGGCCTTGATGACGCGCGGGTCGTTAGCGCCCTGGATGACCATCAGCGGCTTCCTGATCTCGCTGGCGTGGAAGAGCGGCGACGTGGCTATCAGGCGCTCGCGGTCCTTCACCGGGTCGCCGATCTCCTGGTACAGCGCCTGGCGGAAGCTCTCCCAGTACGGCGGGATGCTCTCCAGAGTGCGTATCCAGTTCGAGACGCCGAAGATGTCGATGCCCACCTTGAAGGCCTCGGGCCGGAAGGCCATGGCCGCCAGCACCATGTAGCCGCCGTAGCTGCCGCCCACGATGCCGATGCGCTCGGGGTCGATGACGCCGGTGGAGGCAAGGAAGGTCTTGGCCTCGATGCAGTCCCACAGCGGCTCGCGGCCATGCTTGCCGTCGTCGGCCGTGAAAAAGCTCTTGCCGTAGCCCGAACTGCCGCGATTGTTGATGCCCAGCACCGCATAGCCGTTGTTGACGAAGTACTGCATCAGCGCCGAGTAGCCGCGGCTCGTCTGCCCGCCCGGGCCGCCATGCACCCACACGATGGCCGGCACCTTGTTCGTCGGCGATGCGTCCTTCGGAACCATGTAGACCGACGGAATGACCATGCCGTCGAAGCTCTTGAAACGCACGATGGAGGCGTCCACCAGGTCATTCGGGTCGAGGTCCTTGGACAGGCTCTGCGTGAGCTGCTTCGGCGCGACGTTGGTGCCGACGTCGGCGACGAAAAGGTTGCTGGGCGAGCGGTCGCCGTTCACGTAGAAGGCCATGCGCTTGCCGCTGGCCGAGAAGCGCACGCCGCGCACCTCGCCGCCGGGCAGCTTGGGCAGGGCGACGGGCTTGCCATCTCGGTACAGGCGCAGCTCGATGCTGGCGTCTGCATTGATGCCGGTGACGCGGTAGTGGCCGTCCTTGGAGAAGGCGGTGTAGGCCACGTCCCAGTCGGCCTTCTCGACCTCACGCGTCTGGCCCTTGGCGATGTCGTAGGCGACGACGCGGGTGAACTCGCCGCCGTCGTTGCTCGTCATCAGCAGCTCGCGGCTGTCGGGCGTGAAGTCTTCCGGCCCGTACTGCGCCACGCCCTGGTGGGGCGTGATGTGCTTGATCTCGCCGCTCTTCAGGTCGGCCAGGTGCACGTCGGTGTCGGCCGTCGTGTTGACCTTGGCGAGCGACAACCAGCGGCCATCGCGGCTGACCTGCGCGACCTCCCAGCCGGCCTCGTTCCTGAAGGCCAGCGTGCGGGCGTAGGTCTTGGCGTCGTAGCGGTAGAGGTCGAAGAAGCGCGGATCGCGCTCGTTGGTGGCGACGTAGAAGCCCGTGTCGTCACCACTCCAGCTGACGAAGCGTGCCTTCAACTTGTGATCCGGCTTGTCTCCGGGCGTCAGGTCGCGCTCGCTACCGTCCAGCTCGCGCACGTAGAGATGGTTGAGCTCGTTGCCGGCCTGGTCCCGGGTGTAGAGGAAGCGGTCGTCGCCGGGAAAGAAGCCCACGGCGTAGTGGCTGTCCGTCTTGGAGTCGGTCAGCTGCACCGGCTTGCCACCGCCAACGGGCATGGCGTAGACGTTGAAGATGCCCGTCTCGTTGCTGTGGAAGAGGATGCGGCTCTCGTCCGCCGAGAAGCTGGCGCCGCCGATGCTCACGCTCGCCATGAACTGCTGGATGCTGTAGCGCTTGGCGGCCTTGGGCGCCTGGGCGGCAGCGGCCGGCTTGTCGGCGGCGGTGGCGGTGGCGGCTCCCGCCAGCAAGGCCAGCGAAGCGACGAGGGTCAACAGGGGTCGGCTCATGGAGTCTCCGTATGAATAGGCAGTCAGACTCTAGCCAGCACCTTCGCCCTCTCCCGCCAGGTTCTGACGAAACGCCGGATTCGCGGGACAGGCTGCTCAGGCCACGGGACGGCCCGCGACGTAGCAGGCGGCGAGGTTGCGCTCGTCGGCCAGCGTCATCCAGGCGAACACGCGCTCGTGCAGCTCACGGGCAACGGCGTCGCGCGCCTCGGCGACCGGCCCGCGGGCCCAGTCCCAGACGCAGATGTCGGCCATCTGGCCCACCGACAACCCGCCAATCTCGTCGCCCAGCCGCAAGGCCTCGGCCGCGCCGCGCGTGGCCGCGTGCAGGGCGGCCCAGGCCGTCAGCCGCTCGCCGCGCAAGGCCTGCACCTTGTAGGCGTCCCCCATGTTGCGCGGCAGGCTCAGCGAGGTGCCTCCGCCCACGTCGGAGGCCAGGCTGACTTTGAAGGGCGCGCCCGGCCAGTCGAACAGGCCACTGCCGAGGAAGAGATTGCTGGAGGGGCAATGCGCCACCTGGGCGCCGCGATCGGCGATGACGGTGCGGTCCTGTGGATCCAGCCAGATGCCATGAGCCAGGACCGAACGCTCATGAAGGAGGCCCGCGCCGTCATAGACATCCAGGTAGCTGCGCGCCTGCGGGAACAACTCCGCCACCCAGGCCACCTCGGCGCGGTTCTCGGCCACATGGGTCTGCATGTAGAGGCTGGCGTCCGCCCGGCACAGCGCGCCGGCCATCGCGAGCTGCGCCGGCGTGCTGGTGGGCGCAAAGCGCACGGTCACCGCATAGGCATTGCGGCCACGGCCATGGAAGCGGTTGATCATGTCGATGCAGTCCCGCTCGGCCTGCACGACGTCGTCGCGCAGGCCGTCCGGCGCATGGCGGTCCATCAGCACCTTGCCGGTGACCAGTCGCATGCCGCGCGCCGCGGCACCGTCGAACAAGGCCTCGACCGAGACCTTGTGCACTGTCGGGAAGACGACGGCCGCGGTGGTGCCACTGGCCAGCAGCGCGTCCAGGAAGATCTCGGCGCCCGCGCGGCTGCGCGCCGCGTCGGCGAAGGCCCGCTCGGCCGGGAAGGTGTAGCGCTCCAGCCAGTCCAGCAGTTCGCTGCCGTAGGAGGCGATGACCTCCAGCTGCGGGCAGTGGACATGGGTGTCGATGAAGCCCGGCAGCACCAGCCGGCCGGCATGGTCGCGGCGTGCCCAGGTCTCGTCCGGCTCGGCGGCCTGGCGACCGACGATGCGGCCGTCCTCGATCAGCAGCCAGTGGTCGCGGTCGAAACGCACCGCGGCCGACTCGGTGTCACCCCAGCGCGGCGCTGCCGTGAAGTCCAGCAGGTCGCCGCGCAGCGCCCATCGGCGCGGGCTGTCGGCGAATTTTTCCTGGTTAGTAAAACTCATATGGCAATTCTGGGGCAACGCTCGACAATCGGACGCAGCATGAATATCCGACCCATACGCTTTTTCCACCGTGGCGCAGTTGTCGAGGTGACCGACCTCGCCCCGACGACGACGGTGCTGCAGTACTTGCGCGAGCAGGCCCATTGCACCGGCACCAAGGAAGGCTGCGCCGAGGGCGACTGCGGCGCCTGCACCGTCATCCAGGGCGAGCTGTCCGCCGACGGGCGGCTGGAGCTGCGCAATGTCAATGCCTGCACGCAGTTCCTGCCGACGCTGGACGGCCGCGCGCTGCTGACGGTGGAAGACCTGGGCGCCCCCGGCCAGCTCAACCCGGCCCAGCAGGCGCTGGTGGACTGCCACGGCTCGCAGTGCGGCTTCTGCACGCCCGGCTTCGTCATGACCATGACGGCCTGCTACGAGGCCCACCAGGCGGCCGGCACCAAGCCCACGCGCCAGCAGCTGGCCGACGCGCTGTCCGGCAACCTGTGCCGCTGCACCGGCTACCGGCCCATCCTGGATGCCGGCGAGCGGATGTTCGAGGGCCCCGCCCGCTGCCTGGATCGCGCGCCCATCGCCGCCGCGCTGCAGGCGCTGGCCGCCGACTCGCCGCTGGACTACAGCCATGCCGGCGCCCGCTTCCACGCACCGCAGAGCCTCTCCGACCTGGCGCTGCTGTGCGAGACCTACCCGCAGGCCACGCTGCTGGCCGGCTCCACCGATGTGGGCCTCTGGGTCAACAAGCAGTTCCGCGACCTGGGCGACGTCATCTACACCGGCCGCGTCGCGGCGCTGCGCGAGATCCGCCGCGAAGACTCGGCGTTGTGGATAGGCGCCGCCGCGTCGCTGGAAGACGGCTGGGCCGCGCTGAGCGCCGCCGTGCCGCGGCTGCGCGAGCTGTGGCTGCGCTTCGCCTCGCCGCCGGTGCGGCATGCCGGAACGCTGGGCGGCAACATCGCCAACGGCTCGCCCATCGGCGACGGCGCGCCGGCCCTGATCGCGCTGGGCGCCGACATCATCCTGCGCCGCGGCGCACGGCAGCGCCGCATCAAGCTGCGGGATTTCTATCTCGACTACATGAAGAAGGACCTGCAGCCCGGCGAGTTCGTCGAGGCGCTGCATGTGCCGCTGCCCTCCGGCGACTGGCAGTTCAGCGCGCACAAGATCGCCAAGCGGCACGACAGCGACATCTCGGCCGTCTGCGCCGTGCTGGCCCTGCGCCTGGCCGATGGCGTCGTGCGCGAGGCCCGCTTCGCCTTCGGCGGCATGGCCGCCATCGTCAAGCGGGCCGGCGCCGCGGAGGCCGCCGTCGTCGGCCGGCCCTGGAGCGAAGCCGCTGCCCGGGCCGCCGCCGCCGCCCTGGCGCAGGACTTCAAGCCCCTGACCGACATGCGCGCCTCGGCGAGCTACCGGCTCAAGGTCGCGCAGAACCTGTTCACCAAGCTGTGGCTGGAGACCGGCGGCGCCGCGCCCGTCGGCATCTGGCCTTCGCAGCAGGAGGTGCCGGCATGAACAAGCCCGAAGCCCTGCCCGCGCTGCACCCCGCCGTCGGCACGTCCACGCCGCATGAGTCGGCCCACCTGCACGTCAGCGGCACAGCGCCCTATACCGACGACCTGCCGGAACCCGCCGGCACGCTGCATGCAGCGCTGGGCCTGTCGCCCATCGCCCACGGCAAGCTGGTCGGCGTCGACCTGGAGCGCATCCGCCGCATGCCAGGCGTCGTTGCTGTGCTGAGCGCGGCCGACATCCCCGCCGAGAACAACTGCGGCCCGCTGCTGCACGACGACCCCATCCTGGCCGATGGCGAGCTGCGCTATGTCGGCCAGCCGGTGTTCGCGGTCATCGCGACGAATCGCGAACTGGCACGCCGTGCCGCAGGCCTGGCCAGGCAGGTCATCCAGGCCGAGCCGCTGCCGCCGGTACTGACGGCGCTGGAGGCCCATGCCAAGGGGCAGTACGTGCTGCCGCCCATGCACCTGACGCGCGGCGAGCCGGCCCAGCACCTCGCCAGCGCCCCGCACCGCCTGCAAGGCACGTGGAGCCTGGGCGGCCAGGAGCAGTTCTACCTGGAGGGCCAGATCAGCCTGGCCGTGCCGCAGGAAGGCGGCGAAGGCCTGCTGGTGCACTGCTCCACCCAGCACCCCAGCGAGATGCAGCAGCTTGTCGCGCATTGCCTGGGCTGGCATGCGCACAGCGTCGTCGTGCAATGCCGGCGCATGGGCGGCGGCTTCGGTGGCAAGGAATCGCAGTCGGCGCTGTTCGCCTGCGTGGCGGCCATCGCCGCGCTGCGGCTGAAGAAGCCGGTCAAGCTGCGCGTGGACCGCGACGACGACTTCCTCGTCACCGGCCGGCGCCACGGCTTCGACTACCACTGGGACGTGGGCTTCGACGACGAAGGCCGCATCCTGGCCGCCGAGATCGACCTGATCTCCAACGCCGGCCACAGCGCCGACCTGTCCGCGCCGGTGATGGCCCGCGCGCTGTGCCACTTCGACAACGCCTACTGGCTGCCCCACGTGGCCATGCACGGGTTCTGCGCCAGGACCAACACGCAGAGCAACACCGCCTTCCGCGGCTTTGGCGGGCCGCAGGGTGCCATCGCCATCGAGATGATCCTGGACGGCATCGCGCGCCGGCTGGGGCTGGACGGCACCGAGGTGCGCCGCCGCAACTTCTACGCGGCCAGCCGGGACGTGACTCCCTACGGCCAGCAGGTCGAGGAGCTGCACGCGCAAGCGCTGACGGCCCAACTGCTGGCCAGCAGCCGGTACCAGGAGCGCCGCGCCGAGATCGCCGCCTTCAACGCGGCCAGTCCGGTGCTGAAGAAGGGCCTGGCGTTCACGCCGGTCAAGTTCGGCATCTCCTTCAACGTGGCCCACCTGAACCAGGCCGGCGCGCTGGTGCATGTCTACACCGACGGCTCGGTGCTCGTGAACCATGGCGGCACGGAGATGGGCCAGGGGCTGAACACCAAGGTCGCCCAGGTCGTCGCCCATGAGTTTGGCCTGGCGCTGTCCAGCGTGCGCTGCTCGGCCACGGACACCAGCAAGGTCGCCAACACCTCGGCGACGGCTGCATCCACCGGCAGCGACCTGAACGGCAAGGCGGCGCAGGATGCGGCGCGCAAGATCAGGCAGCGGCTCGCCAGTTTCGCGGCCGAGCGCTTCGGCTGCGCGGCGGAGCTGGTTGCCTTCGACGGCGGGCAGGTCAGCGGCGGCGGCCAGAGCATCGCCTTCGGCGACCTCGTTGCCGCGGCCTATCTGAAGCGCATCCAGCTCTGGAGCGACGGCTTCTACGCCACGCCCGGCCTGCACTGGGACAAGACCCGGCTGCAGGGCCATCCCTTCTACTACTACGCCTGGGGCGGCGCCGTGTGCGAGGCGCTGGTCGACACGCTGACCGGCGAAAGCCGCATCACGCACGCCGACATCCTGCACGACGTGGGCCAGAGCCTGAACCCGGCCATAGACATCGGCCAGATCGAGGGCGGCTTCATCCAGGGCATGGGCTGGCTGACGATGGAGGAGCTGGTGTGGCACCCCACCACCGGCCTGCTGACGACACATGCGCCCAGCACCTACAAGATCCCGACCGCCAACGACTGCCCGACCGAGTTCCGGACCGGGCTGTTCGGCATCGCCAACGCCAGCGAGACCATCCACCGCAGCAAGGCCGTCGGCGAGCCACCGCTGCTGCTGGGCTTCGCGGCGCTGCTCGCGATCAAGGACGCCTGCGCCGCCTGCGGCCCCGAGAATTGCGACCCGCCGCTTCGCGCCCCCGCCACGGCCGAAGCCGTGCTGACCGCCATCGACGCCATCCGATGAAACCTGCCTGCACCCTCGCCCTGCTGCTGGCCCTGGCCGGCTGCGCCAACGCCCCCCCGAAAGCCCCGCAGATCGTCAGCGTCGAAGCGTGGGGCGGCAGCCCGCCGGCGGCGCGCGACGCGCCGCAGAACATCCACCACATCACCATCCACCACCAGGGCGAGATCTGGAAGGAAGGCACGGACCCCGAGGCCTACCTGCGTCGGCTGCAACAGTGGTCACGCCTGACCAAGCACTGGGCGGACATCCCCTACCACTACGTCATCGGGACCGATGGCCGCATCTACGCGGCGCGCCCCTTGCTCCAGGCCGGCGACACCAACACCGAATACGACCCGCGAGGCCACGCCCTCATCATGCTGGTGGGCAATTTCGAGGAGCAGCAGCCCACGCAGGCCCAGCTGGACGCAGCCGTAGAGCTGACCGCCTGGCTGGCCCGCGAGCACCACCTGGGGCTGGACGCGATCGCCAGCCACAAGGACTTCAGCAAGCAGACGGTGTGCCCCGGGAAGAACCTCTACGCCTACCTCGAATCGGGCTGGTTCAAGGCCGAGGTGGCGAAGAAGCTCTAACCGCGCTTCTGCGTCGCGGCGACTGCCGCCTGCGTGCGCGACGACACGCCCAGCGCCTTCAGCACGGCGGCGACATGGTCCTTGACCGTTTCGACGCTGACGCCCAGCTCGCGGGCAATCAGCTTGTTGGACAGACCTTGCGTCAGCAGGTGCAGCACATGCTTCTGCCGCGGCGTCAGCGGCAGCTCGGCCCATTCTCCCGGCGCCGGGCCGGCCGGCGGCTGCGCGGCGCGCTGCTTCAGCGGCGGCACATAGGTACCGCCGGCCAGCACCAGGCGCAGGGCCTGCACCAGCGTATCGAGGTCGCTGCGCTCGGGCACGTAGCCCATCGCGCCCGCGCCCAGCGCCTGCAGCGCGTCCTCGGTGTCGTCGCCGCCGGAGATGACGACGACGGGCAGCAGCAGGTGCTCCCGGTGGATCTGCTGCAGCAGCTCGAAGCCGCCGTCCACTTGCAGGTCCAGCAGCACGAGGCGGGGAATGCCCTGGGCCAGCGCGGCGCGCGCGGCGGCGACGCTGTCCACGCCCTGCACCCGGGCACCGGCGAAATGCTGCTCGATCAGGCCCGTGAGCGCGGCGCGCACCATCGGAAAAGCATCGACCAGCAGGACCTGCATCGCCACCCTCTGTTTGTGGTGCCGATGATAGTCACCGCAGCGCGGCCGCCAGCAATGGTTTCGCCCAGGCCGGGATGCTGCGCAGCGGCGCATGCGCGACGACGCGGCCGGCCTGCATGTGCAGCAGCAGCACCGGCTGCGGCCGGCGACCGGCACGCGGATCGGCCTCGAAGCTGTTGTCGTAGATGCGCAGGCTGGCGAGGTGGGGCATCAGCCTGACGAGATTGCCGCGGCTGGCGTCGAAGCGCTCGCGCACCTTGGTCTCGGGGATGTCGTGCCCACCGGCGGCCACGCGCGCCGCGATGCGGCGCAGGTGCAACTCGGGCGTGGCCAGGCCGGCGAACCAGACATGGACCTCGGCACCTTCGCGGGCGCCCTCCAGCAGCAGCTTGGCGATGCTGGCGCCGCCCAACGTCGTCTCGAACGCATAGATCAGGCCTTCGGCCAGCGCCTTCTCGAGGCCGCGCCGGCCCAGCGTCCAGGCCAAGCCGTTGGCCTGCTCGGCAGACAGTCCTGGCTGTTGCTCGCGCAAGCGCGCGGCAGCGATGTCGGGGTTGAAGAACTCGGCGCCACCGGCCTGGATGGCCGCACCGCCGATGGAGCTCTTGCCGGCGCCGTTGACGCCGGCGAGGACGTAGAGCTTGGCGGGCAAGGCTCAGGCGGCCTTGCGGCGCGAAGGCTTGGCGGCCTTCACGGCGGCCTGGCCGAGGTCTTCAGGCGCCATCGCGAAGGCCTCGGCGAGGACATCGCCCTGGCCCTGCATGCGCGCCAGCATCGCGTCGAACTCGCCGCCCAGCGCGCCCAGATCGGGCTCGGCGGCACGCTGGAGCTCGCGGTAACGCTCGACCGACATCAGCACGAAGGCGGGCTGGTCATGCTTGGTGATCAGTACCGCGCCATGCGCGGCCACGGCGCGACCCACCTTCTGGATGCCGGCCACGAGCTGGGTGGCCGACACGCTGGGCAGCCGGTCGGTGATGGCGGGTTCGAGGACAGCGGACATGAGCAGCCTCCGACATGTGCAATACCCATATTTTGCCCATTTTGTGAAAAATGGGGAATCAGTGGGCTTCCTCCCAGTTCGCGCCCACGCCCACCTCGGCCAGCAGCGGCACCTTGAGCTGGGCCACGCCGGCCATCAGCCGTGGCACCTCGGCGCGCATCCAGTCCAGCTCCGCCTCCGGCACCTCGAAGACCAGTTCGTCGTGCACCTGCATGACGATCTTGGACTGCTTGCCGGCACGATCCAGCTCGGCCTGCACGGCCAGCATGGCGAGCTTGATGAGGTCGGCCGCCGTGCCCTGCATGGGCGCGTTGATGGCCTGGCGCTCGGCGCCGGCGCGGCGCGGACCGTTGCCGCCGCGGATCTCGGGCAGGTAGATGCGCCGGCCGAACAGCGTCGACACGTAGCCACGCTCGGCCGCGCCGGCCTTGGTCTCGTCCATGTAGCGCTTCACACCGGCGAAGCGGGTGAAGTAGCGCTCGATGTAGTCCTTGGCGGCCTTCTGCTCGATGCCCAGCGCCGAGGCCAGGCCGAAGGCGCCCATGCCGTAGATGAGGCCGAAGTTGATGGTCTTGGCATAGCGGCGCTGCTCGGACGACACCTCGTCCAGCGCGATGCCGAACACCTCGCTGGCCGTGGCACGGTGCACGTCCTGGCCCTCCTGAAAGGCCTTGAGCAGGCCCGGGTCCTCGCTGATGTGGGCCATGATGCGCAGCTCGATCTGCGAGTAGTCGGCGCTGACGATGACATGCCCCGGCGGTGCGACAAAGGCCTCGCGCACGCGCCGGCCCTCGGCCGTGCGTATGGGGATGTTCTGCAGGTTGGGCTCGTTGCTGGACAGGCGCCCCGTCACCGCCACGGCCTGCGCGTAGTTGGTGTGCACGCGGCCCGTGTGGGCGTTGATCTGCAGCGGCAGCTTGTCGGTGTAGGTGCTCTTCAGCTTGGCCAGGCCGCGGTACTCGAGGATCTTGGCCGGCAGCGGGAAGTCCGCGGCAAGCTCGGTCAGCACCTCCTCGTCGGTGGAGGGCGCGCCGGTGGCCGTCTTCTTCACGACGGGCAGGCCCAGCTTGTTGAACAGGATCTCGCCGATCTGCTTGGGGCTGCCGATGTTGAAGGGCTGGCCCGCGATGTCGTAGCACTGCTGCTCCAGCAGCACCAGGCGCTGGGCGATCTCGTGGCTCTGGGCCTGCAGCCGTGCAGCATCGATGAGCACGCCCTGGCGCTCGATGCGGGCCAGCAGCTCGGCCGTGGGCATCTCGATGTCGCGATAGATGCGCGTCAGGCCTTCGTCGGACTCGATCTGCGGCCACAGCACATGGTGCAGGTGCAGGCACATCTCGGAGTCCTCGCCCGAATAGGTCGTCGCCCTGGCCACGTCCACCTGGGCGAACGGGATCTGATGCGCGCCCTTGCCGCACAAGTCCTCGTAGCTCAGGCCCCGGCGGCCCAGGTGGCGCTCGGCCAGAGCCTCGAGGTTGTGGGTCTTGTGGGCCTCCAGCACATAGCTTTGCAGCAGCGTGTCGTGCTGCACGCCCGCCAGGCTGACGCCATGGTTGGCAAGCACATGGCGGTCGTACTTCAGGTTCTGGCCGATCTTCTTCGCGGACGCATCCTCCAGCCAGGGCTTGAGCCGTGCCAGCACCTCGTCGAAGGGCAGCTGCTCCGGCGCATCCGGGCCGCTGTGGTGCAGCGGGACGTAGGCCGCCTCGCCGGGCTTGTCGGCGAAGGAAATGCCGACGATGTGGGCTGCCATCGGGTCCAGCGAATCGGTCTCGGTGTCCAGCGCACACAGGGGCGCGGCGTGCAGGCGGGCGATCCAGGCGTCGAGCTGCTCGAACGTGAGGATGGTGTCGTACTTGCGCGCGATGTCGACGGCCGGCGCGGCCGGCACCTCGTCGAACAGGCCGGGGCTGGCCGCCTTGGGCTTGGCCGGTGCCGGCGCCTCGCCGGTCAACTCCTTGAGCCAGGTCTTGAAGCCGTTGCGGGCGTAGAACTCCGCCAGGGCCGGCTGGTCCCGCTCGCGCAGCGCCAGTGGCTCCAGCGTCGGCCAGCCGGCGATGTGCTCGCCAAGGTCGCAGTCCAGCTTCACGGTGACGAGCTTGCGGCCCATGGGCAGCCAGTCCAGCGCCGCGCGCAGGTTCTCGCCAGCCTTGCCCTTCATCTCAGCTGCCGCGGCGATGACGCCGTCCAGCGAGCCATGCTCGGCAATCCACTTGGCCGCCGTCTTTGGGCCGACGCCGGACACGCCCGGCACGTTGTCCACCGTGTCGCCCATCAGCGTCAGGTAGTCGATGATGCGATCCGGCGCCACGCCGAACTTGGCCTGCACGCCGGCCTCGTCCAGGCGCTCGTTGCTCATCGTGTTGATGAGCTCCACGTCGGCGTTGACGAGCTGCGCCAGATCCTTGTCGCCCGTGGACACGATGACGCGATGACCCTGCGCCACGGCGACGCGGCTCAGCGTGCCGATGGCATCGTCCGCCTCGATGCCGGGCACCATCAGCACCGGCCAGCCCAGCAGCTTGACGACCTCGTGGATGGGCTCGATCTGGGCGCGCAGCTCCGGCGGCATGGGGGCGCGCTGGGCCTTGTACTCGGGATACCAGTCGTCGCGGAAGGTCTTGCCGGGCGCGTCGAAGACGCAGACGGCGTGCTCGGCGCCGATGTCGTTGCGCAGGCGCTGGAGCATGGCCACCATGCCGTGCACCGCCCCGGTGGGCTGGCCCTCGGGGCCGCGCAGGTCGGGCATGGCGTGGAAGGCGCGGTAGAGGTAGCTGGAGCCGTCGACCAGCAGCAGGATGGGTTTACTCATGGCGACGGATTCTCGGACAGGTCCAACCTAGAATCGGCAGCATGTCGCGCCTCGTCGTCCCCCTGCTGCTCGCCGCCCTCGCGGGCAGCGCCGCTCACGCCAACCCGCCGCCCGAGCCCAAGGTCGAGCGCACCGTGGCCGAGGACGACCAGGTCCGCATCGAGGAGCTCAAGGTGCGCGGCGAGGCCAAGAAGGTCACGGTCAAGAACAAAGTGACCAAGGCACCGGACTACGAAATCGTCGTCAACGACGCGGGCCGCGAATCGGCCGGCGGCACGGGCACCGGCATGCCCAAGAGCGGCTCGGGCACGCGGGTCTGGCGAGTCCTCAACTTCTGATCGTGCGCGGCCTGCTGGCCGCCCCCTCCATGGCCGTTTTCACCGAAGTCAGCCCCGCGCAGGCCCAGGCCCTGCTGGACCACCTCAAACTGGGGCAGCTCGCCTCGCTGCGCGGCATCGGCGCGGGCATAGAGAACACCAACTACTTTGTCGACTGCACGCTGGCCGATGGCCACCTGCACCGCTACGTGCTGACGCTGTTCGAGCGCCTGACCGCCGGGCAGCTGCCGTTCTACCTGCGGCTGATGCAGCACCTGGCCCAGCGCGGCGTGCCGGTGCCCGAGCCGCATGCCGACGCCAGCGGCGAGATCCTGTTCGAGGTTGCGGGCAAGCCCGCGGCCATCGTCGACCGCCTGCACGGCGGCCACCAGCTCGCGCCGGACGCCTTCCATTGCCAGCAGGTCGGCGCGACACTGGCCCGCATGCATCTGGCCGGCCAGGACTTCGCCCTCCACCAACCCAACCTGCGCGGCCTGGCCTGGTGGCGCGAGGTCGCGCCGCAGGTGCTGCCCTTCCTGGAAGCGGCCGAGGCAGAGCTGCTGCAGAGCGAGCTGGCCTACCAGGAACAGCTGGCCGCGTCGCCCCGCTACGCCGATTTGCCTTCGGGCCCCATCCACGCCGACCTGTTCCGCGACAACGTCATGTTCGAGCCCGGCGAGGGCCCGGGTCGGGAGCGCCTGACCGGCTTCTTCGACTTCTACTTCGCCGGCTGCGACACCTGGCTGTTCGACCTTGCCGTCTGCCTGAACGACTGGTGCATAGACCTGACCGACGGCCGCCTCATCGAGGAGCGCGCCAGCGTCTTCGTCGCCGCCTACGAGAGCGTACGGCCGCTGTCCGGCACCGAGCATCGGCTGCTGCCAGCCCTGCTGCGCGCAGCGGCGCTGCGCTTCTGGCTGTCGCGCCTGTACGACCTGCACCTGCCGCGGGAGGCCAGCTTGCTCAAGGCCCATGACCCCCGTCATTTCGAACGGGTGCTGCGCGCGCGCATCGCCGAGCCCTGGCATGCCATGCCGGACGGGAGCGACGCATGAGCACGACCATGCAACTGCACCTGCAGAGCGTGCCGGCGCGCAACGGCCGGCTGTGGATACGCCACGGCTTCAAGGTCTTCCAGCGCCAGCCTGTGGCGCTGGCCGGCCTGTTCGGCCTGTTCCTGTTCGCCGGCTTCGTGGCCATGTTGATCCCCGGCATCGGCCTGTTGCTGACCATGGCTTCGCTGCCGCTGCTGTCGCTGGGCTTCATGCTGGCCACGCACCTGGTGCTGCAGAAGAAGATGCCGACGGCCGGCGTCTTCGTCGCGCCGCTGAAACTGACCGCCGAGCGCCGGCGCAGCCAGCTGCTGCTGTGCCTGGGCTATGCCGGCGCCATGCTGGTCATCGGCCTGCTGTCCGACTGGATAGACGGCGGCAGCACGCGCGACCTGCAAAAGCTCATCGCCGAGAACGCCGACAACGAGGCCATAGCCAACGCGGCCACCGACCCGCGGCTGTTCTGGGGCCTGGCCACGCGCATGGGCCTGATGGGGCTGCTGTCGGTGCCCTACTGGCATGCGCCGGCGCTGGTGCACTGGGGCGGCCAGGGCGTGGCCCAGGCACTGTTCTCCAGCACGCTGGCGCTATGGCGCAACAAGGCGGCATTCGCCGTCAACATGCTGCTTTGGGGCGCCCTGCTGATGGGCGTGGCCAGCGCCGTCAGCCTGGTGTTCGCGCTGATCGGCCTGTCCCAGGTCGCGCCTATCGTGCTGATGGCCCTCGGCCTGATGCTGTCGACGGTGTTCTACGTGTCGCTCTACTTCAGCTTCGTCGACTGCTTCATGTTCGGCGCGCCGCAGGACGTACTCGACGAGCCCAAGTCGACCTCTCCGTCCTGAGCGCGGCTCAACGCGGTCGCGGGATCGAGTAGGTGCCGGTCGCATGGGCGACCGGTTCGTCCTCGCCCTCGGAGTAGATGTAGACCTCGCCTACGGCGAGCGACTTGCCCAGCTTCAGCAGCCGGCACCGCGCGACGACGCGCCGGTCCGCGCGCGGCTTGCGCAGGAAGTTGATCGACAGGTGGGTCGTGACCGCCAGCGGCACGATGCCGATCTGCGCCAGGATGGCGACGTACAGCGCCACGTCGGCCAGCGTCATCATGACCGGACCGGACACCGTGCCGCCCGGCCGCAGTTCGGCCTCGCCCACCGGGTGGGCGACGACGACGCTGCCGTCCCCGTCCAGTTCCTCCAGCGTGCAGCGCGTCTGAGGGAACTCGGCCCTCAGGAAGTTGGCCAGCTCGGCTTGGGTGGGGCGGGGGTCGGTCATGGCGATTTGCAAGGATTTGCGAGAAAAGCGGCGGCGAGCCTAGCACCGCCGCAGAATCGGCCCATGGAAGCAGCCGACCGGGGGTTCACGGGCTCCATCCCCCAGCTCTACGAGCGCTACATGGTGCCGCTGATCTTCAAACCCTATGCGGTCGACCTGGCCGCGCGAGCCGCCGCGCTGCGGCCAGCCGCGGTGCTGGAGATCGCCGCCGGCACCGGCATGCTGACGCGTCGCCTGGCGGCCGAGCTGCCGGCCGGGACGCGCATCGTCGCCAGCGACCTCAACCCCGCCATGCTGGACGTGGCCACCACGCTGGGCACCGCCCGGCCGGTGGAATGGCAGCTGGCCGACGCCATGGCCCTGCCCTTCGCCGACGCAAGCTTCGACCTGGTGGCCTGCCAGTTCGGTGCCATGTTCTTCCCCGTCCGGCCGCAGGCCTACGCCGAGATCCACCGCGTGCTGAAGCCGGGTGGCTTCTTTGTCTTCAACGTCTGGGATCACATCGACAGCAACGAGCTGGCCGCGACGGTGACGGATGCGCTGGCCCAGGCCTTCCCGGACGACCCGCCGCGCTTCCTGGCCCGCACGCCGCACGGCTATCACGACGTGGCGCAGTTGCGCGCCGACCTGGCTCAGGGCGGCTTCGAGCATGAGGCCGACATCATCACGCTTGCGCTGCGCGCGTGCGCCGAGTCGCCGTCCGGCCCGGCGCTGGGCTACTGCCAGGGCACGCCGCTGCGCGGCGAGATCGAGGCCCGCGCGCCCGGCCGCCTGCCGGAGCTGACGGCCCACATCGCCCAGGCCATGGGCGAGCGCTTCGGCGTCGGCCCTATCGACACGCTGATGCAGGCGCACGTCATCATCGTGGGACGCTGACGCCGGGCACCGGAAACGGCCCGAACGGCCTGCGCATGCTTGCCGTGCGGCACCAGCACCGCTATCCGGTGCACGGCGAGCGTCGGTGCTGGTTGCTCAATCAATCGGCTGCAGCTTGGCCACCGAAAGCGCCAGCCACTTGGTGCCATGGCGGCCGAAATTCACTTGCGCACGCGCATCGGTGCCCGAGCCCTCGAGCGTCAGCAGCACACCCTCGCCGAACTTGGTGTGGAACACACCCTTGCCGACGCGCAGGCCGCCATGCTCCTCGGAGACCTTCTGCCGCATGCTGGCCGGCACGGGCGGCTCTACCCAGGCCGCGCGCTGGCCAGAGTCCACGCGGCCCGCGCCCACCATGCCCTTCAGGCCGGTGCCGCGCTCCCAGGCCTGCTGGTACTCGCGCGCATAGCCCGAGCCGAAGCCCTGGTTGCGCGGCGTCAGCCACTTCAGCGCCTCCTCGGGCAGTTCGTCGAAGAAGCGGCTCTTGACGTGGTAACGCGTCTGCCCGTGCAGCATGCGCGTCTGGCAGAAGCTCAAAGAGAGCTTCTTGCGCGCCCGCGTGATGGCCACGTACATCAGGCGGCGCTCCTCCTCCAGCCCGTCGTGGTCGGACATCGCGTTCTCGTGCGGGAACAGGCCCTCTTCCAGGCCGGTGATGAAGACCGCGTCGAACTCCAGGCCCTTGGCCGAGTGCACCGTCATCAGCTGCACGGCGTCCTGGCCCGCCTGTGCCTGGTTGTCTCCGGCCTCCAGCGACGCGTGGGTCAGGAAGGCCACCAGCGGCGACATGATCTCGCCCGTCTCGGCATCGGGCACCGCACCGGGCGTACCCGTGGATTGAACACTCGGGGCCACCTCGTCCACCGGCAGGCCCACGGCGTTCTTGCCGAAGCCCTCCTGCATGACGAAGGCCTCGGCCGCGTTGACCAGTTCGTCCAGGTTCTCCAGCCGCTCGGCGCCGTCCTTGTCGGTGCGGTAGAAGTCCAGCAGGCCCGAGGTCTCCAGCACCTGCTCGATGATCTCGCGCAGCGTCATGCCCTGCGTCAGGTTGCGCGTGGAGTCGATGAGGCTGGTGAACGCGGCGAGGTTGGCACCGCCCTTGCCGGCGATGGCGCCCACGCTCTGGTAGAGGCTGCGGCCCGAGGCCTTGGCGGCGTCCTGCAGGCTCTCCAGCGTCTTGGCGCCAATGCCGCGGGTCGGGAAGTTGACGACTCGCAGGAAGCTGGTGTCGTCGTTGGGGTTCTCCAAGAGGCGCAGATAGGCCAGCGCATGCTTGACCTCCGCGCGCTCGAAGAAGCGCAGGCCGCCGTAGACGCGGTAGGGGATGCCCGAGTTGAACAGCGCCGACTCGATGACGCGCGACTGCGCATTGCTGCGGTAGAGGACTGCGATCTCCTGCCGGTCCAGCCCACCCCGATGGAGCTGCTGGATCTCCTCGATCAGCCACTGCGCCTCGGCGAAGTCGCTGGGCGCCTCCTGCACGCGGATGGGCTCGCCCAGCCCTGCGTCGGTGCGCAGCGTCTTGCCCAGGCGCTGGCTGTTGCGGCTGATCAGCTCGTTGGCCGCGTCCAGGATATGACCGAAGCTGCGGTAGTTCTGCTCCAGCTTGATGACCTTGCGCACGCGGTACTCGCGCTCGAAGTCGGCCATGTTGCCGACCCGCGCACCGCGGAAGGCGTAGATGCTCTGGTCGTCGTCGCCCACGGCCAGCAGGCTCTGGCCGTTGCCCGCGCCCGGCGGCGCGAACATCTTCAGCCAGGCGTACTGCAGCTTGTTGGTGTCCTGGAACTCGTCCACCAGGATGTGGCGGAAGCGCTGCTGGTAATGCTCGCGCACGGCCGGGTTGTCACGCAGCAGCTCGTAGGAGCGCAGCATCAGCTCGGCGAAGTCCACCACGCCCTCGCGCTGGCACTGGTCCTCGTAGTTGGCATAGATCTCGACGAGCTTCTTCGTCTGCTCGTCGCGCTGTTCCACGTCGCCCGGGCGCAGGCCGTCTTCCTTGCAGCCGGCGATGAACCAGCCGACCTGCTTGGGCACGAAACGCTCCTCGTCGAGCTTCATCGCCTTGATGACGCGCTTGACGGCCGAGGTCGTGTCGCTGGCGTCCAGGATCTGGAAGGCCTGCGGCAGGTGCGCCAGCTTCCAGTGCGCGCGCAGGAAGCGGTTGCACAGCCCGTGGAAGGTGCCTATCCACATGCCGCGCACGTTGAAGGGCAACATCGTGGAGAGCCGGGTCAGCATCTCCTTGGCAGCCTTGTTCGTGAACGTGACGGCCATGATGCCGCCGGGGCCGACCTGGCCCGTCTGCAACAGCCAGGCGATGCGGGTCGTCAGCACGCGGGTCTTGCCCGAGCCGGCGCCAGCCAGGATCAGCGCGGGTTCTGGCGCCGCCGTGACGGCGGCGAGTTGCTCGGAATTGAGGTGCTGGAGAAGGGGACTGTGCAGTGCAGCAGCGTCTGGCGCGAGGGTCATTGCCGCATTTTAAAGAGCCGCTCCTGACCCCCGATCTCGTTACCACCCGCCGGGCTTTACTTGGTGGAAACCCTAGATTTCGTGGCAGCATGGTTGCGTGACGGCCGCGTTAAAGGCGTGCGTCACAGTCATTCATCCCCAACGCTGGCCGTTGGGGTTTTTTCTTGCATTCAGGAGTAACTTCATGTTTCGAACCCCTCTCGCCATAGCCGCCGCGATCGCTCTCGCCGCCCCGCTGGCGGTCCAAGCCCAGGACAAGCTGGACGGTCAGTGGCATGGCGACGCGAGCCTGGGCGGTGCCCTGTCCAGCGGCAACAACGACAGCATGACGCTGTCGGTCAACGCCAACACCAGCCGCGCCACCACCCAGGACAAGATCAGCCTCTACGGCGTCGGCAACTACGGCCGCACCAAGGTGGATGGCGTGAAGACCACCTCCGCCGACCTGCTCCGCCTGGGCGGCCGCTATGACTTCAACCTGAGCCAGGACTGGTTCGCGTTCGGCGCCGCCGAAGGCGAGACCGACAAGGCCGGCGCCGGCGTGCGCGACCGCTACAACGTCAACGGCGGCATGGGCTACCACGTGCTGCGTGACGAGCGCAACACCTTCGACCTGTTCGGCGGCGTTGGCTACACCGACACCCGCTTCATCAACGACACGTCGGACAAGGGCGCACAAGCCCTGCTCGGCGAGGAGTCCAAGCACAAGCTCACCGACACGACCACCTTCAACCAGCGGCTGGCCTACTACCCCAAGAGCGGCGATCTCGGCACGCGCGTGAATTTCGACGCGGGCCTGGCCACGCAGATCAGCGGCGGCTGGACGCTCAACACCGGCCTGTCGAGCCGCTACAACAGCGAAGTCCCGGACGGCCTGAAGAAGACCGAGAACCTGCTGACCGTCGGCTTCGGCTACAAGTTCTGACGCGCCGCGGCGGAAATGGCGGCGGTGCTACCTGCGCCGCACCTTGCCGGCACGCCCGGCCTTGGACCATTCATAGGCCTCGCCGTCGGGCGTCCTGCCGCCTTCCACCGCCGCCACGCCAGGCTGGCCGACATGGTCCTCCAGCTCGGTGGAGATGCTGACGTGACGATGCCCCTGTCTGCGCCTGTCCTCGGCGCAGGCCAGGGCCTGCGTCAGTTCCGCACTGCCGAAGCATTGGCAGACCGGCTCGGCCGCCTCGCCCTGGCCTTCCAGCCAATACACCACGATGCCCAAAAGGCGTCTCCGTTGCGATGAAGTCTGCAGCGTAGCCGCATCGCCAGATAATTGCCAAAAGCAACCATCCTGGCGATGATCGAGGTCATGAGCACCGCTGCCCAGGCCCTCGACGTCCGCGCCTTCAACCGCTTCTACACGCGCCGCATCGGCGTGCTCGCGCCCAGGCTGTCGGGCAGCGACTTCAGCCTGCCCGAGGCGCGCGTGCTCTGGGAGCTGGCCCATCACGCACCGCTGAGCGCCACGACGCTGAGCAGGAGCCTTCAGCTCGACGCCGGCTATCTGAGCCGCCTGTTGCGTGGCCTCAAGGCCCGCGGCCTGCTGGTCGGCCAGGCCCATCCCAGCGACGGTCGCCAGACCCTGCTCAAGCTCAGCGCCGCCGGCAAGCGCGCCTTCGCGCCGCTGGACCGCGACAGCCAGGCCGAGACCGAGGCGCTGCTCGACACGCTGTCCGCGCCGCAGCGCCAGGCCCTGGTCGGCGCGATGACGCGCATCCAGGCCATGCTGGAACCCGAGGCGCAGCCGCCCGCCGAGCTGCGCCCGCAGCAGCCCGGCGACCTGGGCTGGATCATCGAGCGCCACGGCGCCATCTATGCCGCCGAGTACGGCCTGAACCCCGGCTTCGAGGCCTTTGTGGCGCGCGTCTGCGCCGACTTCGTCGACCGCCTCAAGCCCGGGCGCGAGGCCTGCTGGATCGCAGCGCGCGGGCCGGAGCGGCTGGGCAGCGTCATGCTCGTGCAGGCCCGCGACGAGACCACCGGCCGCGTGCGTCCCGGCATCGCGCAGTTGCGCCTGCTGCTGCTGGAGCCACATGCCCGCGGCCTGGGCGTCGGCAAGCGGCTGGTGCGCCAGTGCAGCGAGTTCGCCCGCGCCGCCGGCTACCGGCGCATCGTGCTGTGGACGCAAAGCGCCCTGACCGCAGCACGCGCCATCTACGCGGCCGAGGGCTACCGCCTCGTCGGCAGCGAGCCCCTCGACAGCTTCGGCCGGGCGGTCATCAGCGAGCACTGGGAGCTGGCCTTGTAGCGCGGACGCTAGAGTGCCGGGCATGGACAGCCCCATGCCCTGCCCCTGCGGCCACCCCGGCCCCTACTCCCGCTGCTGCGGCGCCCTGCACCAGGCCTTCGAGGCCGGCCAGGGCCTGACGGCGCCCACGCCGGAGGCGCTGATGCGCTCGCGCTACGCCGCCTTCGTGCGGGACCTGCGCCCTTACCTGCTTGCCAGCTGGCATGCCAGCACCCGCCCCGCCGAACTGGAGCCGCCCGAGCCCGGCCTCAAATGGCTCGGCCTGGACGTCAAGCGCGCCGCCATGCAGGATGCGGACCATGGCGGCGTCGAGTTCGTCGCGCGCAGCAAGCTGGGCGGGCGTGCGCACCGGCTGCACGAGGTCAGTCGCTTCGTGCGCGAGCACGGCGAATGGTTCTATGTCGACGGCGACCTGAGCACTTGACCCTCACCCTGCTTTACGCCGACGAGCACCTCGTCGCCATCGACAAGCCGCCGGGCCTGCTCGTGCACCGCACCCAGCTCGCGGCCCACGAGGACGAGGCCGCGCTGCAGCGGCTGCGCGACCAGCTCGGCCGGCCGGTCTGGCCCGTGCACCGGCTGGACCGCGGCACGTCGGGCGTGCTGCTGTTCGCACTGTCGCCCGAGGTGGCCTCGCGGCTGGGCGCGATGTTCGAGCAGGGCCAGATGCACAAGCGCTACCTCGCACTGGTGCGCGGCTGGCCGCCCGACGAGCAGGGCCTGGTCGACCACCCCCTGGCCCGCGACCCCGAGCGCCCCTCGGCCGGCCAGACGCTGCTGGACGCGCAGACGCGATGGCGCGTGCTCGAGCGCCGCGAATGGCTGCTCGCCACCGATCCGCGCTTCGCGACGACCCGCGTCGCGCTGCTGGAGGCCGAGCCGCTGCAGGGTCGCCGCCACCAGATCCGCCGCCACCTGAAGCACATCGCCCACCCCATCCTCGGCGATGCGACGCATGGCAAGGGTCCGCTGAACCGTGCCGTGGCGGCTTTCCTCGGCACGCAGCGCCTGTGGCTGCATGCCCACCGGCTGGCGTTCGAACACCCGCTGCTGGGCACGGCACTGGCGCTGGAGGCGCCCCCCGCCATCGAGTGGCGGCTGGGCCTCCAGGCCGGCTAGGCTCCGCCTGGTCAGCGTCGGGAGAGCCCCATGATGAAGATCGACACCCAACCCTACCGGGTCGAGCCGGGCCAGCAGGTCAGGCTCAAGCGTTGGCCCACGGTCGTCGCGCCGCTGTACAGCGACAAGGCCGACTACGAGGCCCAGCTCGCCGGCCACATCCAGCGCCTCAGCGAGTTGCAGAACCTGCTGTACGCGCACAACCGCTATGCGCTGCTGCTGATCTTCCAGGCCATGGATGCGGCGGGCAAGGACGGCGTCATCAAGCATGTGATGTCGGGCGTGAACCCGCAGGGCTGCCAGGTGTTCAGCTTCAAGCACCCGAGCGCGCAGGAGCTGGACCACGACTTCCTGTGGCGCACGACGCAATGCCTGCCCGAGCGCGGCCGCATCGGCATCTTCAACCGCCCCTACTACGAGGAGGTGCTGATCGTGCGCGTGCACCCCGAGATCCTGGCGGCCCAGTCGCTGCCCAGGGAGGCCACGCGCGCACCGAGGATATGGTCCGAGCGCTTCGAGTCCATCAACGGCATCGAGCGCCACCTGCACCGCAACGGCACGCGGGTGGTGAAGTTCTTCCTGCACCTGTCCAGGGAGGAGCAGCGCCAGCGCTTCCTCGCGCGGCTGGACGACCCTGCCAAGAACTGGAAGTTCACGGCCGACGACCTCAGCGAGCGCGAGCACTGGCCCGACTACATGAAGGCCTATGGCGAGATGCTGGGCGCCACCAGCAGTACGCACGCGCCCTGGCACGTGGTGCCGGCGGACGACAAGCGCAACGCGCGGCTCATCGTGTCGCAGGTCATCCTCGAGACCCTGGGCGCGCTGAAGCTGCGCTACCCTGAGCCGGGTTGCAGCGCGGCCGAGCTGGCGGCAATACGCAGGAAGCTCAGCCGAACTTGACGGCGTAGATGGGCGGCAGGTGGGCCGAAACGGTCTGCCAGCTGTCGCCCGCGTCGCCGCTGGCCCACAGGCCGCCGGTCGTCGAGCCCATCATCAGCTGCTCGCCGCTCTCGTCCACCGCCAGGCCGTGGCGGAAGACGAGGTCGTAGCAATGCTGCTGCGGCAGGCCGGCCCGCAGCACGTCAAAGGTCTCGCCGCCGTCGCGGGTGCGCGTCACGCACAAAGCGCCGTCGACGGGGATGCGGCGCTCGTCCTTGACGGCAGGCACGAACCAGGCCGTGCGTGGATCGGCCGGATGGGCGGCGACGGCGAAGCCGAAGCTGGAGGGCTGGGCCGTCAGCGCAGTCCAGCTCGCGCCGTTGTCCTCCGAACGGAAGATGCCGCAGTGGTGCTGGCACCAGAGCACGTCCGGCACGTCGCGGCAGCGGGCAATGAGGTGGGGATCCTGGGAGTTCTCGTCCCCCGCCAGCTCGGGCGGCATGAAGTCGGCGCGCATGCCCTTGGCGCGCAGGCCCCAGGTCCGGCCGCCGTCGGTGGTGCGCCATGCACCGCCGCAGGAGACGCCGATGAGCAGCTCCTGCGGCTGGCCGGGGTGGGGGCAGATGGAATGCAGGGCCGGCGCGGGGTTGCCGCCGCCCATCCACTGCACGCGCCGCGGGTCCAGCCACAGCGTCTCGTCCAGCCGCCAGGATTCACCGCCGTCACGGCTGACGAACAGGCCGCCCGGCACGCTGCCGCACCAGATGGCGTCGCCCGCGCGCTCCAGCGCGAACACCTGCTCCAGCTTCCACGCCGGTCCCTCGGCCTCGGGCGGCTGGGGCGGGAAGCTGGGCGCTGCCACCTCGCGCCAGCTGCGGCCGGCATCGTCGCTGACATGCAGCTTGGCGCCGAAATGGCCGAGGTTGAGGCCGGCCAACATGTGGCCCGAGTCGTCGGGCGGCAGCAGCATGGTGACGGGGTCGGCCACGAAGCTGAGGTTCTCGATCTGCCAGCCGCCCGCGCGGCGGCGCAGCTCGAACAGTCCTTTGCGGGTCGCGGCCCAGGCGCGGTCATTCATGGTTTCAACCTCCGGACAAAGCTTGCAGCACATGGATGCGGCTGTCGGACCGCAAGGGGTCGCTCAGGCCACGCGGGTCGCGCGCACGCCGGCCGTCGATGAAGACGGCCACGTTGACGCGCAGATGGCCCTGCTCGTCGAGGATGTAGCCGCGCAGGCGCGGCTGGGCTGCAAACGCCGCATCCAGTGCCTCGCGAAGCGTGGACGCCTCGCATTGGCAGGACGACGCGTCGACAAAGCGGCGCAGCTGGGGGGTGAATTCGACAAGGGCCATGAAAGGACGACGAACGAGCCCGGGAGCATTCGACGCGGACGTCCCTACGTCAGCACCCGGACAAACCCTCAATGAGAATGCCGGCCATGAACTCCGGCATCCTCTTCGCCCTCGGCGCCTACCTCAGCTGGGGGCTGTTCCCACTGTACTTCCGCCAGATCGCCACCATCCCGGCGCTGCAGATCGTGGCCCATCGCACGTTGTGGTCCCTGGCTTTTGTCGCCATCGTGCTGCTGGCGACGGGTCATCTGAAATGGCTGCGCGGGGTGAGCGCGGCGACCTGGCGGCGCTTCGCGCTGTCCGCCGCGCTGATCGCCGTCAACTGGCTGACCTATGTCTGGGCCGTGGGCCACGGCCACGTGCTGGATGCCAGCCTGGGCTATTTCATCAACCCGCTGGTCAATGTGGCGCTGGGCTTTGCCGTGCTGCACGAGCGACCACGGCCCATGCAGTGGCTGGCCGTCGGGCTGGCGGCTTTCGGCGTCGTCTGGCTGACCGTGTCGGCCGGCAGCCTGCCCTGGGTGGCGCTGGTGCTGGCGGTCAGCTTCGGCCTCTACGGCCTGATGCGCAAGACCGCGGCGCTGGGCGCCATCGAGGGGCTGACGCTGGAGACCCTCATCCTCGCGCCGCTGGCAGCGGCCGGCCTGCTCTGGTGGTCGCAGGACGGCAGCATGGCCGGGCAGACGGCCGTGGACTGGGCCTGGCTGATCGGCACGGGCCCGGTCACGGCCGGCAGCCTGCTGCTGTTCGCGGCCGGCGCGCGGCGCATCCCGCTGGCGACGCTGGGCATCGTGCAATACGCGTCGCCCACGCTGCAGTTCCTGCTTGGCGTGTTCCTGTTCAGGGAGCCCATGGACGCCAACCGCCTCGTCGCCTTCGGCTTCATCTGGGGCGCGCTGGCCGTCTACAGTGCCGAAGGCCTGTGGCAGACCCGTCGCGCGCTGACCGTCAGGCCGCTCTGACCCTTCTAAACTCGCACCATGCAGCTCAACATCGTCGTCTATTCCAAGTCCGCCTGCCCCCAGTGCGATACCGTCAAGAGCCTGCTCAAGGCCAAGGGCCTGGGATTCGAGGAAATCAAGATCGACGACGAGGCCCAGCGCCTGGCCTTCTACGAGAAGTGCGGCCCGTCGGTGCGCCAGATGCCCCAGGTCTTCATCAACGAACAGCGCGTGGGCGGCGTGGCCGGCCTGCAGGCGGCGTTTGCGCAGATGAAGCTGTGACCCCAGCCGGCGCCTGAGCGCCGGCCGCCGCTTCAGTTCCGCATCAGGTAGTCGAACGCGCCCAGGGCCGCCTTGGCGCCGTCGCCGGCTGCGATGACGATCTGCTTGAAGGGCACGGTCGTCACGTCGCCGGCAGCGAACACGCCGGGCACCGAGGTAGCGCCCTTGGCGTCCACGATGATCTCGCCGTGCCGGCTCAACTCCACCGTGCCACGCAGCCACTCGGTGTTGGGCACCAGGCCGATCTGCACGAAGCAGCCTTCCACGTCGACGCGCCTGGCCTCGCCTGACACGCGGTCGGTGTAGTTCAGGCCGTCGAGCTTGCCGGCGGTGCCGGTGAACTCGGTGGTCTGCGCATTGGTGATGATGGTGACGTTGGACAGGCTCTTGAGCTTGGTCACCAGCACCGCGTCGGCGCGCAGTTCCGCGCCGAACTCGAGCAGCGTCACATGCCTGACGATGCCGGCCAGGTCGATGGCCGCCTCGACGCCGGAGTTGCCGCCGCCGATGACGGCGACCGGCTTGCCCTTGAACAGCGGGCCGTCGCAATGCGGGCAGTAGGCCACGCCCTTGTTCTTGTACTCGGCCTCGCCGGGCACGCCCACGTTGCGCCAGCGCGCACCGGTGGACAGGATGACGGTCTTGCCCTTGAGCTTGGCGCCGTTGGCCAGCTCCACCTCGACGAGGCCGCCGGGCTGGGCGGCAGGCGTCAGCTTCTCGGCCCGCTGCAGGTTGTGGATGTCGACCTGGTAGTCCTTGACATGGCCCTCCAGCGCGGCGGCGAACTTGGGTCCATCGGTTATCGAGACGGAGATGTAGTTCTCGATGCCCAGCGTGTCGTTGACCTGGCCGCCGAATCGCTCGGCCGCGACGCCGGTGCGGATGCCCTTGCGTGCCGCGTACACGGCCGCAGCGGCGCCGGCAGGGCCGCCGCCGATGATGAGCATGTCGTAGGGTTCCTCGGCATCCAGCTTCTTCGCGTCGCGCGCCGCGGCGCCGGTGTCGAGCTTGGCGACGATCTCTTCGAGCGACATGCGGCCCGAGGCGAAGGGCTGGCCGTTCAGCCACACGGCCGGCACGGCCATGATCTCGCGCGACTCGACCTCGCCCTGGAACAGGCCGCCATCGATGACGGTGGTGCGGATGCGCGGATTGACGATGGACATCAGCGACAGCGCCTGCACCACGTCCGGGCAGTTGTGGCAGGTCAGGCTCATGTAGATCTCGAAGTCGAAATCGCCGTCGAGCGCCTTCACGGCGTCGATCTGGGCGGACTCGACCTTGGGCGGATGGCCGCCGGTCCACAACAGCGCCAGCACCAGCGACGTGAACTCGTGGCCCAGCGGGATGGCGGCGAAGCGCAGCGATTGCTCGGTGCCGGTGCGGCGCAGCAGGAAGGACGGCGTGCGGGTGTCGACGCCATCGGTGCGCAGCGAGATCTTGTCGCACATGCCGGCGATCTCTTCCAGCAGTTCGCGCATCTCGTCGCTGGACGTGGAGTTGTCCAGCGAGGCAATGATTTCGAAGGGGAGCTTGACGTGGTCCAGGTAGCCCTGGAGCTGGGTCTTCAGTGCGGCGTCCAACATGGCGGGGTCCTTTCAATGAGGCGTGGCGAGGCGGGCCACTGCTGAAAGAGTCCCCGGCGTCGGAGGCCCTTTCAGCAGAACCTGCGGGGTTCTGCGGAGGGAAGGAGCCCTCCCGGGCTCCTTGCAAACAGCACGCTGTGGCTTAGATCTTGCCGACCAGGTCCAGCGACGGGGCGATGGTCTTGGCGCCTTCGTTCCACTTGGCCGGGCAGACCTGGCCGGGGTTCTTGGCGGTGTACTGGGCGGCCTTCAGCTTGCGCAGCGTTTCCTTGACGTCGCGGGCGATCTCGTTGGAGTGCACCTCGGCCGTCTTGATGACGCCTTCGGGGTTGATCACGAAGGTGCCGCGCAGCGCCAGGCCTTCCTCGGGGATGTGCACGCCGAAGGCGTTGGTCAGCGTATGGGTCGGGTCGCCCACCAGCGGGAACTTGGCCTTGCCGACGGCCGGCGAGGTCTCGTGCCAGACCTTGTGCGAGAAGTGCGTGTCGGTCGTGACGATGTAGACCTCGGTCTCCAGCTTCTGGAACTCGGCGTAGTGGTCGGCGGCGTCCTCGACTTCGGTCGGGCAGTTGAACGTGAAGGCGGCCGGCATGAAGATCAGCACGGACCACTTGCCCTTCAGGGATTCGTCGGTGACGGTGATGAACTTGCCGTTGTGGAAGGCTTCGGTCTTGAAGGGCTGGACTTGGGTGTTGATCAGGGACATTGCGAAAAAGCTCCAGTGGGGGCCGGGGTTGAAGGGATAGGAAGAACTATATAGAAATCTAGTTTTCAGTTGAAAACATTAATCAAATCGGCGATATTGAGCCAGCCTATCGGCTGGGATGGCATGGGGCCCGCGGCTCAGCCCAGGGCGGCGGCCAAGGCGCTGACGACCCGGTCCTGCTGGTCCTCGGTGAGGTCGGCGCTCATGGGCAGGCTCATCACCCGCTGCGCCGCCGCGATGCTGTGCGGGCAGGCGTCGGCCGCCGCATAGCGCGCATAGGCCGGCTGGTGGTGCAGCGGCCTCGGGTAGTGCACGGCCGTCGGGATGCCGGCCTGCTTCAGCCGCGCCTGCACCGCCTCGCGGTCGTCGACG